>NZ_JBNHFJ010000003.1:0-307608 GCF_059090105.1 Arthrobacter sp. K410C
GACAAAGCTCGAGGGCCTGAGCCCGGTGCAATACCGTGCTCAGGCCCTCGCGGCTTAGGCTCTTACTTACCCAGTCCAACTTTCGGGGACCAGTTCATTTCCGGGGCGCCCCTGCGTCTTTTGTGATGCCTAGAGCTGGTACTCCATCCTGTCGCCCAGGTTCTCGTGGACGCAGAGGATGTTGTGCTCGGTGTCCATGAACCAAGCGCTCTTCTCCGAGCCCGTGGTGCAGATGTGGTTCTCGGTCTTCAGGTTGGGCAAGTCGTAGTCCTGGAACTGCACGCCCATGGACTCCATCTCGCGGACGGTTTGCTCGATATCCGTCACCTCGAAGCTGAGGGCCGTGTGTTCCGAGTGCTTGCCGTCCCTGACCGGCATCAGCTGCAGCATGGCGCCGCCGTCGATGCCCAGTATTTCGCTTCCATCGTCTGTCATACCGCGGTGCGGGAGTCCAAGTTTCTCGGTGTAGAAACTGTGGGCGCGGGCTGCATCATCGACTGGCAGGATGGTTGTGGCTGATTTCATTCTTAGGGTCATGTGGCCACCTCCTACGGGCAGAATTTTACGCCCCCACCCCCTAAAACGCTCTTCCACTTTTGGCGCCCAAACCCCAAACGCTCTCTCACCTTTAGAGCCCAAAATGCCAATGCCCGCTCACCTATGGTCGCTAAAACCGGAACGCCCGCTCACCTATGGTCGCTAAACACCCAACGCCCGCTCACCTGGGTGAGCGGGCGTTGGGGAAAAGGCAACCATAAGAGAGCGGGCATACCGGGGAAGCCGCCACAAGTGAGCGCGCGTCGGGGTGGTTACTTTTCGACGAGGGTGAGGACGTCGTAGGTGGCCACGATCTCGTCGTTCTGGTTGGTCAGGACGGCGTCCCAGGCCACCTCGCCGTACTCGTCCGTCTCGCGCGGGGTGATCTTCTTGGCGGTGAGGGTGACCCGGATGGAGTCGCCGGCGGCCACCGGGGTGATGAAGCGCAGGTTCTCCAGCCCGTAGTTGGCCAGCACCGGGCCCGGTGCAGGTTCCACGAACAAACCGGCGGCCCAGCTGAGAAGCAGGTAGCCGTGGGCAACGATGCCCGGGAAGAACGGGTTGGCTTCGGCGGCTTCCTGGTTGGTGTGGGCGTAGAAGGTGTCGCCGGTGCTGTTGGCGAAGGCGGTGATGTCCTCCAGGGTGACCTGCCGCAGGTCGGACCGGACGGCGTCGCCGATCCGCAGCGTCTCCAGCGGCTTCCGGAACGGGTGGGTCCCTTCGGTTTCCACGGTGAAGTTGCGGTCGGCCCCGGCGTGCCAGATGCCGGTGACGGCCGTGAGCATGTTCGGCGAGCCCTGGATGGCGGTGCGCTGCATATGGTGCATCACGGAGCGGATGCCGCCCAATTCCTCGCCGCCGCCGGCGCGGCCGGGTCCGCCGTGGACCAGGTGCGGCACGGGCGATCCGTGCCCGGTGGAGGACCGTGCGTCCTCGCGGTTGAGCATCAGCACGCGGCCGTGATGGGCGGCAATGCCCGTTACCAGTTCCCGTGCCACGGCTGGATCGTTGGTGCAGACCGTGGCCACCAGCGAGCCGCTGCCCCGGGCGGCGAGCCGGACGGCGTCGGCCAGGTCCTTGTAGCCGATCACCGACGAAACGGGGCCGAAGGCCTCCAGGGAGTGCAGCGCCTCCGCTTCCGGATCGTTCCAGCTGAGCACGACGGGAGACATGAAGGCACCTTCCTCCACCACCGCGGAGGTGCCGTCGGCGGTGGTGACCGACGGCGAATCCAGCGTTCCGTACGCAAGCTCGCCGCCGGCGTCGAGCATGGACTGCACGGCGGCGCGCACGTCCTGAAGCTGCTCAACGGAGGCCAGCGCGCCCATGGTGACGCCTTCGCCACGGGGGTCGCCGAGCACCACGCGCTCCTGGACCCGCTTGCCGATGGCGGACACGACGGCGGGTACCAGCGCCTCAGGGACGATGGTCCGGCGGATGGCGGTGCACTTCTGGCCCGCCTTGACGGTCATTTCGGTGACCACGGACTTCACGAAGGCATCGAACTCCGGGGTGCCCTCCACGGCGTCGGGGCCGAGGATGGCCGCGTTCAGGGAGTCGGTTTCGGAAGTGAACCGGACGCCGCCCTGGACCACGTTCGGGTGGGACTTCAGGGACAGGGCAGTGGAGGCCGAGCCGGTGAAGGAGACGTAATCGCGGTAATCCAGCACGTCCAGCAGGCCGCGGACTGAGCCGGAGATCAGCTGCAGCGAGCCCTTCGGCAGGATGTTGGATTCGACGATGGCCTTGACCACAGCCGCGGCAACATAGCCGGTGGGGGTGGCGGGCTTGACGATGGTGGGAACCCCGGCGAGGAACGCGGGGGCGAACTTTTCGAGCATGCCCCAAACCGGAAAGTTGAAGGCGTTGATCTGCACGGCCACACCCGGTATGCGGGTGTAGATGTGCTCGCCGGCGAAGGAACCGTCCTTCGAAAGCACCTCCATGGGCCCGTCCACCACCACCTGCGAGTTGGGCAGCTCGCGCCGGCCCTTGGAGCCGAAGGTGAAGAGGACGCCGATGCCGCCGTCGATGTCCACCATGGAATCGATCTTGGTGGCGCCGGTCTGGAAGGAGAAGTTGTAAAAGTGCTCGCGCCGGGCGTGCAGGTACTGAGCGAGCTCCTTGAGCTTGAGCGCACGCTGGTGGAAGGTGAGCTTGCCCAGTTCTTCCTGGCCGGTGCCGCGGCCGTAGTCCACCACGGCCTGCAGGTCCAGCCCCTCGGTGCTCACCTTGGCCAGGATCTCCCCGGTGCTCGCGTCACGGACCGGGACTGCGGAGGAAGAGGTGCCGGCGTCGGGGGTCCACCAGGCATCCTGGATGAAGCTGGGCACTGTCTCCACGGTGTCGACCGTGGCCTGGGGAGCTGTGGCTGTGGTGGTCATCGTTGACGGGTCCTTCCAACAAGGGGGGCAGAAAGGCGGTCAATGATTACTGACCGTCCGTTCGGTAATATAAGAACCATACATGAATGTGCCGTCCGGCAACACCGAAGGAGACTCCCATGAGCACCCCTGTTCCGAATTCCGCCGAGACGCAGGACCACTCCCCCACAGAGCATGAGCTGTGGAAGATCACCCTCGGCGAGCTGGACGAGAAGATGGGGGTGAAGATCGTGGAGGAGTCAGTGGAGCGCGTTGTGGCCACCATGCCGGTGGAGGGCAACAGGCAGTCATTCGGACTGCTCCACGGTGGGGCCTCGCTGGCCGTGGGCGAGGCGGTGGGCTCCTGGGCCGCCGTGATTCACGCCAGCACGATGGGCAAGACGGCGGTGGGCGTAGATGTTTCCGCCACGCACCACCGGTCCGCCCGGGAAGGGCTGGTCACCATCACCGCCACGCCCATCCACCTCGGCGGCACGCTCACCACGCACGAGGTGCTGATCACCAACGAGATCGGCCAGCGGCTCTGCACGCTCCGCATCACCAACCTGCTGATGCGGCGCCACAAGCACTAGCCAGGAAAACTTCCCCCACGCTGCATCCAAAGACTGCACGTCCCCGGTATTGAGCGCGTAAGCACAAACAGCCCGGGCTGCCGGGCATCCTTGAAGGAGTTTGATATGCGCAGAATGGGTTACGCCGCCGGAGCACTTTCCCTGGCCGCCTCGTTGGCCTTCGCCCCTCCCGCCCAGGCCGGCGGTTGGCACCACGACGACGACGGCGCGCTGCTGTCCGTTCTCCATGGTGTTCCGGGCCTGACGGTGGACGTGTGGGTGAACGGGAACCTCACGCTTGATGACTTCACTCCCGGCACCCTGGCAGGGCCGCTGGAACTGGCTGCCGGCGACTACCAGATTGCCGTGACTGCCGCCGATGCCACCTCCGCCAAGAACCCGGTGATCGGGCCTGTGAATGTGCAGCTCGACGAGGGTGGCAACTACACAGCCGTGGCCCACCTCAGCGCCGAGGGCGCCCCCACGGCTTCGCTGTTCGAAAACAGCACCAAGGGCCTGCGCAACGACAGGAAAGGCAAACTGACGGTCAGGCACGTGGCCGCAGCTCCCGCCGTCGACGTGCTGGCTAACGGCGAACCCGTTATCCAAGGCCTCACGAATCCCGATGAAGCTGTGCTGAAGCTGAGGGCCGGCACGGTCTCAGCTGCGGTAGCCGCGGCAGGAACCACCGCCCCGGTGATCGGCCCGGCTGATATCACCGTTGCAGGCGGGACGAACACCATCGTCTATGCCTGGGGAAGCCTGGCCGACGGCACCCTGGCCACGGCCGTGCAGGTGGTTGACGGCGACGACAGGTGGCACGGTCACCGCTGACCGCGGGCAGGAGGTCCGGCCCCGAAGGCTGGCCACATGGGCGGGGGCGCCACAGGCGTCCCCGCCCATCCGAAACTAGGGGACGCGGCGCAGGTTCCGCCGGCGGACCAGGACTGTCAGGAGGATGCCGACGGCGAGCGCCGCCAACGCCGCACCTGCCGCCGGCAGAAGTGCGCTGGTGCCGGTGTAGGCGAGCCCGCCAGTGGAGCCCGCCCTGTACGGGCCCGATGTATCGGCCAGGCCGGCGGGCGGCGTCCCGGTCGGGGAAGGTACGACGGCGGCGCCGCCATCCGAGGGATCCGACGGGGGGACAGGAGCCGGGCCAGCCGGGGCCGGGCTGGCGGGTGCCGTTCCGGTCGGCGCGGGAGCAGGCACCATTGCTGCGGGTTCGACTGGCACCGGAGGCGCGGGCGATTCAGCCGGTGCCGGAGGTGCGGGCTGCTCTTCCGGTACACCCCCAAACTCGAAACTGCTGGTGCCGGAAACACTGAACCCGTTGACCGTCTCGGCGGTGAACCGCAGCTTTCCGCTGCCCCCGGGGATGCTTTCAGGGGCCGTGAAGCTCCAGTTTCCGGCGCTGTCCACCGGAACCTCGAAGGGATCTTCGCCGTCCAGGGTGATCCGGACTGTTGACCCGGCAGCCACGGCGGAAGCCGGTGCGGCGGGAACAGTGCCGCTGACCGGCTGCCCCGCTTCGAAGGTGCCGCCGGGCGCGGGGCTGGTGACGGCAGGTCTGTTGAGGAAGACTTCCAGCTGGTAACCCGGCAGGACAGCCAGGCCCTCGCTAAGGGTCACCGCAATGGCCATGTTCTGGACGACGTTGCCGTTCTCATCCGGGGTGTCGCCGGCAGCATGCGTCCCCACTGCGTAATTGCCGCTGACGTAGGGGCCGCCGGAGTCACCGCCACTGGACTGCACGGCGTAGGACAGGAAACCGCGGAAGGCCCGCAAGTCGGTGGGGTCCGTTGCGTAGCCATGGCCGGGGACAACGAAGATCCCCACCGCATCGATGGTCCCGCAGGACCAGAAAGACGTCCGTCCCGAGCGGCACACCGGCATTCCCGGCACGGGGTCTGCGCTGCCGATGATCTTGACGTCCGGGCCCGGCTCGGCGGGGTGACCCCACGTGCTGGCTGCCGGCAGCGGGTCCACGTCGGTGCGCAGGGACTCGATGACGGAGATGTCGGTGCCCACATTCCCGGGGTCAGTCAGAGCCGTGCCGCCCGGGCCGGTGGCGGTGTTGGGGTCCAGGACCCTCGAGTTGCCCGGGCCGCCGTACTGGCTGAAGCCAAAGTCGCCCAGCAGGCCGGCAGATTCGCCGAGGAAATGCAGGGTTGCGGATTTCGCCGCACCATCGGAGGCACAGTGCCCGGCGGAGAGAACAGCGGGCAGGCCTGCGGGGTCGAAGGCGGAGAAGCCCGTGGAGCAGACCCAGCCGGTGTCGGCGATGTAGCCCACTCCCCCGGGAACGTCCGCTTCGGGCGCAAGCGAGGCGCCGCCGTCGAGCTCCACGTTGGCGTACTTGGCCACGAACTCGGCGGGCGACACCTTTCCGGCGCGGGCCGGAACGGCTGCTGTGCCAGTCCTCTCGGTTGACTCGGGCGTGTTGACGCCGCCGGTGCGGATCACGAATTTCCCGCCGGACGCCAGCACAGCCTGGAGTCCTTCCGGGCCGACCTCGCGCACGTAGGCCTGGAACAGCTGTTCGGTGCTGACGGCCAGTTCCGCCCCTTCGCCAGGGGCAGCTGCGGCGCCAGGATCCGCCAGCCTGGCTTCGGGCGCCGGTGCCTCCACCACCAATTCCGGTATTTGAACAGCGAGCCCGGCCACTTTCGCCAGCAGCTCGGCACCGGACCCTGTCACCACGATCCGGCCGTCTTCCAGCCTGATGCCCACGTACCCCGGGACGTCGCGGAGCTGCACGGCCGCAGCAGCCGCCCGGGAACCAAGCTCCCCAGCCGCGGTGAACTGCTCCGGGGTGAGGCCGAGATCCCGCTGCACCGCTTCGGCGAGCGCCGCTTCCGAAAGGACGGGGCCGCCGTCGGATAGCCCGACGCCGGGAGCCTCAGGAGCCTGGTCCGCCGCCCATGCAGGAGCAGTCACGTAGGCGGAGGACGCCAGCACCCCGGCGACGGCCCCAAGGGACAGGAACCGGGGCAGGCGGGCCGCCCTCATCGGGCCACTCCCATCCCGCACAGGGACAGCACGGCGTCGAGTTCGTCGGTGCTAAGGCCGTTCCGGAGCAGGTAGCCCCGGGTGTCCAGGGTACGGACGAACTCCACCACGGCGGCCCCGCGCCGCTCGAGCAGTGGTGCCAGTTCGGCGTCGTCCAGGTAGCGTTCCCGGTCATGCGGGGGACCGTGGGTCCGGTAGCGCTCATTGATGCCGCGGGCGGCGAGGCGGTAACCCTCGGCGATGTCCTGGTCCGTGTCCCCCGCCAAGTCCTGCACCATGGCGGCCACCATGCCGCTGCGGTCGCGTCCGGCGGCGCAGTGCAGGATCACCCCGCCGCGTTCCGCCCCTGCCGCGAGCGCCCGGAAGACGCCCACCAGCTTTGCGGGGAAGATGCGGGCGTTGTCCGCATAGAAGGCGGGATCGTTGAGGTAGGGACCGCACAGTTCGGTGAAGCGGGGGTGGCCGGGTTCTTCGGTGGGTGCCGAGACGACGGCCATGCCGTGCCATGCGCCGTCCGACACCAGAGGATCGGTGTCCCGGCGGCGCGCCTCCGCGGCATTGCGAAGGTCGACGACGGTGCGGACGCCGTCGTCGAACGCCTGCTGCCATCCCGCCTCCGTCAGCCATTCGCGGCGTCCCATCCGGTAAACGCCGCCGGCCACGTGCCACGCGTTGACAGCACCGTCCCAATCCATGGACCTGCCCGTTTTCGTCACCCGGCCAGCTAATCACACCAGTCACAGGAGACGCACGTCACGATTGGGGAAGAATTAGGGAAATTGCGGGCCGCACGCTGATGACGCCCGCCCGCGCCGGGCGAAACGTACACCTACACGCTTGTGCTTGAGGCGGTGTTCAGCTTCCACCCGAACCCGACTGGCCACGCCCAATACGCGGAGGCTTTGTTGTCTTCAGTAAACCTGCGGCAGCTGGCACGACCGTAGTCCTTTGTTCCAGACCGCCTACCCGCGCCGGGCGAGCCTGTGCTCCAGCCCGGCGCGGACCATGGGCCATTCGTGCTCAAGGATGGAGAACACCACTGTGTCCCGGAGGATGCCGTCGCGGGTCCGGGAATGGTTCCGCAGCACCCCGTCCTGCTTGGCACCCAGCCGCGCGATCGCCTCGCGCGACTGGTGGTTGAGCCAGTGCGTGCGGAACTCGACGGCAGGGCAGCCGATGGTCTCGAACGCGTGCCGGAGCAGCAGCAACTTGGAGTCCGGATTGGTGCCCGTGCCCTGGGCTGACGCCGCGTTCCAGGTGGAGCCGATCTCCACCCGGGGCGTGCCGGCGTCGATATTCATATACGTGGTCATCCCGATGATCCTGCCGGGACCCCCGGTGGCGGGGTCGATCAGCCGGGTGGTGAACGGCAGCATCGAGCCCTCATCCTGCAGCGCCAGGCGGCGCCCGATCTCGTCGGCCATTTCCTCCGGCGCGGGCACCGAGGTATACCAGAGCTTCCACAGCTCACCGTCGGTTGCCGCAGCAACCAGGCCGTCGTGGTGCTCCTCGGCCAGCGGCTCCAGGATTACATGGCGGCCGGTCAGGGTAAGGGGTTCTAGGAAAGTCACTGCACCAGCCTAGGCCCCCTCATCGGTGCCGGTTACGCTGGGACAGCACCAGGACGGCGAGCAAAAGGGAGTTGACGTGTCAGGAACAAATCCGGACCCGGAGGACGACAGGATCACAGGCCTGGAGCCGGGCGGCGGCGTGCCGCCGGGAGAGACCCCGCCCGGCGAAGCCTCCACCGCCGGCCCGCAGGGGCACGACGAGCACGGGACCAAGAAGAGCATCCAGTTCCTGTGGATCGCGATCATCGGGATCGTGGTCCTGCTGTCCTTGCTCTACTTCATCGGCTATATCGTCGGGTTCTTCGACTAGGCAACCGCCTAAAGCGCCGTCCTAGCTGGACCAGTCGTAGAAGCCCTTGCCGGCCTTGCGTCCCAGTTCACCGCGGGCCACCTTGTCCTTGAGGATCTGCGGTGGCGCGAACCGCTCCCCCAGGGTGGAGTGCAGGTACTCAGCAATCCCCAGCCTGACATCCAGCCCCACAATGTCGGTGGTCCGAAGCGGCCCCGTGGGGTGCTTGTAGCCCAGGACCATGGCGGCGTCGATGTCCTCCGGCGAGGCGACGCCCTCTTCCACCATGCGCATCGCCTCCAGCGCGATGGCGACCCCGAGGCGGGAGGACGCGAAGCCCGGGGCGTCGTTGACGACGACGGCGGTTTTGCCGAGGGCCTCCACCCACCCCTTGGCGGCCTGCGCGAGTCCGGGTGAGGTGCGCTCCCCCAGCACCACTTCGATGAGGGTGGACGCCGGGACGGGGTTGAAGAAGTGCAGGCCCAGGAAGTGCTCCGGCCGCTTCAGTTCGCCGGCAAGTCCGTTGACGGATAGTGATGAGGTGTTGGAGGCGAGGTACGCGTCGTCGGCCAGGCGTTCCTCGATGCCGCGCAGGGCGGTGACCTTCAGGTCCCAGTCCTCTGGTACGGCCTCCACCACCAGCTGCCGGCCGGTGAAGGCGTCGTAGTCCACGCCCACAGCCAGCCGTGACACCATCTCATCCAGGTTGGCATCGGTGGCGCCGCGCTCAATGCTCTTGGCCGCTGCCGCCTCGATCCGCTCGCGGGCAGCCTCAGCGGACGGCTCGTCGCGCTCGACCACCAGCACGTCGGCGCCTTTCACCAGGAAGGCATGCGCGATGCCGGCGCCCATACGGCCGCCGCCCAGGACACCAACATGTGAGGGGAGGCCCGGAGCAAGTTGGGGGTTGTTCATCAGTTCTTCTTTCCGGTTTCACTGCCGGCCGCCCGGCCGGATTCCTTGCCAGCCTTCCTGGCGGCGTTCCTGTCCAGGAATTTCTGCATGCGCTCGAACTTCGCCTCGGATTCGAACAGGATCCCCTGAGCCAGCTGGTCGATCAGGGGGTGGGCCTCGGCCGGGGCATGGAACACGGACTTGGTGATGCGGACCGCCAGCGGGTCCTGCCTCCCGATCCCGTCCGCGAGGTGGTGGGCGGCGTCCAGCAGGCCGTCCGGCTCATGGATTTCGGTGATGAGATTGACTGCCAGCGCCTCCTCGGCGCCAAGGACCCGGCCGGCCAGCAGGATCTGCTTGGCCACCGGCTCCCCCACCAGCTCTTTGAGCCGCCAGCTGGCGCCGGCTGCGGCGAGGATCCCCAGCCCGGTTTCGGGATTGCCGATCCGCACGGCGGGGGTGCCGATCCGGAAATCGGCCGCGTATGCCAGTTCCGCCCCACCGCCCAGGCAGTACCCGTCCAGGGCCGCGATCACCGGCAGGGGCAGCTTGGCGATTCGGACGAAGATGGTGGAGTTGATTCCCTGCAGTGCGTCGTCCCGGCGGCGCTCCCGGAGCTGTGCAATGTCCGCCCCGGAGGCGAAGACGCCATCCACGCCGGCGATGATCAGGATTTTGGGGTTCTGTTCCAGCGCGGTGCAGACGGTGTGCAGTTCGTCCACCATCTGCTGGTCGATGGCGTTCCGCACCTCCGGCCTGTTGAGCAGCACCACCACCCGGTCGCTGCGTTCCTCCACCAGGAGGGCGTGAAACTTTTCCGCAGCCAAGTCCACGGCGCCGGGCATCAGACCTTCTCCAGCAGCATCGCGGTGCCCTGGCCCACGCCGATGCACATGGTGGCGAGGCCAATCCTGGCGTCCTCGCGTTCCATCCGGCCCAGCAGGGTGATCGCAATCCTGGCACCGCTGGAACCGAGCGGGTGCCCCAGGGCGATGGCGCCGCCGTCGTTGTTGACGATGTCCGGCTCGAGGCCCAACCGGCGGATGCAGGCAAGGGACTGCGTGGCGAAGGCTTCGTTAAGTTCGACGGCGGCAAGGTCGCCCACGCTGAGGCCGCTGCGCTTCAGGACTTTCTGGGTGGCGGGAACCGGTCCGATGCCCATGATCTCCGGCTCGCAGCCGGCCGACGCGCCGTCGATGATGCGTGCCCGGGGCGTCAGGCCCAGCCGTTCGATGGCGGCCTCCGAGGCCACGATGATCGCGGAGGCGCCGTCATTCAAGGATGAGGAGTTGCCGGCGGTGACCACCGTGCCGCCGTGCGCCACCGGCTTCAGCCCGGCGAGGACATCCATGGTGGTTCCCGGCCGCGGGCCTTCGTCGGTGTCCACCACATTTTGCGATTTGCGGGTCTTCACGGTGACGGGGACGATCTCGTCCTTGAACCGGCCGGCTTCGATGGCGGCGAGGGACCGCTCGTGCGAGCGGACGGCGAAGGCGTCGGCGTCCTCGCGGGAGATGCTGTCCACCCTGGCCACCTCTTCCGCGGTTTCCGGCATGGAGTACGTCATCTTGCCGTCGCGGGACAGGGCACCGTGCTGGAAATGCGGATTGGCGAAGCGCCAACCGATGGAAGTGTCGAAGATCTGGCCCGGCTTGGCGAAGGCGGCGGCGGGCTTCTCCTGCACCCACGGTGCGCGGCTCATGGACTCCACGCCGCCTGCAATCACGATGTCCGCGGCACCGGCCTTGATCATATGGCTGGCTTGGATGATGGCACTCAGGCCCGAGGAGCACAGCCTGTTGACCGTAATTCCGGGAATGTGGAGCGGCAGCCCGGCCAGCAGGGTTGCCATCCGGGCCACGTTCCGGTTTTCTTCGCCCGCGCCGTTGGCGTTGCCCAGGATGACCTCGTCAATGCTGTCCGGGTCCAGGCCCGCCCGGTTTACGGCTTCCCGGACTACCAAGGCGGCAAGGTCATCGGGGCGGACGGACGAGAGCGCGCCGCCGTATTTGCCTACCGGCGTTCGGACCCCGCCAACAAGGAAAGCCTGCGGACCTGCGGTTGCAGCCATGGAAACACCCTTCACGCGATAAACAGCACTGTCATCGGCATCCGGCATCGCGGAATCCTCCACTTACCGACCGTTCGTTCTGTAAATAGTACACGGCAGGGCTGCCGTTGCGTACCTCTGGAGTTTTTGTCCACATCTGGCGACTTTGCCGGCGCGCAGGTCGCCAGATGTGGACAAAAACTCCAGCTAGAGGATGGTGATGCCGAGGTGCGCAGCCAGGAGCGGCGCCAGGAGGCCCAGCTGGTAATCTTCGACCACCATTCCGGCGACGTTGCCCGATCCGCTGATGCCACGGAAATCGGTCCCCCGGAGGTCGAAATCCTTGAGCCTGGCACCCGTTAAGTCAAGGGTGCCGATGGTGCAGCTTCGTCGTATTTCCCGCCGCGCAGGAACTCCGGCGCAGGCTCGTCCGAAAGGTCCTCCAGCACCACCTGTGAAAGCCGGGGCGCTGCGACCCCTGGCCCGGCTTCTTCCGGGCCGCGGGCCAGGCGTCCGCCACTACAGCGACTCAGCCTTCGCTGCAATCTCCGCCAGGTCCTTGGCCAAGGCTTTGCGCGTGGCCGCCAGGCCCATCTTTCCGAAAAGCGCCATCATAATGCGGCTTGCGGCAGTGGGCTTGGCAACCCCTGCCCCGAACGTGACTGTGAGGTCCGTTCCGCCGTCCCGCGGAGCAAGGTTGAAGCGCGTGCTGTAATCCGCACCGCCTTGGACGGCCTTCACCGTGGTGTTGCGGGGCGGATCCACCTGGTCCACCCACATCTCCACGGTTTCCGACCGGCCGAACATCTTCCGGGTTTCCTTCCACCGGGTTCCCTCGCCGTACGGGCCGTCCGTGAGGAGCTGGACCGCCTCCACGCCGGACAGCGTCGCCGCCGAGCCCGGGATGTCCGTGATGACAGACCACACCTTCTCCGGGGCGGCCTGGATGTGCTGGGTGAGCGTGGTGGTTTGTTCCATGGTTCCGAGCCTAGCCCCGGGCACTGACAACCAACAGGCATCCGCCCGCGGATACACGGGCTTGAAATAGTAAGCATGCTTCGTGTTAGGGTGAAGCGGTCAGGTTGATCGACGAAACGAAAGGAGTCCATCATGGGCCTCGGAGACAAGATCGGTAATGCAGCAGAAGACATGGGCGGCAAGGCCAAGGAAGCTGCGGGCAACGCGACTGACAATGACCGCCTGAGGGCTGAAGGCCAGAAGGACCAGGTCAAGGCTGATGCCAAGAAGGTTGGCGAAAGCGTCAAGGACGAGTTCAAGCGCGACTAGTTCCTTGCTGGCGCAGCCGCAGCGAACGGCGTGCTGCAACAGCCAGAAACGGCGGCGGATCCCTTCCGGATCCGCCGCCGTTCTGCTTTCCCGGAGGTTGCCTGTCACCAGCCGCTGCGGGTGGGGGTGTGCCCCTGCCGGGAGTCCCCGGGCATGGACATCTCAGCCCGCAGCCCCAGCAGCCGGATGGGGCGGTCCGGCTCGATCTTCGCCACCAGGTCCAGCGCCCTGGCGAGCACTTCCTCGGGATCGGATGTCTCCGGGATCTTCCGGGCATAAGTCTTGGTGATGAACGGGGCGTAGCGGACCTTCAGGGTCAGACCGACCACCGGCCGCGCCTCGGCCGCCACGTCCTCGAGGACGTGCCCGGCCAGTTCACGGACGGCGGCATCAACCTGCGCGGGCCCGGTCAGGTCCTGCTGGAAGGTGGTTTCCCGGCTGTGCCCCCGTGCCACCCAGGGCGTGTCATCAACTTCCCGGGCGCCGTCGCCGCGGCCCAGCTGTGCGTACCAGGGTCCCATCTTCGGGCCGAACTCGGGAACCAGGTCATCAGGGTTGGATGCCGCCAGCTGGGCGACCGTTTCGATCCCGAGCTTGGCCAGGCGGCGCGAGACCTTGGTTCCCACACCCCATAAGTCGATGGTGGGCCGGCCGCCCATGACGTCAAGCCAGTTGCCCTCGGTGAGACGGAAGATCCCGGCGGGCTTGCCAAAAGTCGTGGCCACCTTGGCGCGAACCAGCGTGTCACCGATGCCCACGCTGCAGTGCAGCCGGGTCTCGGCCAGGACCGCCTGCTGCAGCTGCCGGGCATAGTTGTCCGGGTCCTCCGTCCGCACGCCCACAAACGCTTCATCCCACCCCAGCACCTGGACAGTGGCGTCCGGCTGTGCACGCAGCACCGCCATGACTTTCCCGGACGCTTCAAGGTAGGCGTCCTGGTCCACGGGCAGGATGACGGCGTCAGGGACTTTCCGGGCGGCAATGCGCAGCGGCATCCCGGAGCCGACGCCGTACGCCCTTGCCTCGTAGGACGCCGTGGACACCACCGCCCGCTCGGTGGGATCACCTCGGCCGCCCACAATCAACGGCTTGCCCGCCAGCTCCGGCCGGCGGAGCACCTCCACGGCGGCGATGAACTGGTCGAGGTCAACATGCAGCACCCAGGGTTCTCCCACAAGCCACAGTCTGCCCCCGCCCGGCGCCCCGCACCACCATTTCCCGCACCCCAGCCGGAAAACGCCGACGGCGGGCCCGCCCTCCCCAGGGGCGTCCCGCCGTCGTTTGCTGCTAAGGAATGCTTAGCTGTAGAGCGCGTTCTTGGGCTCGTTGTTCTTGACCTTCTGCCAGCCGAGCCAGAGGAGCACCGCGAAGAACGGGATGGTGGCCAGGGTCCACAGGCCCAGGTAGAACACCTCGCCGGTCTTGCTGGTCATGGTGTCGAAGCCGATCAGCACGGTGATGGCCAGCAGGCCGAGCAGGCCGGCCCAGCTTGTCCACGGCGATCCGGGCATCGGCAGGCTGGAGGTGACGCCCTTGCGGTGGCGGAGCACGATCTGGCTGGCGAAGATGGCACCCCAGGTGAAGATCACGCCGATCGATGCGGTGTTCAGGGCCAGGTCGAACGCGTGCGAGCCGCCCAGCCAGATGTTCAACAGGATGCCCACCAGGTAGAACGCCGCGATAGCCAGGATGGCTGCGTACGGGACGTGCCGCTTGGACATCCGGGTGAGCCACTGCGGGGCGTGGCCGTTGTTGGCCATGGTGCGGAAGACGCGGCCGATGGAGTACAGGCCGGAGTTGCAGGAGGACAGCGCGGCGGTGATGACGATCATGTTCATCACGTCACCCACCCAGGCCAGGCCCATCTGGCCGAAGACCGTGACGAACGGCGAGGTGCCGGCCACGTACTGGTCGGAGGGCAGCAGCATTGCCAGCAGGGTCACGGAACCGACGTAGAACACCACGATGCGGAGCACGACGGCGCGGATCGCCTTGGGCACTTCGCGTTCCGGGTTCTGCATCTCGCCGGCGGTGATGCCCACGAGTTCGATGCCGTTGTAGGCGAAGATCACGGCGTTGAGGACCAGGACCATTACCAGGGCGCCCTTGGGGAACATGCCGCCTTCGGCAGCGAAGAGGTTTGCCACGGAGGCGTTGCCGTCGCCCACCTGGGCGTTGGTGACCACCATGAAGGTACCGACCACCAGGAAGATGAGGATGGCGCCCACCTTGAGGCAGGAGGCCCAGAATTCGAATTCGCCGAACGCCTTGACGCTGAGCAGGTTCACTGCCACCAGCAGCGCCAGTGCCGCCATGGCGGAGGCCTCCACCGGGACGTTGGGGAAGAAGAACTGGAAGTACAGGCCGATCGCGATGAGCTCGGCGATGCCGGTCATGCCCCAGTTGATGAAATACATCCAGCCGGACAGGAACGCGCCCTTCTTGCCGAACATCTCGCCGGCATAGCTGACGAACGAGCCTGAGGTCTGGCGGTACATGATGAGCTCGCCCAGCGCCCGCATCAGCAGGTAGGCGATGACGCCGGCAATGGCGTACGAGAAGATCAGGGCCGGGCCGGTGGAGGCGAGGCGGCCGCCTGCGCCCATGAACAGGCCTACGCCGATGGCGCCGCCCATGGCGATCATGGTGACATGGCGCCTGCCCAGCGTCTTGCTGTAGCCCTCGGCGCTGAGGGAGGGATCGACGGCGGTGGATGGTGCCGTGCTGTTCTGGAGATCTGTTGGGGTACTTTGAGGCACAACTGTTCCTAGTGGGTTGGGGGTTGGCCGCATCCGGAATACGATGTAATTCAGCTCACAAATTCGGTGTTCTGCTCCTGCAGCTACAGTTTATGAGTCCAAACCCTCGTAAAGCCGAAGCTTCGCGCGGCCTGTCCATCCTACAAGACACCAGGGGTGTTACGTGACGTGGGCTACAGCCGCTCCGTCTCCAGGAGCAGATTCTGCTGCCCGTCCAGGCCCACCCGGTAGCTCTGCAGCGGGTCCATGCCGGTGGTGGAGCAGCCGGTGGCGAGGTCGAAGGCGTGCTGGTGCAGGGGGCACATGACCACCTGCCGGTCGATGGTGCCGTCCGCGATGGGTCCTCCCCGGTGCGGGCAGACGGCCGAAACTGCGCGCACGGAACCGTCCCGCAGCCGGAAGACCGCCACCTGCATCCCGTCGACGCCGAAGGCCCGGCCTTCCCCGACCGGGATCTGGTCCACGGGGCCGAGGTTGTGGATGCGCGCCTGCGTGCCGCTCATCGGACCGGCACCTGCGGCAGGGCCGTCAGCGGCAGCGAGGTCCGGAACTGGCCCGGCGTCTGGGGGTCGTCGCGTTCCCGCCACGGATCCGCGTAGCTGTCCACCGAAGCCTGCATGGCCTCGTCCAGGCTGCCGGCGATCCCCTCCGAGTCCTCGACGATCACGGCCCGCAGGTGTTCGATGCCCACCCGCGGCACGAACGAGTACGTCCGCTCCAGCCAGTTGGCATGCTCGCGGTAGTACTGCATGAACCGGCCGGCCAGGACCATGACCTCGTCCTGGCTCTCCACCGTGGCCAGCAGGTCGCCCTTGCGGATATGGGCGCCAGCTGCTCCGCCGACGTAGATCTCCCAGCGGCCGCCCTCAACGGCCACCACGCCGACGTCCTTGACCAGGGATTCAGCACAATTTCGCGGGCAGCCGGAGACCGCCAGCTTCAGCTTCGCCGGTGACTCCAGCCCCTGGAAGCGGGATTCGATCCTGATGCCGAGTGCGGTGGAATCCCCCGTGCCGTAGCGGCAGAAGTCCTGACCCACACAGGTTTTGACGGTGCGGAAACTCTTGCCGTACGCGTAGCCGGAGGGCATGTCCAGGTCCGCCCATACCTGCGGCAGGTCCTCCTTGCGGATGCCCAGCAGGTCGATCCGCTGCCCGCCCGTGAGCTTGATGAGCGGCACGTTGTGTTTCTCCGCAACGTCGGCGATGCGCCGCAGCTGCTCGACGCTGGTCACGCCGCCCTTCATCTGCGGCACTACGGAGAAGGTTCCGTCCCGCTGGATGTTGGCATGGACACGGTCGTTGATGAACCGGGCATCACGTTCATCGATGTACTCGCCAGCCCACATCATCTTCAGCAGCGAGGCCAGGCCCATCTTGGACTTCGCGTCCTCCTGGCCGTCCGGCGCCAGGGCCTGGAACACCTGGGAGACGGACCGCAGCCCCAGCCTCCGGATTTCGGCCATGAGCGCGGGCTTATCCAGCGGGATGCCGGGCACGTAGTAGTTGGCGGCGGGGTCCTCCTCGACTGCTCCCCCGGCAGCCCATTCCACCACCTGGCCCACCAGCAGTTTGCAGGAGCCACAGCCCTTGCCGGCGCGCGTGGCTTCCATGGCTCCGGCCACCGTGGTGCAGCCGCCCTTCACGGCCTCCACCAGCGCGCCCTTGCTGACGCCGTTGCAGTTGCAGACCTGGGCGCCGCCGTCGAGCTCCTCTACGCCGGTTTCCCCGCCCGGCGTTCCAAGGTCGAACATCAGGCCCAGCCGCTCCTCCGGCAGCGGCAACCCGCTGCCGTACGCCTGCGCGAGGTAGGCGACCTTGCGGCTGTCGCCCAGGAGCGTGGCCCCCACCATCTTGTTGTCCCGGAGCACAATCGACTTGAACACCCCGCGGCTGGGCTCGGAGAAGACAATGTGTTCGTCCGTGTCCAGTTCCGGCCCGTGCAGGCCCATCGAGGCCACTTCCACCCCAGCCACCTTCAGCTTGGTGGTCGTCCGGGTCCCCAGGTACGCCGACGACGTGTCGGCGCCCGTTACGTGGTTGGCCAGCACCACCGCCTGCTCCCAGAGCGGGGCCACCAGGCCGTACACCTCGCCGCGGTGCTGGACGCATTCCCCCACGGCGTAGATCTCGTCCTCGTCCTGGACCCGGAGGGAATCGTCCACCACGATGGCCCGCTCCACCGGCAGCCCGCTGAGCACTGCCAGGTCCACGTTCGGGCGAATCCCAGCCGCCATCACCACCATGTCGCACTCGAGGTCGGCCCTGTCACGCAGCCGGACCCCGGTGACCCTGTCCGTTCCCAGCACGGCTGTGGTGCGGCAGCCGGTCAGTACCCCGATACCCAGGGCCTCGACGCTGCGGCGGAGCACTGCCCCGCCGTCGGGCCCCATTTGGGCGCTCATGAGGTGCCCGCCAGAATGGACCACGTCCACTGACACGCCGTGGCGCCGGAGGCCGGAGGCGGCCTCGAGCCCCAGCAGTCCCCCGCCGATCACCACGGCATGCCGGGCATGGCCGGTCCGCGCGTGGGCCAGCATGTTCCGCGTGTCATCGATGGTGCGGAACCCGAAGATGCCCTGTTTAAGGGACCCGGCGGGAGTGTACAAACCGTCCATTGGCGGCAGGTGGGAACGGCTTCCGGTGGCGATCACCAGCGTGTCGTACGGGGTCACCCTGCCGTCGCTGGAGTGCACGTTCTTGGCGAAGCGGTCGATCCTGTCCACCCGGACCCCGGCGTGCAGGGTAATGCCGTTCTCCTGGTACCAGGACAGGGGGTTCAGGAGGATCCCGGCATCGGTTTCCTCGCCGGAGAGGACATGGCTGAGCATGATCCGGTTGTAGTTCCCGTAGGGCTCGTCCCCGAACATGGTGATGGTGAACATGCCGGCGCCGCCGCGCGCCAGAATCTCCTCCACGGCCCGGGCCCCTGCCATCCCGTTGCCGATGACCACCAGGCGCCGGCGCTGTTCCCTTCCGGTACGCAGGGTCCGGGGGTTGACCAGGACCGTGGCCATCAGTGCTCCACCATCCCCAGGTCGACCACCACGGTTCCGGCCACGCCCTCCGGCGCGGCCACGTGCAGTTCAATGGCCGTGCCGCCTTCGATGTCCTCCACCACCCGCAGGGGAACGTGGACCTCACTCTTCGCGCCAATGGGGAAGTAGCGCATGGGGACACCGTTGCGCATGAGCACCACAGCGATCAGTTCCGGGCTGGAATTGCCGCCGCGGAAGTACAGCGTCTGGTTGACCACGCCGTCCGGGACGTAGTGCAGGAGCTCGCTGTGGATGGGCACGGGCTTTTCCATCCCGGCACCCTGGAAGGAGTAGATGCCCTGCAGGAAGAGATTCTGGGTCAGCACGGGAGGATCCTTTCGGCAGCACAACAACTGGCACTGCCCATCCTGCGCCGCCGATGTTTCAGCACGCCGGTTCCACCGTAAAGATCCCTTTACGCCAACCTCACCATTTCCGGAGGTGCCCGGCTAGGACCCCAAGTGGTGTGACGGCACCGGGCCGCGTGCCGCCGTCGTAAGCCATTTCGACGGTTCCCTGCAGACTCGACGGCGGGAAACGTCGAGCGGGCAGGGAACCGTCGGAACGGAAGCGGGAATCACACCGCCAGTGCAGCCGCTTTACGGCGCCGGGCCTTTGCCAGCCGGGTCCCGATCAGGCCCTGCCGCGGGCTGAAGAGGTAGACGGCGCCGAACACCACGCCCTGGGTCAGCACCACCATGGCCCCGGAAGCGGTGTCCAGGTAGTAGCTGATGTAGATGCCCGCCACGGAGCAGAGGGCCGAGATGGTGGGCGCGATGACCAGCATTCGGGAGAACCGGTCGGTCAGCAGGTAGGCGGTGGCCCCGGGGATGATGAGCATGGCCACCACCAGCACCACGCCCACGGTCTGCAGCGCCACCACGGACGTCAGGGCGAGCAGGCCGAGCAGGAGCGCGCCGAGCCGGCGGGGCGAAAGCCCGATGGCATGCGCATGGGTGGGGTCGAAGGCGTAGAGGGTGAGGTCGCGGCGCTTGAGGATGAGGATGGCGAAGGCCACCACGCCGAGCACCAGCACCTGGATCAGGTCCGGGACGCTGACGCCGAGGAGGTTGCCGAAGATGATGTGGTTGAGGTCGGTCTGGCTGGGCGTGACGGAGATCAGCACCAGGCCCAGCGCGAACAGCGAGGAGAACACGATCCCGATTGCGGCGTCTTCCTTCACCCGGCTGGTGTTGCGGACCACCCCGATCAGGGTGACCGCCACCAGCGCGAACACCAGCGCACCCAGCGCAAACGGGGCGCCCACGATGTAGGCAAGCACGACGCCGGGCAGCACCGCGTGCGAAACGGCGTCGCCCATGAGGGACCATCCGATCAGGACCAGCCAGCAGCTGAGCACGGCACAGACGACGGCGGCGAGCGCGGTGGTGACGATGGCCCGGACCATGAAGTCATAGGACAGGGGTTCGAGGAGGAGCTCCATCAGGCGGTCCGCTCCTTCCGGGCATCCATGTCCTGGTCCGGCAGATCGCGGTTCAGCACGTCCAGGCCGAAGGCCATCGCCAGGTTCTCCGGCTGCAGCACCTGCTCCGGCGGCCCGTGCATGAGCACCCGGTGCATCAGCAGCACGGCCTCGTCGCAGAGCTGGGGCAGGGCGTGCAGGTCGTGGGTGGACACCAGGATGGTGCAGCCGTCGGAGGCGAGCTCGCGGAGCAGCCGGGTGATGGTGGCCTCCGAGCGCTTGTCCACGCCGGCGAAGGGTTCGTCCAGGAGCATGGTGGTGGCCCCCTGCGCGATCCCCCGCGCCACGAACGCGCGTTTCTTTTGGCCGCCGGACAGCTGGCCGATCTGGCGCCCGGCGTAGCCGCCCAGTTCCACCCGGTCCAGTGCCTCGTCGACGGCGGCGCGGTCGGCTTTGGACGCGCGGCGGGTGAAGCCCTGGTGCCCGTAGCGGCCCATCATCACCACGTCGCGGACGGACAGCGGGAACTGCCAGTCCACCTCCTCGCTCTGCGGCACATACCCGATCCCGCCTTCCCGGCGGGCCCGGCCGGGTGACTGCCCGTTGATCCGAACAGTACCGGCGTCGGGCTTGATCATGCCCATGATCACTTTGAACAGCGTGGACTTGCCGGAACCGTTCATGCCCACCAGGCCGCAGATCCGGGCGGGATCCAAGGTCAGGGAGGCGGCATCCAGCGCCAGGACCTCGCCGTAGTGGACGGTTACGTTGTCAACGAGGATGGCGGGGGTGTTCATGACCCGGCTCCGGTGAGGGCCTTGGTGATGACGTCGGCGTCGTGCCTGATGAGGTCCAGGTAGGTGGGCACTGGGCCGTCCGCTTCGGAGAGCGAGTCCACGTAGAGGGTGCCGCCGAACTTGGCGCCGGTGGCACCCACCACCTGCTGCATGGGGGCGTCCGAGACGGTTGACTCGCAGAACACCGCGGGAACGTTGTTGGCCTTGACGTACTCGATGGCCCGGGTGATCTGCTGCGGGGTGGCCTGCTGCTCGGCGTTGACGGCCCAGATGTAGAGCTCTTTCAGCCCGGCGTCGCGGGCCAGGTAGGAGAATGCGCCCTCGCAGGTGACCAGGGCGCGCTGCGCCTCCGGCACTCCGGCCAGGCGGGTGGTCATCTGGTCCTGCACGGCCTGGAGTTCTGCCTTGTAGGCGTCACCGTTGGCTTTGAAGGCCTCGGCGTTGTCCGGATCCAGCTCCGAGAAGGCCTTCACCATGTTGTCCACGTAGGTTTGTACGTTCAGCGGCGACATCCAGGCGTGCGGGTTCGGCTTGCCCTGGTAGGCGTCCTCGCTGATGTTCATGGGTTCCACGCCCTCACTGACCACGGCGTGCGGCACGTCCAGCCCCTCCACGAACTGGGCGAACCAAGCTTCCAGGTTCAGCCCGTTATCAAGGATGAGGTCGGCTTTGGACGCTTTCCGGATGTCCCCCGGCGTCGGCTCGTAGCCGTGGATCTCGGCGCCCGCCTTGGTGATGGACTCCACCGTTAGCTTGTCCCCTGCAACGTTCCGGGCGACGTCGGCCAGCACAGTAAAGGTGGTCAGGACCACCTTCTTGCCGTCGTCGCCGTTGCCGGCGGCGCCGCCTCCGCAGGCGGTGAGCAAGAGGGAAAGCACGACGGCTGCAACGGCCGCGGCGCGGAGGCGCAGCCGCTGTGTGGTGCTGGTCCGGGCGGCTACTTTGGCGCACCGAAACGTAAATTTAGGCATACCGAACATTTTACGCGAAGCAGGTTTCCGCGGGCAACGCACCCTGCCCTGCCCCGGGATAGGCTGAAACCATGGCAACCGCCCATCGCATTCCACCTGCTCCGCAGCCACAGCTGTACCGGTTTACTCCCCTGGACTTCACCGCAGTAGGGCTTTTCGTGGCGATCGCCGGATTCTTTGCATTCGGGGGTGGCCTTCTGGCCCCCTTCCTGCGCCAGGTTGCCCCCTCCCCGGCGGCCGTATCCTACGCGGCAAACCTGTTGTGGTTTGGTTCGGTGGGGATCGTAGCGGTTGTGGCGGCCCGGCGGGTCGCAAGCAGGGACCTCCGGGTCCTTGCCACCCGGCCATGGTTCACCCTGCTAATGATTCCAGCGGCAGTGGTCGCCATGATGGTCTTCACGGCGCTGGTAGTGACTGTTGGTGGAGAAGTACAGACGTCAGCAAACCAAGCGGGTGTGCAGTCGCTGATCCAGCAGGTTCCTGCCTGGCTCATGGTTCCGCTGTTGGTGCTTGTAGGGCCCTTTGTCGAGGAGTACATCTTCCGGCACCTGCTGATCGGCAAGCTCAGCCGCCGTGTCAACATCTGGGTCTGCTGTGCGCTGTCCGTGTCCCTGTTCGCGGTCATGCACATGATGAGTCAGGGGACCATCACACTGACGGTGCTGCTCCCATACCTGGCGATGGGCGCCACCCTGGTGTTCGTCTACGTCTGGACCGGGAAAAACCTGATGTTCTCCTACTTCGTCCATGCCGCCAAGAACCTACTGGCCGTCGTCTTTCTCTACGCCATCCCGCCGGAGCTGTACGACCAGCTCCAGCAGGGCGTTCCGGCCTAGGTGCCGGTACGGACCGTCAGGACCGCGCTTTTGGCACCCCGGTGGGCAAACGGGTTCTGCATCAGCGAAGCCTGATTACTACACTTGGACGGTGAGCAACCAGATCCCCGCCCCGGTGTCCGACGTCTTCGATCCCACCCGCTGGCGCGTGGTGTCCGGCTTTGAAGACTTCCAGGACATGACCTACCACCGCCAGGTGGAGCGGGATTCCGACGGCGGCTGGGTACGTGACCTGCCGACGGTCCGGATCGCCTTCAACCGGCCCGAAGTCCGCAACGCATTCCGGCCGGGCACCGTGGATGAGCTGTACCGCGCCATGGACCACGCGCGGATGACCCCGGACGTGGCCACCGTCCTGCTCACGGGCAACGGCCCCTCCCCAAAGGACGGCGGCCACTCGTTCTGCTCCGGCGGTGACCAGCGGATCCGCGGCCGGGACGGCTATAAATACGCCGACGGCGAGACCCACGAAACCATCGACCCCGCCAGGGCCGGCCGGCTCCACATCCTGGAAGTCCAGCGGCTGATGCGGACCATGCCCAAGGTGGTCATCGCCGTCGTCAACGGCTGGGCGGCAGGCGGCGGACACTCGCTGCACGTGGTGGCGGACCTCACCATCGCCTCCCGCCAGCACGGCAAGTTCAAGCAGACCGATGCCACCGTGGGAAGCTTCGACGCCGGTTACGGCTCCGCGCTCCTGGCCCGCCAGATCGGGCAGAAGGCCGCCCGGGAGATCTTCTTCCTGGCCCGCGAATATTCCGCTGAGGACATGGTCCGGATGGGCGCCGTGAACGAGGCCGTGGACCATGAACGCCTCGAGGAGGTGGCCCTGGAGTACGCGGCTGACATCGCCCGCCAGTCGCCGCAGGCCATCCGGATGCTGAAGTTCGCCTTCAACCTTGCCGACGACGGCCTGGCCGGCCAGCAGGTGTTCGCCGGTGAAGCCACCCGGCTGGCATACATGACGGACGAGGCGGTGGAGGGCAAGGAAGCCTTCCTGCAAAAACGCGACCCGGACTGGTCCTCCTTCCCGCACTACTTCTAAGGCAGGCGCGGCAATGAGCAGCGGTCCCCTCAACATCGAACCGGCCCTGAAGGCCCTGGCGGCCGCCCTCCATGGCGAGGGCCCCGCCGTCGAACTTTCCATCGCCGGGGACGGCTCCCTGGTGGTGGGCCACGTTGAAACGCCTGGCTGCGACGATGCGGTGGCCGTGGTCCGCACCTCCGGATCCACCGGAACGCCCAAGGCGACGGTCCTCACCGTGGAATCGCTAGCCGCGTCCTCCATGGCCACGGCGCTGGCGCTGAAGGGTGAAGGGCAGTGGCTGCTGGCCCTGCCGGTGCAGTACGTGGCAGGCATCCAGGTGCTGGTGCGTTCGCTGTTCGCCGGCACGCGCCCCTGGGTTATGGACATGTCCGGCGGGTTCACGCCGGAGGCTTTCACAGCCGCGGCACTGGAGCTGACGGACAAGATCCGCTTTACCTCACTGGTCCCCACCCAGCTGCAGCGGCTCCTTGATGACCCGTCACCCGAAACCCTGGCGGTGCTCCGCCGGTTCAACGCCGTCCTCCTGGGCGGGGGTCCGGCGCCTGAGTCCCTGCTGGACGCTGCCCGGGACGCCGGCGTACGCGTTGTCACCACCTACGGGTCCGCGGAGTCCTCCGGCGGCTGCATCTACAACGGCTACCCCCTGGAAGGCGTCTCCGTCCGGGTGGACGGGGACGGCCGCATCCTGCTGGGCGGCGACACCATCACCGCCGGCTACCTTGAGGCGCCGGACCAGGAGTCCGGCACCTTCTTCGAGGAGGACGGCGTGCGGTGGTACCGCACCAACGACCTCGGCAGCATTGACGACGACGGCCGGCTCACCGTGCTGGGCAGGATGGACGACGTGATCATCACCGGCGGCATGAAAGTCTCCGCTCGGCACGTGCAGGAGGAACTGGAAAAGTCCGACGGCGTCACGGCCGCGTTCGTGGCCGGCGTCCCCTCCGCGGAGTGGGGCCAGGCCGTGGCCGCGTATGTTGCCCTCGCGGACGAACCCGCCGCCCCGGGTGCCGCCGGTTCGGTCGCCGCACCGGGGGAACGCGCCGTCGTGCTTGAACAGGAATGGCACCGCAGGTTGGGGGTGCTGGCGCCCAAAACCGTGCTGGCCGCCTCCGCCCTGCTGATGCTGCCCAACGGCAAACCCGACCGGGTTGCCATGACCGCCGAACTCAGCGCCCTGCACCAGGGAAAGTAGAGTGGACCTGCACCAAAGCGGCGGGTGCGTGCTTTCCGCCCCGCCGGACTCCCGATTCAATACGAGGTACTAACCGTGGCCACAGCCGCACAATGGATCCAAGGCGCGCGACTGCGAACCCTGCCCGCCGCGATAGCGCCGGTACTTATAGGCTCCGCTGCCGCCTACGAGATGGATTCGTTCCTCCTGTTCAACGCCATCCTCGCTGCGCTGGTGGCCCTGCTGCTGCAGGTGGGCGTGAACTTCGCCAACGACTACTCCGACGGCATCCGCGGGACGGACGATGACCGGGTGGGCCCGCTGCGCCTGGTCGGTTCCGGCGTGGCCAAGCCGGAGCACGTGAAGCGAGCCGCGTTCGGGACCTTTGCTGCGGCGATGGTGTTCGGGCTGGTCCTGGTGATCATCACCCAGAGCTGGTGGCTGATCCTGGTGGGACTGGGCTGCGTCATGGCTGCCTGGGGCTACACGGGCGGCAAGAACCCCTACGGCTACATGGGCCTGGGCGACGTGTTCGTGTTCGTGTTCTTCGGCCTGGTGGCGACGCTCGGCACCACCTACACCCAGGCAGGGCAGATAAACCTGCCCGCCATCATCGGCGCCATCGGCACCGGGCTCATCGCCACGGCCCTGCTGATGGCCAACAATGTGCGGGACATCCCCACGGACATGCAGGTGGGCAAGAAGACCCTGGCCGTGCGGCTGGGCGACAAGCATGCCCGGGAAAGCTACGTGCTGATGCTGGCCGTGGCCATCCTGCTGGTGGTCATCCTGGCTCCGGCGCGGCCGTGGATGCTGATTGTGCTGCTGCTGATACCGGCCTGCCTGATGCCGTCCTGGCTGATGATCAACGGCCGCAAGCGCAAGAGCCTCATCCCGGTGCTGAAGCAGACCGGCCTCATCAACCTCGGGTACAGCCTGCTGTTCTCACTGGGCCTGGTGCTCAGCCACGGGTTCTAGGCCCTAGCTGCGCGGCTTGTGGTCCTTCGCGTCATTGCTGATGGCGATGTCCGGGTTAGCGTCCAGGAGCGCGTCCTCTGCGTTGGCGTCCTGGACCTCATTGGCCGAACGGAGCGGCTTGGCCTTGCCGGAGAACCGCCGGTGCAGGGCTGCGGCAGCCTCGTCCCGTTGCTTCTGGAAGAAAAGGTAGCTGATGGCGAAGGCGATCAGGGCGGCACAGATCACGGACATCAGGACGCCCAGCTGCAGGAGCGTGAACAGCACGAACAGCGGTGCGAAGAGGGCAAGTCGGATCAGGGAATATTTCAAAAAGGCCACATTCAAGTTTAGCCGTCTCCCGCCCGGGCTCCCGCGGCCCTGCGGGCGATAGACTTGATGGCATGCTCCTCCGTGTGGCTTTGGCCGTGGCAGTCCTCGTCATCTTCGTGTATGGCCTCGTGGACGTGATCCGCACGGACGGCCGGCTTACCCGGGGAATTTCCAAACCCGCATGGATCGTGGTGATGATCGTCCTCCCCGTCCTGGGCGCCATCCTCTGGCTGCTCATCGGGCGGCCGCGCGGTTCCGCCCCGCAGCAGCAGAACTACCGGCACCCCACCGCCCCGGACGACGACCCCGACTTCCTCCGTAACCTCGAACTCCGCCGCCGCAACGAGGCCGAGGCTGCCCGCCTGAAGAAGCTCAAGGAAGAGCTGGATGCCAAGGCCAAGGACGATGGCGGCAAGGACAAGCACGAAACCGACGAACGCGATAACGACGGACGGAAGTAGGACCTATGGCTCACCAACCTGACGGAGAAGAACGTCTGCGGACCAATGCATCCGGGACCGCCTATCCGGCAGAGGGGCAAGCCACTGAACCGTCCGATTCGGCCCCCGGCCAGCCCCCGGCACCGCCTCCCACCCAGCACGCCCCGCCGCCGCGGCCGGGGCTGTCCTATTCCGCACCTGCCCCCATCGCCGTCATCCCGCCGGCCCCGGGCACCATCAGGCATGGCCGCACACTGTGGCTTGCCAGCTTCCTGGCGGGCCTGGCCGTCCTGGTGGGTTCCTTCCTCACCCGCGACGGGCACCTGGAACGGCTGCGCGGAGTGGTGGAGGAGATGGCGCCGGGCGGTGACGCAGAGGCCGTGACCACCGCCACCGGGATCGTTTTTTGGGGAAGCGGAGGAGCCTTGCTGCTGGCGATCCTCCTTGAGGCAGCGATGCTGGGCGTGGTGCTGGGCCGGCAGGGCTGGGCCAGGTGGGCCCTCATCCCGCTGCTCGCCGGCCACGCGCTGGTGATGATCGTGGCCATCGCGTTCCTCGTCCCCGAGGGTGACGGCGCCGATTACGTCCTGCTGCTGTGGGGCGCCGAACTGCTCCTGGCCCTGGCCGGGCTGGTGATGTTCTTCCTGCCCTCAGCGAACGCCTGGCTCAAGACGAGCCACCCCGCCGGCTGACCGCCGGCCGCTCAGGCGGAGTGCCGAAGCGGCTGGCGCTGCCGGGTGGATGCTTCCGCCAGCACTCCCTCACAACTGCGGATAACAACCCTGCAGGCATCCAGCGCGGCGCGGTCAGTCAGCGGGTTCTCGGCCACCGAGCGCCACCGGACCAGGAACCGGCGGGCCTCGTCCGCCACGTCGTCAGGGCTTGCGTCCTCGCCCAGCCCCAGCCGGACGTGCGGCGCAGCGCCCCAGCCCCCGATCAGGCCTTCTGCCTCCGCTGCCAGTTCCGGGCGGAGAGGCACGCCTGAAGTCCGCAGCGTCGCAAGCAGCCGCAGTTCCCGGAATTCGTGGGCATTGGCCTGCAACCGTTCCAGCGCGGCGGCCAGCTGCCCGGTATCCGGGCGGGGGGAGGTGCGCAGCAGGGATTCCACCCCCACCAGGGCGGTCCGGGCCTTCAACGCCTCCGCGCGCGCCTGGAACTGGCGGTTGAGCAGCTCCAGCAGCGGATCCAGGCCGCTACGGCGGGCGAGTTCATGAGCAAGCGGCGTGGGTTCGTCGAACCCGTTCCGGAGCAGGACGACTGCCAGCCGGATACCGAACAATCCATACCTGGACAACAGCGAAACCCGGGCCTCCGCCGTCAGGCCGTCCGGTCCGGCAGACCGGACGAACCGGTCGGCAGAGAGCAGCATCTTTTCGCGGTCGGCACGCTCCAGGCCTGCCAGCAGTTGCAGGGCGGCAAAGTCCTGCTGGCGCATGGTGCGGGCGCTCTGGGCAAGGAGGCCGGCCACGGGGACCACGCCCAGGGCCAGCTTCCGCAGGTTGTGGTCCCGCCGGTACCGCTCGGCGATTTCCCCGGCCGAGAGCAGCGAATCAATGCGCCCTGCGCCTACCTCATCCGCGCGGGACAGGACCGCGAGCGCATTGACGGTGCCGGAGCGGCCCGCCTCCGTGTCCCGAAAGGATTCGAGGAACCGGAGGTCGGAGGCGTGCATGTGGCGCATCAGGTAGATGATCGCGTCCGCTTCCGACGGTGTGTCCCCGGGCGTCAGGAAGCTCGTGGACCGGGCAGACACGTCCTCGGAAAGGGAGGCGATGCCCGGCGTATCGATCAGGGTCATGTTCCGCAGCGTGGGCGACGGCCACTCCACGTCCAGCCGCTCCACGTCCTCCGCCTGCACGGCACCCAGGACGAACACCAGACGGCCCTCCACACGCTTGAGCGGCAGGATGCGGGGTTCCCCGTCCCGGGGGTGGAGGGTGATGCGGGGCGTGCGCCCGTACCGGTACCACGTGACGATCCTGGTGCATTCGCCCGTGTCCGTGGGCGCGATTTCCTCGCCGATAATGGCATTCAGCAACGTTGACTTGCCCGCCTTCACCATCCCGGCGATGGCTATCCGCAAGGGCTCGGCCAGCCTGCGGGCATAATTGCGCAGCACCCCGGCAGCCACCGGGTCATCGCCGTAAACTTTCAGGGCCTCCTGGACCAGGCCGGCGGCACCGTCAATGGTTGAACCGGTCATCCTGCGCCCACAGACGTGAGCTTCTGGGCGCCGGTTGCCACCTCGGCAGCGACCGCCTCCGCCGCCCGGTGGAGGGCATCGACTTTCTTGAGCTCGGCCCTGATGTCCTTGATCCGGACGTCCTTTTCCAACGCATAGGTGGTGGCAGCCTTCTGTGCTGCGCTCACGGAATCGGTCAGGGAGCGGTGGTGTTCTTCCGCGATCTCGGTGAAATGGTCGCGGATGGACCGCTGCACCAGCCGAAGCCGGTCCTTGAGCTGCTTGCCCACCTGGAATGTCACGTCGTCGATTTGCCGCCTGACCAGCGCCTTCGCTTCGCCCTGCCGTCGCTTGAGCCGCGCCTCCTTGTCCTCCCGGTACGCTTTGCGGCCCAGCAGCAGGCCGGCGCCAACGGAGAGCGGATTGATCAGGGCCATGCCGAAGATGCCGGTCAAAAGGCCGAACATCAGCACGCCACCATAGGAGCCGCGCATGCCGATCAGCACTTTTTGCATCGGGTTGATGCGGCCGTCGTCCATGTCCGGCATTGCGTCCACGGGATCCAGCGCGTCACCGGAATCGGACACGCGCATGACCGGCAGTGACACTTCCTCGGCGGCGAAGTGCTCGGCAACCTGGGCCGCCAGCCACTGCGCCCGCTCGCTGGTCCACACAAAGGTGTCCGAGATGGCGGCGGCGGCGCATTCCTCCAGCCACTTGGAAAACTCGTTCCAGCTTGGTCCCGGGTCCCCCTGGTCGATGGCAGTCTCAGCTTCCCTCTGGATGCGGCGCAGGCGGTCCCTTAGGTCGTATTCCATGTCCGCAATGAGGTCGCTGATGCCGTCGTTGAGGGTGATCTGCCACCGCGCCGAGCGTTTGCGGAGTTCGTCCGCCTCGGTCCTGGCCATTTCCAGTTCAGCGATCATCCGGGGCGTGCCCTCGGGGTTTTCGAGTGCTTCAAGCTCTGACTGCAGTGAGAGCCGAAGGTTTTCGGTAACGGAGAGCAGGTCTTGGCTGACGGAACGGCGCTGCAGGCGCTGGGCCTTTCCGACGATCTCATTCCGAAGGTGCGTAATCAGGACCGGAAAGCCGGATTCGGCGTTCAACTCGCCGTCCTGCAGGCGCGCAGCCTCCAGCCGCAGGTCTGAGGACACGGGGAACAACGGAATATCCGGAGCCACCCTGCCCAGGTGGGCACGGTCCGTTTCTTCCACCCGGCGCCAGTCCGGGTACAGATCCGTCTTGGACAGGACACCCACAACGCTGGGGGTGATCCGCATGGCCTGGCGGAGGAAACGCAGTTCAGGTTCGGTGTACTCCTGTGAAGCATCCGACACCAGCAGCATGGCATCGGCGGTGGGCAGCGCGGTCAGGGTGGTCAGGGTGTGGGACGAGCCCATCCCGCCAACGCCCGGGGAGTCAATGACGGTAAGCCCGCCGGTCAGGATCTTCCGGGGCAGGCAGACCTCCGCGGCCACGAGCTTCTTGCTGTTTCCCGGGTTGCCATGCTCGGAAACATAGGCCGGGAGGTCGGCAAGCGGGATGGGCTGCCGTTCCACACTGGCCTCGTCGGCGCCGTCCTTGTCAGCTTTGGGAACCAGGATGGACGCCGATGCAGGGTCGCCGTAGCGGACCACGGTGGGCACCGAGGTGGCAATATCATCATCCACGGGACATGCGGGGGCGTTGACCAGGGCGTTTATAAGTTTGCTCTTTCCCTGCTTGAACTCGCCCACCACGATGACGCGGATGCTGGGGTCCTTGAGCCTGCCCAGTGTCTGGTCCAGGCGCTTCCGGAGGTCCGCCCGGTCCCCGGTGCCGACCAGTTGAAGGCCGTGCTCCACCAATTTGATAAGCTGCGCCGCCGTCGCCGGGGTAGTGGGTTTTGCCGGTCCTTCTTCTGCCACAGCGTGTCCTTTTCCTCGAGCCGCGATTTGGAATGTGGGATGGGTTGGGAAGAGCCCGGCAGGTGTTCTGGGTTCACCTGCCGGGCTGATTCCGGTGTGCTACAGCGTTGCCTCCTAGAGCGTTACGTCGTCCCCTGCCACATTCACGTCTTCGACCTCAATGTCCGTGTCGATCTCGGTGGTGTTGGTGGTCTCCTCCGAGTAGCTGAGTTCGTTGTCGGCGACAATGATGTTGTCCTGAAGGACGGCGGTCTGCGAGTTGTCCTGGAACGAGTCCTCGACGTCGACATCAACATCGGTGGAGTTGTCCTGGAATGAATCCTCGATTTCCACCTCGGTGGTGTTGGTCTCCGTGGTCGAGTTGTCGTTGAAGGAATCCTCGAAGTCAACGTCGATGTCGGTGTTCGTGGACTTGTCCTCGTTGAAGGACTCGTCGATCTCGACGCTCTCGTCGTTGAAGGAATCGTCGATGTCAACGTCAACCGAGTTGTCCGTGGAGTTGTCGGAATGATCCGAGTTGTCGTTGAACGAGTCCTCGATGGAGTTGTCCGAGTTGTCCGAGTTGTCGTTGAACGAGTCGTCGATGTCGGCGTCCACGTCCACGTCGGTGTTGAAGGAGTCGTCGATGTCGGTTTCCTCGTTGCCGATGTTAACGTCGCCGCCGGCCTTAATGGAGTTGTCGGTGGAGTTGTCCGTCGAGTTGTCGGTGTTGTAGGAGTCCTCGATGTTGTTGGAGTCCTTGACGTAGGCGTCGTCGCCGGCAGCAACGGCACGGTCGCCGGAGGCGATCACGGAATCGTTGTCGAACCACTGCTTGACGTCGCCGTCGGCCCAGATGTTCTGGTTGACCGACTGGTCAACGATGTTGTCGCGGTCATCGACCGTTGAGGTGTAGGAGTAGTTGTTCACCACGTGGTGCAGCTGCTGGACAGCATGGGCGTGGTCGTCGCCACCGTGGTTGCCGCCGCCACCATGTCCGCCGCCGCCGTGTCCGCCACCGCCGCCATGGTTGCCGCCACCGCCGTGGTTGCCGCCGTCGTTATCCCGGGTCCAGGAGGTGTTGCCACCGGTGTTGTAGTCGCGGTCGAACCGGGAGTTGACCGTGATGGGTGCGTAGTCCAGGACAACCGGCATTGCGGCGTCAACATCCGCCGAGCAAACGTGGCCCAGGCCGTGGTCTTCCAGGACCTTCTCCGGATCATCCAGGAAGTCCTGCGCGGCCTGGCGGTCGCCGAAGAGGTGCATCAGGAACTGTACGAGGTCGTTTGCGAGTGTCATTTGATGGTCCCCTGGTTTCTCTGAGTTGAATTTCGCCAAGCTTCGTTGCCGGGCTTGGATCAAACGTATGGTCCGGGTGCAGAACCGGGCATCGGGCCGATTCCCCCTTCCAGCAGTCCCCCTGCTGGGGAACTGCCGCACCCCCTGTTAGGGGCATTAGGGGTTCACTCGAGAGGAGGATTCTCCGAGTTCAGGGCTACGCGCAGCCGGGCCAGCAGGTCCGATCGGTTCTCCGCTCCGAGGCGCCGGCGCATGCGGGCAATGTGGTGTTCGGCCGTTCGTGGGGAGATGTAGATGGCTTCGCCGATCTCCCGGTAGGTCTTGCCCTCAAGCACCAGCCGGGCCACTTCCTTTTCCCGCTCGCTGAGCCCCGTCCCGTCGGGATGCATGCCGTTTCCCGTCTCGGAAGGGGCGGTACCGGATTCGACCGAGCCGGAGCTTCCCCCGCCCGCGGAGCTGCCCTGCGGATGGAGGTCGCGGGCACAGGACAGCAGACGCACCATGTCTTTGCGATCCTCCGCCTTCGCGGCAGCGTGGCCAGCCAGCCGGGCACCCTCCCAGGGCATTCCCACCCTGCCCAGGCTTCGTGCTGCCGCTTCAACCTCGGCGGGACTGAACCTGTTGGCCAGGACGGAAACCCATGCTTTGCCGGCGGTGGCGAGCACCGCCGCGAGGTGGCTGTGGTTCGCCGCGCGGGCCAGTGCTGCGGCATGGGGTGCGAGGTCCGACGGGCTCTCGCTGAGCATGGCTGCCTGGACTGCCGCCCAGTGGAACGGCACAGCCCACAGAGGCGGATCACCGAGGCGGCCGAGCAGCCGGTTCGCCTCGTCGAAATAGTGCACAACCCGGCGGGTTTCCCGGAGCCGGGCTGCAGCGATCATCAGTTCGCCCCACGGCAGGAGGCTGTAAAGATCGACGGCGGTGTGCAGCATCGCCTCGCGGGCCCGTTCCCAGGCCTTGAGTAGTTCGGGAACGTCGCCGTTGCGGCGTGCGAGGCCAACTTCCAGTGCCGAGCACAGGAATTCGTCCCGCGGCACCAGCGGCCAGTGGTTCGTTTTGGACGCCTCGTTGATGGCGAGCCGGGCATCCTCGAGTTTGTCCTGCATCATCGCCGACCATGCCTGCAAGAGGAAGAGCCGGGGCTTGGCCCCGTTGCCGCCCTGGCCCGCCGCAGCCGCGGAACGGCAGACGGTTTCGGCCAGATGCGGCTCCCCGCTGTGCAGGGCCACCAGTGCGGCCAGCGCGGCGGGTGTCTCCGGCATGGGAAGCGCCGTGCCGGCGGCGTTGAGCATATCCGAGGCGTGGATCAGGAGGGGGAGGCCCTGGTGCGGATCAGCCGCAAGGGACTCCAGGAGGCCCTTGCCGGTCTGGGCGAGCGTGGTGGCCAGGAGCGTGGGCGAGGCCGGCGGCGCGTCCGCACGGAACAGTGCTTCGGCGCCGGCACGGTTGCCGCAGCCAAGCAGGGCGACGGCGGCGAGGGGCGCCGATTGCCCCACCCGCGAGGACCCCAGCCAGCTGTAGATGTCGGCGCCGCGTGCCAGCATCCCGCGCTGGGCCCAGACGGCGGCTGCGACATCGGCACCACGGCGCACGTCCGGCGGGTCCTCCTCAACCAGGAGGGTGTCGATAATGCGCGTGGCGGTGTCCAGGTCGCCGTCGCCCGCCGCGGCCTGGGCACGCCGCGCGGCGGTGGCAATCTCGTCGGCACCGGCCAGCAGTGCTTCACCGTACAGCTGGTAGGCCAGCCCTGGATCGTGGTTCAAGGCCTTGTTGGCAGCGTGCTCCAGCTCCAGGGCCACCCGTGGATCGGCAAGGCCGCCACGGGCCAATTCCCGTGCCACATCACCCAGCGGCTGGCCGGCAGCGGCGTAGGCGGCCACCAGTTCGCGCTGGAGCGCATGGACTTTCGCGGTGGGAGCAACGGTCAGCAACGCATGCTGTGCCTGTCCCACAACCGTGCCATCGGTGGTCAGCAGGCCTGCGGACTCTGCGCGTTGCACCAGGACATCCAGGCTGTCCACCTCGCCGCCGTCGATCCTGCGCTGCAGGCCGGCAGGCAGCGGTCCCGGAAGGGTAAAGCCAACGGACAACGCCAGCAGCAGCTCCCGTACGGCCGCGTTCTCGCCCTTGAGCTGCCTGGCCATGTGTTCGGCGGCGTGGGCCGGCTGCCCCTGGTGGTTCGGCTCCGCATGTGCCGGTTCCTCGGCTCCGGTGTAATCGCCCAACATGCTAAGCCCCCGGTTCCGTCGGAGCGGCAGTTTCCACTGCCGGCGCTTCTGTTGTGGTCTGTACCGGTTCCGTCACCGGGGCCGGATCCTCGGTTGCCGTTGGCTGCGGATCTTCCGTAACCGGCGGTTCCGAGGTGACGGGCGGTGGTGGATCCGAAGTTTCAGGTGGTGGAGGATCGGAGGTTACAGGCGCGGGTTCCTCCGTCGCCGGCGGAGTACTTGTGCCGGGATCAGTCGGCGCGGGGTCAGTCGTGCCAGGCGTCGTCGGATCCACCGTTCCCGGCGCCGTCGTGGGGGTGCCGGTAGAATCAGTAGTGCCGGGCGTCGTCGTACCTTCGGTACCGGACACTGTGTCCGGGGAGGTGCCCGGCGCCGCAGCACCCGTTACGGAGTCGGACCCCGACGTGCTGTCCGCCGAAGGCTCACCAGCTGGACTCTTCTCAGCGGAGGCCGACGGCTTGCTGGTAGGCGACGCCTCGACCTCGAGGCCGGCGCTCTGCGACGATGCCGGCTTCTCCACTCCGGCCTCGATGCCTGCCAGCGGCGCCGCCCCATCGCCAGCGGCCCCGACCGCGGCTCCCCCGGTTCCGTCACCGGCGCCGGATCCGCCGTCGGATTTCGCCCCCGGTGCGGCTTCTGCACCCGGCTGGAAGATGGATGCGAGGTTGTTGAAACCCTCCGGGCTTTGGGCAGCGGTGGCCGTGAAGACGGTGAGCATGGCGGCGGCGGCTGCGATGGCGGTCAGCCGTACTGTCGGCTTCGGAGCATGCGCCCCGCCGTGGTGTCCGTGTCCGGGACCGTGGGCGGCAGTGGCACCCGCCGGGCCCTTCCGGGACCAGCTGGCCGGCCGGACCGGCAGATGAGCGCCCTCTGCGGCGGAATCCGCGGCAGCGGCTTCCGGCTCCGCGGCCGCCGCGGGAGCAACCTCCGGCAGTGCCAGTACCGCGGACACGGCGGCCCCGAGGCAGATGGAGGATTTGGGATCGGCATCGACGGCGATGGGCCGGTCCAGCTGTTCGGAGACCAGCTGGGCCACCAGCGGGATCCGGGAGGAACCGCCGATGAGCAGGACCGCGGTGAGGTCTGCAGGTTCCAGCTCCAGCTGCGCCAGCGACTGTTCCAAGGCGTCAACGGTATCGCGGACCGGCTCCTCGATCAGTGCCTCGAACTCGAACCGGACCAGGCGGACCTGCTGCTGGAGGCCAGGCAGGAGCACGGAGATGCTGGCCTCGCTGTCCGAGGACAGGGCTTCCTTGGCTTCCACGCATTCCCGCCGCAGCCGGGCCAGCGCCGCGAGCACATTCGGGTCTTCGGCGTCCAGGCCGGCCATGGCTTCGCCGGTGTTTCCGGCCACGAAGCGGAATACTGCGGCATCAAAGTCGGCGCCGCCGAGGTCCTCAATACCTTCCGGCCGTCCCAGCACCTCGAACCGGTTACTGCCGGTTTTGCGGAGGACAGCGGTATCGAAGGTCCCGCCACCGAGGTCGTAGACGGCCACCGTGCTGCCGTCCTCCACCCGGACCTGCGATGCGTAGTGCAGCGCAGCCGCTTCGGGCTCAGTCAGCAGCGTGACGTTTGGCAGGCCGTGGGCGGCCAGGGCGTCCCGGACCACGGACGTGCGGTGGCTGCCCCAGGCGGCGGGGTGGGTCAGGATGACTTCCGACGGCGGCTCCCCCTCCCGTTCCGCTGCCCGGTCCGCCACCCAGCGGGCCATGGTGGCGAAGACGTCTTCAGGCGGAAGGGACAACGTGCCCACGGAAATCGGCACGGAATCGCCAATCCGGCGCTTGAACTCCCGCACCACGCGGCCGGGGGAATCGAGGCCGCGGCGCTCTGCCGCCTCCCCCACCAGGATGGGGCCCTCCTCCGGGTAGTACACCACGGATGGCACGGCAGACCCGCGAAGACCCAGCGGAAGGCACTCCGGAATGGGTTTGATCCCCTGCTGAAAACGGACAACGGCGGCTGCCGTGAAACTGGTCCCGACATCAATGGCGAGAACGTAGCTCATGGGGTACCTCAGGCAAACTTGCGTTTCGCCTGCAAACTTCATCACGGGCGAACGTCACCAACGTAGCATCACCGGCGGACCGGGAACACCCCCATTGCTACATCGATTTGTTATTTGCCCGGGCCACCCCGGGCTTTCCCGAGAATCCCCTGCTCAGAGGCCCGAGTAGGAGTGGAGGCCGTTGAAGAACTGGTTCACGATGGTGAAGTTGAAGATCACGCAGAGGTAGCCCACGATCGAGAGCCAGGCCGCCCTGTTGCCGGTCCAGCCGCGGGTGGCCCGTGCGTGCAGGTAGCCGGCGTAGACCACCCAGATGACGAACGTCCAGACTTCCTTGGTGTCCCAGCCCCAGAAGCGTCCCCAGGCCTTCTCCGCCCAGATGGCGCCGAACATCAGCGTGAAGGTCCAGCCGATGAACGCGATGGCGTTGATCCGGTACGACAGGTTCTCCAGGCTGAGCGCGGAGGGCACCAGGCGCATGAAGCCGAGCTTGTCCGCGCCGCCCGCAGCCACCGTCTTCTGCCGGTGCGACTGGACCAGCTGCAGGGCGGACATGGCGAAGGTCAGCGTGAACAGCGCTGATGAGAGCACGGCGATGGAGACGTGGATGATCAGCCAGTAGCTCTGCAGGGCGGGCACCAGGTGCCCGACCGGTGTCCAGTAGGCCACAGAGGCAGCCACCAGCATGATGATGGCCAGGCCCACCACGAACGTTCCCAGGAACCGGAGGTCCCGCCGGACCAGGACCAGGAGGAACACGGCAATCGCCACGAACGCGCCGGTGGTCAGGAACTCGTACATGTTGCCCCACGGCACGCGCCCGGCGCCGAGCGCCCGGGTCACCACGCCCGCCCCGTGGATCAGCGCACCGAGGACGGTCAGGGCCACCGCTACCCGCGCGGGAGCGCGGCGCTCGGCCGCGTACTTCATGTCGGCGTCGGCCGTGACCACTCCCCCGGCCCCGGCCGCTTTGGCCGTGGACGACGACGGCCGCTCGGCCCGGCCTGCCGGCCCGCCAAGGCGAGCCTCATCAGGACGGGATCCGGCAGCTGAGGACTCTGCCCCTGCCCCGGCTGCTACCGGAACTTTGACTGCTTCTTCAGCCTGCGCGGCCTTAAGGTCGATGGCCCGCAGCGCCTTGCTGCTCTTGGCGAGGTCCCAGGCGAAGGCGATGAAGGCAACCGTGTAGGTGCCCGCCGCCAGCAGCATGAAGAGCTCGCTGTACTGGCCCATGGTCTCGTTGATTCCGAACGGCATTACTGGTCCTTTTCGGGCCCGGAGGGGCCTGCTGGGGTGGTTACGGAAGAAGGTTCGGCAGGCGCGTCCCCTGGCAGCCGCCATTCGGTGGAGAACAGCTTGCGGAGGGTGGCAGCCTCGGCGGCCAGGCGGTGGTCCTCGCCGCGGGCCAGGAGCCCGTACTCCACCATGGTCCGGCCGTCTTCGTGGGTGCCGGTGCGCACCCAGGCCCGGCGGCGGTTGACGTACAGGGAGAGGATCAGGCCGGCAACTGCGAGCAGCGCAAAAATCAGGGCGTACAGCTGGCCGGGATTGTGGTGGATGTCCACGCCGATGTAGCGCTTCACGCCGTCGAAGCTGATGCTGCCCTTGCCGTCCGGCAGGGTGTGGGAGGTTCCGGGCGCCAGGGTGATGCCGCCGGCGTCAAGGTTGCGGGCGTTCAGCGGCGTCAGGTCCTCCACGTCCAGCTCGAAGACGTTCTGCGGAGCGCCGTCGTCCAGGCCAAGGTCTCCGAAGTAGGAGTTCAGGGTCAGCTGCGGGTTGAAGAGCTCCGGGTCCCCGCTGAAGGACACGCCCTCATCCGTGACGAACGCGGTGGGGAGGAAGAAGCCTGCGAAGCCCAGCTGGTCCGGCTTTGCATCGGGGACCTTGATGACCACGGACGAGTAGTAATTATCCCCCTGCAGCTTGGCCACCACGGGCCCCTGCATGGCGATGTTGCCCTCCCCGTCCCGGATGGTCACCACAGGCGCGTACCCGTTGCCGGTGAGGTAGATGCTGGTGCCGCCCAGGGTGACGGGGTCGTTCACCTTCAGGGTCTCCTGCTTGGCGGGCGCGTCCGGGTTTTCCCGGGTGGTCACGGCGGCGGCGAAGTCGATGGGCTGGCCGAACTTGCCCTGGGACTCCCGGTCGAAGGTGATGTCGAACTTGTCCAGCTGGATGGAGTACGGCTGCAGCTGGCTGGACTGGAAGTTGGTGCCCGGGTTGAACTGGTCGTAGCCCACCAGGGTGTTGACGAAGGTGTCGCCCTCCACGAGGATCCGCTGGCCGCTGTAGCCGAACAGTCCTCCAATTGCCACCGAAACCAGCACGCCGATCAGGGAGGTATGGAAGACGAGGTTGCCCACTTCCTTCAGGAAGCCGCGTTCGGCACCCAAAGACGGCCGCGCGCCGTCGTCGTCCCTCACTTCAACGCGGTAGCCGCGCTTCCGCAGCAGCCCGGCGGCACCATGGATGGCGTCCGACGCCGGGATTCCCGCGGAGGCGGGAATGACCAGTGTGCCGTACTCGGGCAGGCGGGAGAGTCGCTTGGGGGTGCGCGGCGGCTGGGAGCGCATCGCCTTGTAATGGGCGATGGCGCGGGGCACCACGCAGCCGATGAGGGAGATGAACAGCAGCAGGTAGATGGCAGAGAACCATGCCGAGGAATACACGTCGTAGAGCTGGAGGGAGTCCAGCAGCTTGCCGTAGTCCGGGTTGTCCTTGATGTACTGGGTCACCACGGCCGGGTTGGCCGGGCGCTGCGGGAAGAGCGAGCCCGGGACCGCAGCGACAGCCAGGAGCAGCAGCAGGAACAGGGCCGTCCGCATGCTGGTCAGCTGGGTCCACGCCCAGCGCAGCATTTCCTTGGGGCCCAGGGCGGGCAGCGCGGCGCCGGCCTTGGCCTCCAGCACTTTGGCGCCGGGCTCGTTGCCGCCTGCCTCGGCTGGGGACTTCTTCTCTACGTTCACACGCTCGCTCATCAGATTGGCAACTTCACGTCGGTTTGGAACCAGTACTGCAACTCAGTCACCCAGGCTCCCCACACCCCGGTGGCCATCAGCAGGCCCAGGACCACCAGGATGCCGCCGCCGATGCGCTGGATGGCCAGGCGGTGCTTGCGGAAGAACGCCATCACGCCCATGCCGCGGCGCAGGGCGAGGGCGATCAGCAGGAACGGGATGCCCAGCCCCAGGCTGTAGACGAAGGCAAGGAACGCACCCTTGGCGGCGGAGGAACCGCCGGAGAGGCTCAGCAGCTGCACGGCGGAGTAGGTGGGGCCGATGCAGGGCGCCCACCCCAGCCCGAAGGTCAGGCCCAGCAGCGGCGCGCCCCACAGGCCTGCCGGCGGCTTGGCATGGATTTTCGCATCGCGCTGCAGCCAGCTGAAACCGCCCATGAACACCACGCCCATGACGATCACCAGGAGGCCAAGCAGCTGGGTGATCCAGGCATTCTGGGAGCCGGTGATGAGGGTTCCCAACTGGCCGAAAGCACCGCCCAGGAGCACGAAGATCACGGAGAAGCCCAGGACGAACAGCCCGATGCCCACCAGCATGCGGCCACGCTTCTGTTTCTGCAGGTCCACGCCGCTGAGGCCCGTGACGTAGCCCAGGTAGCCGGGGACCAGGGGCAGGACGCAGGGCGAAAGGAAGGAAACCAGTCCCGCGAGCAGGGCCACGGGAATGGCCAGGAGCAGCGAGCCGCTCAGGATGGCTTCGGCGAAGGGACTGTTCACGGGTCCGCTACTCTGCCACGGCTGCGGTGATGAGGGCCTTGAGGGTGCCCTTTTGGATCTCCCCCAGGACGCGGGACGCCACGCGCCCCTCCTTGTCCAACACCAGCGTGGTGGGTACGGCCCCCGGCGGGACCAGTCCGGACACGGCGAGCAGGACCCCGCCGTCCTTGTCGTCGAAGCTGGGATAGGTCAGGTTGAACGTCTTGTCGAACGCCTCGGCGGTGGCCTTCTCGTCGCGGAGGTTGACGCCGAAGAACTGCACGCCCTGGTCCTTGAACTCCTGGTGGAGCTCCTCCAGGATGGGCGCTTCAACCCGGCACGGGGCGCAGGCGGCGAACCAGAAGTTCAATACCGTCACCTTGCCCTGGAAATCAGCCGGTGCCACTGCCGTGCCGTTGAAGAGCGTGCCGTTGATCTGGACGGCCGATTTGCGGTCCGCCGCGGCGAACTCCGTGACGGAACCGTCCCCGGCCACATAGTTCTTGTTGTCCCCGGCCTTCGCCTGCTGCGCCAGGGCGTCCTCCTGGGCGCAACCGGACAGGCCCACGGTCAGGGCGGTCAGGGCCAGGCCACCGGCAGCGAGGACGCTGCGGCGGGAACTGACGGGCCCTTTGCCTGCCGGGGTGTTCCTGAAATTGCTGTCGGTCACTACTAGGCTCCAGGGGTGCTGGCGGCACCGGGAAGAAGGGACGCCGCTGGTTCGCTGTACTGGACGCGCAGGAGCGTGCCGTCGTCGTCGAACACCAGCGACGTGATGGATGTCAGGGTGCATTCGCGCTTCCGCGGGTCATGCCACAGCGGCTTGCCCTCGGCGTTGAGGCGGGTTGCCCAGATGGGAAGCTGGTGGCTGACCATGATTGCCTCGGGGCCGGACACGCCGAAATCGCCGTCCGCCAGTTCGATGGCGTGAAGACGGGCTTCCTGGACTGCCGCCATCACCCGCGAGGCCTGCTGCTTGTACGGCTCGCCCCAGGACGGGCGCAGGGGGTTGACCAGCCGGGGCCAGTGCCTGGGCCGGCGCAACTCGGCCTTGCTGACCTTCATGCCCTCGAAATAGTTTTCGGCCTCGATGATCCGCTCATCGGTGTGGATATGCAGGCGCAGCGCCTCCGCGGTGGGAGCCGCCGTTTCCTGGGCCCGGTCCAGCGGCGAAGCGGCCAGGTAGGTGATCCGGGCACCGTTTTCCACGCGCTGCCGAAAGTGCTCGGCGAGCATGCGGGCCATCTCCCGCCCGAGTTCGGACAGGTGGAATTCGGGCAGCCTTCCATACAGGACGCCGTCCGGATTGTGGACTTCGCCATGGCGGAGCAGATGGACAGTGGCTTGGGGCATGTTTACCAGTTTCTCAAAGATGGCGTGCGATCCGAAATCTTCCGCACATGCTTTCTACAAAGAGTAGAACTGAAGTTTTTGAAGAAATGTTCCGAGGCCGGGAACAAAAGATGCAAATGCATGTTTATACTGGATGCAGCAAGATAGTTGAGGCTTCAACAGATGAAGGTTCAACGCAACCGTCACCCCGGCACGCAAGAATCAAGGAGCATCACCATGGCACTTCCCGCAGACATCACCACCGGCACCTGGACCCTCGACAACTCCCACAGCGAGATCGGCTTCACCGTCCGCCACGCAGGCATCAGCAAGGTCCGCGGCCAGTTCACCGAAGCCGCCGCCACCCTGCAGCTCGCGGAGGATGTGGCCGAGGCCAGGATCGAGGCCACCATCAACACCGCCAGCTTCGACTCCGGCGACGCGAACCGTGACGGCCACGTCAAGGGTGAGGACTTCTTCGACGTGGAGAAGTTCCCGGAAATCTCCTTCGTCTCCAACGGCCTGGTCGCCAAGGGCAACAGCTACGAACTGAACGGCGACCTCACCATCAAGGGCGTCACCCGCCCGGTGACACTGGAGACCGAATTCAACGGCGTAGCCGTTGATCCGTTCGGCAACACCCGCGCCGGTGTTTCCGCCGAGACCACCATCAGCCGCAAGGACTTCGGCCTCACCTGGAACGCCGTCCTGGAAACCGGCGGTGTCCTGGTCAGCGACAAGGTTGCCATCAACCTGGAACTGGCCTTCATCGCTCCCGCCGCGTAAGCAGCCCCGGAACCACCTCCGGCACTGGCCAATGGCCCGGTGCCGGAGGTTTCCGTCTTAATGGCGTTCGTCGCCCCGGCCTGCGCAGTGAAGCCGTCGCCCCTTGCACGGGGAGCAGTCCCTGCCTACCGAGCCTGGCCGCGACGCCGCCGGGCAGGACTACAGTGAACGCCATGACCAACTCTTCCCGCCTGCCGCAGGGCGGCTTGGGGGCGCTATTTTCCGTCGCCGGCCGGCCCGTCGAAATCAAGGTCTCATTCTGGATCTGGTTCGTGGGCGGGGTCCTTGCCGTGATGGGCGGGCTCCTGGGGATGCTGGCATCCCTGGTGCTGTTTGCCGCCGCGCCCGCGGCCGCTGCAGCCGTCGTCGCCCTGATGCTGCTGGCCGCCGCCGTTGGGGCCGCGCAGATGGTTTTCGCGGTCAAGATGAAAGCCGGCCGGAACTGGGCGCGGGTGGCCCTGACGGTGCTTGCCGGGATCACCCTCGTCCTGGCCGGAGTTAATACGGCATCGGGCATTGGGCAGGGTGCAGGAAACTGGACAGCCTTCCTGGTCAGCCTGGCGGCATCAGTACTGATGTGGCTGCCGAATGCGCAGGCCTGGTTCGCCGCCGCCACCGGGCGGAATACCTCGCCAGAATGACCCACAAGGCGGCAGCCCGGGGGTACGGTGGACTTAAGCCTTGCTGGGGGTCGGCGCAGGACCGCTCCCGGCAGCCTCCCTGGAATCCGACCTGCAGAAGGACCGCTCATGAGCACTCCTCCCGTCCCGCCGCCCGTACCCAACGATGACCAGTCCGGAAACCAGCCCGGCAGCCAGCCCCGCTACGGCGAAAACGCTCCACAGTACGGCCAAAACCCGCCGCAGTACGGGCAGAACGCGCCGCAGTATGGTTCCCAGCCGCCGTCGGCGCCGCAGTACGGACAAAACGCACCGCAGTACGGGCAGAACCCGCCGCAGGCTCCCGGCTACGGCCAGCAGCCGTTCGGCCAGTCGTCCTACGGCCAGTCCCCGTACGCCCAGTACCCGTCGGAGCAGCCGCAGCCTTCCGGCGCCAATGGCGTGCCCCAGCTCGTCAACATTTCCTTCTGGCTGCTGATTGCGTCCGCGGTAATCTTCGTGGTCTCCCTGCTGACGGGCCTTACCCAGCTGGATGACCCGCTGTTCCGCCAGACCTTCGAGGACCAGATGGAAGCCGGCGGCGCCACGGGAGTCACGTACGAGGACATCAAGGGCATCATCGCCGGCACCCTGGTGGTGTTCGCCATCATCGGCGCAGGCCTGTACCTGCTGGTGGCCTTCTTCGTCCGCAAGGGCAAGAACTGGGCCCGCATCCTGGGCACGGTGTTCGCGGCCCTGTCCATCTTCGGGCTGTTCGGTCCGCCCACTATCGGAACCCTGGGCACCCTGCTGGGGATCGCCGCCATCGTGCTGCTGTACCTGCCCGCTGCTGCTCCCTATTTCCGGAAGCAGCAGCCGTTCACCAACCCGTACGGCGGCGGCTTTGGAAACCCGTACGGCCGGTAATACCTGCTAACGAAAGCGGCCCGGGAAGCGCAATGCATCCCGGGCCGTTTTCTGTACCTAGGCAGTCTGCCCCGGAGCCTGCGCCCGCTGCGCGTGGTAGGCCAGGATCTGCAGTTCGGTGGCCATGTCCACCTTGCGCAGATTGACCCCTTCGGGAACCTGCAGCATGACAGGGGCGAAGCTCAGCACGCTGTGCACGCCGGCGGCCACCACCCTGTCGCATACGTCCTGGGCCACCGCCGCCGGGAGCGCCAGCACCACCATGTTGGCTCCGGTGCGGTGCAGGACCTTTTCCAGGTCCGCAACATCGCTGACGCGCAGCCATCCCACTTCGTTGCCCACCACCATCGGGTCCGCGTCAAAAATGGCCACGACGTCGAACCCGCGGGATTCGAAGCCACCGTAGCGTGCCAGGGCCTTGCCCAGGTTGCCGGCGCCGACTATCGCCACTTTCCAGTCGTGGGTGAGGCCAAGGGCAGCCGCGATATGACGGCTGAGGTACTGCACCTCGTAACCCACTCCGCGGGTGCCGTAGGAGCCCACATGGGACAGGTCCTTGCGCAGTGTGGAGGAGCTGACGCCTGAGGCTTCGGCGAGGGACTCGGAGGAGACGCGCTCCACTCCGTCGGCAAGCAGGGTGTTCAGGGCGCGCAGGTAGAGCGTCAGCCGGGCCACGGCTGCGGGCGGAATCTGTTTGGCCGGGGTGCCCGCGGCGCCCGGAAGATCCGGGACAGCCTTGGGAGTCGAGTCCAGCGAAGTCACCAGCCCCTCCCTTGAGTCGCGTTGTGACTCCACTCTAGAGCCCTCCCGCCGGTGCCCACAAAGCAGGTGCAATGAACCGCAACGCTCCCCCGTTACTGCGCCATGGCGCGCTGGAGGACGCGTTCCAGGCGGGCTTCGTCGATCTTCCAGAAGTCGCGCTGCACCCCGTCCACCAGCACCACCGGTATCTCCTCCCCGTAGCGTTCCCGCAGCTCCGGCTGCTGGTCCACCAACTCTTCCGTCCACTCAAGGCCCAGCGAGGCGGTGACCCGCGCAACGGCGTCGCGCGCTTCCTCACAAAGGTGGCAGTTGGCTTTGGTAAGGAGGACGACGCGGGGGATGGCCATGGGTTAACCGTAGCCCCGTTCGCGGTGCCGGGCACGCCGACGGCTTCGTCCTATTGGATTGACTAGACTCGAGTCCATGCCCGAGGAGAAGTACGTTGCCGTAGTCACCAAGCCGGTTGCTGCGCCACAACCGGGCGAGGCGGCCTTCTTCGACGTGGACAACACGCTCATGCGCGGGGCCAGCCTGTTCCACGTGGCGCGCAAGATGCACCAGCGCGGCGCCTTCACCATGGCCCAGGCCGCCGGCTTCGCGTGGAAGCAGTTGAAGTTCATGGCCCGGGGCGAGAATATCGACGACGTCCATGCCGTCCGTGATTCCGCCCTGACCCTGGCCGCCGGCATCACCGTCGATGACATCAAGGCATTGGGCGAGGAAGTGTACGACGAGATGATCGCGTCACGGATCTGGCCCGGAGCCAAGGCGCTGGCAGAGCAACACCTGCGGGTGGGCCGCCGTGTCTGGCTGGTCACGGCCACCCCCATCGAGGTGGCAACGGTAATTTCCACCCGCCTGGGCCTCACCGGCGCGCTTGGCACTGTGGGCGAAATATCGGAGGGCATGTACACCGGCCGCCTGGTGGGCGACATCCTGCACGGGTCCGCCAAGGCCGTGGCAGTCCGGGCCATCGCCGACGCCGAGGACCTGGACCTCAAGCGCTGCTGGGCCTACAGCGATTCCTATAACGACATCCCACTACTCTCGCTGGTGGGCCATCCCGTTGCGATTAATCCGGACGTCCGGCTCCGCCGCCACGCCCGCGACAACAACTGGCCCGTCTACGATTTCCGGGCGGGACGGCGCGCCGCAACGTTCGGCCTCAAGGCAGCCACCGCCGGCGGGGCGGTCTACGGCCTGTGGAAGGGCTTCGCCCGCATCCGCGGCCCGCGCATCTAGGTAGCCGGGAGCAAAGAAATGCCCGCCGCCTGGAAGGCGACGGGCATTCACGCTGTTCGAAGTATTGCTACTTCTTGTTGCGGCGCTGGTGACGGGTCTTGCGAAGCAGCTTGCGGTGCTTCTTCTTGGCCATACGCTTGCGACGCTTCTTAATTACTGAACCCACGAAAGTTCCTTACAAACTAGATGCAGTACCTGCCTGCTGGAACGGGTCCGTGGACGAAGCTACGAACTGAACAACTGACAGATTCTTACAATGACGTAAATCGTTCCTTAACAGGGTACCGCCTATCCGGAGCGGCCTTTGACAGGCCTCCTCAGGCGGTCTCGGTGTGGCCCTCCACCACAGCACCCTTGAGGTACTGCTCGACGGCGTTCTCGGGGACCCGGTAGGAGCGGCCAAAGCGCACCGCGGGCATTTCGCCGGAGTGCACCAGGCGGTACACCGTCATTTTGGAGACGCGCATGACCTGGGCTACTTCAGCCACGGTGAGGAACTTCGCGTTGGAGAAGTTCTGTTCCGACATTTCCCTATTCCTTTGCTGACGGATGGACAACAGTGACCCCAGGTACATGCCAATGCGGTGTTCCGATGCTGAGCCATCCACCAACCACCTACCTAGATACTCTAGATGTTCCTGTGGCAGATGTGAAAGTAGTGCGCTCCCCTATTTCACCGCCCGGCGCTTCCGTGCAGACGCCGCCAACTGGTCCAGGACCGACGCGGTCACGTCCCACTCCATGCAGGCGTCGGTGACGCTCTGGCCGTACACCAGCTCGTCCCGGGCCGCCGCGTGCTCGGCAACATCCAGGTTCTGGGCCCCGCCCACCAGGAAGCTCTCCAGCATGACGCCGGCAATGGCCTGGGCGGAGGTGCCGCCGTCCTCAAGCTGTGCGCCGATTTCGAGCGCCACCTCTGCCTGCCGGTGGTGGCTCTTGCCGCTGTTGGCGTGGCTGGCGTCCACGATCAGCCGCGGGTTCAGCTGCTTCCCGGCCAGCTTCGCCGAGGCGGCTTCGACGTCGGCTGAAGAGTAGTTGGGGCCCTTCCGCCCGCCGCGCAGAATCACATGGGTGTCCGGGTTGCCGGCAGTGGCCACCAGCGCCGCCCGGCCTTCGCCGTCGATGCCCAGGAATGCCTGCGGCGCCGCGGATGCACCGCAGGCATCGATGGCCACCTGGAGGTCGCCGTCGGTCCCGTTCTTGAAGCCGATGGGCATGGACAGGCCGGACGCGAGCTGCCGGTGGATCTGGCTTTCCGTAGTGCGCGCCCCGATGGCGCCCCAGGAGATCAGGTCCGCCATGTACTGCGGGCTGATGGGCTCGAGGAATTCGGTGGCGGTGGGCAGCCCCAGGGCTGTGACCTGCTGCAGGAAGTGCCGGGCGGTCCGCAGGCCGGTGACCATGTCGTGGCTGCCGTCCAGCCGGGGATCGTTGATCAGGCCCTTCCAGCCCACGGTGGTGCGGGGCTTTTCGAAGTAGGTCCGCATGACGATCAGCAGGTCTGCCTTGTGCTTCTCGGCCTGGCTGACCAGCCGGCGGGCGTATTCCAGCCCTGCTTTGGGGTCATGGATGGAGCAGGGGCCCACGATGACCAGCAGGCGGTCGTCAACGCCGTCCATGATGGCGCGGACTTCATCGCGTCCGCGTTCGACGACGTCCGCCACGCGGGCGTCCAGGGGAAGTTCTGCGATGAGTTCGGAAGGGGCGGGCAGCGCAGTGAATTCGCTGACCCGCAGGTTCGAGGTGGATTTTGCGGCTGTTGCTGTTGCGGCGCTCATGTTCGGGTCCTGTTCCAGATGGGGAGCGGGCCCAGTTCAGAACCCGCCGGAGAAACGGCGAAGGGCAGAGAATGATCTCTGCCCTGTTGGCTCTGAAGGTGGTCGGATGCGTGTCAGTTAGACGCGGGCCCCTCGAGAGCCAACGAAAAATACGCATACCAACGGTTAGTCATGGGAAAGACCATAACCCCGCCGGACAGGACTGCAAAATCGGCTGCGTCACATTCCACCCCAGCTAGCGCGATTCCTGAAGGCCTGCCACCAGCTCCGCGTGCCTCTTATCGGTGAGGCGGTACCAGTACATTGCTGCCGCTGCTGCCAGGGTCAGTGCGCCGGGCAGCAGTCCCGCGGCGGCCCTGATGGCAAAGACGGCAGCGTCCGACTGCGCCGCAGCCGCTGACGCATAGCCGCCCCAGGCCAGGGAGAAGGCCACCACTCCCCCGCCGAAGCCCATGCCCAGCTTCCGGGTTGCCGCCAGGAGCGCATAGTTGATGCCCTGCACGCGCACGCCGGTCTTCCACTCGCCATACTCCACGGTGTCGGCAATCAGAGCCCAGGTCACAATGCCCACCGACGCGGACGACAGCATGGCCAGCACGATGCCTGCAACGGCAAGCCACGGCAGGGTTGCCGGAACCAGGAAGACCAGCAGGCCACCCAGTGCCCCGGTGCAGCCACCGGCCGCGTAAACAGCTTTCTTGCCCCACCGGGCCACGATGCGCGGCATCACGATGGCGAGCACCAGGGTGATGGCCACCTGCGCGGCCGCCATGACCGGAAACAGGTCCACCCGGGACAGGACATCGCGGAGGTAGAAGAACTGTGCGGCTCCGGTGGCGCTGGCACCGGTGACGAACAGCACCGAACTGACGCAGAGGACCACCAGCGGGGAATTGGCTTTCAGCGCGTCCACACTTTGGCGCAGCGTAATGCTGGGAACGCTGCCGGCGATCCGTTCCCGGCAGGCAATCCCGGTGAACGCGTACAGCCCTGACCCCACAGCCGCGAAAACCAGCGTCATGACCGTGAAGATCTGCTGCATGTCCCCGCCTGCGCCGAGCAGCGGGGCAACGAAGAAGCCAAGCGTTGCCCCCACCGACAGCCCGCCGATGGTCCGGGCCCCGGCCAGCCGGGCCCGTTCCCGCGGGTCCTGGGTCATTGCTCCCACCAGGCAGCCGTAGGGCACGTTCACCAGGCTGTAGGCCAGGCACACCAGGCCGTAGGTGCAGTACGCGTACAGCAGCTTCACCCCAGGGTCCGCGTCAGGGACGTGGAAAACCGCCGCACTGAGCAGGAGCGGAATGAAGCCGAACATCAGGTAGGGCCGGAATTTGCCCCACCGCCTGCTGTGCACGCGGTCCACGATGCGTCCGGCAGCAATGTCCGTGAAGGCGTTGAACACCCGCGCCACCACCAGCAGGGTCCCGGCGGCAGCGGCACCAATTCCTCCGACGTCCGTGTAATAGACCAGCAGGAACATGTTCGCGGTGCTGATAATCATGCTGTTGGCGGCGTCGCCGGCCCCGTAGCCCACAATGCCGAGCCTGCTCAGTTGTTTCATGTATCCCTGTCCCTGCGCCAGAAACCGTTTTCTCACGGCCGCAGAAAGGAACTTACCCCAGAATCGTCCGCAGAAACAGGAACCGCCGGATCCGTGGCGTTTGCCGGCGGGTTGCTACAGCCGTGTGAGCTGCGGGGCGAAGACCTGGAGCGGGCTGCTGGCCGCCACCAGGGCGCGCAGTTGGGCCAGGCCGCCGGTCACCGCGCCGGCCGCCCGAGCCTGGACCAGGACGTTGCCCAGGGCGGTGGCTTCAACCGGTCCGGCCACCACTTTCCGGCCCGTCACATCTGCTGTGAGCTGGCAAAGCAACTGGTTCTGCGAGCCGCCGCCCACCACGTGCACCACGTCCACTGCACTGTCCGCGAGCTTCTCGGCGTCGCGGATAGTCCTGGCATAGCCGGCGGCGAGGCTGTCCATGATGCAGCGGGTGATGGCCGCCGGATCGTCCGGTAACACCTCGCCCGTCCGGCGGACAGCGGCCCGGATCCGCTCCGGCATGTTGTCCGGGGCAATAAAGTACGGATCGTCCGGGTTGATCTGCGGTCCGCCCGGCGGCAGCGCCGCGGCAGCCTGGAGCAGCGCCGGAAGCTCGGGATGGAATCCCTCCGATGCCCAGGTCCGCTGGCATTCGCTGAGCAGCCAAAGGCCGCCCATGTTGCGGAGGTAACGGATGGTGCCGTCCACGCCGTGTTCGTTGGTGAAGTTCGCCGCGCGGCTGGCCTCGGTAAGGACGGGGTGCTTGAGCTCGAGCCCCACCAGGGACCAGGTGCCGGAGGAGATGTAGGCGAAGTCCTCTTCCTGGGCCGGGACGGCGGCGACGGCGGACGCGGTGTCGTGCGAGCCGACCGCCACCACCGTCGTGTACTGCGGCAGCCCCACCTGGCCGGCAATCTCCGGCAGCAGGGTTCCGAAGGTTTCCCCGGGCTGGATCAGCGGCGGGAACAAGTCCCGCCGCAGGTCCAGGGCAGCGAGGAATTCCGTGGCCCATTCCCCCGCCACGGCGTCGAACAGTCCCGTGGTGGAGGCGTTGGTAGCCTCTGTCCGCCGGACACCGGTGAGGAGGAAGGCGATCAGGTCCGGGATGAGCAGTGCCTGCAGGCCGTCCAGGTTCTTCTCGGTGGCGAGCTGGTAGATGGTGTTGAACTGCAGGAACTGCAGCCCGGTGGTGCCGTAGAGGCGGGCCGGGTCCAGTTTGCGGTGCACGGGTTCGACGGCGGCGCGGCTGCGGTCGTCGCGGTAGCTGAACGGCTGGGCCGTGAGCTCCCCGGCCGTGTTGACCAGCCCGTAGTCCACGGCCCAGGTGTCGATGCCGATGCTGGCAATCTTTTCGCCCTGCGCCGCGGCGGTGGTGGCCGCCGCCCGGAGCCCTTCAAGCACCTCGGCGAAGAGGGCGTCGAAGTCCCAGCGGAGGCCGCCGTCGATCTCCACCACGCCGTTGGGGAAGCGGTGGACCACCTCGAGCTGCACACCGCCGTTGCCGACCCGGCCCAGGATGACCCGGCCGGAGGAGGCGCCGATGTCGACGGCGGCAAACACGTTGCCGCCGTCGACATTCGAAATGTGCCCGCTCATCGCAGGAAGGCTGCGGCCACTCCGGCATCCACGGGGATGTGCAGGCCGGTGGTGTGCGACAGTTCGTTGCTGGTGAGCACGGCGGCGGCGTTGGCCACGTGCTCGGGCAGGACCTCGCGCTTGAGCAGGGTGCGCTGGGCGTAGTACTCGCCCAGCTTCTCCTCGTCCACGCCGTAGACCGCTGCGCGCTTGGCACCCCAGCCGCCGGCGAAGATCCCGGAGCCGCGGACCACGCCGTCGGGATTGATTCCGTTGACGCGGATGCTGTGCTCGCCCAGTTCGGCGGCGAGCAGGCGCACCTGGTGGGCCTGGTCAGCCTTGGTGGCGGAATACGCGATGTTGTTCGGGCCCGCGAACACGGAGTTCTTGGAGGAGATGTAGATGATGTCCCCGCCCAGGCCCTGTGCGATCATCACCCTGGCAGCGGCCTTGGCCACCAGGAACGAGCCCTTGGCCATGACGTTGTGCTGCAGGTCCCAGTCCTTTTCGGTGGTTTCCAGCAGCGGCTTGGAGATGGAGAGGCCGGCGTTGTTGACCACCAGGTCCACGCCGCCGAACGCCAGGACGGCAGCGTCGATCGCGGCAGCCACCTGCGCTTCGTCGGTCACGTCGGCCTGGACGCCGACGGCGACGTCGGAGCCGCCGAGCTCCTCGGCCACCTTCTGCGCGTTCTCAAGGTTGAGGTCGGCGATGACCACGCAGGCGCCTTCCGCGGCGAGGCGGGTGGCGATGGCCTTGCCGATTCCCGACGCCGCACCGGTCACCAGGGCGATCCGGGTGGCGTGGGACTTGGGCTTGGGCATCCGGGCCAGCTTGGCTTCCTCCAGCGCCCAGTACTCAATCCGGAACTTTTCGGATTCCTTGATCGGCGCGTACGTGGAGATGGCCTCGGCGCCGCGCATTACGTTGATGGCGTTGATGTAGAACTCACCGGCAACCCGGGCGGTCTGCTTGTTGGCGCCGAAGGAGAACATACCCACGCCCGGGACCAGCACGATGGCCGGGTCCGCGCCCCGCATCGCCGGGCTGTTTTCGTCCGCGTGGCGGTCGTAATAGGCCTGGTAGTCCTCGCGGTAGTCGGCGTGCAGCTCGTGCAGCCGGGCGATGGAGTCCTCCACCGAGGCGTCGGCGGGCAGGTCCAGGATCAGCGGCTTGACCTTGGTGCGGAGGAAGTGATCCGGGCAGGAGGTGCCCAGGGCGCCCAGGCGCGGGTGCTCGGCAGCTTCGAGGAAATCCAGGACGACGGCGTCATCGCTGAAGTGCCCCAGCTGCGGCTTGTCCGTGGAGGCCAGGCCGCGGATCACGGGTGCCAGGGCCGCGGCCTTGGCACGGCGCTCGGCCTCGGGCAGCGGACCGTAGCCGGGCAGCTTGGGCCCGAAGGGCTCGGCCTTGCCGTTCTCGCGGATGTACTTTTCGGCCTGGTCGATGATCCACAGCGAGTTCTGCTCGGCCTCCTCGCTGGTGGCGCCCCAGGCGGTGATGCCGTGGCCGCCAAGGATGGTGCCGACGGCCTGCGGGTTGGCGTCCTTGATCGCGGCGATGTCCAGGCCCAGCTGGAACCCGGGGCGGCGCCAGGGAACCCACACCACTTTGTTGCCGAAGATCTTGGTGGTCAGCGCCTCGCCGTCCACCGCCGTCGCGATTGCGATGCCGGAATCCGGGTGCAGGTGGTCAACATGCGCGGCGTCCACCAGTCCGTGCATGGCGGTATCGATCGAGGGGGCTGCGCCGCCCTTACCGTGGAGGCAGTAATCGAAGGCCGCCACCATCTCGTCCTCGCGGTCAACACCGGGGTAGGCGTTCTTCAGGGCGTTCAGCCGGTCCAGCCGCAGCACCGCGAGGTTTTCGGCCTTCAGGGTGCCCAGGTCCCCGCCTGAGCCCTTGACCCAGAGCAGCTGGACGTCCTCGCCCGTGACCGGGTCCTTCTCGGTGCCCTTGGCGGAGGTGTTGCCGCCGGCGAAGTTAGTGTTCCGCTTGTCCGCGCCCAGGCGGTTGGAGCGTGAGATCAGGTCTTCAACAGTCTTGTTCATGCTTCTTATGCGCCCCATCCGGCTTGCTGGCCGCCCACGCGGTCCTCGTTGATCTTCTTTTGGTAACCGCTGGCCTTAAAGGCGGCCAGCGGGTCCGCGGGCAGGCCGCGGGATTCACGCCACTCGGCCAACACAGGCCGGACGTCGGTGTAGAAGGCATCGTTGAAGATGCCGTTCGCAGCCAGGACGTCCCCGGCGCGCTGGGCCTCGTTCAGGGCGGCGGTGTCCACCAGCAGGGCGCGGGCGGTCATTTCCTGGACGTTCAGGACCGAGCGGATCTGGCCCGGAATCTTCTCTTCCAGGTTGTGGCACTGGTCCAGCATCAGGGCCACACCGGAGTCCTTGCCGTAACCGCCGCCACGGATGACCTCGTGCATGATGCGGAAGAGCTGGAACGGATCCGCAGCACCCACAATGAGGTCGTCGTCGGCGTAGAAGCGGGAGTTGAAGTCAAAGGACCCCAGCTTGCCCAGGCGCAGCAGCTGCATCACGATGAACTCGATGTTGGTGCCCGGGGCGTGGTGGCCGGTGTCCAGGCAGACAAACGCCTTCTCGCCCAGCGCCAAGGTCTGGGCATAGGAGGTGCCCCAGTCCGGAACATCGGTGTGGTAGAAAGCCGGCTCGAAGAACTTGTACTCCAGCACCAGGCGCTGCTCATCGCCCAGGGCGGCGTAGATCTCCTGCAGCGACTCGGCCAGGCGGTCCTGCCGTCCGCGCATGTCATCCTGGCCCGGGTAGTTGGTGCCGTCCGCCAGCCAGATCTTGAGGTCCTTCGAGCCGGTGGCGTGCATGATCTCGATGCAGTCCAGGTGGTGGTCGATGGCCCGTCGGCGGACCGCCTCGTTGGACGAGGTCAGCGAGCCGAACTTGTACTCGTCATCCTGGAAGGTATTGGAGTTGATGGTTCCCAAACCCACACCCATGCCGGCCGCGTATTCCTTCAGCGCGGCGTAGTCGTCCACCTTGTCCCACGGGATGTGCAGCGCCACCGAGGGAGCCAGGCCCGTCAGCTCGTGCACCTTTGCGGCATCGGCCAGCTTCTCCTGCACGGTCCGAGGGGTACCGGGCGTGCCGAACACCTTGAACCGCGTGCCTGAATTTCCATAGGCCCACGAAGGGACCTCGATGGCAAGCTCCCCGAGCCTGCCCAGCGCCGTTGCTACGTCATTCATGATGGTTCTTCCCGGTGTCTTGTTCTGTGGTCTGTTGGGTGCATCCCCGCTGCCGGGGCTGCCGCTTGCGGCGGTTCAGAAAGCGGGTGTTCCTGCTGCCGCAAGCTGGCTGTCGAGGTTGAAGACTTCTTCCAGGACCTGGAACCCTTCATCGGGCGCCTGGCCGGAGTCTGCAAAAAGCGTTGCCATTTCCGCTTGCCAGCGGGTGTTTACGTCGGTGAGGGCCATGCGTGCCCGGGCGGCGTCGAAGTCGTCGCACTCCACGTAACCCACCAGGAGCCCGTCCTCCCCCTGGAACAGGGAGTAGTTGTTCCAGCCGGCATCCTTCAGCGCGCGGAGCATCTCCGGCCACACGGCGGCGTGGCGCCGCTTGTATTCATCGGCCAACTCCGGCTTGATCGAAGAGCGGAAGCACACCCTCATCTGGAACTCTCCTGAACTCGCAAAACTTTGAATCGTTTCATTGTTACGATTCAAAGTACTCTTGAACCAGAGTAGGTGTCAAGCATTCGGGTCTGGCCGTTCATGGACCGGAATGCAGCGCACGCGGACCAGCAGCACGGAGAACCATGAACCGCTCAGCCAGCATCAAGGACGTCGCCACGCACGCCAGCGTGGCGGTGGGAACCGTTTCGAATGTGCTGAACTACCCGGACCGGGTGTCCGAGCGCACCAAGGAACGGGTTTTGAAGGCCATTGACGAGCTCGGCTTCATCCGTAACGACGCTGCCAGGCAGCTCCGGGCCGGGCACAGCCGTACCGTGGGGCTGATCGTCCTGGACGTCGGCAACCCCTTCTTCACCTCGGTGGTCAGGGCGGCGGAGGACGCCGCTGCCCTCCACGGCAGCGCCGTGCTGCTGGGCGACAGCGGCCACGACGCCGGCCGGGAAGCCAATTACATCGACCTGTTCCAGGAGCAACGGGTCCAGGGCCTGCTGATTTCCCCTGTGGGCGACGTGACCGAGAGGCTGGACCTGCTGCGCGAGCGCGGCGTGCCCACCGTCCTGGTGGACCGCCTGGCCGACGAGACCAAGTTCAGTTCCGTTGCAGTGGACGACGACGCCGGCGGGTACCTGGCAGCGCGGCACCTGCTGGACACCGGCCGCCGTCGGCTGGCCTTTGTGGGCGGCGCAACCTCCATCCGCCAAGTGGCCGACCGCCTGCAGGGGGCCGAGCGGGCCGTGAAGGAGGAGCCGGGCGCAACGCTAGAGGTGCTGACCTCGGAGGGCATGACCGTCCTGGCGGGCCGCAGCGTGGGCAACATGCTGGTGGAGCGCGGCAGGGACGATCTGCCGGAGGGCATCTTCTGCGCGAACGACCTCCTGGCCCTGGGAGTCATGCAGTCCCTGACCATGACGCACACGTTTCGGATTCCCGAAGACGTTGCGCTGATCGGCTATGACGACATCGACTTCGCCGCCTCCGCAGTGGTTCCACTCTCCTCCATCCGGCAGCCCACCGAGGCACTGGGGCGCACCGCCATCGAACTGCTGTCCGAGGAGGTGGAGTCGCAAAACGCCACCCACCGCTCCGTGGTTTTCACCCCCGAACTGGTGGTGCGCCAAAGCACAGCTTCCCCCGCAGCCGGATAAGTGCCGTGGTAGATGGCCGGCTTAACCCGCCCTGGGGCCCATAGGTGATAGCGCAAGTGCATGGGTTCGGCGCAGGTAGTCGGCTTCTCAGAAGCTAGACCACCTTACGGGCCAGGGTCAACCGCCATTTTTGAATCGTTACATCACTGGACGGCGGGATGGACTATGCCGCACACTTGAAGGCGGAAAGCGTTTGCCGCAGCCGGAGGCTCGAAGCCGACAACTCATGCCCTTGGGCGGAATGGAGAACCATGGGAATGCCAGCTGGCCCCCGCGTACCGGACGCACCGGAAGGAGCTCCGGCATCGCGAGAATTGCCTACCACAGCCGTTGCCGGCAAGGACGAGGCCCCCGCCCGCGTGGCTCTCGTGGGTGTCCATGGCTTTGGCACCCACCACCTCCGCAACCTTGAACGCCTCCAGGCGGCAGGCGCCGTCGAACTCGTGGCCGTAGCCGACCCGCAGCCGCCGGCACCCGGCTCCGTGCCGGCGTCGGCCGTTGTCTTTCCGGGGCTCGCTGAACTGCTGGCGGACACGCAGGGGCTGGACGTGATCATCGTTGCAACGCCCATCCAAACCCACGCCCCGCTGGCACTCGCCGCGCTGGCCGTTGAAGCCGACCTCTACCTGGAAAAGCCGCCGGTGGCCTCGCTCGCGGACTACATTACACTCCTCGACGCCGCCGCCGCCTCCGGCAGGAGCGTCCAGATCGGATTCCAAAGCCTCGGCTCGCACGCCCTCCGGGCCATCGAAGAGCTGGTGGCGGCCGGCACCATCGGCACCCTGCAGGGCATCTCGGCCACCGGCCGCTGGGTGCGCGACAAGGCGTACTACAAGCGCTCACGCTGGGCGGGAAAGCGCAGCATCAACGGCATCGACGTTGTGGACGGGGTGGCCACCAATCCCCTGGCCCACGCAGTGGCAACCGCGCTGCGGATTGCCGGCGCCCGCACCACGGCGGATGTGGCGTCCGTGGAAACTGAGCTGTACCGCGCGAACGACATCGAATCGGACGACACCTCCGTGATCCGGATCCGCACCGCATCCGGCCTGCCCATTACCTGCGCCCTCACCATCTGCGCCACCGAGTCCGTGGAGCCATACGTGACGCTCCAGGGATCGGCCGGAACAGCGGTCTTCCACTACACCGAGGACCGCCTCACCATCGAAACGGCGTCCGGCCGCACGGAGGAAACCTTCGGCCGGGACGACCTCACCGAGAACCTGCTGGCGCACCGGAACCACGGCGTTCCCCTGCTCAGCTCGGCGGTGGACAGCGGTGCCTTCATGCTGGTCCTGGAGGCGATCCGCACCGCGCCGGCGCCCGCCCCCATCGACGGCGCCTACGTCCGGTGGGAGGGCGAGGGCGAAGCAACCCACGCCGTGGTGGTCGACATTGAGGACGCGCTGGAACGCGCCGGCCGGCAGCATGCCACCTTCAGCGAACTGGGCTTGCGCTGGGCCGGGTCCTCCCCCACTTCGTTCGCCCTCCCTGCGTCCTGACTAGCCTTACTTCGGCGCCGCTTTTACAGGGTGCGGGACCGCCTGCCGTGCAGCCACAGCAGCAGGCCCACGACAACGGCGGACAGCAGGCCCAGCCCGCCTGTAACTACCAGTCCGGTGCGCACTCCGAATTGCTCTGTCAGCCAGCCCGCGAGGAGCCCTCCCAAGGCGTGTCCGCCCAGGAGTAGCGGCAGGTACAGCGCCATGACCCGGCCGCGGATGGCCGGGCCGGCCTCGAGCTGGACCGCGGTGGCGGCGCTGGTGAGGAAGAGGAGCGTCATGAGGCCCACCACTACCAGCATCGCCGTGAAGAGCAGCAGGTTGGGCATCAGGGCGGCAATAAGCTGGGACAGTCCAAAGAGGCCCGCCGCCGCCACGATGCCCTTGCGCCCCATGTTCCTGAGCCGGGCGGCAAGCAGTGCGCCGGTGAGCGCCCCGATGGCGCTGACGGTATTGAACAGGCCGAAGCCCGCCACGCCGTTGTGCCATACCCGGTCGGCGAAGGCTGCCAGGACCACCGGTCCGTTCATGCCGAAGGCACCTAGGAGCCCGGCCAGCAGAATCAGGAGCAGCAGGCGCGGCCGGTCCCGGACATAGCGGAAGCCCGCGAGGAGCTGCCCGCGGCCCCGTTCGGCAGGAGTGCCGGGATAAAGTTCCGAGGTCCGCATGCCGATGATCAGCCCTAGCACCAGTACGCCGATCAGGGCGTTGGCAGCGAAGGCGGCGGCCGGGCCGGCCTGGGCGATGAGTACGCCGCTGAGGGCAGGTCCCGCCATGGCTCCGAGCTGGGCCAGCGCGTTGTTCAGTCCGATGGCAGGCCGGAGGGCGGCGTCGCCCACTACCTCGTTCACGAACACCTGCCGGGCGGGCTGGTCAATGGCGGCGGTGATTCCCAGCGCAACGCAACTTGCATACACGGCCCAAACGGTGATGGAGCCGCTGGCTACCCATGCTGCCAGGCCCAGGGCGAGAAGCACGATCACGGTCTGGCAGACCATCATGATTCGGCGCTTGGGGTAGAGGTCCACCACCAGCCCGGCGAGGGGCCCCACCACCAGCATGGGAAGGAACTGCAGGGCGACGGCGACGCCCACGGCCGCCGGGCTCCCGGTCAGCTGCAGCACCAGCCAGTCCTGGGCCAGCCGCTGCATCCAGACGCCGGCGCTGCCCGCCAGCTGCATGCCCAGGAAGAGCCGGTAGTTGTGCTGCTTCAGCGGGTGGTACCAGCGGGCGGTACTTTCAGGCGGGTGGGTGGACTGTTCGGAACGCGGGCGTTCGGAAGGCACGTCGGGGACTCAACTCGATAGCTGGGAAGACTGGGGCAATGGTTCCGGCGCCGGCGGGAGGCCGGCGCCGGAATAGCTTGAAAACGGGCTCTCAGGCCCGGTGTGAGCGAAGCTTTACGGCGGCGGCCGCGAGGATCAACGTGCCGGGGACCACGACGAACAGTGCCGCAAGCATCCAGACGAAGACCACGGCGCCGAAGAGGGCGGCTCCCAGCAGAAGCGAGCCTGTCCAGTCTTTGAGGGACAACGCTTTTCCGGTTTCCAGCGCGGAGCGCCACGCGCTCTTGGCATCTGTGCCCGGGCCGCTGGAGTCGGACCAGGCGGCGGTGGTGCGCAGGAGCAGGATGGCGCCGCAGCCAGCCAGGAGCAGGGTTGCCGGCAGGACTACTTCCCGGCCGGGCAGCTGGCCCACCCAGGCCAACAGCAGGTTGAGGACAATCACGACGGCGGCTGCCGCGGTGATGAAGCCAAGCCTCCAGCTGCCGGGAAGGGCACCTTTGAACGTACCCCAGAGCCCGCGGACCGAATCGTCCCGGCCCGCGAGGTGCCGTTCCAGATGGGCGATCCCCGCCGCGTAGGCGGCGGGGATCGTGACCAGCGGAATGGACAAGACCAGCACCAGGACCCCTGCCAGGAGGGTCTCGGAGAACAACGCGAAGCGGTTTACCGGGACGGGTTCATGGTGGTCGGATGCGGGCCTGGTGCTGTCCATGATGCTCATTCCTGCCTCCGTCAGCCCTTCAGGCCCTGGGTGGAGACGCCCTCAACAATGTACCGCTGGAACACAAGGAAGAAGATCAGTACCGGCAGCAGGGCCAGCACGGACATGGCGATCATGGCACCGTAGTCGGAGCTCTGCGTCTGGTCCACGAAGAGGCGCAGCGCCAGCGGCAGCGGGTACTTCTCCGGGGTGTTCAGGTAGAGCAACGGGCCAAGGAAGTCGTTCCAGCTCCAGATGAAGGAGAAGATTGAGGTGGAGATCAGCGCCGGTTTCATCAGCGGCAGCATGATGGAGGTGAAGATCCTCGCGTGGCCGGCGCCGTCGATCCTTGCGGCCTCGTCCAGCTCACCGGGCAGGTTTCGCATGAACTGGACCATCAGGAACACGAAGAACGCGTCAGCGGCCAGGAACTTGCCGATCAGCAGCGGCACGTAGGTGTCCACCAGGCCAAGCTGCTGGAACACAATGTACTGCGGGATGATCACCACGTGGAACGGCAGGAGCAGGGTGGCGATCATCATGCCGAAGAATACGCCGCGGCCGGGGAAGTTGATCCTGGCGAACGCGTAGGCCGACACGGACGCGGAGAGGATCGTGCCTACCACTGCCCCGATGGCAAGGATCAACGAGTTGGTGAAGAACTGCACAGTGGACACACCGCCGATCCCCTCCATTGCGGTGACGAAGTTGTCGAAGCTGAAGTTGTTCGACCACAGAGACGTGTTCGCACCACCGATTTCCGAGTTCGGCTTGAACGACGAGGCGATCATCCACAGGCCCGGATAGAGCACAATCGCGGTGAGGAGGAGGGTTGCGGCATGAAAGGCCAGGCTCTTGGCCCGCTTCGCACCCGCCGACTCGGATTTCGGGTTGTAGACCGGCACCGGTGCGTCCGGGGCGGACTGGGTGGGGGTTGCCATGGTTGTCATTTTGCATCACCGCTGTAGTGGACCCAGGACTTGGACGTGCGGAAAAAGATCAGGGTGATGATGCCGACGACGATCACCAGCAGCCAGGCCATCGCCGAGGCGTAGCCCATCCGGAAGTCGCTGAAGCCCCGCAGGTAGAGGTAGAGGGTGTAGAAGAGGGTGGAACCGGCCGGACCGCCGTCACCGTTGGAGATGATGTAGGCCGAGGCGAAGATCTGGAACGCGTGGATGGTTTCCATCAGCAGGTTGAAGAAGATCACCGGGGAGAGCATGGGCCAGGTGATGTTGAAGAACTTCCGCACCGGGCCTGCACCGTCCATCGACGCTGCCTCGTAGAGCTCGTTGGGGATCTGCTTGAGCCCGGCGAGGAAGATCACCATCGGGGCGCCGAACTGCCACACGGTCAGCAGGATGAACATCGGCATGGTCATCGCCGGGTTTCCCACCCAGCCGCCGAGGTTGATTCCGAAGAAGGACAGGCCCTGGTCCACCGGACCCGAGTCGCCGAACATCGCCTTCCACACAATAGCAATGGAGACCGACGCGCCGATCAGTGACGGTGCGTAAAAGGCGGAGCGGTAGAAGCCCTGGCCGCGGCGCTTGCTGTTCAGCAGCATCGCCACTGCCAGCGCGGCAGCGAGCTTCAACGGAGTACCGAACACCACGTAGCTGACGGTCACGCCGACGGACTGCAGGAACCGTTCGTCCTGGAAGAGGCTGGCGTAGTTGTCCAGGCCGATCCACTTGGGCGGTTCGAACAGGTTGTAGTTGGTGAAGGACAGGTACAGCGAGGAAATCATGGGCCCAACAGTGAGGGCGATGAATCCGAGCAGCCAGGGCAGCAGGAAGGTGTAGCCAGCGCGGGCATCCGCTCCCCGCTGCCGCGACTTGCGCGGCTGCGGGGAGGCGGTTTGCGTCGAACGCCTGCTCATTGTTGGGCTTTGAGTCACGAGTTCATTCCGTCAGTTGTGAACGTCCTGGTCAGGCGATGCGCCTGCTCAGGCATTCTGCTTGATGAGGTCTTCGGCTTCCTTGAACCAGCTGTCGGCAGCAGCGTTGACGTCCAGCTTGCCGTAGTTCAGCTCCGAGGCGATCCGGCCGAACGATGCTTCCAATGTGCCGAAGCCCACGATGGGCGGCTCCGGAGCGTCCTTGAGGTACTGTTCGATGGACTTTTCGTAATCGACAACCAGCTTGTCTGTGCCTTCGAAGGTGGTGCCGTCACGCTGGGTCTTGGACGCCGGCACGCCACGTGAAGTCTTGAAGATCTGGCCCACCTCGGGGTCGTTGACCATGAAGTCGATGAACCGGGCTGCAGCGTCCTTGAACTTGGTCTTGGCGCTGGCCACCATCAGCATGGAGGGCTTCAGGAACAGGCCCAGGTTGTCCGGGTCGTCAGAGGGAACCGGAACCAGCCTGAGTTCCTTCGCTCCGCTGTCGCCGAGGTAGCCGGCCATAAAGTTGTCCCAAGTAACCTCGGAGACAGTCACATTGGAGCCCAGTGCCGACTTGGGCTTGAGCTGGGTCACCCGCTCTTCAGGGACGATGGCGGGCGTGCCGCGGAGGTCGGCGGTGAGGTTCCACCACTTCTTCAGGTCATCCTTGCTGAAGCCGAGCTTGCCGTCCTCGGTGAAGGCCTCGATGTTGTTCTGGCGGAGCCAGATGTTGAACATCCACCAGACACCGGTGTAATCAGTGGAACCGAACAACGCGCCGTTGCTCTTGCTGCCCACCTCGGTGAGGAAAGCGTTGAATTCCTCATAGGTCCACTTGCCGGTGGGCTCCGCGATACCGAGGGGAGCCAACTTGGCGGGGTCGTAGTAGACCGCGAAGGCGTTGGTGCTGGTGGGGATGCCGTAGGTCTTGCCCTTGATCTGGCCGGAAGGCAGGAGGGATTTCTCGAAGGCGTCCGTGTTGATGTTGACGGTGCCCAGGTCCAGGAGCTGGTTGCGCTGGCCGTAGTCACGCAGGTAGGAAAGGTCCCACTGCATGACGTCCGGCAGGCCGCCGCCGGCAGCCTCGGTGGCACGCTTCTGCCAGTAGCTGGGAAAATCGGTGAAGTTGCCGTTGACCTTGATGTCCGGGTTCTTCGATTCGAACAGGGCAATGGCCTTGCGGGTCCGCTCTGCGCGGTCGTCGTTGCCCCACCAGGTGTAGTTGATGGTAACGGGGTTCTCGGCGGAACCGGTCTGTCCGGAAGTGCTGGACCCGGTGCCGCACGCAGCCAGAACGCCGGCGGATGCTGTGCCGACGGCGACGGTGGTGAGGAAATGCCTTCTGTTGATCACGGGAGCCTCCTTGCTCGATGTGTGCAATCCCTGATCTCATCTACAACGCGAGTAGTGAGCTGGCTTACACGGCTTCTGAAACGATACAATATAGCCATTCCCCCATTTGGGCAAGCGTTTTCCAAACATCTGACGTTCCGTCATGTTCCAGCCCCGCAGCAGACATAGGAGTCCCATGACAATCCAGGCAACTTCCGGCCCGGCCAGCGTTTGGAGCAACGTCGAAGGCATTGCCTTCGGCGGTGACTACAACCCGGAGCAGTGGCCCGTCAGCGTGCGGCTGGAGGATCTGGAACTGATGCAGGAAGCCGGCGTGAACTTCCTCAGCGTCGGGATCTTCTCCTGGGCACTGCTCGAGCCTACTGAAGGGCACTACGATTTCGGCTGGCTCGACGAGGTGCTGGGCAACCTCGCGGGCATCGGCGTCAAGGTGGCCCTGGCCACCGCCACCGCCGCTCCCCCGGCCTGGCTGGTCCGCAAACACCCCGAAATCCTGCCGGTCACGGCTGACGGAACAGTGCTGGGACCGGGCTCGCGGCGGCACTACACGCCGTCGTCGGCCGCTTACCGTCGGTACGCCAAGGGCATTACCCGGGCGCTGGCAGAACGCTACAAGGACCACCCGGCACTGGCACTCTGGCACGTGGACAACGAACTGGGCTGCCATGTTTCCGCTTTCTACGGCGAGGAGGACGCGGCAGCATTCCGCGTGTGGCTGGAGCGCCGTTACGGAAGCATCGAGGCGTTGAACGCCGCCTGGGGCACGGCATTCTGGAGCCAGAACTACGCATCGTTCGAGGAGATCCTGCCTCCCGGCGTCGCTCCCAGCACACTGAACCCCGGCCAGCAGCTGGACTTCCAGCGGTTTAACTCGTGGGTCCTGATGGACTACTACCGCGACCTCGTGGCCGTCCTGCGTGAAGTGACCCCCAACGTTCCCTGCACCACCAACCTGATGGCATCGAGTGCCACAAAGGCCATGGACTACTTCGACTGGGCCAGGGACCTGGATGTCATTGCCAACGACCACTACCTGGTGGCCGCGGATCCGGAACGCCACGTAGAACTCGCGTTCAGCGCGGACCTCACCCGTGGAATCGCGGGTGGCGAACCGTGGATCCTGATGGAACATTCGACGTCGGCCGTCAACTGGCAGCCGCGCAACCAGCCAAAGCTGCCGGGCGAGATGCTCCGCAATTCCCTCGCCCACGTGGGGCGCGGGGCGGACGCCGTGATGTTCTTCCAGTGGCGGCAAAGTTTTGCCGGATCGGAGAAGTTCCACTCGGCCATGGTGCCGCACGGCGGGCGCGACACGCGGGTCTGGCGCGAGGTGGTGGACCTGGGCGCCGCCCTGAAACTGCTCGAGCCCGTCCGCGGCTCCCGCGTGGAGTCCCGGGCGGCCATCGTTTTTGACTACGAGGCCTGGTGGGCCAGCGAAATCGATTCCAAGCCCAGCATTGATGTCCGGTACCTGGACCTGCTGCGGGCCTTCCACCGCTCCCTGTTCCTGCGGGGAGTCTCCGTGGACATGGTGCATCCCTCTGCGTCGCTTGAGGGCTACGATCTGGTCCTCGTCTGCACGCTGTACTCGGTCACCGATGATGCCGCAGCCAATATTGCCTCTGCCGCTTCGGCCGGCGCCACCGTGCTGGTCAGCTACTTCAGCGGGATCGTGGACGAGAAGGACCATGTCCGGCTGGGAGGCTACCCGGGAGCCTTCCGCGAGCTGCTGGGGGTGCGGGTGGAGGAATTCCATCCCCTGCTCGAAGGTTCCCGGCTGAAGCTGAGCGACGGCACCGTAGCGTCCGTGTGGAGCGAGCACGTGCACGCTGTGGACGCCGAAACCGTCCAGACCTTTACCGAATACCCCCTGGAGGGCGTCCCGTCCCTGACCCGGCGGACTGTCGGCAGGGGCACTGCGTGGTACCTGGCCACTTTCCCCGACCCGGACGGCATCGAGGCTGTGGTGGACCGGCTCCTTGCCGATTCCGGCGTTGCACCCGCCGCCGTGGCCGACACCGGCGTGGAGGTGGTGCGGCGCCGCTCTGCCGACGGTGGGAGCTTCCTGTTCGCGATCAACCACACCCGCTCCGGTGCCTCAGTGCAGGCATCGGGGAGGGACCTTCTGACGGGTGATGCATTCTCCGGAATTGTGCCTGCAGGCGGAGTGGCGGTGATCGCCGAGGAGGGCTGAGGCGGGCGGGTCATCCAGCCGGCGTCATCCACGCCTTCAAACAGCTCCGTCCCGGGAGGAACCGGTGGTTCCTGCCGGGACGGAGCTGCCACCCGCCGTCGGACGCTGTGGGCGGAGGAGGCATCCACCCAACTGTCCGGAGCCGTGTTGGCGGTGTGAGGTCTAGCTGCTGATGGCCGACTTCATTTCGTCATGGGCCTTCTTGCCTGCTTCTTCCGGGGACAGCCGTTCGAAGAGGACTTCCGAGGTGTACCGCTTGATGATCTCCTGGATGGAGCCTGCGCCCTTTGGCGGCGGTGCCGGAGCCTCGCCAAGTTCGTCCTTGATCTGGTCGATGAACTTGACCACCTTGACGTCGGCGGGGGTCAGCTTGGATTCGATGGCTGCCCGGACTTCGGAGTTCGGGTAGACACCGCGGTCAGCCAGGAGGGCTTCACCGGCTTTGACGTCGTTCGCGAGGAAGTTGATGAACTTGGCCACTTCCTCAGGGTGCTTGGTGCGTGAGGAGGCTGACCAGAACTGGGATGCCTTGTACCAGAGCCCGGCATCGGCGGCGTCACCGGTCTTGGTGGGGAACCGCAGGATCTTCAGGTCGCCACCGGAGGCCTTTTCCAGTGCGGGCGCCTGGTTGGACCACCAGAAGGCCAGGGCGTTCTTGCCCGTCGCCAGTCCGCTCTGGTCCAGCGGTGCGGCTTCGGCCTCAACCACCTCGGATGCGGTCGGCACTGCCTTCTTCTCGCTCAGCTGCTTCAGGTTGTCCCACCAGGCGGCGATATCGGCCGGCTCAAAGCCCAGCTTCCCGTCCGACGTGTAGAGGGACTTGCCGTCCTGGCGGAGCCAGACACCCAGCGAGGCCTCATCGGTGCCATATGCCGCAGCGCCGTAGGTGCCCTTCGGCGACTTCTCCGTTATTTCCGCGGCGATACGTCCGAAGTCCTCCCAGGTCCAGGTGGAGTCATCCGGCAGCGGGACACCGGCGGCTTCGAAGACAGCCGGGTTGGCCAGGATGGTGGCGGCATTGATACCGGCGGCAATGCCCGTCAGCCCGTCCTCGCTCTTGCCGGCGTTCAGGGCGGCTTCGTCGAGCTTGGACGTGTCAATGTCGTACTTCGACAGGTCAAGGAGGGCGCCGCGGCTCGAGTACTCGGTGATGTACTTCTCGTCCATCTGGATGATGTCCGGGGCGTCATTGGCCGCCACCTGGGTGGCCAGCTTGTCCCAGTAGCCGCTCCAGTCGCCAAACTCCGGCTTGATCTTGATGTTCGGGTTCTCGGCTTCGAACTGCTTGATGGCTTCCTGGGTCAGCTGGGCGCGCTTGTCACCGCCCCACCAGGAAAAGCGCAGTTCAACAGGGCCGTCGGCACTTTGCGCGGTATCTCCGCCGCCGCATGCACTGAGGGCCACGACGACGGCGGCAGCCGCGGCCGCCACGCCCGTCTTGCGGATGCGGCGGGCTGCGCCGGAGGATGAATTTTCTGCCTGCCTCTCAGCAGATGCAGAACGGGGGAAAAACGGCACTTGGTACTCCGATCTTCTTTGATCTTGGTGCTGGGGATGGTGTGGTCTTGGTTTCGCTATGCAGGAATAGGGGGAACGGTATCTTCTGGCGGGAAAACGCTTTCTGAACCTAATGCTATAAGTGTGTGACTTGTAATACAAGACCTTGTGCGGAGAGTTTCAGGATGCCGGAAAGGACAGCCGAACGGCCCGCCGCAGGGACGGGCCGCTCGGGCTTAACGCCGCCCGGTGCAGAACCGCGGTCCTGGGATTCTGCGGCAGCGCGGGGCTACTTGATGCCCGTGGTGGCGATGCCCTTGATAAGGAACCGCTGGCCGAACAGGAACACCAGGAACACCGGCAGGAGGGACACGATGGACATGGCGAACAATGATCCCCAGCTGGTTGCGGACTGGGAGTCCACGAACGCACGCAGGGCCACGGGCACCGTGAACATGTCCGGATCGGTGAGGTAGATCAGGGCGCCGAAGAAGTCGTTCCAGGTCCAGATGAAGGTGAAGATGGTGGTGGTGGCCAGGGCCGGCACCATCAGCGGCAGGATGACCCGCAGGAAGATGCGGGGGTGGCCGGCGCCGTCGATCCGGGCGGCTTCATCGAGTTCCCGGGGAATACCTCGAATGAACTGGACCATCAAAAAGACGAAGAACGCGTCCGTGGCGAGCAGCTTGGGCACCAGCAGCGGCCAGAAGGTGTTCACCCAGCCGATCTGCGAGAACAGGATGTACTGCGGAACGATTACCACGTGGAAGGGAAGCATGATGGTCAGCAGCATGATGCCGAAGAACAGCTTCTTCCCCGTGAACTGCAGGCGGGCGAAGGCGTAGGCGGCCATGGAGCAGGAAATCAGGTTGCCCAGGATCGAGCCAATCACCACGATGGCCGAGTTGATCATGTAATGCCCGAACGGGTGCGTCAGGGCGGACCAGCCGTCCGTGTAGTTGCTCATTTCCAGGCTGTTCAGCCACAGGCCGGGCTCCCGGAAGATCATCTCGTTGGGGCGGAGCGAGGAGACCACCATCCAAAGGAGGGGGTAGATCATCAGGCCGCCGGCGAGGATCAGGATGCCGTGCTTCATCAGGGACTTGCCGCGCTGGGCCCGGCTGAAGGCCAGGGTCCCGCGGGACTCGCGGGGCTTGCGGTGGTTCGTAGGCTTACCGGCATTCCCGGACTTCTTGTCCGATGCGGGCAGCGTCTCCAGGTTAGTCGTCATAGAAAACCCAATACTTAGAAGCGATGAAGTTGATGGCGGTGAAGACGCCGATGATGACCAGCAGGAACCATGCCATGGCCGACGCGTAGCCCATATCGAACTGGCCGAAGCCCTTTTGGTAGAGATACAGCGTGAAGAACATCGTGGAGTCCGAAGGACCACCGTTGCCGCCGGAGACGATGAACGCCTGGGTGAACGACTGGAACGAACCGATGATCTGCAGAACCAGGTTGAAGAAGATGATGGGGCTCAGCATGGGCATGGTGATCCGCCAGAACTGCTGGAGCGTGGTGGCGCCATCCACCTTGGCGGCCTCGTAGTACATGTGCGGGATCTGGCGCAGGCCGGCCAGGAAGATGATCATGGGGGCGCCGAACGTCCAGACGTGCAGCAGGATGATCGACCCCAGTGCAGTGCTGGGATCCGAGATCCACCCCGGCCCCTGGATGCCGAACATCGCCAGGACCTGGTTGACCAGGCCGGTGGTGCCGAAGATCTGCTTCCAGAGGATGGCCACGGCCACCGAACCGCCAAGCAGGGACGGCAGGTAGAACACCGAGCGGTAGAACGGCAGTCCGCGCAGGCCCTTATCCAGGACCAGGGCGATCAGCAGAGCGACGGCGAGCTGCAGCGGAACACCGACAAAGACGTAGGTGAACGTCACACCGAGTGAGTTGTGCAGCCGGGCATCGGTCAGCATCCGGGTGAAGTTGTCCAGCCCGGTCCATTCCGGCGGCTGGAGCAGGTTGTAGTCCGTGAAGGACAGATAGAGGGACATCAGCATGGGGCCGATGGTGATGGCTACCAGGCCCACCAGCCACGGCAGCAGGAAGATGTACGCGGCCTTGTTGTCGCGACCGTTCGCCCTCTTCTCCTCGGCGGTGGCTTTGCCCTTCCGCCGGGACAGCGAGCTCAATTCACTGATCGCGCTCACTGCAGGTGCCCCGCCCGGTATGGGCCGGCTGCGGCCGGCCGAATTGCCGGCCGCAGGGCCCTGGGTTTGTGCTTCGCGGCCATATGGTCTCCTTTGGTCATCGTGGCCTCCACGTTCTTGTCATCGCGGTGCGATGGTTGCGGGCACCTGTGGCGCCGGTGGCGAAGGCGAGCCCGCAAGAACTGCGGAACACGCTTGCCGGGCGCCGCCCGAGGTGCTGGTTGAAAGCGGCTCGCTACCAAAGTAAACGGTTTCTTGACTGATGTATAGCCCTTTGCTAATTTTTGAGAAAGCGTTTTCTGTAACCGGCATCACTCAACTCTAGAACAGCAGCTCTGGAACACCAGCAAAGGGGCAGGACCATGAAGTTTCTTCCAAAAAGGTCAGTACTAGGGATGGCGGCGGCCACTGCCAGCTTGGCCTTGGCCCTGACCGGCTGCGGCAGCAACACCCAGGCCGGAAAGGTGGGCACCGAGGAGGACCCGGTAACCATCCGCTTCGCCTGGTGGGGCAACGACTCCCGCGCCAAAACGACGCTCGAGGTCATCCAAGATTTTGAAGCCGCCAATCCCACCATCAAAGTCCAGGGTGAGAACACCGAATTCAGCTCCTACTGGGACAAAATGGCCACCCAGATCGCCGGGGGAACCACTCCTGATGTCTTCGCCATGAGCGGCTCGTACCCCAGCGAGTACGCCTCCCGGGGCGTGCTGCTTGACCTGGACACGGTAAAGGACCAGCTCGACACTTCGAAGTTCGCCGAAGGAACTGTGGATTTGGGCAAGATCGACGGCAAGCAGTACACCATCACCGCCGGCGTGAATGCCATGTCCATGGTGCTGGACCCCACTGTCTTCGAGGCAGCCGGCGTCCCCCTCCCGGATGACGAAACCTGGACCTGGGATGATTACGTCGACATTGCCGCGGAGATCACCGCAAAGTCTCCCGCCGGCACCTTCGGCACCACGCCGATGTCCAACGACTCATTCGTTGCCGTCTGGGCCCGCCAAAACGGCGAGGAGCTCTACACGGAGGACGGAAAGAAGATGGCCATCAGCGAGGACACGCTCACCAAATGGTTCGAGCTCAATAAGAAGCTGATGGACACCGGAGGAGCGCCCTCCGCGTCGCAGACGGTGGAGGACGGCTCGGCCCAGCCCGAGATGACCCTCATGGGCCAGGGCAAGCAGGCCATGAAGATTTCATGGAGCAACCAGATGACCTCATACTCCGGCGCTCCGCTGATGATGGTGAAGCTCCCCGGCGAAAGCAAGCAGCCCGGCACCTGGCTCCGTTCTTCCATGGAGTACGCCATCTCCGCGAAGTCGGCGCAGTCCAAGGAAGCCGCACTCTTCATCAACTACCTGGTCAACAATATGGACGCTGCCAGCAAGATCAAGAGCGACCGCGGCATGCCCGCCAACACCGAACTGAAGGCCGGCATCACTCCCCTGCTGAAGGAAACCCAGCAGAAGGAGGCCACCTACCTGGACCGGATCGCAGAGATGAAGATTGATCCGCCGAAGCCGTTCCCGGCAGGATCCTCCGCCACCATGGAAGTATTGAACCGTTACAACACCGACGTTCTTTTCGGGAAGGTCTCCCCGCGGGATGCCGCCAAAGGCGTCATCAACGAGGTCAACTCAAACCTGGGCTGACCCCCTCCAGGCAGAACCATCCAAAGGAAGGAGGCAGGCCAGTGGACACCGCTGCACGCCCCAGCGCCATCGGCGGGTACGAGGACTGGCCTGCCTACATCCGCGAACAGCCACGCTTCGCCGCTGCGACGCCCGGCCGCCAGGAGCTTGCCGATGCCCTGGGAGTTCCCGGCGCGTCCGGCCCGCCCGGTGTGACGGTGGAGTGGGAGAAAACGTACGACGGCGTCACCACCTCCCAGCTCAGCTGGCAGTTGGGCTTCGGCCCCCGGACCAGGGGCTGGCTGGTGAGGCCTGCCGGCGAAACCGGCGAACTGCCCGGAGTCCTGGCGCTCCACTGCCATGGCGGCAACAAATTCGGCGGCGCGGACCGGCTGGTCGAACTGCCGGACAGCCACCCGTCCGCCGCTGCCGCCCGGGCCGGGCATTATGACGGCCGTGCCCTGGCAACAGAGACCGCCCGGAAGGGGTTCGCCGTCCTGGCCCACGACACGTTCGCCTGGGGCAGCCGGCGCTTCGACCTCGCCACTCCCCCATGGCGGACCGCCGCCGCGCTGGAGGCGCGGCGGGCGCAGTGGCGCCAGGACGGCGTCGTGCCCTCCCAGGCGGATGACTACAACGCCGCCGCAGGGTTCCACGAGGAGACCGTTGCCAAGACCGCCGGGCTGCTGGGCACGAGCCTGGCCGGCATGGTGGCACACGACGACCTCGCTGCGCTGGACATCCTCGCGCACCTTCCCGGCGTGGACCCGGACCGGCTGGGGTGCCTGGGTTTCTCCGGCGGCGGCGGACGGTCCTTGGCCCTCGCCGCACTCAGCCCACAGATCCGGGCGTCGGTGGTGACCTGCATGATGACCACGTTCCAGTCGCTCCTGCCGGCCTACCTGGACGTCCACTCCTGGCTGCTGCAGACACCCGGGCTGTGGAAACTTGGTGACTGGCCCGAACTGACAGCCCGATCGGACGCTTCGTTCCTGGTGCAGTACGCCCTGGCCGATGAACTCTTTCCCAAAGAGGGGATGCGCGAAGCCCACCGGATCCTGGAATCGCTGCACAATACAAGCCAAGGCACCGCATCCCCGTACACGGGCAGCTTCTGGCCCGGCGGCCATGTGTTCACTGCCGCCATGCAGGAAGAAGCCACAGACTTCCTGGCCGCCACCCTCGCCCTCAAGACATACGCCTAATCCCTCAACACCCCAGCCTGTAAGGATCCTTGATGACTCAACACTCCGCCACTGCCGAACAAGGCCACAGCATTCCGGGTGCCGCGCCTGTTCCGGCTGCCGTTCCGCGCATCGCCCTGGTGGGCGTCCACGGCTTTGGCGAGCGGCACCTGGCCAACCTCGCCCGGCTGGAAGAAGCCGGCGTCCTGGAACTTGTGGCGGTGGCTGATCCCAACCCTCCGGCACCGGGCCAGCTCAAGGACTCGGTAGCCGTCTTTCCCGACCTGGACAGGCTGCTCGCCGCACAGTCGGCTGCCAACGCGCCTGCCGACGTCGTCATCCTTGCCACGCCCATCCAGACGCACGCGCCGCTGGCACTTGCCGCCCTCCACACAGGCATGGACGTTTACGTGGAAAAGCCGCCGGTGTCCTCGCTGGCCCAGTTCCAAGAGGTACTCGCCGCCGCGGATGCCGCAGGACGGCTGGTCCAGGTCGGTTTCCAGAGCCTTGGCTCGCAGGCCCTGCCTGCCATCCGCCGCCTGGTGGAGTCAGGCGGCATCGGAAACGTCCTGGGCTTCAGCGCCAAGGGCCGGTGGGTCCGGACCAAGGCATACTTCAAGCGCTCCCGCTGGGCAGGAAAGCGGAGCCTGGACGGCACCGACGTGGTGGACGGCGTGGCCACCAACGCACTCGCCCATGCCGTAGCCACGGCACTGCACCTGGCCGGGGCACACACGGTGGCCGATGTCGCTGTCGTGGAAACAGACCTGTACCGGGCCCACGACACCGAAAGCGATGACACCTCGGTGATCCGCGTCCGCACCGCGCAGGGAACCACCCTCCTCTGCGGCCTGACCCTCTGCGCACCGGAACAGCAGGATCCTTCGGTGACCGTGCACGGAACCCTGGGCGAGGTGACCCTGTTCTACACGCGGGACGAGGTGGTCATCACCACCCCCGACGGCGAGCGTCGGGAGGCCTACGGCCGCACGGACCTGCTGGAAAACCTCCTCGAGGCCCGGTCCACGGGCGCACCGCTGCTCTGTTCGCTGCCGGATACCGGCGCGTTCACCACTGTGCTGGAAGCCATCCGTACCTCCCCCGCGCCGCAGGCCATCGGGCAGGAACACATCACGTGGGAGGGTGCGGGCGAGGACGCGCACCCCGTGGTGCACGGCATCGCGGACCTTATCGAGCGTGCATCCAAGGCGCAGGCCACGTTTGCCGAGCTCGGCGTCCCCTGGGCCCGCCGGCTTCCGCCGGTCCGGTCGCTGACCGTTGACGGCACGGCGGTAGCGGATTACCAGGACGGCAGCCACATCCGTGCGGTGTCCTCCCCCCGCCCCTACCTGCACCCGGTCCGCACGCTCGGTGGCACCGTGGTGACGGACCACCAGCCGTTGGACCACGTGTGGCACCTGGGCGTCGGCGTGGCGCTGCAGGATGTGGAAGGCGTCAACTTCTGGGGCGGCCGCACCTACACCCGGGAGGCCGGCCAGTACATCTGGCGGCCGGACCACGGCAGCATCGCCGTTACCGAGACGCCGGTTGGAGAAACCGCGGCCACTCCCGGCAGCCCGGGCAGGCTGCGGGAGCGCCTCAGCTGGAACGGCCCGGACGGCGCCCCTGTCCTGGCCGAGGACCGCACGTGGACCTGGGCCGGCGTCGGCCCCTCCGTCTGGAGCCTGTCCCTCGAGTTCGCCTTGTCCCCCGCCGTGAGCAAGCCGGTCAGCCTGGGCAGCCCCGGATCCAACGGCCGCCACGAGGGCGGCTACGGCGGCTTCTTCTGGCGACTGCCGGAATGCAAGGACGCCACCGTATGGACGCCCGCCGGCAGCGGGGAAGCCGGAGTGCATGGCAGCGTGACCCGCTGGCTCGCCTGGGCAGGAAAGTTCGACGGCGGAAAGGACGCCACCCTGGTTTTCGTGGCGCCGCGCGACGCCACGGACCCATGGTTCGTCCGCGTGGACGGCTATCCGGGCGTGGGCCAGTCACTCGCCTGGGATGCACCTGTCATCGCTGAACCCGGCAAGCCGGTGCACCGGAAAGTCACCGTCTTTGTGGCCGACGGCATCCTGGCCACATCCGATATCAACGCTTTGATCAACCAGGGGGACCCCGCATGACCCAGACAACCGCCGCAGCCGCCCCGCCGGCAGTCCCGGCATCCGCCACCGGCCAGGCCGGTTTAACGGCCACCTGCGACGCCCGGGTTGCGCCCGCTTCCGCTGCAGACCGGGAGGTCAAGCGCCGCCGGGTGCTGGACATCCTGGATGCCGCCGGGCGGGATTCGCTGCTGCTGACCACGCACACGGCGCTGACCTGGTACCTGGACGGCAGCCGCGTCCACATCAGCCTGGCCGGCGACCCCATCGCCGCCGTGCTGGTGGACCGGACGGGCGACCACCTGGTGACCTTCAACAACGAGGCCGGGCGCATTGCGGCCGAGGAGCTCCCGGCGGGCGTCACCCTGCACACCGTCCCCTGGTACGGGAACCTGCACGAGGCTGCCGCCGCCGTCGGAACGTCCGCCGCAGCCGGGCAGCAGCCGCTGGCCGAGGCTGAGGTCGCGGCCCAACTGCGGGCCGCCCGCCAGCAGCTGCTGCCGGGCGAAAGTGCCCGTTACGCCCGGCTCAGCGGTGAGCTGGCGGCGATCATGACCGACGTGCTGTCCGCAGCCCGGCCGGACACCACCGAATTCGGGCTGGTCTCGAAACTGGCTGAACGTGTGGTGGCTGCGGGGGCCGAGCCGCTGGTCCTGCTGTGCAACGGCAGTTCCCGGAGCGATTTCCGCCACCCGCTGGCCACCAACTCCCCCCTCGGCCGGCGGGCCATGGCCGTGGTCTGCGCCCGACGCGACGGGCTGGTAGCCAACATCACCCGCTGGGTGCGGTTCGACGCCGGAACCGCCGAAGAACGCGACGCCGAGTCCCGGATCGCCGCGGTGGAGGCGGACATCTTCGATGCCACGGTCCCCGGCGCGCGGCTGGACCGGATCTTCACAGAAATCAAGGCCGCCTACACCCGGCACGGCTTCGGCACTGACCAGTGGGAACAGCACCACCAGGGCGGATCCGCCGGTTACGCCGGCCGTGACCCCCGCGTCACGTCGTCCGCCACCGACACCGTGGTGCTGGCCCAGACCTTCACCTGGAACCCCTCCGGCCCCAGGGTGAAGATCGAGGACACCGTGCAGCTCACCGAATCCGGGCTGCAGGTCCTGACGGTGGATCCCCGCTGGCCGACGGCCGCCGTGAACGGGCTGCAGCGCCCCGTGACGCTCCAGCTCTAAGCCTGACGACAAATGACCCCGCGGCCGTTGGTCCCGGGGTCATTTGCCTGCCGGTGACTCTCTCCATCGACGCGCAAATTCAGTGTCGACCCGCGTGTACCCTGGCGCACCCCATATTTGGGCACGGCAGGGAATCTCCGCGTCAGAGGAAATTTTCCGCGTCGGCAAGAGCCCGGCATCCCTACAACGCGCGCTCAGTTATGGCGGTCTTTTCTGTGACGCGAGCTCACTTATGGCGGCTCTCCCCGACGCTCTCCCCCATCCTGCATAGAACCCCAAAACGCTCCCGCAGTTGGGGCCGGAACTCCGGCCGCAACTGCGGGAGCGTTTGTGGTCATCCCACATCAAGTGAGAGAGCCTCTTATGGAAGCACCAGTTCCCCGTCCACCCGGCGCGGGATGCGCAGCGGGTTGTCCTCGTGCAGGGCGGGGTGCAGCACGGATTCCGGGGCGTCCTGGTAGGCGACCGGGCGCTGGAACCGGCGGACCGCCGTCGCACCCACCGAGGTGAACAGCGACGTGGTGGCCGGGTACGGCCCGCCGTGCTGTTGGGCCCAGTTCACTGCTACGCCGGTGGGCCAGCCGTCGAACAGGACGCGGCCTGCCAGGTTGGACAGCTGCTCCGCCAGCGCGTCGATGTCGTCGCCGGGCTGGGCGTGCAGAGTGGCAGTGAGGCTGCCGGGCACCTTGGCCAGCACCGCGGACAGCTCGGCCGGGTCCCTGTATTCAATCAACATGGTGGTGGGGCCGAAGCACTCCTCCAGCAGTTGTTCAGGCCGTTCCAGCACTGCGGCCGCGGAAGTGGAGAAAACCACTGGCGCTGCACCGTTGGCGGCGGCGTCCTGGTCCACGCTGCCACTGACCACCTCAACCCCGGGCACGGACGCGAAGCTGCGCAGTCCGTCGGGGTAGGCCTCGGCGATCCTGCTGGTCAGCATGCCGGCTGCGGGCTTGTCCTTGCTGGCCTCCGCCACTTCCCGGGCAAAGGTTGATCCTGCCGGGATGAAGACCAGGCCGGGCTTGGTGCAGAACTGGCCGGCGCCAAGGGTGAAGGAAGCGGCCAGTCCGGCGGCGAGCCGGCCGCTGCGTTCGGCCAGTGCTGCCGGCGTGATCACCACCGGATTGAGACTCCCCAACTCTCCGTAGAACGGAATCGGATCCGGGCGTGAGGTTGCGAGGTCGAACAGCGCGCGCCCGCCGGGGATGGACCCGGTGAAGCCCACTGCCTTGATGGCTGGGTCCTGGACCAGTGCGGTGCCCACTTCCCGGCCGCTGACCAGCGCGAACAGGCCCGCGGGTGCACCCGCGGCATGGAGCGCCTCCGCCACGATCTCCGCCGTTCGCTCCGACAGCCGCAGGTGGCCGGAGTGGGCCTTGACGATGACGGAGCAGCCCACTGCCAGGGCGGAGGCGGTGTCGCCGCCGGCCACCGAGAAGGCGAAGGGGAAGTTGGAGGCCGAGAAGACGGCCACCGGCCCGATGGGGCGCAGGATGCGGCGGAGGTCCGGCCTTGGTGGGGTGGCGGCCGGGTCGGCGTGGTCGATGACGGCCTCCAGGTAGGAGCCCTCCGTGATGACTCGGGCGAAGAGCCGCAGCTGCCCGGTGGTCCGGGCGACCTCGCCGGTCAGGCGGGCGCTGCCCAGGCTGGTCTCCCCGTCAGCGATCTCCACCAGTTCGGCGGCGTTGGCGTCGAGCGCATCAGCGACGGCGGTGAGCCAGCTTGCCCGTTCGGCATCGGAGGCCGCGGCGGAGATTTTGGCTGCAGCTGTGGCAGCGGTTGTGACTTCGGACAGGGAAAGCGTTGCAGTTGTCACGTCGGATACCTGTTCGTTGTATGTGCGTTCATGGTTACAGCCCTTCCCGGAAGCGAAAGCCGAGCCCCGGCTGGCCGGTCAGCGCCACCCGGCTGTCGCTGAAGCGCACCGGCGACGGCCCGTCCAGGATGCCCAGTTGCTCGAATGATGCTTCCTCCACGTCCTCCACCAGGGTGGGTTCGGCAAGGGTGAGCGCCAACTGCCCGGAGAGCTCGGGAAGCAGGTGGGGCATCACCCGGATGCTGTTGGTCCGGGCCAGCTCAACAATCCGGCGGAACGGGGTGATCCCGCCAACCCGGATGATGTTGGGCTGGATGATGTCCACCGCTTCCGCCTCTATGAAATCGCGGAAGCGGTAGATGGTGTGCAGGTTTTCGCCGAGGGCAATCGGAACCGGGGAATGCTTCCGGAGCCGGCGGTAGGCCCACAGGTCGTCGGCGCGGATGGGCTCCTCCAGCCATTCGAGGCCGAATTCGGACAGGACATCCAGGGCCCGGAAGGTGGTGGGCAGGTCCCAGCGCTGGTTCGCGTCGATCATGAGTTTGCGGTGCGGGCCCAGGACGGAGCGGACAGCCTGCACCCGCTCGTAGTCTTCCCGGAGGTCCGGCTTGCCCACCTTGATCTTGACTGCCTGGTGCCCGGCCGCCACCCACCGTTCGGCCTGCGAAACCAGCTCGTCCAGGGTGTAGTGCAAATTCACCCCGGACCCGTAGACCTCGGCGGATTCCTGCCGCCGGCCAATCAGGCCGGTGACGGTGGTTCCCGCTTGTCGGGCTTGCAGGTCCCACAGGGCCAGGTCCACGCCGGACATGGCAATGGTGGTGAGCCCTCCCCCGCCCGCTTCATGCAGGCGCTTCCAGAGTGCATCCCACACGGCCTCGGGCTGCGCGGGCAGCCCGGTGACGAATGGGGCGATGTCGTAGTCCAGCAACGCCTTGACCGCCTGCGGGCCAATGGTGGGCGTCCAGGAGAAACCATGCCCCGCACCGCCGTCGTCCGTCTGGATCTCGGTGACGATCACGTGGTTTTCCGGCGCCTCGGCGCCCCAGTGCCGCCGCAGGGGCACCGTGAGGAGCCTGCTGCTGAGCCCGGTGATCCGGGGAACGGTACGGACGGCCTCCGTTGCGGGGGCGCTCATCAGCGTCCGGCCAGCTCGTAGCCCCTGGCAAGGATGGCCTTGAGCTCCAGTTCCTGGTCCTCGGTTGGGTCCACCAGCGGCGGGCGCACGGACCCGACAGGAAGCCCACCCAGCCGCAGCCCGGCCTTGATGAGTGACACACCGAAGCCGGGGGTCTGGTCGCGGAGGCGGACCAGGGGCGCATAGAAGCCCTCGAGCAGGGCGTTGCGGCGTTCTTCCTCCCCGGAAACATAGGCGTCGTAGTAGGCCTTGGCGATTTCCGGTGCCATGGCGAACGCCGCGGAGGAGTACAGCGGGATGCCGAGGCCGCGGTAGGCACCCTGGGTCAGTTCGGCGGTGAGCAGGCCGTTGAAGAAGGCGAAGTCGTCCCGGCCGGCCGCCTTGACGACGGAGACGATCTCCTGCGCCAGGCCAACGTCGCCCAGGCCGTCCTTGAAGCCGATGACCTTGGGGTTGGATGCCAGCCGTGCCATGGAGGCCGCCGTGAACTTGGCGTTGCCGCGGTGGTAGACGATGACGGGCAGGCTGCTGGCCGCAGCCACGGCTTCTATGTAGGCAACGAGCCCGTCGGTGGGGCCGGTCACCAGGTAGGGCGGCAGCACCAGAAGGGCATCGGCCCCGGCTTCCTCGGCCGCGGGGGCGGCGGCGAGTGCGTGGCCCAGCGGTCCGCCGGCTCCGGCGACAACCGGAACCTGTCCGGCCACGACCTCGACGGCGGCCGCCACCACGGTGCGGACCTCGTCAATGCTGAGGGCATGGAATTCCCCGGTGCCGCAGGCGGGGAACACGCCGCCGGGGCCGTAGGGCAGCCGGGAGCTGATGTGCTCCTTGAGCAGTTCCGTGTCCACGGCGCCTTCGGGCGTAAAGGGGGTGACGGGGAAGAAGAGTACGCCGTCGAATTTCATGTTGTCTCCTTGGCTCCGGTGCCGGCAGTCACCAGCGCGGAGGTCTCGTCGTTGAGGGTGGGATGGGACTTGAGTTCTGTACGCCAGCTCCGCTTGGGCTGCCAGCCCAGGAGTGCTTGGGCTTTGGCGATGGAGAAGGCGGGGCTGGTGCCGGTGAGGCCTGCGCTGAGCGCCTCGCTGCCGGGCAGGAAGCGGGGCATGAGGTCCGCCAGGGGCGCCGTTGCCAGTGCGTCCGCCGCCCCCACGAAGAAGGTTTCCCCGTTCGGAATGGACTCCATCTTCTGCAGCAGCAGGTCAAGGAAGTCGGCCACGTCACGGGCATCCACGTAGTTGAACAGGGCCGGGGCGGACAGGGCCGGATCTGCCAGCCGCTCGGCGACCGTGTGGCCCTGCTGGGTAGGTGCTCCGTCCCATTCCTCGGGCGAAATCACATAGCAGGGGCGGAAAGCCGCGTAGCGGATCTTCTCCCCCTGGCCCGCGGCGAACATCTGCACCGTCTGTTCCGCGATCAGCTTGGACAGCGCGTAGGCGTTCCACGGTTTTGCCGGTGTCCGCTCGTCGAGCGGGAACGACGGCGGCAGCCAGCCGGCCGGTGAGCCGTAGCCCAGGACGGTGGGGCTGCTGGCGGTGACGATTTTCGGCACCCCAACTTCCGTGGCCGCACTGATGACGGCGAAGGCGAGCCTGGTGTTCGTGCTGAAGATGACGTCCTCCGGCGCGCTGAAAGGTACGGCGATGGCTGCCAGGTGGATGACGGCGTCGGGCTTTGCTTCCCGGAGCAGGCGCTGGGCCTCACCGGGTGCCAGGAGGTCCGCGGTTTCCTGGACGGTGCCGGCCGGCAACTGTCCGGCGGGCACGGCGTCGCGGTCCACCGAAATGACGTGGTGGCCGGCTTCGGCGAGCCCCGCCACCACGCTGCGTCCCAGCCGGCCGGCGCCGCCGGTGACAAAGATCCTGCTCATGGTTGTTTCCTAACGTTCAGGGCAGGGGCTAGGCGCCGCGGCGGAGGTCGACGCCGAGGTCCAGGTCCTCGATGCGTACGGGCAGGGATGACTCAAGGGACCGGTTGCCGGCGATGCCCACCGATACGGAGCGCAGTCCGTCCAGGTAGCCCGACGGACGGCCCAGCGGGTCCTCGCCCGGGCCGTTGAAGAGGTCCGAGAGCAGAAGTTCGTCACCGCCGCCGTGGCCGCCTTCGCCGTTGACGATCGGCACCTCGTAGGCTGCCTCCCAGTGGCGCTGGACCACCAGGCGTTCGCCGTTCCGGCGGATGGCGTCGTCTTCCTCGATGGGGGTTGCGCTGGGGTCCACCACCGTCTTCTTGTCGGTGCTGGACGTGACGGCGGCACGTTCCACCACTTCCAGTTCGGCCCGTCCCTCGGTGCCGTTGACTGCCACCCGGTAGCCCTCCCAGGGGCTGTGGGCATTCAGTGAGTAGCTCAGGCGCGGGCCGCCCTGGTACTCCACCACCAGGGCGAGGTTGTCCTCGATGGTGATGCCGCCGGTGAAGACGTCCTGGTCGCGGCGGTAGCCGTCGTAGTGCTCGTTGTCCAGGAAGAGGGCCTTCAGCCGCTCGTCCTCACGCAGGTCAAGCGTGAACGGATCCTTCTCGGTGGCGGCCGGCGCATCGGCGTCGGGGGTGCCGCGTTCCGGGCGGGGGCCCAGGCCGCGCTCCGCCGCGTTCTTGTCGCCATAAAACTTCAGTCCGCCCGAGGCGAAGACACGCTCGGGAACGTCGTCAATCCACCAGTTAACAAGGTCGAAGTGGTGCGAGGCCTTGTGGATCAGCAGGCCGCCGGAGTTCTTCTTCTCCCGGTGCCAGCGGCGGAAGTAGTCGGCGCCGTGGACGGTGTCCAGGACCCAGCTGAAGTCGATGGAGGTGACCTTGCCGATCACGCCGCTCTGGATGATCTCCCTGAGGGCGCTGTTGCGCGGCGAATAGCGGTAGTTGAACGTGACCACCACGTTGCGGCCGGTCTCCTGCACTGCTTTGGTGATGCGGCGGCAGCCCTCGGCGTCAATGGTGAGCGGCTTTTCCACCACCACGTCCGCGCCTGCCCGGAGTGCTTCCACAATGTAGTCGGCGTGGGTGTAGTCCGGCGTGGTCACCACCACGCGGTCGATCTTGTTGGCCTGGATGAACGCGGTGAGCTCCGCGGGATCAAAGGAGGCAACCGGGCCCGGCGCACCCAGTTCCTGGATCAGCTGCTGGTAGAACTCCACCCGGCCGGGGTTGACGTCGGAGAAGGCCACCAGCTCCGCCGTCGAGGCGTAATTGCCGAAGATTGCGCGGATGTACATTTCCGAACGCCCACCAGTGCCGATCAGGGCGATGCGGGCCCTGCCGCCGTTCCCCGGAGCGGCGGCTGCTGCGGTGGCGGTGCCGGGGGCAGCGCCGGCATTGGAGACCGTGGCTGCTGAACTCGGCTCGGCTGTGTTGACCATGTGGGTCCCTTTCAAAGGCTCAAGATGCGGCCGTTTTCACCGGCCGTTCCGGGGAGGTGGCCGGCAGACTGCTGCACCGGCTGAGAAAGCGTTTTCTCGATTCGCTATATGATTTGTATCAACAGCAGCCGCGATCCGTCAACCATTCTGGCCGTTGAAAGAAAGCGGTTTCTACCCCCCTTTGCTAAGCGGCGCCAGCGACTGCCGGGAAAAACGCTGGGAAAACATGGGAAAAGGATAGAAATCGTTTTCCCGCTGCGTTATATGCTGTCACTCAGGACACCGCCACCAGACGGCCGGGCACTGCGGCCATCCGCCGCAGAACGGCTCAAGGCCAACAGGCCTGTGGCGCTAAGGAAGGGTCGCTATGGTCAGGAAGTCTGCATCCGGCAGGATCGGCATCGCGGATGTCGCCGCGAAGGCGGGGGTTTCGCATGCCACGGTGTCCCGTGTCATGAACGGCAACTTCACGGTGGACCCCGATATTGCCGCCCGCGTCAGGGCCGCTGCGGCAGAGCTGAAGTACCAGCCCAACCCGGTCGGCCGAAGCCTTGCCCTGGGCAAGACGGACACCATCGGGATCGTGGTGCCGGACCTCGCCAACCCCACCTTCCAGGCCATCCTGCGGGGACTCAGCCGTGCCGCCGCCCAGGACGGCTACCGCGTCCTCATCGCCGATTCCTTCGAGGTCTCCAGCGAGGAGGCCATCCTGGCAGGCGAGGCCCGCCGTCGTTGTGACGGCCTGGTCCTCTGCGCACCCCGTATGACGGACGCCGAGCTGGAGGAGATCGCACCGTCTCTGCATCCCCTGGTCCTGATCAACCGCACCACCTCAACAGCGGGGGTTCCCAGCCTGGTGGTCGACTACGGCCAGGGCGTGCAGGACATCGCCGAACACCTGGTGGAACTGGGACACAGCCGCCTGGCGTTCCTCGCCGGGCCGCCCCGGAGTGCATCGAACGGGCTACGACTCCAGGGCCTGGAGTCCTTCAAGGCCGCCCACCCGGACGTGGAGGTCATCATGCTCGAAGGCGGCTCGGACTTCGATACGGGACACGGGGCTGTGGACGCCGTCCTGGACAGCGGCGCCACCGGAATCCTGGCCTTCAACGACCTGGTAGCCATGGGCCTGATGAGCGGCCTGCATGAGCGCGGGCTCGACGTGCCGAACGACATCTCCGTCACCGGCTTCGACGATATCCCTTTCGCCAAATACACGACGCCGGCCCTCACCACCGCCGCGGTCCCCATCACCGAACTGGGCGAGCAGGCCTGGCAGCAGCTGCGCGCGCTCATCCGCAAGGAGCAGAGCGACATCCCGGGCAGCCGGTACCAGCCCCGGCTGGAAGTGCGCGCCAGCACCGGCCCGGCCAAGGCCGCCCGCAGCACGGTCCACGGCTAAGCGCCCCTACGGGCGCAGCCCGGCTTCCTTGTAGTACCCCTCAATATGCGCGGCCACCAGCTTGGCCGCCAGCCCGCCGTCGTTGTTCCGGATCGCTGCCAGGATGCCGTGGTGCTCGTCCCGAAGCCGGGACACCGTGGTGGCCCAGTCCGGGAGGTTGGAGGTCAGCTCCGCCGCATACCCCTGGATGGACTCCCGGAGCGAGCCCATCATGGCGCTGACCACGGCGTTGCCCGCGGCATCCGCCAGGGCAAGGTGGAACCGCACGTCCAGGGCCAGGAACTCCGCCACCGGAAGGTCTTCCGCGGCCATGCCCTCAAGGAGCGCGGCGGCCTCGTCCAGCTCCGGGGCGTCGGGGCCCGCCTTCGCCACCGCCCAGGACTCCAGCAGCACGCGGGTCTCCACGATGTCCGCCACCGGCAGGTGCTGGGTGGCCACGTGCAGCCGCAGGGCGGAACCGAGTGCCGCCGTCGGATCTGAAATGACCACCGTCCCCGCCTCCGGTCCGGATCCCACGCCTGCCCGCACCACTCCCAAAGCTTCCAGGATCCTGATGGCCTCCCGGACGGACGTCCGGGAGACCTGCAGCTGTTCGGCAAGGCTGCGCTCCGCCGGCAGCCGGCCGCCCACGGCCAGCCGGCCCGCGGAAAGCTCATTCTCGATCCAGGACAGGACAAGCTGGTGGGTACGCATGCACCAATGGTAGTTGATGTGGTTGGACCACATAGCCTACAGTGTGGTTAGACCACAGAAGGTTCCAGAACCGGACCTGCCGGCCCAACAGAGGACGCCATGACCCACACCATCCAGCCCAACAATCCGGAGACAACCCCCGCGCCGGATGCCACGGACGTTCCCGCCGCACCGGCACAGACTCCCCCGGCGCCGTCGTCCGCCGTTCCCGCGGCCCTGAAGCGCCGCATCCCCAAGTACGCGGACCTCGCTCCCCTCATGCAGTTCAAGAAGCCGGAGTTCAGCAAGGAGGCCCGGCTCAAGCGCGCCAGCACCATCTGGGAGCTCCGGGAGATCGCCAAGCGCCGCACACCGCAGGCACCGTTCGACTACACGGACGGTGCGGCCGAAGAGGAGATCACGCTGCGCCGGGCCCGCCAGGCGTTCCTGGACATCGAGTTCCGCCCCGGCATCCTCCGCAACGTCTCCGCCGTCGACCTCAGCACCGAGATCCTGGGCAAGCCGTCACGGCTGCCCGTAGGCATCGCTCCCACCGGCTTCACCCGGATGATGCAGTCCGAGGGCGAGTACGCCGGTTCCCAGGCAGCCGAAGCGGCCGGCATCCCCTACACCCTCTCCACGATGGGCACGGCCTCCATCGAGGACGTGGCAGCAGCCGCCCCGAACGGCCGCAACTGGTTCCAGCTGTACCTGTGGACGGACCGTGACCGCTCGCTGGAACTGATCGAACGCGCTGCCAAGGCCGGCAACGACACCCTCATGGTCACCGTCGACACCGCCGTGGCCGGCGCCCGCCTCCGCGACGTCCGCAACGGCATGACCATCCCGCCGGCGCTGACCCTCAAGACCGTCCTGGACGCGTCCTACCGGCCGGCCTGGTGGTTCAACTTCCTGACCCACGAGCCGCTGACCTTCGCCTCGCTGTCCCGCTACACCGGCACGGTGGCGGACCTGATCAACTCGATGTTCGATCCCACCCTGACGTTCAAGGACCTCGACTGGCTGCGTGAAACCTGGAAGGGCAAGCTGGTGGTCAAGGGCATCCAGACCGTTGAGGACGCCCGGCGGGTGGTGGACCACGGCGCGGACGGGGTCGTACTGTCCAACCACGGCGGCCGCCAGCTGGACCGCGCGCCCATCCCGTTCCACCTGCTCCCGGAGGTCAAGCAGGCCTTCGCGGCGGACAACACGGACGCGGCCATCATGCTGGACACCGGCATCATGAGCGGCGCGGACATCGTTGCCTCGCTGGCCCTTGGCGCCGACTTCACCCTGATCGGCCGCGCCTACCTCTACGGCCTGATGGCCGGTGGCCGCGCCGGGGTGGACCGCACCTTGCAGATCCTTGAGAAGGACATGGCCCGCACCATGGCGCTGCTGGGTGTCAGCCGGATTTCCGAGCTCACGCCCGACCACGTCCGGCTGCTGGGGAAGTAGGCTGCTACTTCTTGCGCCCGAACTTCGGGAGGTTTGCCAGCAGGTCGGCCGCGCGGGTGGCCGCACGGCCAACGGTGCGTCCGATCTGCTGGGGGACGCTGTCATCACTGAGCGGGGCGGTGGTGCCGCCAGGGATGACGACGGCGGGACTCAGTTCCACGCCGTCGGGCGCCAGCACGCCTTCGGAGACGGCGCCCGCGGCTACGGCTTCCGGCGTCTCCCCGCCGGCGGCTGCTGTTTCGCGCGCTGCCGCGGTCTGCTGTGCGGCCTTTCCGGGTGCGCCGGCTGCCGCGGGAGACCCGACGTCGAACGTCTCAAGCCAGCTGGCGATGCCCTCAAGGGGCTTGCGGTTCAGCGCGTAGTAGCGCTTTTGGCCTTGCGCCCGCATGCTGACCAGCTGGGCCTCGCGCAGTACCTTCAGGTGCTTGGAAATGGTGGGCTGGCTTGCGGCCAGTTCCTCCACCAGTTCCCCCACGGCTTTGTCTCCGGAACGAAGGGACACCAGGATGTCCCGCCGGGTCGATTCCGCAATGACGGCAAATACGTCGTCTGTCACCATGCCTCCCACCCTAGCGACATATACGCCGAAAGGCATCAACTATTTCGCCCCCGGAGCCGCCCCTTGCCCGCTGCCCCGGCCGGTGCTAGAACAGAGCCTGGACGCCCTGCGGCGGGAGTGGTGTTCCAGACCGAGAAGACCGACGCCTGGTGCCGTCCTAGTCGAACCAGGGGTCCAGCCCGTGCAGCGGGAACACCGCCTTGCGGGTGGCCATGACGGTGCGGTCCACGGCATCGTTGGGGTCGAAACCCACCTCCCAGGACCGCCACCAGAGCTCCACGTCATCGCCCATCAGCCCGGGAGCAGCGGCCCCGAACTTGTCCTCCACGTAGTCCCGCCAGTCCTGGGGCACGGCCGCGCGCAGGGGGACGGGCCGCCCGGCGGCGATGGCCACCAGGTGGCTCCACGCCCGGGGAACCACGTCCAGGACGTTGTACCCGCCGCCGCCGGTGGCAATCCAGCGGCCGCCGCAGTGGCGTTCGGCGAGCTGCCCGACGGCGCTGGCCGCCTCCCGTTGGCCGTCCACGCTGAGATTGAGGTGCGTCAGCGGATCCGTCCGGTGGGAGTCGCAGCCGTGCTGGCTCACGATCACTTCCGGCCCGAAGGCGGCCACCAGCTGCGGCACCACCGCATAGAAGGCCCGGAGCCACCCGGCGTCGCCGGTTCCCGCGGGCAAGGAAAGGTTCACGGCCGTTCCCTCCGCCTGTGGACCGCCGATTTCGTTGGCGAACCCGGTCCCGGGAAACAGGGTAAGGCCGGACTCATGCAGTGAAATCGTCAGCACCCGGGGATCGCTCCAGAAGATGCTTTCCGTCCCGTCACCGTGGTGGGCATCGACGTCGATATACACCACCTTGCCGATGCCGCCGTCGAGCAGCCTCTGCACGGCGAGCGCGGCGTCGTTGTAGATGCAGAAGCCGCTGGCACGGTCACGGGCGGCATGATGCATGCCCCCGCCGAAGTTGACGGCATGCAGGGCCGAGCCGTCCAGGATCTGCGCGGCGCACAGCAGGGAGCCGCCAGCCAGCCGTGCGGCCGCCTCATGCATGCCCGCGAACGCTGGATCATCCTCGGTGCCCAGGCCGCGGGACTCGTCCGGCTCCCTAGGGTTCTCGCTGACCCGCCGCACGGCCGCCACGAACTCGGGCGCGTGCACCAGTTCGAGCTCGGCGTCGCTGGCCACCTCCGGAGGTTCCACGGAAACATGGTCCAGGTCGAACAGCCCCAGGCTCTGCGCCAGGCGGGCGGTGAGATCCATCCGCTCCGGCGCCATCGGGTGGCCCGGGCCAAAGTTGTAGGCGGTCATGTCAGGACCCCACGCCACCACCGTTGGCGGCGCGGGCTTGCTGAGACCGGGCAGGTATGTCATCAATCACAGGCTACCCGAGCACCGGCCCCGCCCGGCCCGGCCATTACGCGGGCATTAGTGGTTTACTACAGAGGGAATCAGATTCAACCGAGGAAAAGCCACACATGACGCAAAGCCAGTCGAGGCCACGGAATCCGGCCAGCTGGCATCCCGCAGCACAGGAGCGGGAAGGCCTCTGGATACTGACGCGGCTGCGCGACTTCATCGACGATATCGCCAACACCTCCCCCGCCCGGCTTGCCCTGACCGTCTTTGCCGCCGTCTGCCTTCTATTTACGTTCCTGCTCTCGCTGCCGGCCGCGTCGGCGGACGGGCAGTCCACTCCCCTGCATCAGGCCATGTTCACTGCGGTATCCGCTGTCTGCGTTACCGGCTTGACGGTGGTCACAACAGCCGTCCATTGGTCCTTTTTCGGCCAGCTGGTGATTCTGATCGGCGTGTTCATCGGCGGCCTGGGCACGCTGACGCTTGCGTCACTCCTCGCACTGATGGTGAGCAAGAGGCTCGGGGTCCGCGGCAAGATCATCGCGGCGGAATCGATGAATAACGCCGGACGCCTTGGTGAAGTAGGCGCCCTGTTGCGGATTGTCATCACCACGTCTGTGGTGATCGAAGCCGCCCTTGCCCTGGTCCTGATCCCCCGGTTCCTCGTGCTGGGCGAGAGTTTCTGGGGTGCGGTCTGGCATGGGTTCTTCTATGCCATCTCCTCGTTCAACAACGCAGGATTCACGGCCCATGCAGACGGCATCGTTCCCTTCGCCAGTGACTTGTGGATACTTGTTCCGATCATGGCTGGTGTATTTTTCGGCAGCCTCGGATTTCCGGTGGTTATGGTTCTGCTGCAGAACGGCCTGAACTGGAAAAAATGGAATCTGCATACCAAGCTGACCATTGAGGTTTCACTCATCCTCTTCGCAGCAGGAAGCATCCTTTGGGCGTTGATGGAGTGGGACAATGCCCGAACTATCGGGCTGCTCAGTTTCAGTGACAAGATCCTGAATTCCGTCTTCGCGTCAGTCCAGATCCGTTCCGGCGGCTTCAACCTGGTGGACCAAAACCAGCTGGAATCCACCACCATGCTGCTGACCGACGCTCTGATGTTTGCCGGAGGAGGGTCGGCATCTACGGCGGGCGGCATCAAGGTGACCACGATTGCCGTCATGTTCCTGGCCATTGCGGCCGAAGCCCGGGGCGACGCCGACGTGAAGGTCCACGGACGCACCATCCCGGAGGGTGCCATGCGGGTGGCCATTTCCGTTATCGTTGCGGGGGCAACCCTGGTTTCCGTTGGATCGTTCCTGTTGTTGTCAATCAGCGGTGAATCTTTGGACCGCGTCCTCTTTGAAGCCATCTCCGCTTTTGCCACCTGTGGCCTGAGCACGAACCTGAGCGCTGAGGTACCACCTGCCGGTGCTTACGTGCTGACAGCCTTGATGTTTATGGGACGTGTGGGAACAGTGACCCTCGCCGCAGCCCTTGCCCTGCGGCAACGCAGGCAGCTTTACCACTATCCGGAAGAGAGGCCCATCATTGGCTAGTTCCACAGAAGTCGGCAGGCGTCCCGCCCACAATGCCCCCGTGCTGGTGGTGGGGTTGGGACGCTTCGGCTCAGCGACTGCCGAGCAACTGGTCAAGCAGGGCCGGGAGGTCCTTGCCATCGAGCGCGACCGGAGCCTGGTGCAGAAGTGGGCCTCAACCCTCACACACGTGGTGGAGGCCGATGCCACGAACATCGACGCCCTCCGCCAACTTGGCGCGCAGGAATTCAGCTCCGCCGTCGTGGGCGTCGGCACGTCCATCGAGTCTTCGGTACTGATTACCGTCAACCTGGTGGACCTGGGCATCGAGCACCTGTGGGTTAAGGCCATCACGCCGTCGCACGGCAAGATCCTCACCCGCATCGGCGCCAACCACGTCATTTACCCCGAGGCCGACGCCGGCGTCCGCGCCGCGCACCTGGTGTCCGGCCGCATGCTCGACTTCATCGAGTTCGACGACGACTTCGCCATCGTGAAGATGTACCCGCCGCGCGAAACCGTGGGCTTCACCCTGGACGAGTCCAAGGTGCGCTCCAAGTACGGTGTGACGATCGTCGGGGTGAAGTCCCCGGGCGAGGACTTCACATACGCCCGCCCGGAAACCAAGGTGTCCTCCCGTGACATGCTGATCGTGTCCGGGCACGTGGACCTGCTGGAACGGTTCGCCGCCCGCCCCTGACCCTTCGCTTAGGGTTTTGTCCAGATATGGTGACTTCCAGGCCGCGGAAGCCTCCATATCTGGACAAAAGCTCCGGGTTAGCCGAGCTGGCGGGTGATCTCCGCTGCCCGGTCTGCCGCTGCGCGGGCGCCGGCGGCGATGATGGAGGGCATGCCCCGCTCATCAAACGTGGCGATGGCCCGCTCCGTGGTGCCCTTGGGGCTGGTGACCGCTTTGCGCAGGGCGGACGGGTCTGCGCCCGGCTCGGCGAGCATGAGCCCGGCGCCGGCCACAGTTTCGCGAGCCAGGAGCAGTGACAGTTCACGGTCCAGGCCCAGTTCCTCGCCGGCCGCGGCCATCGCCTCGGCGAGGTAGAACGCGTATGCGGGCCCTGAGCCGCTGATGGCCGAGAGGGCATCCACCTGCTCCTCGGGGACCTCGACGACGGTTCCTGTGCCCTGCAGGACGTCCTTGACCTTTTGCAGCTGTTCCGGGCTGCAGTTGGTTCCCGGCGACACGGACACGACCCCGCGGCCCAGCTTGGCCGGGGTGTTGGGCATGGTCCGGATGACCGGCTGGCCTGCCGGAAGGGCGGCCTCGAGCTGGGCGATGGACACGGCCGCCGCCACGCTCACCACCACGGTGTCCGGTGCCAGGGCTCCACTGATTTCCCGGGCGAGGTCGGTGATGCCTACCGGTTTGACGCCCAGGATGACCACGCCTGACCCCTTGGTGGCCTGCTTGTTGTTGTCCGGCTCCTCCTCGCCGGCGATGGCCGTGATCCCGTGGTACCGTTCGGCCAGTTCCGCGGCATGCTCAGCGCGCCGGACCGTGGCGACGATGTCCGCCGGATCCGTTCCTGCTTCCAGCAAGCCACTCAAGATGGCTTCGTTCATGGACCCACAGCCAAGGAAGGCGATTCGGTTGCTCATGGCTCCATCATTGCAGTTACGAATGGCCCGTGCCGATTCCTTACGCCACCATCTCCGGAACAGGGCACGTATTCACAGGTTGCTCCCATGTTCAGTGCAGGTAGCTCACATTTAGCGCCCCTACTGTGGTTATTACCTCATTGAGGGTGCGAGTGATGCGGCAGGCATGGGGATGCCTGCCAGGGCACCGGCGGCCGGCAACAGGTTTTCCCCCATTTTCCTGTTGCCGGCCCCGGTGTTTCCGCCTTTAAGCAGCCTTCCGGCGCCTTTAGCAGCCTCCGGCCCTGCTCCCACGGGCAGGCAACTACACGGCGGCCCGGACAGCCTGCGGCGGCGCAATGTGCGGCGCGGGCTCGAGCGGCCCGTCGAAGACCAGCTGGTCGAGCCGCCGGAGGATGAGGCCCTCACGCAGGGCCCAGGGACAGATCCGCAGTTTCTTGAATTTGAACAGCTCCAGTGCGGCTTCGGCAACCAGCGCGCCGGCCAGCAGCTGGTGGGCACGCGCTTCCGAGACACCCGGCAGGTGCAGCCGGTCCTCGGCCTTCATGGCGGAAATACGCTGGGCCCAGATGCCCAGGTCCGTTGCGTTGAGCTCGCGTTTGACGTAGGGACCGGCATCGCTGGGGGCTGCCCCGGCTATGCGGGCAAGTGACCGGAAGGTCTTCGACGTGCCGGCAACAACGTTCGCCCTGCCCAGGCTGTCGAACTCACGGACAGCCGGCTTCAGGGTGGCCCGGATGTAGCGCCGCAGTTCCTTGACGCTCTTGGCAGTGGGCGGATCATCGGCGAGCCAGTCACGGGTCAGCCTGCTGGCGCCGAGCGGCACCGAGGTGGCCAGCTCAGGCAGCTCATCCTGTCCGAAGGCCATTTCGAAGGAGCCGCCACCGATGTCCAGGTTCAAGATGGGCCCGGCGCCCCAGCCGTGCCAGCGCCGGACGGCGAAGAACGTCATGGACGCCTCCTCGCTGCCGCTGAGTTCCTGCAGCGTCACCGTGGTTTCATGCTTAACCCGGGCCAGCACCTCCGGCCCGTTGGTTGCTTCACGGATGGCGGAGGTACAGAAAGCCAGCAGGTCTTCGGCCTTGTGCCGGGCCGCGAACTCCCAGGCTTCCAGCACGAACTCCGTGAGCTCGTGCTGCCCGGCATCACTGATGCTGCCGTCCGCTTCCAGGTACTGGACCAGGGACAGGGGGCGCTTGTGCGAGGCAAAGGGAACCGGCCGCGCGCCAGGGTGGGCATCCACCAGCAGAAGATGGACAGTGTTGGACCCGATATCGAGGACGCCTAGCCGCATGGTGACATTATTCACCGGCGCGGGCGCCGTATTCCAACTGGGCACCGCGGTGCGCAGCCCGTTGACGTGCTCAGATGCCGGCAGGGTCCTCCGGGGCGCTGTCGGGAAGCTCGTCCGCGCGCTTGAAGTCGCGCTTGATGTTGGCCACGCCCTCCGGGTTAATTTCGAAGCCGTAGGCGGCGCCGGGGTTGATCACCATGCCCAGCTCCTCACCTATGTTGGCGATGATCGCTGCGCCCTGGGTGCCCAGTACGTTGGGTGCGGCATCCAGGTACTGCCGGTCCACCCGGCTCGGGTGTGAGAAGACGGCCAGGACGGGGTCACCCTCGGCATTGGCCAGGACCAGCGGCTCCACCTGGGAGTCCTCGCCCTCCACCGTGTCCGAGCTGATGATGTAGACCTCGCTGTTGAGGAAGGACAGGATGACGTCCACGGGACTCGCGTCCGGCTGTCCGCCCTTGGCGAGCTGCTCCTCGAGGTCGTTCAGCGGAGTGGGGTCGGCAATTGCAGGCTGTTCAGTCATCCCCCTACCCGATCACGTTCGGGTGCCCTGCGCAATTCCCCGCCCGTGGCCGGGCGGCTGCCCTGCCACCAGGCTACTTCTTCGCCGTGGCCTTCTTCTTGGCCGGCGCCTTCCGGGTGGCGGTGCGCTTGACCGGCCCCTTGGCACGCTTCTCGGCGAGGAGCTCCACAGCCTGTTCCCGCGTCAGTTCCTCCAGGGAGGTGGCGCGGGGAACAGTGATGTTGGTGATGCCGTCGGTGATGTAGGGCCCGAAGCGGCCCTCCTTCACTACGATGTTCTTCTCCGACACCGGGTCCGGGCCGAACTCCGCCAGCGGCGGCACGGCTGCACGGGCACCACGTTGCTTCGGCTGGGAGTAGATCTCCAGCGCCTGCTCCAGTGTGATGGTGAAGATTTCCTCTTCCGAGCCGATGGACCGGGAGTCTGTCCCCTTCTTCAGGTACGGGCCGAAGCGACCGTTCTGCACCGTGATGGGGTTGCCCTCGGCGTCCTCGCCCAGGAGCCGCGGCAGGCTCATGAGCTGCAGTGCCTCGTCCAGGGTCACCGACTCAACCGTCATGGACTTGAAGAGCGAGCCGGTGCGCGGCTTGGCCTTGACCGGTTTCTTGGGCGGCTTGGGCTTGCCGTTCTTGTAGTACTCGACGGGCTGGGCGGCGATCTGTTCCTCGGTCATCTCGGGGATGATTTCGGTGACATACGCGCCGTAGCGGCCGTTCTTGGCCACGATGGTGTGGCCGGTGTGGGGATCGGTGCCCAGCACGCGTTCCTCGGGGGCGGCGGTCTCCATCAGCTCGATGGCCTTGGCAGCCGTCAGTTCGTCCGGGGCAAGGTCCTCCGGGACGTTCGCGCGCGCCGATTCCACGATCTCCCCCGTCTTGGGGTCAACGGTAGCCGCGGAGCTCTCCAGGTACGGGCCGAACTTGCCCACCCGCAGGGTGATCTCGTCGGTGATTGGAATCGAGTTGATTTCCCGCGCGTCGATCTCGCCGAGGTTGTTGACGATGCTCAGCAGGCCGGGATCGGAATCCTCGCCGAAGTAGAAGTGGCGAAGCCAGGAAGCGCCCACGGCCTGGCCGTTGGCAATCTTGTCCAGGTCGCCTTCCATGTCGGCCGTGAACTCGTAGTCCACGTAGTCGCTGAAGTGCTGCTCCAGCAGGCGGATCACGGAGAACGCGATCCAGCTGGGTACCAGGGCGGAGCCCTGTTTCCGGACGTAGCCGCGGTCTTGGATGGTGGAGATGGTGGACGCGTAGGTGGACGGCCGGCCGATGCCCTTCTTTTCCAGCTCGGCGGTCAGCGACGCTTCGGTGTACCGCGGCGGCGGTGAGGTCTCGTGGCCCACGGCCACGATCTCCGAGGCCGTGAGGGCGTCGTCCTTGGCCACGTTGGGCAGGCGGCGGCCTTCGTCGGAGTCGTCGTCGCCGCGGGTCTCGTCCTTGCCCTCCTCATAGGCGGCGAGGAATCCGGGGAAGGTGATGACGGTGCCGGAAGCGGAGAACTCTGCGTCCCGGCCGTCCGATGCCACCGCACCGAGCCGGATGGTGGCCGTCGAACCCTTGGCGTCGGCCATCTGGGAGGCGACGGTCCGCTTCCAGATCAGCTCGTAGAGCCGGAACTCGTCGCCCGAGAGCTGCGAGGCAACCTGCGCCGGGGTCCGGAACGAGTCGCCGGCGGGACGGATGGCCTCGTGGGCTTCCTGCGCGTTCGCGGCCTTGTTGGAGTAGACCCGGGGCGAGCCCGGAATGTACTCGGGGCCGTACAGCTCCGACGCCTGCCGGCGGGCGGCGGTGATGGCCTCGTCGCTCAGCGCCGAGGAGTCCGTACGCATATAGGTGATGTAGCCGTTTTCATACAGCCGCTGTGCGATCTGCATGGTGCTCTTGGAGGAGAACCGCAGCTTGCGGCCTGCTTCCTGCTGCAGCGTGGAGGTGGTGAACGGCGCGGCGGGGCGCCGGGTGTACGGCTTGGTGTCCACTGAGCGGACGCGGAAGTCCGCGTCCTGGAGCCCGGCGGCCAGGGACGCCGCCAGTTCCTCGTTGAGGTGGGCGACGTTCTTGGAGACCAGGACGCCGTCGTCGTTGAAGTCACGGCCGGTGGCGACCTTTGCACCGTCCACGGCGGCGAGCTTGGCCTTGAAGGAGCCGGCGTCGGCGCCAAACTGGCCAGTGAGGTCCCAGTAGGACGCCGCCTTGAATGCCATGCGTTCGCGTTCGCGGTCCACCACCATGCGGGTGACAACGGACTGCACGCGGCCGGCCGACAGGCCGCGGGCCACCTTGCGCCACAGGACGGGAGAGATCTCGTAGCCGTAAAGGCGGTCCAGGATACGGCGGGTTTCCTGGGCGTCCACCAGTGCGGAGTCGACGTCGCGCAGGTTGCCCATGGCGCGCTGGATCGCTTCCTTGGTGATTTCGCCGAACGTCATCCGGTATACCGGGACCTTGGGCTTGAGTACTTCCAGCAGGTGCCACGCGATGGCTTCGCCCTCGCGGTCCCCATCGGTTGCGAGGTAGAGTTCGTCGGCGTCTTTGAGCGCCGCCTTGAGTTCAGTGACCTTTTTCTTCTTGTCCGCGGACACCACGTAGTAGGGCTTGAAGTCGTGCTCGATATCGACGGCGAACTTGCCTACCGAGGTTTTCTTCAGTTCTGCGGGAAGCTCCGACGGCTGCGGCAGGTCGCGGATGTGACCGATGGAGGCCTCGACAATGAAGCCCTCGCCCAGGTACTTGGCGATGGTCTTGCTCTTGGCCGGAGACTCCACAATCACGAGTTTCTTGCCGGTTTTGGCCTTGCTTGGCACGGTGCTCCTACAGAAAAAGGTTGCTGGGGCAGATGAGCCCATATTGGCCTAGTTCACCATATTTTGGACAATTGTGCGCATTCGGTGTGGAAAACCCTGCGGTGCGCAAAGGCTCCGGAAGGCTCAGCCGTGGGCCGGAACCAGGAAGCCGTCGCGGACCAGGTTTTCCACGTCGGCCAGCAGTGCGCTGCGGAAACTGCCGGCGTCGAATCCCGTGCCGTCGCCGGCCATGCCGCCACCCAGGAGCGCCTCCAGGGCGCCCGCGATCTGGCCGGCGGTCAGGTCGCCGTCGCAGGCCGAAACGAACCCGGCGAGCTCGGTGCTGAGCAGGTTGGTCCGCCGCAGCCCGGCCCCCTGGCGGAGCAGGATCACGCCCGGATGCTCCGCGCCGGGCCGCTGGTGCCGTTCCTCGGTGACGTCCTCCGCCACCAGCAGGTGAGTGTCCTCGAGCCTGTTGGCAGCGAGCCAGTCGCAGCGTTCGACGGCGGCGCCCAGGTGGGGACCGATGGGCTGCTCGATGGGGTAGGTGATTTCCTCGAAGCGACTGACGGTGGCCTGCCCGCCAGGCAGGGGACGGCGGAGCCAGACCATGCCGAAGCCGATCCCTTCCACGTTCCGGGACTCGAAGTCGCTAAGGTAGGCGGCGTAAGCATCCCGGTAATGCTGCCGGTCACGGCCTTCGGACGCGTCCTGCAGCCAGGTCTCGGCGTACTGCTCCGGGCTGACCTGCTCGCGCTGGATGAACCATGCGTCCGTGCCGGGCCGGACCCAGTTCCTGGGCCGTTCGTGCCACTCCGCGTCGGCTGTCACCTCCCAGTTGCCGAGCATCTGCGCCGTGCCGCCCGGCGCCAGCACGCCGGGCAGGTCCGCCACCAGCGAGGAAACGATGTCATCGCCCGGCAGCCCGCCGTCGCGGTAGGTGAACTGTCCCGCGGCGTCCTCTCCGGCGCGGCGGGGCGTGATGACGAAGGGCGGGTTTGACACCACCAGGTCAAATTCCTCGCCGGCTACCGGTTCCAGGAGCGACCCCAGGCGGAGGCTCACGCGGTCCTCGAACCGGGCCGGGTCCACGGAAAGGGGCTCGGCGTTGAGCAGGATGTTAAAACGGGTGAAGGCGAGCGCACGTTCTGAAATGTCCGTGGCCGTCACGTGCTCGCAGTGGTGCAGCAGGTGGAACGTCTGGATCCCGCACCCCGTGCCAAGGTCCAGAGCCCGCCTGGTGTGGCGGCGGATGGTGGTCTGCACCAGGGTGGTGGAGGCCTGCCCGATGCCCAGGACGTGGTCATGCCGGAGGACCCCCTCCTGCTGGTGGGCCGCGAGGTCGCTGGCCACCCACAGCTCGGCCCCGCCGCTTCCATCCTCATTCGCGTCCCAGCCGTAGGGGCGCAGGTCAGCCTTGGCTGCCAGCAGGGTGCTGCCGGACACCGGCTGCACCAGCCCCAGTTCCAGGAGGCCCCCGCTGCGGATGCCCGGGAGGGCGGCGTCCAGCACGTCCCGTTCCTGCGGTTCGGCCAGGAGCCAAAGACGGACGACGGCGGCAAGCGGCCGGGCACTTTCGTCCCCCCGGGCCGCGCGTTCGGTGGCCAGCAGGGCCGGGATGATCTGGTCCCTGTTGAGTGCCGCCGAGGCCGCGGGCCCAAGGAGCTGCGCGACGCCATCGAGGGTGTATCCGGTCCGGCGCAGGTCCGCTGCGAGGGCTGACAGCAGCTGGGGAAGGTCGCTGCGCGGGGCGTCGGGGATGCTGCCGGCGGAAAACTCGTATGGGGATCTAGGCACCGGTCAAGTTTAGTCCGGCGGTCCGGGCAGGGGCGGACGGGGTCTCGTACAAAGGGTGTCCTGTCCGCGGGGTAGCGTTGAAGCATGCCTTCTCCGCTGCCCCTCCTTCCGCGCGCCCGCCGCCGGGCTGCCGTCCCCTGCCGCCCGCTGAAGTCCGGAGGGCTGCTGCTGGCTGCCGTCATGCCCGCCGCGGCGCTTGCCCTGGCTGCTTGTTCCCCGGTGGTGTCGATAGAGAACGCGGACGTGCCGCAGTGGCAGGCCACTGCCCTGCCTTCCGCCGCGGGAGCCGTGCTGGCGGACGCCGGGAAGATTCTGAACCGGGACCACATCGTGCAGGAAGCGTCCAGCGTTCCGGCCGGACGCTACACTCTGACGGCCACCTGCGAAGGCGGCGGAAAAGCCTTCTTCGCGCTATCACTTAACGGCACCCAGGTGGTGGACGCCGGGGCGGCCTGCAACGGCAGCCGGGAAGTCACCAGGATCACGTTGCCCGAGCCCGGCACGGTGGAGGTCAGCACCTCCAGCGTGGATGCCCCGCTCATCTACGCCTACAATTTGGTGCCCGCCCGATAGCGGTCCTTTCGCTCTGGCCCGCCGGGCCTTGCGGGCTTAGAGTCGGACTATGCCCACCGTGCGGAGGCTCTCCGCGCCCCTTTCCGGAGGGACAGCACGGGCACCGCTGGCGCGGAAGCCGGCGGCCGCCGTCGTCCTGGGCCTTGTGCTGGCAGCCGGGATGGCATTGGGCGGCTGTGAATACACGTACGACGACGGCCGGGACTGGTCGGGCGTCCCGGCGGAACCTTCCGTTACTCCTGCTCCGGCCTTCACCCGCGATGCACTGCGGCGCGACCCCGTGCCGGAAGGGGAACTGGAGGCGTGGGTGGAGCGGACCTTGCCCGACCCCCCGCAGCCGGTGGTCCATGCAGGGGCCGGGCTCCTTGCCGCCGCGGAAGTGCGGACGGAAACCACCCCGGTGCTGGAAACCGGCACCTACGCTCTGGCCCTGGCCTGCCGGAGCCAGCGGCGGGTCGATTTCGTTGTCCGCAGTGATGCGCTGACCCTGGTGGACCTGGGGCTGAGATGCGGGGTCAACCGGGAGAACGTCATCTACCTCTCCGCCGAGACTTCCTTGAGCATCACGGTGGAAGCCAGGACCGGCGCCAACTTTGCCTACCGGGTGCGGCGGCTGTGAGGGCGGCTTGTACCTGGCCAGCCCTGCAGCCGACCGGCTGAAGTTGTGCCTCAGGCGGCGCAGCCCTCGGGGCAGCGCAGTGTTTCGGGACTTGCGGCGCATTCGGCGCAGTACAGCGTGAGGGTGCGGCAGCTGGGGTTGGAGCAGTTCTCGAACTTGCTGGTGGGCGCGGAGCAGCGCGTGCATTGGCCGATGGTCTTGGCGTCTTCGCTGAACTCGAGGTGCATGCGCTTGTCGAAGACGTACAGGGAGCCTTCCCAGAGGCCCTGGTCCTTGAAGGTTTCGCCGTAGCGGACGATGCCGCCGTCCAGCTGGTAGACCTCTTTGAAGCCGCGGTTCACCATCAGGCTCGAAAGCACCTCGCAGCGGATGCCGCCGGTGCAGTAGGTCACCACCGGCTTGTCCTTCAGGGCGTCGTACTTACCGGAGTCCAGTTCCTTGATGAAGTCATGGGTGGTGGCGACGTCCGGGACCACGGCGTCCTTGAACCGGCCGATCTGGGCCTCAAAGGCGTTCCGGCCGTCGAAGAAGACCACCTCTTCGCCGTCCTGTTTCCGGGCGTCCACCAGCTGGTGCAGCTCTTCGGGCTTAAGGTGCTTGCCGCCGCCCACCACACCGTTTTCATCCACCTTGAGCTCGCCGGGTGCGCCGAAGGAGACGATCTCGTCGCGAACCTTGACGCTGAGCCTTGGAAAGTCCTCCGCGCCGCCGTCGGACCATTTGACGTCGATGCCGCGGAAGCCCTTGTATTCCCTTGTGGTTTTGACGTATTGCTTTACCGCGCCGATCTCGCCGCCCACGGTGGCGTTGATGCCGTCCTTGGAGATGATGATGCGCCCGGTCAGGCCCAGCTTCTCGCAGAGGGCACGCTGCCAGAGACGCACTGCGTCCGGGTCAGCGATGGGGGTAAAGCCGTAGAAGAGCACGATTCGGTTCAAAGCCACGTATTTAAGGGTACCGGCTGGGGTCCGGGCACTTGCCCCGTTGGGCTGGCCCCGAGCACCCGTACCGGCGTCCGGAACCTCCTCCATCACAATTGCGTAAGCACCCTGTTGCTGGCGTTCAGGCTGGAATAGTGTTCATGCCATGAGTCCGGAAACCATGATTGAAGACATCACTGGCCTTCTTGAAGTGTGGGTGGCGGGCTGGGCCGGCTGCCGCGGGTACCAGACATCCACAGAGGGCCGTTTCCCCGCTGCACTCCGGGCGGACACGAGCGGCGAATGGGAATACTTCGCGTCCGACCCCACTGACGACGAATTCGCCGCCCTGGCTGCCAAAACCGCAGAGGTTCCGCCCCGCGTCCTGACGATCCTCACCAATGACATCCCCCGCTACGCAGCCATGGCCGGCAGGCACGGGCTAAACGTCACCTCGGATAGCCAGACCATGATGATCGTTGACATGGAGACGCAGGATGCCGAGGATCCCTGGCTTTCCGACGACGACCTGACCTTCTCCGCAACCGAGCAGAACGGAGTCCACTACGCGGAGGTGCGATCCGGCGATGCGCTGGCCGCGAGCGGCCGGGTGTTTGTGGTGGGGGACACCGCCGTGTTCGACAAGATCATTACCGAGCCGGGGTTCCAGCGCCGCGGACTGGGCAGTTTCATCATGCGGGCCCTCGCCGCGCAGGCATTCGAGCACGATGTCACCACGGGGCTGCTGCTGGCATCCGTTGACGGCCAGAAGCTCTACTCGCATCTGGGCTGGAGCACGGTCTCGCGCGTGCTGATGCTGTCCGCATCCCACGACGGTTCGGATCTGTCCCTGAGCTGACCGTTCCCTCCTCTTTGACCCGCAGCCCCGGTTCGCCCTTGGGGGAACCGGGGCTGCCGTTTCCCCGCGGGTGAAACAATGTTGGGGTGAACCCCCATGACTCCCTGATTCCCATGCTGGGCCGCGGCCCGGATCCGGAACAGCTCCGTCATGTCCGCACCCTGCCGGCGCGCGCGGCGGTCCACGCACCATGGCCGGACTGGGTCCATCCGGACCTGGTGGACGCCTACACTTCCCTGGGCATCCGGGAGCCCTACCGGCACCAGGTGGAAGCCGCCGGGATCGCGCACGGCGGCGGCCATGTGGTGGTGGCCACCGGCACCGCTTCGGGGAAGTCGCTGGCTTACCAGCTGCCAGCGCTGGATGCCATCCACCGGTCTGAACTGCGTGTCCTCGCAGATCCGGGAAAGATCCACGACGACGGTGCCGTCACCCTGTACCTCTCCCCCACCAAGGCGCTGGCCGCCGACCAGCTGAACGCCATCCGCGCCCTGAAGCTTCCCACCGTCCGGGCAGAGACGTACGACGGCGACACCGACCCCGCCTCCCGGCGCTGGATCCGCGACCATGCGAACTTCATCCTGGCCAACCCGGACATGCTTCATTTCGGCATCCTTCCCAACCATGCCTGGTGGGCGGGGTTCTTCCGCCGGCTGCGCTATGTGATCGTCGACGAAGCCCACAGCTACCGGGGCGTGTTCGGGTCCCATGTGGCCAACCTGATGCGGCGGCTGCGTCGCATCTGCGCTTATTACGGAGCCGGCACCTCCTTCCCCGAACCCGTGTTCATAGCTGCCTCGGCAACGGCTTCCGACCCCGATGCCTCCTTCTCCCGGCTGATCGGCGCCCCGGTACAGGCCGTTTCCCGCGACTGTTCACCCCACGGCGCCACCACGGTGGCCTTCTGGGAACCGGCCCTGAGCGAAGTCAGGGGCGAGAACGGTGCGAAGGAACGGCGGACAGCCGTGGCCGAAACAGCCGACCTGCTCGCCAATCTGGTGTCCGCACAGGTGCGGACCATCGCCTTCATCAAATCGCGCCGCGGCGCGGAGACCATCTCCACCATCACCAAGCGCCTCCTGGACGAGGTGGACCCCAGCCTCCCGCAGCGGGTGGCCGCCTACCGCTCGGGGTACCTCCCGGAGGAACGCCGCGCCGTGGAAAGAGCCCTCCGCTCCGGCCAGCTCCTGGGCGTGTCCAGCACCTCGGCTCTGGAGCTGGGCATCGACATTTCTGGCCTGGACGCGGTCCTGGTGGCGGGCTGGCCCGGAACCAGGGCCTCCCTGTTCCAGCAGATCGGGCGTGCCGGCAGGGCCGGCCAGGAGGCGATCGCCGCCTTCGTGGCCAGCGACGACCCCCTGGACACCTTCCTTGTGAACCACCCGGAAGCGATTTTCGACGTGTCCGTGGAGGCCACGGTCTTTGACCCCTCCAATCCCTATGTGCTCGGCCCGCACCTGTGCGCTGCGGCCGCCGAACTCCCCCTGGGTCCTGGGGAACTGGACCTGTTCGGCGGAACGGCAGGGGCACTCCTGGACAAGCTCGTGGCGCAGGGCTACCTCCGCCGCAGGCCCGCGGGCTGGTTCTGGACCCATGCCCAGAGCGCTGCGGCGATGGTCAACCTCCGGGCGGACGGCGGCGGGCCGGTAAGCATCGTGGACGCGGACACTGGTTCCCTGCTGGGCACCATGGATTCGCCACAGACTCATTACCAGGCGCACAACGGCGCGGTGTACATCCACCAGGGCGACAGCTACGTGGTGGAGGACCTGAACGAGGAGGACCACTGCGTGGTGGTGCGCCGGGCCAACCCGGACTACTACACCACCGCCCGGGACGTCACCCAGATTGAGGTGCTGGAGACCCATCGCACCATGCAGTGGGGCGACATCACCGTCCACTTCGGCGACGTCAAGGTCACCACGCAGGTGGTTTCCTTCCAGCGCAAGGTCCTGATTTCCAACGAGATCCTGGGTGAGGAACCGCTGGACCTCGGAGCCCGGGACCTCTTTACCAAAGCCGTGTGGTTCGTGGTGGACAACAGGTCGCTCACGGCCGCCGGCCTCATCGAAGCCCAGTTCCCGGGTGCGCTGCACGCGGCCGAGCACGCCGCGATCGGGCTCCTGCCGCTGGTGGCGTCGAGCGACCGGTGGGACATCGGAGGCGTCTCCACGGCCCTGCATGCCGACACCGGGGTGCCCACCATTTTTGTCTATGACGGTCACCCCGGCGGGGCCGGCTTTGCCGAGCGGGGTTTCGACAAGGCAAAGGTGTGGCTGGCCGCCACCCGGGATGCAATCAAGGCCTGCGAGTGCGACTCCGGCTGTCCGTCCTGCGTGCAGTCGCCCAAGTGCGGAAACAAGAACAACCCGCTGGACAAGGACGCCGCCGTCACACTGTTGGACGTTCTGCTGAGGGAGGCCACGGAGCAGCCGGAGACCACCGGGCAGCCGGACGCCGCAGGGCCACAGGAGGCGACCGGGCAGCAGGGCATCGGCGAACCAAGCGCCGGCTCACGGCGCGCCTAGGGAATCCCACCGGGTGGAGGTCCTGCCCGGGAATGGCCGCTGGCCGGACCCAGAATGGACCCGGCCAGCTGCGTCCGGACCTCTAGTGTCTGGCCCGGGCCCGCCACGCAGCTGACGACCACCGCTGCGTGGCGGGCGGCCACCGCCGCCGCTACTGCACAGGGTTGGCCGTCGGCCAGGCCGCGGAGCGCATCGGCACCGGCAAGGGCAGCGAGGTCCGCGGCAGATGCCGCCCTGCTGGCCAGCACCGCCGATTGGGCCAGCAGCATCACCATGGCCGCGACGAGCAGGACCACCAGCGCCAGGCCGGCGGCAAGGACCGTCCCGGAGCCCCGCTCGGCCTGGTCGTCAGGGGGCGCAACGAGCGGCGCAATGAGGCCGCTGCCGCGCCGCCTGGAAGTACTCCGGCGGCCAGGCGCCGGCCCGTTGCGCGCGTGAGCCTCCGTCACCTGGTCCCCCTCCAGTCAGTCAGTCCACCGGCTGAGGATGCTGGGGGCGCTTCGCTGCGCGTGGAGGCGCGGGCGGTCAGGATCCAAGGAATCCAGGAGCCCAGCGGCCCGGCCACACGGTCCGTGACAGTGATGCTGTACCAGCCGCCCTCCGCTGCGACCGCGGCTGCTGCCGTGCTGCCGGCCAGTGTCCTGACGGTTCTCTCGACCCTGGCGGGATCATCGCCCCTCGCCAACGCCCGCGCACCGGCCCGCGCCCCTTCCTCGATCCGCAGCTGGGTTGCCCCTGCCGCAGCCCCCGCCAGGAGCATGGCCAGCAGGGCCAGCACCGCGGGAAGCGCCACGGCGAACTCGGCAGTGACCGCGCCGCGTCCCGCGTTCGACATGCTGCTTCCGTGTCCGGGCCCGCGCTTGCAGTGTCCCCCGGTGCCGGCTTCCCGGCCTTCCGGGCAGCAGGGAACGGTCCGGGTTGTCCGGTGCTGGAGCGCGGCCGGCGCAGCGGTCACGGCAGTGCCAGCGCGGTGCGGATCAGGGTCAGCAGGAAGCCGCGGACCTCGTCGCTGCGGAGGATGAAGACAAGGAGGCCCGCCAAGCCAACCGCAGCAAGTGTGGCGATGGCGTATTCGGCGGTGGCCATGCCCGCCTCCGAACCCATCAGCCTGATGGTTCCGCTGTGCTTCCGGGGCAGGCGTGCGCCTGGGTGGAGCTCCACAACGTTGGCTGGCAGGATGCTGCCGGTGTTCATCCGTGCCCTGCGGGACCTGTTGCCTTCCCGGTCCGGAGCGGCCGGACGGAACGCGGCAGGTCCGGCATGTCCGGCGTAGTACCGGCGGTGGTGGTTCATGGACATGTGGTGTTTCCTTTCCTGGGGCCGGTGATGTTGCCGGCTGTCTTGACTCTTCCGCTCCCGGGCAGGACCGGTAAGTGCGCGGGTGGCCTAAGTGGATAAGGCCGGGCTCCCGGCCGGTGTGGAGGGAAAGACGTGGCTAACTGCCGGAGGGCACCAGGGCCAGCAGGACAGGAACCACGCCCAGGCAGATGAAGGCCGGGAGCGAGCAGAGTCCCAGCGGGACGACGAGTTTCACGCCGAGCGAGGCTGCGCGCTTCTCTGCCGCCCGGAATCTCTCCCGGCGCAGCCTTGCTGCCTGGGCATAGAGGATGGCCGATGACGGGGCGCCGGTGAGGGCGGCGAAGCCAAGGGCGTCACGCAGTTCCAAGATCTCGGGGAGCCGGACGGCTGAGCTGCGCCAGGCGGTCTCCCAGTCGGCGCCGATGGACAGGGCGGACACTACCGGCCGGAGCGCCCCGCGGTACCGGGTTGAGGCCGACGCTGCCACAAGTTCCAGTGACCGTCCGATGCTGGAACCTGCGTCCAGCATCGCCGCCACCAGTTCGAGCATCATGGCGGTATCTCGCAGGCCAGGCCCGCCCCGGTTGTGTGTGGTTCCTGCCTCGCCGGCGGACGGAACAGCCGGGGCCAGTTTGTTGATGCGCAGGAGACGAAGGCGTTTCCTCGCCGTCCATTTGTCCGAACAGATGAGGCAGGCGGCAGCTGCAAGTGACAGGAAGACGGCGGCGGCCAGCGGGACGTTCCCGCTCATGGCACTCCTGCCCCGGCGGCGGCCGACACCAGTCGCGCGGACCACACCCGGCCGGCAGCAGTGAGCGCTATCCCGGCCGCCAGCGCTGCCAGGCCCAGGGGTGTTCCCAGCAGAATGGCAAGAGGATCCACCCCCAGCGCCGCTCCCAGGCCCAACCCCATCAGCGGCAGCCAGGTCAGCAGGGTTACGGTGGCCTTTGGGCCTGCCAGGGCCGTCTGCCGGGCAGCGTCGGCGTCGTCCTCCACTTCGAGCTGGGCCGCGAATCGTGTAAGCACATCGGCGAGGGGACATCCGCTGGCTTCCGCGATGTCGAGGCAGGCCGCCAGCTCGGACCAGATCCGTGCTTCACGGTCCCGGACCGTGGACGTCGAATCCAAGGTCCTGCGGATGGCCTCGGACACGGGCCGGCCGCCTGCTGCTGCAGCCCTGGCAGCGGCAAGCACGGCCACGGAACCTGCCGACAGTCCGGCGCCGGGCCGCCGCTCCTTCTGGCTGGCGGCACGGTTCCGGTCCGGGGACTGCACAGGATGCGGTCGGAAGAGTTTGGCCGGAGGGTGCGCCGGCGGCGCACCGCTGCCCGCCGTCCCGTAGACCACCCACAGTTCCTCCCAGAGCCGGCCGGGCGTCCGTCCGCCTTTCAGCAGGGCTGCTAGTTGCTGGACCACCAGGGTCAGGGCCGAGGCTGCCGGCTTACTGCCCCGCCCCGCCGAACGCTCCCGCTTCCGCAAAGCCCAGGGCATGGTGAACCGCCCGGCACCGGCAAAGGGCACAGCCCGGTAGTGTCCTGCCGCGCGGCGCAGCCTGGCCGGGGCCCCATGTGGCGGCCTCAGCAGCAGGACGGCCGCCAGGACGAGGATGGCGGCCAGCAGCAGGATCACAACAAATCCCCCGCCCGGATCCCCAGCCGGGCCGCGAGCGCCGGCCACGCGGGGCCGGGCACGCCCGCAGCGGCTTCCAGTGCGGGAACGACCGCCAGCCCGTCCGGGCCATCACCAATGACGCCGATACAGGACACTTCCCGTCCCCGGGAAGTCCGCTCAACGTGGATGACGATGTCAAGGGCGCTTGCTGCCTGAAGCCTCACGGCGTCCGGGCCCAGCCCGGCCAGGGCGCCCAGCGCCGTCAACCTGGCGGGCACCGCGGCGGCAGTGTTCGCATGGATGGTGCCACCCCCGCCGCTGTGGCCGGTGTTCATGGCCGTGAGGAGCTCGCGTACCTCCGCTCCGCGGCACTCACCCACCACCAGCCGGTCCGGGCGCATGCGCAGCGCCTGCCGGACCAGTTCGCCGAGGTCCACCTCGCCGCCGCCTTCCAGGTTCCCGTGCCGGGACTCGAGCGACACCACGTGCGGATGGAGGGGATTGAGTTCTGCCGCATCCTCGATCAGGACGAGCCGCTCCTCCGGCGAGCACAGCCCCAGCAGGGTTGACAGCAGGGTGGTCTTGCCTGACCCGGTGGCACCGCTGACCAGGAAGCTCAACCTGCGCTCCACCACTTTGCGAAGGACATCCTGCAGCCGTGGACTGAACATTCCGGCCGCGCCAAGTTCGGCCATGGAGAAGACCCGTTCCCGGCGGATACGGACGCTCAGCAGGGTACCTGCCGTGGAGACCGGAGGGAGGACGGCGTGGACACGGTAACCCCCGGCCAGGCGCACATCCACACAGGGTGAGCCGTCGTCCAGCCGCCGGCCGCCGGCTGCCACCAGCCGGCAGGCCAGCGCCCGCAGCTGGGATTCGTTGTCGAAAACGATGGCCGTGCGTTCGATGCCGCGGCCCCGGTCCACCCACACAGAATCCGGTGCGTTCACGAAGATGTCCGTGGCGGCCGGATCGCGCGTGAGTTCCTGGAGCGGACCCAGGCCGTTCAGCTCCGCGCTGATCCGTTCCGCGGCGGCCAGGGCACCCGCTGTGCCCAGGAGCTTTCCCGTGGCCTGCACGGCGGCTGCCACCCGCGACGGCGTAACCGCACCTGCCTCGGCCATCATTGATTCCCGCACGGATTCCAGCAGCCCGGCGTCAACCCGGCGCCGGCTGTCCTGTCCACGGTTGTCGCGCCGCCGGACAGGGCCCGGGCCCGGCCGGGCTGCCGGCGGTCCGGCCGGTTCTGGCCCGGGCAGGACCGGGCCCGGCACCAGCGGCCCGGGGTGTTGCCTCATGCCAGGTCCTCCACAAACATGTCGTCGCCCAATGCGTCAAGGACGGATGCGGCGAAGTGCCGGATGCTTCGCCGCTTGCCCAGGTCAAGGAGCCGTCCGGCCTCGACCGCGGCGGCCACCCCGCGCAATTCCGGCACCCGGCCCTGGATGGGCAGCCCAATGGCGTCGGAGAGCAGAGGCCCGTCCAGCGCAGAACCGGGCTTTCCGCGGACCAGGAGGGCAGCCTCAACCGGAGGGAACTCCTGGAGCAGCCGCGCCGCCGCCACGGCAGCTTTGAGCTGTGCGGGAACCACCACCAGAATCCGGTCGCAATCCCACGTGAAGGCCTGGAGCGGCTCTGTCCGCCGGCCTATATCCACCACCACCAGTTCGTAGCTCCGCCGGGCAGCGTCCAGTACACCCACGGTGGTGGAGGCAGCCACCGGAACCGGCTGGTCCCTGCTGGCGGGCCATGACAGGAAGGAGAACCCGCCTGCAACGGGCAGGGAGTCCGAAAGCTGCACGGGATCGATGCTGCCCCGGGCATCGGACAGGTCCGGCCAGCGCAGGCCCGGGTGTTCCTCGGCGGCGATGGCAAGCTCCACTCCTCCTCCCCAGGGGTCGCCGTCCACCAGCAGCACACGGACCCCCAGGCCAGCGGCAGCCTGCGCGATCCAGACGGCCGCAGTGGTGGCCCCGGCGCCGCCGCACCCACCGGTCACGCCCAGCACCAGTCCGCCGGGTGCAGGCGATCGCGACCGGCTGAGATGGTCGGCCAGCCATGCTGCAGCGTCCGGGAGCACCGCCACCCGTTCAGCCCCCAGGGCAGCGGCCAGGTGCCACAGGCTATCGCCTTCCCCGTCCAGTCCCACCAGCACCGCGGGTGCCCGGCGCCGCGGCGGCAGTTCCCGGATATCACTGCCCACCAGGACCGCGCCCGCCCCTTCCCAGTGCCGGCCGCTTTCGGCAGCGTCAGCAACGACACGCAGATGCGCGCCGGCGGCCGCCACAATCCGCTCCACCTCGGACCGGAGGAGGGCGGACGCCGTCACCAGCAGCACCTCGTCAGCACCGGCCGGAAGCCATGCCCCGGCGGCGTCGTCCCCCGGGCCGGCTCCGGTATCCGCCGTCCCGGCCGGCACCGGGCCGGAGGACCGCGCGGAACTGCCAGCACTGCCTGGATCTGTGTGGGACGGGGTCAACTGGTGCCTGCTCATGGAGCCACTCTCCACGGGCGGGCGGAAGCAGGTAAGGCACCGCGGCCGCTATGTGGAAAAGCCGGGCCGGACGCTGCCCGCGCCAGGACAGCCCCGTGATCAGGGCACAATTGGAGCATGTACCTGCTGCTCGCCGCCCACCCCCACGGCGCGGCCCTTCAGGAACTGACCCAGGCGGGCGAGCCCCAGCCGGCCAACCCCGAACCGCACATTATCGCCCGCGAAGACCTCCCCGCCGTCGTGCATCGGCTTGAAACAGACCGGAAGGGCGGGCAGCCGCCGCGCTGGATCTGGCACCGCACGCAGGACTGGTACCCCAGCCTGCTGGCGTCCGGCGTGGAACTGGAGCGGTCCTACGACCTCACCCTCTGCGGAAACATCCTCGCCTTCTCCCAGTTCACCGCCCACACGGAGTACGCCCGCACCGCGGACAGGACCCCGGTGGAGGACCCGGTCCTCCCGTCCAAAACACTCCTGCCGCCCCGCCCGCCGGCGGACCAGGGTGCCCTGTTCGATGAGCCGGACACGGCGCCCCTACCCCGGCAAACGCCCGGTGAGCTCCGCAGCGAGTACGCTGCGCAGCAGGCCGCCCTTGCCGCGGTGGACCCGGAGGGGAACCGGCGCAACCGGCTTCAGCTGCTGCTCGCCGCAGAGTCCGCCGCCGCGATGATCGCCGCCGAAATGCAGCACGCCGGCGTTCCCTGGCGCGAAGACCTGCATGAAAAGATCCTTGCCGACCATCTCGGGCCCCGCCCGCCCTTGGGGCACCGCCCGGCCAGGCTGGAGGCCCTGGCCGCGGAACTGCGGAACCTGCTGAACGCGCCCGCCCTCAACCCGGACTCCCCGCAGGACCTGATCCGGACCCTGCACCGCAACGGCATCGAGGTGAAAAGCACCCGCAAGTGGGAGCTGCGGGAGTCGGGCCATCCGGCCATAGAGCCGCTGCTGGAGTACAAGAAGCTGTCCCGGCTCCACACGGCCAACGGCTGGGCCTGGCTCGATGCCTGGGTGACGGGAGGCAGGTTCCGGCCGGAGTACGTGGTGGGCGGCGTGGTCTCCGGGCGCTGGGCGTCCCGTGGCGGCGGTGCCCTGCAGATTCCGCGCCAGGTCCGCGGCGCCGTGCATGCCGATCCCGGCCACAAACTGATCGTGGCGGACGCATCCCAGCTGGAGCCCCGCGTCCTGGTTGCGCTGGCGCAGGACTCTGTGATGGCCGAGGCCGCGCGCGACCAGGACCTGTACGCGGCCATCGCCGCCAAGGGCTTCGGCGGGGACCGGGCGAAGGCGAAGATTGCCCTGCTCGGCGCCATGTACGGGGCCACGTCGGGGGAAGCCGGCCGGCTTATGCCCCAGCTGGCCCGGACATACCCGCGCGCCGTGGACTTTGTGGAGCGTGCGGCGCGGACCGGTGAGACCGGCGGAACGGTCACCACCAGGCTGGGCCGCAGCAGCCCGCCGCCGTCGGAGCGCTGGTTCCACAGCCAACGGTCCGCCACCGCCGAGGAGCAGCGGCGCGCGGAATCCTTTGCCAGGTCCCGCGGCCGCTTCACGCGGAACTTCGTGGTCCAGGGCTCAGCCGCTGACTGGGCGGCCTGCTGGCTCGCGGAATTACGACGGCGGCTGCGCGGCTTGCGCGCGGATGGTGCCGCGGGTGCCGAACTTGTTTTCTTCCTCCATGACGAAGTAATGGTCCATGCTCCGGCGGACCAGGTGGCTGCCTGCACCAGGGCCATCGAGGACGCTGCCAATGCGGCCAAGGAACTGCTGTTCGGCCCCGTTCCGGTGGAGTTTCCCGTCAGCATGGCCGTGGTGGACTCCTATGACCACGCCAAGTGACGGCAAATAAGTCAGCACACGTACCCACAAGTCGGGGAATGTAACCTACCCGGCAGTAGCTCGACTGGCAGCGTGACGGGCGTTACAGTTCATAGCGGCGACTGAGGCAGACCGGTCGGGACGGCTGATGCAACGACGCATACCAGGGGAGGTCCGACATATGGCGGGCAGGTTCGAAATTCACCGCGTAGGAGACGAGTCATACCGGCTGCGGCTCACAGATGCGGAAGGCAACATCGTTGCCGTTTCACCCAACTTCAAGTCGCTCAACACGCTGCTTGAAGGCATCAAGGCGATGCGGGAAAACGCGGCGACAGGCATCGTGGTGGACCTGAGGCAGCAGCAGGCCTGAAGCACCACGCACCGGGCTCCCCGGCTTTTGCCGGGGACCCGCCCCAAGACCGGGCAGCCGCGCTCAAAGGCGCGCGTGGCTTCCCTATTCTTTTGGAATCAGACGCCCAGCCTGTGAAGGCGGGTGCGGTCCCACGGGACGGACCAGCCCAGCTGGTCGAAGAGTCCGCTCAGGACAATTCCGGTAAAACCCCACACCAGGACACCGTTCACGGTGAATCCGGGGCTTTCGAACGTGCGCCCTGCCCGGTGCACGGTAGCCATCACCCGGTTGTCGGGATCCAGCAGGTCCCGCACCGGCACCCGGAAGACCTGGGCTGATTCGGCATAATCCACCACCCGGACCGGCGAGGGTGAGCGCCACCAGCCCAGCACCGGGGTCACCAGGAAGTTGCTGTGGGCCAGGCCGAGCTGCTGGAGCGTGCCCAGGACTTCGACGCCGCCCGCGTCGAGCCCGGTTTCCTCCTCGGCTTCGCGGAGGGCGGCCTCCACTGCTGACTCGCCGGCGTCGATGCTGCCGCCGGGAAAAGCGACCTGCCCCGGGTGCGAGCCCAGCGTGTGGGCGCGTTCAAGGAGCAGCACGTCGAGGTCGGCGGGGGCAAGGGGCTTGCCCCCGGCGGCGGGGACGTCATCCAGCGCGCCGAAAAGCATCAGCACGGCGGCTTTTCGTGCCAGCTCCTCGTCCACGGTAAGTGCCGCCCAACGCGGATCCGGTGTGGCGTCGACTCCCGATTCGGACCGGCGGACCAAGCCGATCAGGTCATCCCGGGCACTCACGGCGTCTTCTTCCGGGATGCCATCCTGATCTCCGCCGCCCGCTCCGTGTTGGCCAGCAGCTCTGCCAGCAGGTCCTCGCTGCCCGGCGCCAGTTCGTATTTCAGGAGCTTGGCCGCTTTGGCCGGGTCCGTTTCACCCAGGCCGTAGCTGGGACACCAGTTGGCCACCGGGCACGCCCCGCAGGCGGGTTTCCGGGAATGGCAGACCCGTCGGCCATGGAACACCACCCGGTGCGAGAGCATGGTCCAATCCTTCGGTTCGAACAGCTCGGCCACGTCGGACTCGATCTGCACGGGATCCTCCGACTGCGTCCAGCCGAACCTGCGGGCCAGCCGGCCGAAGTGGGTGTCCACCGTGATACCCGGGATGCCGAAGGCGTTTCCGAGCACCACGTTGGCGGTCTTGCGGCCCACGCCGGGCAGGGTGACCAGGTCCTCGATCCGGCCGGGCACAACGCCGTCGTACTCATCCACCAGCCTGGTGGCCAGCGCCAGGAGGTTGCGTGACTTCGCCCGGAAGAAACCGGTTGGCTTGATGATTTCCTCGAGCGTGGCCGGGTCCGCCTCCGCCATGGCCCGCGCGTCCGGGTAGCGGGCGAAGAGCAGCGGCGTGATTTGGTTAACCGTGACGTCGGTGGTCTGGGCCGAAAGGACGGTGGCCACCAGCAGTTCAAACGGGTTGGTGAAATCGAGCTCCGCGTGCGCGTAGGGGTACTTCTCCGCCAGTGCCCTGTTGATGCGCCGTGCCCGCCGCTTCAGCGCGAGCATCGACTCGGAGGAAACCACCGGCATCCCGGCGGTTTGGCCGGCGGGGGCCGTCTTTCCGCCGGCCTTTGCGGCGCGGGGCGCGGCCACGGGACCTAGCCGCGCTCGATGTTGCTGAGGTCCCGCAGGACGCCCAGCCGCCCGTCAGTGTGCTGGACCAGGAACTCATGGCCGCGGTCTTCGAGGGCAAGGACCCAGCCACCCGGTTCAATGATGAAGGCCGGCGCCCCCGTGCGCGGATCGTAGGCGGTGCGGTGCTGGGCAACAGCAAACCAGAACGCCTCGTGGATGGGCTGCTCGTCCACTTGCTCGTGCCGGCTCGACGGGTCAACTGTTGCCCCGATCGGTTCCTCGGGGCGGATCTGCTGGTGCACCGCAGTTGCTGCAGGCGGCTCCCACGTCCTCCGGGCTGCGGAGGCAGCCGCACCGGAGGCAACCGGCTGCGCACCGGCGTCGTGATGTCCGCCAGGCGCACCGTTTGTGACGGACGAACCGGATCCGGCCGGCACCTCCCCGAAATGCGTGTCCTCGCCGGATGCTGCAGCGGGACGCACGACGTCGGCCGCCTGGGTGGGCGGACCAGCGTCGATTTCAGGAGCGTGGTCGGCTACTTCGGGAGCGGTGGACACGGGAGTGCCTGCCGCGGAGGTCCCTGCGGATGCAGGACCGGTGGCGGGCACGGCCGCGGTGGCCGGGGAATGGTGCGCGGAAACGGACGGGACGGCGGCGGTGGCCGGCGCATGGTTGGTGGCGGACGCATGGTCGTTTGACCGCGGCGGGACGGCCGAGGATCCGGCACCCGCGCCGCCGAAGAGCTTGCCGCCGGCGGAACTGAGCAGCTTCCCCGCGCCCGGCTTGGACGCAGATTTCGGCTTGGGTTCTTTGGGGGCACGCGGCTTCTGGACCGGGACAGCTGCTTCACGGGCCACCACGTGGGCCGGCGTTTCGGCGCGGCCCTGGAAGTCACCTTTGAGGTACGGCAGGAAGCGGCCCAGCACCGTTGCCGCGAAAAGGACCAGGGAGCCGATCAGGCCCACCAGCAGGCTGGGCACGTAAGCGCCTGCCACGGACAGGAAGAAGAAGGCAACGGCGAAGCAGGCCACCACGGAGGCGAACTGGTCCACGGACAGGGAACCGATGCGGATCCTGGTGGTGGGCGCGAGCCTGCGCGCTGCGAAGAGGGCGCTGGTGATCAGGGGAAGGATGATTCCCAATCCCAGGAAGAACAGGTTGTTCAGGTTCCACAGGTTGTACCGCCCGCCGAAGATGGGCAGTAGTGAGGCGATGAACAGGATGAGGGTGCCGGCGAAGACAGCCAGGTCCCGCACGGTGAACGGCCCGAGCACTGCCTGGTTGGCATCCTTGGAAAGGCCTGTGCGGCTGCCTTTTCCAGCGGCCGCCGCCTGCGGACCGTCCCCGGAGGCGGGCCCTTCGGCGCCTGCGCCTGCCGCGGTGTCGGGGCCTGTTTTCTGGCCGTAGCTCTGCTGGTTCATTCTGTTCTCCTTAGCGTGGCGGTACCGGGGCCTGGCCCCGGTACCGTCCCGTCGTAACACCGGATCCGCTGCTGCCCGGCACTGGTAGCGCCCGGCTCCAGCGGCCCGAGGTGAAGTCACAATTCCATTTCAGCCTAGTCAACAGCCGGGCTGATCACTAGCTGACAAGGGACCGCCGGGACCACCGAAAGGACGCGCGGCAGACCATTCACCGCTTAATAAACGCCGCTCGCGGGCCGGCTTGTGACACGGCACACACACCTGCGCGGCCAAGCATTAGTCTTGAATCCGGAACAGCTCTTTGCGGTATGACCGTGACGGGCCGGTGCCCGACGTCGTGCATGCGGCGGAGCCCGGCCGGCGATCATGCCGCCAGCGAAGATCGATGAATGATGAGGTTCACATGTCCCAGGACACTCCAAGCTCCACGGCCACCGTTCCTGCCGGCTCCGAACAGCACGGTGACGCGTTCGAAAACCTGCTCCATGAGACGCGGACGTTCCCGCCGTCGCCGGAGTTCGCGGCCAACGCGGTTGTCACCGCGGAGGAGTACCGGGAGGCCGACGCCGACCGGCCGGGTTTCTGGGCGAAGCAGGCCCGGGAACTGCTGACCTGGAGCAAGGATTTCGACGAGGCTCTGGACTGGTCCAACCCGCCGTTCGCGAAGTGGTTCGTGGGCGGGGAGGTCAACGCCGCGTACAACGCACTGGACCGGCATGTGGAGAACGGCCGCGGCGACCGGGTGGCAATCCATTTCGAAGGCGAACCGGGCGACACCCGCTCATACACCTACGCCGAGCTGACCGAAGAGGTCAAGAAGGCCGCGAACGCGTTCGAGTCCCTCGGTGTGGCCAAGGGTGACCGGGTTGCCGTCTACCTGCCGATGATCCCCGAGGCCGTCATCACGCTGCTGGCCTGCGCCCGGATCGGGGCCGTGCATTCGGTGGTGTTCGGCGGGTTCTCCGCCGACGCGCTGCGTTCCCGGATCGATGACGCCGAAGCCAAGCTGGTGGTCACCGCCGACGGAACTTACCGGCGGGGCAAGCCCAGCGCGCTGAAGCCGGCGGTGGACGAGGCGCTGTCCCGGCCCGGGCACACCGTGCAGAACGTGGTGGTGGTCAGGCGCAACGGCCAGGACGTGGACTGGACCGAGGGCCGGGACCACTGGTGGGCGGACACCGTGGACGCCGCCTCGAACCAGCACACCGCCGTCGGGCACGACTCCGAGCACCCGTTGTTCATCCTGTACACCTCCGGGACCACCGGCAAGCCCAAGGGCATCCTGCACACCACCGGCGGGTACCTCACCCAGACCGCCTACACCCACAAGGCCGTGTTCGACCTGCACCCGGACACCGACGTGTACTGGTGCACCGCCGACGTCGGCTGGGTCACCGGCCACTCCTACGTCACCTACGCCCCGCTCATCAACGGCGCCACCCAGGTCATGTACGAGGGCACCCCGGACTCCCCGCACCAGGGCCGGTGGTGGGAGATCGTGGAAAAGTACAAGGTCTCCATCCTCTACACCGCCCCCACCGCGATCCGCACCTTCATGAAGTGGGGCCGGGAAATCCCCGACAAGTACGACCTAACCTCCCTGCGTGTCCTTGGCTCCGTGGGCGAACCCATCAACCCCGAGGCCTGGATGTGGTACCGGGACGTCATCGGCGGCGGCAAGGCACCGATCGTGGACACCTGGTGGCAGACCGAAACCGGTGCGCAGATGATCGCCCCGCTGCCCGGCGTGACCGCCGCCAAACCCGGCTCCGCGCAGGTCCCGCTGCCCGGCATCGCCGTGGACGTCGTGGACGAAAACGGCGCCTCCGTGCCCAACGGCCACGGCGGCTTCCTGGTGATCCGCGAACCCTGGCCCGCGATGCTCCGCGGCATCTGGGGCGACCCCGAACGGTTCAAGGACACCTACTGGTCCCGGTTCGAGAACATGTACTTCGCCGGCGACGGGGCCAAAAAGGACGAAGACGGCGACGTCTGGCTCCTGGGCCGCGTGGACGACGTCATGAACGTCTCCGGGCACCGGCTCTCCACCACCGAGATCGAGTCCGCCCTGGTCTCCCACCCCGCCGTGGCCGAGGCCGCCGTCGTGGGCGCCGCCGACGAAACCACCGGCCAGGCCGTGGTCGCGTTCGTCATCCTCCGCGGCGACGCCGTGGACACCGGCGAAGACACCATCACCGAACTCCGCAACCACGTCGGCAAGGAAATCGGCCCCATCGCCAAACCCAAGAACATCCTCGTGGTCCCCGAACTGCCCAAAACCCGCTCCGGCAAAATCATGCGCCGCCTCCTCAAGGACGTCGCCGAAGGCCGCGACCCCGGCGACGCCACCACCCTTTCGGATCCCACGATCATGCAGCAGATCGCGGCGAGCCTCCGGAAGTAGGACGACGGCGGCGGCGCTTCCCCGGCGGTGGGGAGGCGCCGCCGCCGTATGCTGGGAGCAGACCTGTCCCCTGCCCCGAAGGATGCGCCCTGATGCTTCCCGCTGCACGTCACCAGGCCATTGTGGACGCCGTCCAGCGCGAACGGGTGGTGCGGGTTTCGGACCTTGCCCAGCAGCTTGGCGTGTCCCTCATGACCGTGCGGCGCGATATCGAGCAGCTGGAGGAGGGCGGCAAGCTGGAGCGCATCCACGGCGGAGCCAAGCTCCCGGGCGATGCCAGCACGTACGAGCCCGGCTTTGAACAGAAATCCACGCAGCTGACCGCGGAGAAGCGGGCCATCGCCGTGGAGGCCGCGGCGCTGGTGCAGGAAGGCATGGCGGTGGGCCTGAGCGCCGGTACCACCACCTGGGCGCTGGCCAAGGAACTTGCCGGCGGTCCCCGGATCACGGTGGTGACCAACTCCGTGCGGATTGCCGACCAGTTCCACCACGCATCGTCGTCCGGTTCGGCGCGCTACGCGTCCACAGTGATCCTGATCGGCGGCGAGCGCACGCCCTCGGATGCCCTGGTGGGTCCCATCGCCACCGGCGCGCTGAAACAGCTGCACCTGGACATCCTTTTCCTCGGCGTCCACGGCATGGACGCCGACGCCGGATTCACCACGCCCAACCTTCTGGAAGCGGAGACAGACCGCGCCTTCGTGGCGGCAGCCCGCAAGACGGTTGTCCTGGCCGACCACACCAAGTGGGGCATGCTGGGTATCAGCTCCATCGCCGCCCTCGACGACGTGGATGAGGTCATCAGCGATGCTGGCCTTGGTGCCGACGCCCAACGCATACTCGGTGAAAAGACCAAGCTTCGGGTTGCACCCGCCTGGCGGGAACCGTGACAGGTGCGGAGCATGCACAGCACCCCCGTCACCTAAGGATAGATTGGCACCCATGACCGAACCTTCCTCCGCCACCGATATCAGCCGCGGCACCATCCTGGTAATCAACGGCCCCAACCTGAACCTGCTGGGCACCCGTGAGCCGGAAAAGTACGGCACCTCCACCCTTGCCGACGTGGAGGACCTGGCCGCGGCGGCCGCGAAAACCCACGGCTTTGTGGTGGAGTGCGTCCAGTCCAACCATGAAGGCGTTCTGCTGGACACCATCCACGCCGCCCGCGAAAACGCCGCCGGCATCGTCATCAATGCCGGCGCCTTCACGCACACGTCCGTGGCGCTACGCGACGCCCTCGCCGCCGTACAGCTTCCCGCCGTCGAGGTGCACATCACCAACGTTCACCAGCGCGAGGAATTCCGGCACCACTCCTACCTGTCCCCCGTGTGCTCGGCAGTGATTGTCGGAGCAGGCGTTACCGGGTACCGGCTGGCCATCGACTACCTGGCTGAGGTCCTCTAGGCGGACAGCTCCGGCGGACCGTCACTTCTGGATGCACTGGCCCGACGACACAGTTGCGGTCAGCGCGGGGGCCTGCGCGGCCACCGGGTTGAGGTCGTCCATGGTGATGGCGAAACCCATGTCCGTATCCGACGTTGCCTTGGCGAAGATCACGCCGGCCACCGCACCGTCGGTAGTAAGCAGCGGTCCACCGGAGTTGCCCGGCTGCACGTCGCCCGCCAGCCGGTAGATCTCCTCAGGCGTGGGGTTGCTGCCGTAGATATCCGGAACCAGCACCGTGGTGATGTCCTGCACCGTGGCCGGCTTGGACTGGAACGGGCCGCCGTGCGGGTACCCAGCGAACGCGGCCGGGCTGCCGCCAGGGAGATCGGCACTCAGCGGCAGCGGCTGCGCGGGCAGGTCCTCCACGGCCAGCACGGCGATGTCATGCTTGGTGTCGAAGTAGACCACCCGCCCCGGCATCGCGCCGCCGTCGGACATTTCCACCACGGGCTGCGACACTCCCGCCACGACATGCGCGTTGGTGACAACGCGGTCCTCGGAGACTACGAAGCCCGTGCCGGTCTGGTTTTGGCCGCATTCGTAGGCGGTCCCGGCGATCCGAAGGACGGATTCTGCCGCCCGGTTGAGGGCAGGCGTGTCAGTGCTCGCGTTGGGCACGGGGACGGCGGGGCCCTGTTCCAGCCCCTCGATGAGGGTGGGGATCCCGTTGCCGATCACCGCGGAGCGGAGCTCAGCCATGGTGGCCTTGACGGGCGTGGGGGTCAGACCGTCGATGAAGCGGATGACCTTGGACTCGGCCAGCTGCTGGGACACCAGCGGGACACCCAGCGAACTGATGCTGAACGCCAGCATGGACATGACCAGCGCCGACACCACGACATTCACGGCGCCGCCCACAGCCCGGTCCACCGCACGCAGCGGCCGGATCCGCACGGCACCCCGGATCTGCCGTCCCACCATGGTTCCCAGACCGTGTCCCAGGACCACAAGGACGACGGCGGCCGCCACAATGGCGGTGAGCCGCCAGCCGGAGTCCTCAACAAAGCCGCTGACCAGGGGAACGGCGAAGAATGCGGCTACCGCACCGGCGGCGAAACCGGCGATGCCGCCTGCCGTGACGAGGAAGCCGTTGCGCAGGCCGTAGACCAGGTAGGACAGCAGCGCCAGGATCAGGATCAGGTCCAGGACAGTCAAGCCGACCACGAGGGGCTCCTTATTAACAGTTGAAACCTCATTCTAATGGCGCTCCCTGACAATCTTCCGGGGTTGCCTGCGGAGTCAGTGAGCCCGTCATCACGGCGGATCGGGTGCCAAGTTCGTCACAGAACCTTGAAAATTCTGAAACAATGGCAAAAGCGCCACAGCCGATACTTTTACTCAGGAGATTTTATGGACATCGAGGTACTGCGCCGAGCACCACTTTTCGCCACGCTTGACGACGACGCATTCCGGCTGCTGACGGACGAGCTCACCGAGGTGGACCTCTCCCGCGGTGCCTCGGTCTTCCGTGAAGGCGACCAGGGTGACCAGCTCTACTTCATCGTCTCCGGCAAGGTAAAGCTCGGCCGCACCTCCCCCGACGGCCGCGAATCCCTCCTCGCGATCCTGGGCCCGGGCGAACTGTTCGGCGAAATGGCCCTGTTCGACCCCTCCCCGCGCACCGCCACGGCCACCGCCGTCTCCGAAACGCGGCTGGCAGGCCTGAAGAACGAGAGCCTGAACAACCTCCTGCGCACCCGCCCCGAGGTTTCGGCCCAGCTGCTGCAGGCCCTGGCCCGCCGCCTGCGCCGCACCAACGACTCCCTCTCCGACCTCGTCTTCTCGGATGTTCCGGGCCGCGTTGCCAAGGCCCTGCTGGACCTGGCCGACCGCTTTGGCCGCCCGGCCACCGACGGCGTCCTGGTAGCCCACGAACTCACGCAGGAAGAGCTGGCCCAGCTGGTGGGCGCCTCCCGCGAAACCGTCAACAAGGCCCTCGCCGAATTCGTCCAGCGCGGCTGGCTCCGGCTGGAAGCCCGCGCCGTCGTCATCCTGGATATGCAGCGCCTCCGCCAGCGCTCCCGCTAGGCAAAAGCCAAGCAAAAGGCCGCCCCACGGGGCGGCCTTTTCGCTGCGCCCTGACTGCGCACACTCCATCCCGGCCGGAACTACGGGCGGTAAAATGGAAGCCAGAGGTGCATGGCAATGTCCGTGGCTATGTTTGTCCTGTTGATCCTGCTGGGCGTGGCCGCCGTGGCCGCCATCGCCGGAACGATAGTCCTCGTCATCCGCGACGGCCGGGGCGAAATTCCGCCGGAACCCTCCATCCGGCCTTGGACAGCCGGGACGCTGCCCAGCCGCCCCTATTCCACGCTGCCCAGGATCTAGCGTTCCGCGGCACTCAGCGTTCGCGCTGGGGATCGCCGGGCATGGTCTTCGCGGCTTCCACTTCGAGCAGCATCCTGCCGTCCTCCACCACCAGCGTGGGCTGGTACACGTGGGCCTTGCGCTTGTAGCTGAGGTAGGCGATGCAGCCGTTGGCCGTGGCCATCTTCTCGAGCATGATCTCGGACCCCGGCACCATCAGTTCGCCGAGGGTGCGGCCCACCGTGTTTTCCTGGCCCACCTCTTCCCCGAGGATGGTGCTGTTCCGTTCCTCGATGACTTTGGCGGCGTTCACCCACCGGCCCCAGACTCCCTTGCCTTCCAGCAGCGTGGGCTCCTGGCCAAGCGGCACCGTGGCGGCGAAGTAGCGGGTGTCGAACCTGCGGTGGGCGAAGTCGGGGCTGCGCCAGTTGACGAGGGATTTCAGCAGGTCGGTCCGGAGCGAGAGCCCGCGCTTCTCCAGGACCTGCGCGAGCGTCTTTTCCTGCTCGGCCACCGCAAGCCTGGCGCGCATCCACTCCGGGGTGGAGGTGGCTTCGACGGTGCCCGCATTGTCCGGGCCGGCCAGCAGCACGCCCGTCTCCTCGAAGAGTTCGCGGATGGCGCCTACCACGTGCCGTCGTGCAAGCCCGACGTCGTCCGTCCCCATCTGCTCGGCCCAATACTGCGGTGACGGGCCCAGCCAGCCGATCGGATCGTCGTCGGCGGCGTCCAGGGAACCGCCGGGGAACGCAAGGACCCCCAGCGGCGAGGAACCTGGCCGGTAGGCCAGCCAGGTTTCCAGGCCGGTGGGGGAATCCCGCAGCAGGACCACGGAGGAGGCAAAGCGCGCGGCGCGCGGGGTGCGTTCGCCGTGTTCGAGCCAGCTCTGCGCTGCCCCTTCAAGATCCTGGGGAAGTGCAAAAAGGCGTCGGGCGAGCTGTGGCAAGGGAAGCGACCGGTCCTAGCTGAATTCGGCGATCAGTTCGACTTCAACCGGCGAGTCGAGCGGCAGGACGGCAACGCCGACGGCGGAACGGGCGTGCTGGCCGGCGTCACCGAGGACGCGGCCCAGCAATTCCGACGCGCCATTGATGACAGCCGGCTGCCCGGTGAAGGACGGGTCCGAGGAGACGAAGCCCACAACTTTAACAATGCGGGTGATCCGGTCCAGGTCGCCGATCACGCTCTTGACCGCGGCCAGTGCGTTCACGGCGCATACGGCGGCGTAGCGCTGGGCGTCCTCGGGGGACACTGTGGGCTCGTCCGCGGCACCCTCGGCGCCTGCCGACACCTTGCCGGTAGCTTCGAGTTTGCCGTTAATAAAGGGCAGCTGCCCGGAGGTGTAGACGTGGTTGCCGGAGATGATGGCCGGGACGTAGGCGGCCACGGGGGCAGCCACCTGGGGAAGGGTCAATCCGAGTTCTGCGAGGCGCTGCTCGACGGCGGAAACGGGCTGTGTAGCCGCGCCGGAACGGGCTTCTGCGGGGGTGCTCATGCTACTGCTTCTCCCTCTTCAGGTAGGCAACGAGGCCGTTGCCGTCGGGGCCGGGGACAACCTGGACGAGCTCCCATCCGTCCTCTCCCCACTGGTCCAGGATCTGCTTTGTGGCGTGGATAATGAGCGGAATCGTCGCGTACTCCCATTTGGTCATGAGAGAAAGACTAGTCGTTGCCGGTAAAGTGGAAAACATGGCGACTCGTAAGAACCCCTTATTCGATACTGCCACCACCCTCGGAAAGATCCTAGTTTTCCTTGGCGTGAGTGCGATTTGCGGTGTCCTGGTAGCTGGCCTGCTGGTCCCCGCGGCCGCAGTTTCGGGCAGTGCTGCAAGCGGTTCCATCGAGTTCTTCGACACACTTCCGGCGGAGCTCAAGGTTGACCCGCCGAACCAGACCACGAGGATCCTGGCGGCGGACGGCAGCGAGATTGCCAACGTTTACACGGAGAACCGCACCAAGGTTGCCCTGGACCAGATCTCACCGTTCGTGAAGGAAGCTGTCATCGCCGTCGAGGACAGCCGTTTTTATGATCACGGCGGCGTGGACACCACCGGCATCCTCCGGGCGCTGGTCAGCACCGCGCGCGGCAACCGCCAGGGTGCCTCCACCATCACGCAGCAGTACGTGAACAACGTCCTGAACGCCAACCTCGCGGCCGAGGGCAACGAGGACCAGATCAAGCTCAACGGCGTGAACAAGGGCGTGGGCGACAAGCTCCGCGAAATGAAGCTCGCCATCGCCCTGGAAAAGGAATTCAGCAAGGAGCAGATCCTTGAGGGCTACCTGAACATCGTGTTCTTCAACCGGGACGCCTACGGCATCGAGGCTGCTTCCAGGTTCTTCTTCAGCACCTCCGCCAAGGACCTCACGCTCCCCCAGGCCGCACTGCTGGCCGGGCTCGTGAACAGCCCGTCCGCGTTCGATCCCATCAACAACCCGGAGAGCTCCAAGCAGCGCCGCGACCTGGTGCTGGGACTCATGCTGGACCAGGGCAGGATCACGCAGGCCGATTACGACGCCGCGGTGGCCACTCCCGTGGAAACCAAAGTGACCCCCGCCCGCCAGGGCTGCGCTTACGCTTCCACGGCACCGTACTTCTGTGACTACGTCCTGCACCTGCTGGAGAACAATCCTGCCTACGGCGCGGACCCCAAGGAGCGCCAGCGCCTCATCTACGGCGGCGGCCTGACCATCACCACCACCCTGGACCCGGCTGCCCAGGCCGCGGCTCAGGAGCAGGTCAACGCCTCCGCCGGCGCCAACCCGGACAAGTGGGGTGCTGCCATGGTTTCCGTGCAGCCCAACTCCGGCAAGATCATTTCGATGGCGCAGAACACCACCTTCCTGCCTGCCGAGGGCTCTTTCGACTCGCAGGTGAACTTCAACGTGGACAAGCTGGACAAGGACGGCAACGACCTCAACGGCCTGGGCGGCGCACAGCCCGGCTCCACCATGAAGCCCTTCACGTTCGCCGAATGGCTCAACGAGGGCAAGTCCATGAACACCGTGGTGAATTCGGCCCAGCGCGTCTACCCCCTGAGCTTCCCCTGGCGCCACACCTGCGGCAAGGTGACCGGCGGTTACAGCACCGCGCAGAAGAACCAGGGCCTCGGCACGGCTGATGACCTGCAGAACGCCGAGCCGCAGTGGTACCGCCCGCTGTCCGTCCTTGAGGGCCTCTACAACTCCATTAACACCGTGACCTTCGCCTCGGCGGCCCAGGTGGACTTCTGCGGAATCCAGAAGATCGTGGACGCCACCGGCCTGCACGGCGGCCTGCCCGCTGAGGGGGACCCGAACCCGAAGATCAACATGTCCCTCCTGGGCAACCTGCTGGGCTCCACGCAGACCTCCCCGCTGACCATGGCCAGCGCCTTCGCCACCTTCGCGAACGACGGCAAGTTCTGCGAGGCCATCGCCATCACCTCCGTCACTGACGCAACGGGCAAGCAGCTGCCGGCACAGTCCACCAGCTGCCGGGACGCCGTCAAGCCTGAGGTTGCGCGCGGCGTGAACTACGCGCTCCAGGAAGTCCTCAACCGTGGTTCCGGCTCACTGATCCAGCCCCGGATCTCCACCCGGACCAACTTCCCCATCGGCGCCAAGACCGGTACGTCAAACATGAATGAATCGACGTGGGTTGTTGGCCACACCACCGGCCTGGCCACCGCGGCCTGGTTTGGTGATCCGCTGGGCGCCCAGAACCGGCCGGGCCAGAACATCACCGTAAACGGGAAGTTCTACAAGGGCATCGACGGTTACATGATCGCCGGCCCTATGTTCTCCAACTTCATGTCCCGCATCGCTCCCGCCTATGGCACGGAGCCGTTCCCGGCACCGCCCGGCAACCTGCTCAACGGTTCCAACCGCAACACCACGCCCGCCACCACCGCCCCCCAAGCGAGCCAGGCGCCGGCTCCGGCACCGGCACCCGCCCAGCAGCCCACCCAACAGCCCGCGCCCCAGCCGACCGGCAACGGAAACGGGAACGGCGATGACAACGACAACGGCAACGGAAACGGCTAGCCGTGGCCCTGAATGAGCTGGCCGGCCGCGTCCGTACCATCGGGCGCGGCTTTGCCGTCACCGCGGGAGCCGGGGCGGCTGTCGGACTGGCCGCCGCCGGGTACGGGCTGTGGGAAAAGAACCAGTTCGTGCTGCGTGAAGAGACGCTGGAGATCCTGCCTCCGGGCCGGGACCCGTTCCGCATCCTCCACCTCAGCGATATCCACTTTGTCCCCGGGCAGCAAAAGAAGGCAGCCTGGTTGGAGTCCCTGGCCGGACTCCAGCCAGACCTGGTGGTAAACACCGGCGACAACCTGAGCCACGCCAAGGCGGTGGATCCGCTCCTTGCCGCCCTGCGCCCGCTGCTTGAGTTTCCCGGCGTTTTCGTCCCCGGCTCCAACGACTACTTCGCCCCCAGCCCTAAAAACCCGGCCTCGTATCTGCTGGGACCGTCAAAGGTCAAGCCCAAGACCGTCCCCCTGGACTGGCCGCGGCTGCGGTCGGGCTTCGGGATGGCCGGCTGGATCGACCTGACCAACCGCCACCAGTCAGTGGTCCTTAATGGCATGCGCTTCGATTTCTCCGGCGTGGACGATCCCCACCTGAACCGCGAACGCTATGCGGGCTGGCCCAAGGGAACCATCAACCAGGATGCCAACGACCACCTCAAGATCGCCGTGATCCATGCCCCTTACCAGCGCGTGCTTGACCACTTCACCGAAAGCGGCGCGGACCTCCTGCTCGCCGGCCACACGCACGGCGGCCAGCTCTGCATCCCCGGCTACGGGGCGCTGGTGTCCAACTGCGACCTCCCCGCCTGGCGTGCGAAGGGCCTGAATGACTGGTCCAGCAATGGAAGCACGACGCCTGTCAACGTCTCGGGCGGCATCGGCACCTCCCGCTTCTCCCCGGTCCGGATCGCCTGCAAACCTGAGGCAGTCCTGCTGACGCTTACCTCGCCTGCCTGAGCCGCACCAGCCGCAAGCCATCACGGACTGCAATAAGTAAGCAAGCGTGCCGACCGGGCTGTAAACCCTGTGAATCGTCCAAGGCCATGGCATAGGGTAGTTGCTAAGGGAAACTACCTTCGATTCAGAGCTTGAGAAGCGGGCATGGCCGAGCAAACTCCATTTTTTCGATCCATCAGCCGTCTCTATCCCCATGTCCGCGCCATCATTCCCCGGCTGCTGCTGGGCCTTCTCTGCGCCCTCCTTGCCAGTGTGGTTGCCCTGGCCATTCCGCAGGTCCTGAGGGTCCTCATCAACGAATCCCTGAAGCCCGGCGGCGCCACGCAAGCGGTCTGGACTTCCGCCGGCCTCATCCTGGTCCTCGGCGTGGCGGAAGCAGGCCTGGTGGCGCTCCGCCGCCAATTCGTCATCAACCCGGCCACCACAGTGGAAACCCGGATGCGGGTGTCCCTGTATGGCCATCTGCAGGATCTCACCGTGTCCTTCCACGACCGCTGGGGCTCAGGCCAGCTGCTGTCCCGGGCCATGACGGACCTGAACTTCCTGCGCCGGTGGATGGCCTTCGGCGCCATCATGCTGGTGGTCACTACCCTGACCGTCATCATCGGCATTGCCATCATGTTCGCCATGAGTTGGCAGCTGGCGCTGATCTTCCTGGCGGCCGCGGCGCCCATCATGGCCTACAGCTTCCGGTTCCGGACACGCTTCAGCAAAGTTACCCGCCGCAGCCAAGACCAGGCCGGTGACCTCGCCACCACGGTGGAGGAATCGGTTCACGGCATCCGCGTGCTGAAGGCCTTCGGCCGGAGCCGCGAAGCACTGGAAAGCTTCAACGAGCAGGCCGAGGAGCTCCGCCAGACCGAGATCCAGAAGGCCCGGCACCAGGCAACCTTCACCATGGTGGTCACGCTCCTGCCGGAGCTCGCCCTCGGTGCCGGGCTGGTGGTGGGCGTGATGCTCTGCGCCACCGGCCAGCTGGACATCGGTGCGCTGGTGGCATTCTTCGCAACCGCAGCCGTCATCGCCTCCCCCGTGGAGTTCTCGGGCATGCTGCTGGCCATGGCACTCACGGCCAAGACCGCCGTCGACCGCCATTACGAGGTGATGGACACGGAGAACACCATCACCAGTCCACCCGAACCGTGCATGCCGGAGAGGCTGGACGGTGCGCTGCGCTTCAACAACGCGTCCTTCGCTTTCGACGACGCTCCGGACAAGCCCATCCTCAAGGACATCGACCTCGAGGTCCGGCCCGGCGAAACCATGGCCCTGGTGGGCATCACGGGCAGCGGCAAGAGCGCCCTGATCCAACTGGTGCCCAGGCTGTATGACGTTACCGCCGGCGCCATCACCATCGACGGCGTGGACCTGCGCGCGTTCGACGTCGCGGAACTCCGGCGCATTGTGGGTGTGGCCTTCGAGGACACCACCCTGTTCTCCAGCTCCGTCAGGGACAACGTGCTGCTGGGCGCCCGGGAGCGGACCGACCACGTCCTCGAGGAAGCACTGGATGTGGCACAGGCGCACTTCGCCTACTCCCTCCCGGAGGGCGTGGACACCCTGATCGGCGAGGAGGGCCTCAGCCTCTCCGGCGGCCAGCGGCAGCGGATAGCACTGGCCCGCGCCATTGCAGCGCGCCCACGCATCCTGGTCCTGGATGATCCCCTGTCCGCCTTGGATGTGCACACCGAGGAACTGGTGGAGACGCGCCTGCGGGAGGTCCTCAAGGACACCACAACACTGATCGTGGCCCACCGGCCGTCCACCGTGGCCCTCGCTGACCGCGTGGCGCTGCTGGAGGAAGGCCGCATCACCGCCGTCGGAACCCATACGGAACTGCTGGCAGGCAACCACCACTACCGGTATGTCATCGCCAGCCTGGACCAGGAACCCCGGGATCTGGACTCGGAGCTCTCGGACCTCGAGGACCATGCAGAGGAAGCCATCCGATGAGCACCGCCACGTTCGGCACCGCCAATGAGGACAACGCCCACCTGAGCAAGAGTGACAGCAGGGCGGTACGGCGCCGGTCGCTCGCCCTGCTGCGGTCCCTGATCCGTCCGGTGCGGGTACGGTTCTGGCTGACTATCGCCACTGTGGTCCTTTCGCAGGCGGCCCGAGTGGCGGGCCCGGCGCTCATCGCGTTCGGCATCGACCACGCCCTGCCCGCGCTGCGCGCCGGGGACAACCTTCCCCTGGTGCTCACCGGCGTCGCGTATCTCCTGGCAGCCATCGCGACAGCGGGACTCACCGCCCTGTACGTCACCTCCACGGCGAAGCTCAGCCAGTCGATGCTGCTGGACCTGCGCGTCAGGGTCTTCCGCCACACGCAACGCCTGAGCCTGGAATTCCACGAGAAGTACACCTCCGGCCGGATCATCGCCCGGCAGACCTCCGACCTTGAGGCCCTCCGCGAACTCCTCGATTCCGGGGTGAGCTCGCTGGCCTCGGGCCTGCTGTTCATGGTGTTCACCGCCGTCACCGTTTTCGCCCTGGACTGGCGCAGCGGCCTGCTGGTGCTGGCCGCCGGCGTGCCCATGTTCCTCCTGGCCCGCTGGTACCAGAAGCACTCGCAGATCGCGTTCCGGCAGTCCCGGGTGGTGTCCGCCCGGCTGATCGTGCACTTCGTGGAAACCATGACCGGCATCCGCGCCGTCAAGGCGTTCCGGAAGGAACGGGAGAACGCCGAACAGTACGGGCAGCTCGCCGAGGACTACCGGCAGGCCACCGTCCGCTCCATCAACCTCAACGGCATCTTCCAGCCCGGGCTGGTGCTGATCGGCAACGTCTGCGTGGCCGTCGTCTTGCTCTTCGGCGGCTTCCGGGTCCTCGGCGGCGACCTTGCCGTGGGCGTGCTGCTGGCCCTGATCCTGTCCACCAAGCGCTTCTTCCAGCCGGTGGACCAGATGGCCATGTTCTACAACTCGTTCCAGAGCGCCCAGGCTGCCCTCGAGAAAGTCTCGGGACTGCTCGAAGAGGTGCCAACGGTCCGGCCGCCCCGGAACCCCGTGGCGCTCAAGGACGCCGCCGGCGAGATCGACTTCAAGGACGTGGAGTTCCGGTACGGCGACGGCCCTGTCATTGTTCCGACGATGAACCTGCATATTCCTGCCGGGCAGACCGTCGCCCTGGTGGGCCAGACCGGGGCCGGGAAGTCCACCCTGGCCAAGCTGATTGCCCGCTTCTACGACGTCACGTCCGGCTCGTTGACCCTCGACGGCGTGGATCTGCGGAACCTCAGCACCACTGACCTGCGGCGGAACATCGTGATGGTCACCCAGGAGGCCTTCCTCTTCAGCGGCTCCGTGGCGGACAACATTGCCCTGGGCCGGCCGGAGGCCTCCCGGGCGGAGATCGAGGAAGCGGCCAAGGCGGTGGGCGCCCACGGCTTCATCATGGCCCTGCCGGAGGGCTACGACACCGATGTGAACAAGCGCGGCGGGCGCGTGTCCTCCGGGCAGCGGCAGCTCATCAGCTTCGCCAGGGCCTTCCTGGCAAAGCCGGCCGTGCTGATCCTGGATGAGGCCACCTCGTCACTGGACATCCCCTCCGAGCGGCTGGTGCAGAACGGGCTGGCGCGGCTGCTCGCCGGCACCGGATCCGCGGGAAGGACTGCCCTGATCATCGCCCACCGTCTGTCCACTGTCGAGACGGCGGACCGGGTCCTGGTGGTGCACGACGGCCGCATCGTGGAGGATGGCAGCCCCACCGAGCTGATCGGCGGCGGGGGCAGGTTCGCCGAACTTCACGGAGCCTGGAAGGACTCACTGGTCTAGCCCCGGGTACCGCGGTCCGGATTTCACATCGGGGCCGGGCATCAGCTATCCTTGTAAAGTTGCTTTTGCAGCGGATCGGGATGTAGCGCAGCTTGGTAGCGCGCTTCGTTCGGGACGAAGAGGTCGCAGGTTCAAATCCTGTCATCCCGACCAAAGAGAAAAAAGAGGGTCTTCTGAGAAGGCCCTCTTTTTCGTTTCGTTACCCAGCACAATATTCCCGGTATGCAAGTCAAAAGGGCCCCACGCGGATCCATCACCAAACCTTTACACCTGGACCAAAAGAAAGCCCCGGAGCCGGGGCTCCGGGGCTTTTCGTCGCCTCCTTGGTGAGGAGGTTCCTACATGGGGTTGGGCCAGTTTCCTGTGTACGTGATGTACGAGGTGTCGCTGGTCTCAGTGCTGGTGTCGGTGCTCTTGTCCTTCTTCTTGTCCTTGGTGGACATGGGATTCGGCCAGTTGCCGGTGGCAACAGCAGTACCGGAATTATCCGCCAGAGAACCCGCAGACAGTACGGCCGGAGCCGCGGCAGAAAATGCTAGGGCGCCAGCCAGGACCGTGGCCGTGACCAATTTCTTGAACATGTTGGTTCCTCAATACGAGTCGGATTCGTTACAAAGTCAGCACTGCCCTTGTTGACATACATTGTAAAATGTTTTCCACAGGCGCTGTCAAGCGCTATTTCTGAGCTGTCCGGAACAAGGAGGAAGTCCCGTGGGCAACGGATTCGGGGAGAAGCTCCGGGCGGAGCGCTTGGAGCGAGGCCTCACGCAGGCCGAACTGGGTAAGGACCTGTACTCCCCCAGCTACATTTCACTGCTCGAAACCGGCCGCAGGGAGCCCACCGCTGAGGTCATTGAGGAACTGGCCCGCCGGCTGGAGCTGGCTCCCAAGGCGTTGGAGGCGTGGAGCCAGCCGATCTCCGCCAGCGACGCCGAATACGTCCTTGCCGGCCTCTACGCCAGGCAGGCCTGGGACCTTCGGGACTATGCCCTGGCGGCCAGCCACGCCGCCACGGCCGCGCAGCTCGCGCTCGAAGGCCGGAACACGAGCGCCTGGTGGAACATGACGTACATGCAGGCCGAGTGCCTGATGAGGCAAGACGACCTCACGGAGTGCCAGCGGATCGTGGAAAGGCTCATCGAGCACCCCATGGCCCGGGAATCGGTAGGGCTGGGCGTCCGCGCCCACCAGATGCTCGCGGCAGTCCTGCAGCGCCGCGGGCAGTTGCCGGCTGCCGTGGAGGAGGCAATGGAAGCGGTCAGGCTGTCCGAGCAGCTGCCGAAGAGTTCCACCATCATCACCGGCGCCCTGCGGGTCCTGATCGGGGCACTGGCGGAGAGCGGCCGGCTTGAAGAGGCCTGGAAGTACTGCCAGAAGCTGCACGAGCAGGTGGATGAAGAGGCCATGACGCAGCTTGCCGGCGAAGTGGCGTGGGTCATCGGCAACGTGGCGTTCATGCGCCACGACTACGTGGAAGGCGTCCGGCACCATGAGCGGGCGGCAAAACTGCTGTCCCCCGCCAATGACATCGAGATGTGGGCCCGCTTCAACAAGGCATCCGCCGCCGTCAGGCTGCAGGCCGGCATTGTTGAGCCGGAAACCCTCTCATCCATCGAACGCGCGGAGCTTGCCTTCTCGATCGTCAGCGGGACCAAGAGTGATGCGCTGGAGGTCGCCTTCATCCGCGCCCGGTGGCTGTACCTCACCGGAGACATCGTTGCCGCCGTCGAAAAACTCCGCGAGATCCATGCCGACCGCGCTGCCCTGGCCAAGCACACCGCGGGCGAGGTTTCGCTTCTGCTCGGCAAGTCCCTTAAGGCTGCCGGCGAACCCGACGAGGCCCTGGTGCACCTCGAAGAGGCGCAAAAGGCCTTCAGCGCCGCGGGCGCCGGGGACCGCGTCCAGCAGGCGCTGGACGCGATCCTGGAAATCCGGCTGGCACAAAAGCGCGCCGGATCAGCCCCCAAACCCGCCAAGCAAGCCGGTTAGCCAGGCCGTCCGCCGGAGCAGCCGGGGCTCCGGTCAGACGAAGGTTTTGCCGGTGATTTTCTCGTAGGCCTCGACGTAGCGGCTGCGGGTGCGTTCAACAACATCGGCCGGAAGCGCCGGCGGAGGCATGTCCAAGGACTTGTCCCATCCGGATTCGGCAGATGTCAGCCAGTCCCGGACGTACTGCTTGTCGTAGGACGGCTGAGCCTGCCCCGGCTTGTAGGTGGCGGCATCCCAGAACCGGGAGGAATCCGGTGTCAGCACCTCGTCGCCCAGGGTGATGGACCCGGAGACGGCGTCGTACCCGAACTCCACCTTGGTATCGGCGAGGATGATGCCCCGTTCTCGCGCGATGCGCTCCGCCGTCGTGTAGATCTTCAGGGTCAGTTCGCTGAGCCGGCCCGCGATGTCATCACCCACGAGGGCCACAACGGCGTCATACGTGATGTTCTCGTCATGCTCGCCGACTTCGGCCTTGGCCGAGGGCGTGAAGATGGCATGCTCCAGCCTGGAACCGTCCACCAGCCCCTCCGGCAGCGGGATGCCGCAGACGGTGCCGGACGCCCGGTATTCCTGCAGCCCGGACCCGGTGAGGTAGCCGCGCGCGATGCATTCCACCGGGAACATGTCCAGCTTCTTGCAGATCATGGCGCGGCCCTCGACCTCTGCGGGCACGCCGCCCTCAACCGTCGAGGCCAGCACGTGGTGCTCCACGCCCAGCTGGTCGAACCACCACAGGCTCAGCTGGGTGAGGATGCGGCCCTTGTCCGGAATCTCGCTGGACAGCACATGGTCGTAGGCGCTGATGCGGTCGCTGGCAACCACCAGCACGCATTCCTGGCCCACCTGCTGGACGATGGACTCGTCAGCGGGCTCGTACAGGTCCCTCACTTTGCCGGAGTAGACGTGCTTCCAGCCCGGGAGGTCCAGGGTGCTGGTGTTGAAGCCGCGGGGGGCGGGGGTGTCCGTCATGTCAGGCCTTCGCTTTCGTCACGGGCAGGGAACCGGTGGCTCCGTACGGAACCATGATTTCCCCGCGGGCTGCTTTCCCTGCAATGTCAGTGCGGTACTGCGAGCCTTCCAGCTGCACCAGCTCCACGCCGTCGTAAGCCCGTTCGCGCGCCTCCACCAGGTCGCTGCCCAGTGCGACGACGGCGAGCACCCGGCCACCGGCGGAAATGACCTTGCCCTGGTCGTCAAGGGCGGTTCCGGCGTGGATGACGTGCACGCCCTCCAACTCCTCCACCTTCTTCAGCCCCCGGATACGGTCGCCGGTGCGCGGCGTGTCCGGATAGTTTTCCGAGGCCACGACGACGGCGACGGCGGTTTCCTTCGCCCAGCGCAGCTCCTCCGCCTTGTCCAGTTCGCCCTTCGCGGCCGCCAGGAGCAGGGAACCGAGCGGCGTCTTCAGGCGGGCGAGGACGGCCTGGGTCTCCGGGTCGCCGAAGCGGACGTTGAACTCGATGACGCGGGTGCCGCGTGACGTCAGGGCGAGTCCCACGAACAGGACGCCCACGAAGGGGGTGCCGCGGCGGGCCATCTCGTTGACCGTGGGCTGGGCAACCCGCTCAAGGACTTCCTCCACCAGGCCGTCCGGAGCCCATTCCAGGGGCGTGTACGCTCCCATGCCGCCGGTGTTGGGGCCCTCATCGTTGTCGAAAATGCGCTTGAAGTCCTGGGCCGGAGAGAGCGCCACGGTGTTGTGGCCGTCGCAGAGCACGAAAAGGGAGACCTCGGGCCCGTCCAGGAACTCCTCGATGACCACCGAGCCGCCGGCGTCGAAGCAGGACTGCGCGTGGGCGAGCGCTTCCTCGCGGTTCTTGGTAACCACTACGCCCTTGCCGGCTGCGAGTCCGTCATCCTTCACCACGTAGGGTGCGCCGAAGGTATCAAGTGCCGAGGCGGCCTCTTCAGCGTTCGTGGCCACCATGGCCATGGCGGTGGGTACTCCGGCTTCGGCCATGATTTCCTTGGCGAACGCCTTGGAGGCCTCAAGCTGCGCGGCGGCCTTGCTGGGCCCGAACACGGGGATCCCGGCCTCGCGGACGGCATCCGACACGCCCGCGGCGAGCGGGGCCTCGGGGCCAACCACCACCAGGTCAACTGCGAGCTTGGTTGCGAGCGCCGCCACGGCGTCGGGATCGTTGCCGTTGATGTTGTGCGTGGGGACCAGCTTGCTGATGCCTGCGTTGCCGGGCGCTGCGTGGACCTCGGACACGTTGGGGTCTGCGAGCAGGGAGCGGACAATGGCGTGTTCGCGGCCTCCGGGGCCGATGACGAGTACCTTCACAGTCACCAAGGGTACTTTGTGCACCCTGCCCGCTCCTAAGCTGTGACCGCTTCCGGATCCCGCGACAAGTCCGCCGCCTGTGCCGCTCCGAACAACTGCCATGACGAAGCTTCGGAACTGGCTCAAAGGCCCACCCGCACTGTCTGCGCTGGCAGGGGTGGTGGCGGCCGCCGTCGTCCTTGCCGTTGCGGAGCTGGCTGGCGCATTCTTCACCGCCCGGGCAGCACCGCTGCTCGCCCTGGGCTCAACATTCATCGACTTCACGCCGCCCTGGCTCAAGGATTTCGCCATTGCCACGTTCGGCACCAACGACAAGGCCGCCCTGTTTGTGGGCATGGGGCTGACCATCGCCGCGCTCGCCTGCGTCCTGGGCGTCGTGGCCTACCGGCGGTGGGCCCTGGGCGTCCTGGGCATCCTGTTCATGGGCGCGGTAATTGTGGCCAGCGTGGTGACCCGCGCCGGCGTCGAACCGGTGGATGCGGTGCCCAGCGTGCTCGGAACGCTCGCTGGCCTGGTGGTGCTGCGGCGGCTGCTGGCCCCGCTGCATGGCATGAAACAGTGGCCGGAGGCACCGGCCGATGCTGCCCCAGGCAATCCGGCAACCAGCCGCCGCCGATTCTTCGCTGCGGCGGGCATCACCGCGGCGGCCGCCGGAATCGCCGCAACGGGAGGACGCCTTCTCGGTGCCGCCCGCAGCAACATCGCCAAGGCCCGGGAGGCCCTCCAGCTGCCGTCCCCGGCCAAAGCCGCACCCCCCGTTCCCGCCGGCGTACAGTCCGACGTGGCCGGCGTGCCGCCCTGGGTGACCCCCAACAACGAGTTCTACCGCATCGATACCGCCCTTAGCGTGCCGGAGATAAACGCCGAGGAATGGGAGCTCCGCGTCCACGGACTGGTGGAGGAGGAGGTCCGCCTCACCTTCCAGGATCTGCTCGACGCCGACCTGATCGAGTCGCACGTGACCCTCACCTGCGTGTCCAATCCGGTGGGCGGCAACCTGGCGGGCAATGCGAAGTGGCTGGGCCTGCCCATCCGGGAGGTGCTGCGCCGGGCCCGGCCAAAGGACGGTGCCGACATGGTGCTTTCCACCTCCATCGACGGCTTCAGCGCTTCCACCCCGCTGGAGGTCCTGCAGGATGACCGTGACGCGATGTTGGCCATCGGGATGAATGATGAGCCGCTGCCGCTGGAGCACGGCTACCCGGTGCGGATGGTGGTTCCGGGGCTGTACGGCTTCGTGTCCGCCACCAAATGGGTGGTTGACCTGGAAGTAACCCGCTTCGCGGACAGCAAGGCGTACTGGACCGAGCGTGGCTGGTCCGAGCGCGGCCCCATCAAGACGATGGCACGCGTGGACGTGCCGAAATCGTTCGCCAAGGTTCCGGCCGGAAAGGTCGCGGTGGGCGGCACGGCCTGGGCGCAGACCCGCGGCATCACGAAGGTGGAGATCCAGATCGACAATGCGGACTGGGTGGAGGCTGAGCTGTCCACCAAGGCATCACTGGTGACCTGGCGGCAATGGTCCTACGAGTGGGATGCCGCGCCGGGCGCCCACTACATCAAGGTCCGGGCCACGGACGGCACCGGCGAGGTGCAGACGGACCAGCGGGCCGATCCCGTGCCCGACGGTGCGTCCGGCTGGCAGTCCGTGATGGTCACGGTGGAGTAGCACCTTCCGCGATATTCCTGCGGGCGGCCCCTAGACTGGCACCATGCCGCACAATCCGCACGCCACGTTCACCGTGGACTCCGCCGTCGAACTGGCCGTGATCGAGCGCAGCGGTTTCGTGGAGTCGCGGCACATCGGCTCAGCCGTCCTCCTGTCCGCCGACGGATCGGTGGTCACCGAGCTTGGCGACATCAACACGCCCATCTACGCCAGGTCCGCCCTGAAGCCGTTCCAGGCGCTGGCGGCCATGCAGTCCGGCGTCCCGCTGCGCGGAGCCCAGGTGGCGATTGCCTGCGGCAGCCACACCGGATCGCTGGACCACATGGACGTGGTGGCCGGAATGCTGAAGGCTGCAGGTGTCCGGGAGGACCAGCTCCAGTGCCCGGAGGCGTGGCCGCAGGACGAGACGGCCAGGAACTGGCTGGTCCGCTCGGAAAAGGGCAAGTCGCGGCTGGCGTACAACTGTTCCGGCAAACATGCGGCCTTCCTCTGGGCCTGCACTGAAAACGGCTGGGACACCCACAGCTACCTCGAGCCCAACCATCCGCTGCAGCAGCGGGTCCGCACCGTCATCGAAGAATACACGGGCGAGAAGATCGCCCACCTGGGCATCGACGGCTGCGGCGCCCCGGTGGCGGCAGTTTCCCTGACGGGTGTGGCCCGGGGCTACTCGCAGCTGGCCAAGGCTCCAGGCGACCAGGCATACAGCGCCCGCGCAGCCACCATTGCAACCTCCATGCTGGATTACCCGTGGGCAGTCCAGGGCGTGGGTGAAGCCAACACCATGGTGATGGACGAGCTGGGAATCATTGCCAAGATCGGGGCGGAAGGGGTCCTGGCCATGGCCACCGCGCAGGGCGTGTCCGTGGCGGTCAAGATCCTGGACGGAAACGTCAGGGCCACCTCGCTGGTGGCCCTGACGCTCCTTGCCGCGGCCGGCGCCGTCGACATTCCGGGCGTCGCCAGTGTCCTGGAACGGGTGGTGGAACCGGTTCTCGGCGGCGGACGGCCGGTGGGCAGGATCCGGCTCGGACCCGCCGTATCAGCGCTGCTGGACTGACCCCTCCGCTTCCTGCCGTGCCAGTGCGGCCTGGTACGGCCGGCCCAGGGCACGGTATTCCCAGCCGCAGGCACGGTACCGGCCTGCATCAAGGGCGTGCCGGCCGTCAACCATCCGGCGGTGCCGGACCAGGCTGCCCAGGTAGTCCGGTTCGGCGGACCGGAACTCGTCCCACTCCGTCAGGAGCGCCACCACGTCGGCGTCCCCGACGGCGGAGGCCAGTGAAGCCGCGTAGTTCAGGTCCGGATACAGCCGGTGTGCATTGGCATTTGCCTCAGGGTCGTACACCGTGACCAACGCCCCTTCCAGGTAGAGCATCCGGGCTACGTCCAGGGCGGGTGCGTCGCGGACGTCGTCGGAGTTCGGTTTGAAGGCGGCACCCAGCGCAGCCACCCGGACCCCGGCCAGGTTTCCCCCTGCAAGTTCCCGTACCAGGTCCACGGTGCGGACGCGACGTCGGTTGTTGATCGAGTCCACTTCGCCCAGGAAGCTGACAGCCTGACCCACCCCCAGCTGTTCGGCCCGGTGCTTGAAGGCGCGGATGTCCTTGGGCAGGCAACCGCCGCCGAAGCCGAGCCCGGGCTTGAGGAACCTGCCGCCGATCCGGTCGTCCAGGCTGAGGGCTTGGGCCAGCATGCTGACGTCCGCGGAGGTTGCCTCGCAGACTTCGGCCATGGCGTTGATGAAGGAGATTTTGGTGGCCAGGAAGGAGTTTGCTGCCACCTTAACGAGTTCCGCCGTCGGCATGTCCGCCACGATCAGCGGGGTGCCTGCCGCCAGCAGCGGTTCGAAGGCCTGCCGCAGGATGGATTCAGACCATTCCGATGCCACCCCGAACACCAGCCGGTCCGGGTGCAGGGTGTCCTGCACGGCGAACCCCTCACGCAGGAACTCCGGATTCCACGCCACCTCCAGCTCCGGCCCCAGGGGCGAGATGTCCGCAACCATCCCCGCGAGCCGGGCGGCTGTACCAATGGGCACCGTGGATTTCCCCACCAGCAGGGCCTTGCGGTTGATCCGCGCCGCGAGGCCGGCAAAGGCGGCGTCCACATAGGTCAGGTCCGCGGCCGACGAGTTGGGCGCCTGGGGTGTTCCCACACAGATGAAGTGCACGTCGCCGAACTGCGCCACCTCGTCCAGGTCGGTGGTGAACATCAGCCGCCCGGATGCCAGCGCCTCGTCCAGCTTCTCCGGAAGCCCGGGTTCATAGAAGGGGACTTCGCCGGCGGACAGTTGCGCGATCTTGCGCTGGTCAACATCGAATCCCAGGACGTCAAAGCCCATGACCGCCATACAGATGGCGTGCGTGGCACCGAGGTAGCCGGTCCCGACCACCGTGATTTTGGGCGCACTGAAGGAAGGAAGGGTGTTCATTGGTTTCTCGATTCCGTCTCGGAGGGAGGAGCGGGTGTTGCGCCGGATGGCCGGCAGGTCCCCTAGCTGGTACAGGTGATGTTGGACAGTCCCTGGCCAGCCTGCGAGGCTGTGTTGCTGCAATCGACGATGTTGTCGCGCGCGGGTTTCAATGAGTAGCCGAGTCCGGGCCCGTTGACTTCGGCCACGTTGCCGCGGAAGACGTTGTCCGTGCCCCAGCCGTCAATAATCTCGTGTGTCTGGAATCCGTCCTGCGGCGAGTTCCTGCCGGAATTCGCCTCGATCTTCCAGCCCCTGCCTTTGACGTCCACCCAGGAGTCGGCCTCCGTCATGCCCGTGCCGTCAAAGACGTTCCCGGCCAGGACACCGCCGGATGTGCCTTCCTTGATGTCGACGCTTTCGGCGGTGGTGTTGGAGACCGTGTTGCCCCGGATCTCGTTCCTGTCGCTCTTGTCAGGTTCGCAGGAGGCGACGCCGCACCAGTTGCTTTCCGCGGTGCCGATGTAGATCCCCTCACCGAACTTCGGCTTTCGGAGTCCGGCGCCGCGGATGGTGTTGCCGGTGATTTTGTTGTCGGTGCTGAACTTCCGCAAGTGGATGGCTTCGTCACCGACGTTTTCGATCGTCAGCCCCTGGAAAACCGAGTGGTCTGTTTCATCGGCCATGACACCCTTTTGCCCGTTCCGGACGGTGAAGCCCTGCAGTACCCAGTACGAGGCCTGTTCCACGTGGAGGACGTAGCCGTCCTCCACGCCGCCGCCGTCAAGGACAGCCCCCTGCCCGCCGCAGAGGGTTATCCGCTGCCCTGCGGTTCCTGCCCCGGTTGCCCGGAAGTTGCCCAGGTAGGTGCCGTCAGCCAGATGAATGACGGTGCCGGGCGCCGGGGCGGCCAGGGCGGCGGCGAGCTCCGCCGCCGTCGTCACCGTCACTGTCGTGGGAGGGCATGGCGCGGGGACGGCCGGAACACTGGCGCCGACGGAAGGCGCGGGGCCTTCTAGGCTTCCGTCCGTCCCTGCCGGTGGTGCGCCGCCGCCTTGGGGTCCGGTGTCCTCAATGCTCATGATGGCCAGAGCTCCAATCACCAGGGCGGCCAGGACTGCGGCGAGCGCTGCCCAGGCTCCGGGTGTGATCCGGCGGCTGGTCACGTCGGCTGCCTCACGTCGTCGTATGCCACCACTCCCCTGCCCAGGGAGGTCAGCGGGACGTGGTCCGCGTAGGGGCTGCGGATGACGCGCTCGGCGTTCCTGCCGCGGGCGACGGCGGTGACCAGCAGTAGCGCCGCGAGGACCAACCAGATGAAGGTAAGGGGCTGGAAAACGGATTTGACCGCCCGTTCCACCGTGAACGCAGGAGTCCAGGCCAGAACGTCGTTTTCGCCCAGCGACGCTCCTGCCGAGGCTTCCATCCAGATGGCGGTGGACCCGTTGCCGGCGATGGAGTTGCCGGACACCGTGGTCGTGGGCACCTCCCCCAGCAAGCTGATGCCGTGGTTGGAAATGCCGTTCAGATGGTTGCCGCTGATCCTGGCGCCGGCGTCGCGGACATAGATGCCGGTGTCGCCCCCGGTGATGGTATTGCCGCTCACCTCGGCGGTGGAGCCCGCGTCCCGCACGGCAATGGACTGGCGGGCGTTGTCCGCCAGTCTGTTTCCCGTGATGGTGACGCCTTTGGCGCCGTCAGCTGCCACGATGCCCACTTCGCTGCCTGTCACGCGGTTGTCCCTGAGCGCCAGCGCGGTACCGCCGATGACCTCGATCCCATAACGTGCGTTGTCTTCGAAGGTACTGCCAGCAACGGTGTTGCCGCCATAAACGTCGACGGCGGTTCCGACGGCGTTGGGACCGTCCGCCAGGGCGCGCCCGTCCAACGAGATCCCGTTCCGTCCGTTGCCCGCGGCCTGCACCCCGTCCAGCGTGACGCCCCGGGTGGAGCGTCCCACGCTGATGCCGTCCACGGCGTTTCCGGATGAGATGGTGGCGGTGATGGTGGCGTTGGAGACAAACCGGTGGAGCACCAGGCCATCGACGAGGCTTCCGGTGATGGTGGTGTCCCGCACGGCGATGTCCCTGGCGTTGGTAACGAAGAGGCCGAAGGCGTTGTTGCGGAGCCGGACATTGTCGATTCCCGCCGTCACCATGCTGTAGTCCTGTGCTGATTCCTGGGTGAGGGTCGCCAGGTCCGCGTCCGGCAGGAGACGGGCGCCGCCGGTGGCGGCCTCCGTTTCGGCTGGCGTCGGCGGTTCCCCCGTGAAGGTGCCCACAGCGTCGGTGCCGGTGAGGGAAAGCCCACCGGTATTGCCGCTCCAGAAACCCATGTCGGTTACGTCCGCGGAGGCGAAGGAAGCGTGGCCGCCCAGCACCCTGATGTAGGCGCGCCCGTCCACGGTGCTTCTGTCGGGCGCGCCCTTTGTACTGTCCCAGCTGGTGATGTTGACACGGGCCGGTTCGGAGCCGGCGAGCGCGAGGGACCCGCCGAGGGACACGATGGACACGAAAGTCTCCGGCCCGCTCTCCAGCCGCAGGTTCAGGGCCGCAGCAGGGTCCGGCGGGGCAAGGGACAAGGTGGCGCCGGCAAGGACAGCGATACTTTCGGACAGCAGGTACGCACCGTCGGAATGCAGGCGGAAGGCATTGGGGGCAAGGGCGAGCAGGTCGGCCACGGTGTACGGCTCACTCCTGGCGGGCAGGACCAGCGTGTAACTGGATCCTGTCCGGATCCGGTAGGGACCTTCCAGCCCTTCCACCCGCCAGCGTGCTGCCGACGCGATGGTCCGGACGTAGACCAGGCGTTCATCCTCCTGTTCTACGAGCCGGGCTTCACTGGCCGGGTTGCCCGGGTACAGCACGCCCTGCACGTTGCCGTTGGCCGCTATCTCGTTCCGGCCCAGCGCCTCCGCGGCAGGGTCCCCGCCCGGGGTGCCGGCGTAGATGAAGCCCGCTGTCCCCAGCACCGCGGTGAGGCCTGCCGCTGCGATGGCCCGCCGGGCCCTCATGCCGCCACCTCCCCCGTGCTGAGGGTTCGGGCGTCCTGGCCGTCGCCGCCCGTCTGGTGGGCGTGGCGGGTGAGCCAGCCCTGCTTGTTCATGGTTACGAAGGCGTACATCTTGATGGGCAGCGCCACCAGGATCACCGTCAGGGCCAGGACCGGCAGGATCAGGAGGTCCTTGGGGTGCCGGCGAAGGTGGGAGATGCCGCGGATCCCACGGCCGAGGAGTAGCCAGCAGGCGGCGGCGCCGACACCAAAGGGGGTGGGATCCAGTCGGTGGAAGATGAGGTACACCAGGGTGAGGCCCATGGTGACAGGGGTCAGCAGGATCTGCAGGACCGTCACCTTTGTCACGAACGGGACCCGCCACAGCCATCCTTTGGCGATGGCCGTCAGGTAGCAGCGGTAGGAGTTCCGGCTCCAGCGGATACGTTGTTTCATGAACGCCCGGAAGCTGGCGGGGAACATGGACAGGGCCCGGGCCGATGACTGGTGGACTGTCCTGTAGCCGGAGGCCAGGACCAGCCAGGTGAGGCGGCCGTCGTCGCCGGAGATGCAGCGGCGGCCCATGAAGTACTCGTTTTCCAGGTGCTCGATGACGTCCAACACCGCGCTTCGGCGGTAGACGGCCGTGCGGCCGGAAACGCAGGGAACGGCGCCTGCGCGGCCCATGGCCGGGACATAGTCCAGGTACCTGACGTTGACCAGCCAGTCCGCGATGCGGCGCCAGATGCTGGTGTCCCGCTGGTACACGTTCTGGTGGGTGCCCACTGCTCCCACCAACGGGTCCGCAAAGGGCATCTGGACATTGGCGAGCAGGCCGGGCTGCCACCACGTGTCCGAGTCCGTGAGGACCAGGATCTCGTGCCGGGCCATCCGCATGCCCACTCCCAGGGCGGACCTTTTGCCCAGGTGGTGGAACAGGACGGGGCGGATGGTGCTGTCACCGAGGGCGGTGATGCGCTGGTAGGCCTCCAGGTCCTCCACATCAAGGACAATGATGATCTCGTCCGGCTTCTGCTGCCGCCAGGACTCCAGCGCACCCATCAGGATGTCTGGATCCTCATGGAACGAGGGGACAATCACCGACGTCGACGCCCGGAAGTCCGTGACGATGGGGCCTGCCCGGTGGGACAGTACGAAACGGTACAGCCAGAGGCCCCAGACGATGACGCCTGCCACGGCCAGCGGAAAGTAGGGCGAGAATTCTGCGTAGAACTCACTGAAGCTGCTGCCGATGAGTAGCTTGAATGCGTCGTCGATGTAGGGCGGAAGAGTAGGCATGGGCAGTCCTTCGCTGGGGAAAATCAGTGAGGGAATCGCCGGCTGAACGGCCGGCGCTAGGTCTTGCCGCCACGGAAAGATGTGGCGGGCCCTGGATGATGCCCCCGTTTCTTGAGGGTCCGGGCTTCTGCTGCCGGCTCTTCGATGAGCCTTCCTTACGAGCATGCTCGATCGGGTTCGGATCCCACCAGTCACCGCGGTACTCTAATTGCCCTTGCGGCTACCCGTCTTTCCGGTGGACCGCTACTCGCCCATTCAGGGCGCAATACTGAGAATTCCTACCGGATGGGAGCCGGAAACATGGCTGTAGCACGCCGTCGGATCGATGTTGAGGAAGGCGCGGCGGCGCTGGCCGCATGGCGGAAAGCCGCCGAATCGCCGTCGGACGCTCCGCTGCCCCGAACTGTGCTGGCTACGGCTGTGCGCTTTTCACTGGAGGAAGTCACCGCCCGCGCACCCGGCAATTCGGTGGAGGTGCGCGTGCCGCCGTTCGGTGTCACGCAGTGCGTGGAAGGTCCCCGGCATACGCGCGGCACCCCGCCCAACGTCATTGAGTGCGACGCCGCCACCTGGCTTGGCATGGTGACGGGACAGTTGGGCTGGGCGGAGGCCGTCGCTGCCGGCAAGGTGGCAGCGTCCGGGCTGCGCGCGGACCTCTCGGAGCTCCTCCCCCTCTAAGCTCCTTCCCTGCCTTGAAGTTTTTGTCCAGATATGGCGAGTTATGTCCGCCTGAACCCGCCGTATCTGGACAAAAACTCAGCGGTGCCAGCCCTGTTTGCGCAGCGCCTGACGGACCCTGGACACCACCCACTCCGCACCCCGCTCCATGTCGATGCGGTTGATCTTCACCTGCCGCCACCCGGCCTCACCAACGCGCTGGTCCCGGTACGCATCCAGCCCCTGCTGTTCCGGCGTCAGATGGTGCAGGCCCTCATACTCAAGGCAGGTCCGGAACCGGGGACAGCCCAAATCAGTCCAGACGGGTCTGCCCAGCGCATCATCAACCCGGCAGTTGGGCAGGAACTCCGGCAGGCCGGCGTCGTCCAGCATCAGTCGCAGCCTCGTTTCCGGCGGTGAGTCGACCCCCACGCGCAATTGCTCCAGTGCTTCCCTGGCCTTGCGCACGCCATGAATCCCGTTCGCCCCTTCCACGAATTTCCTGAGTTCCCGCAGGGATACCATTGGCAGCCTTGCCTCTCCGAAGCTTCTGCTGTGCTCGCTGACGATGGCGTCCCCGGCAACTATGAGGTCATCCAAAGGCAAGATTGAACCGAGGTCCACCCACGTCCGGGCGACTGACGTAAGCCTCAACCCATCAACATCGATGAGGTCACCGTCCCGGATCTTCAACCGGTGACCCGCAACTCCTTTGCGCCGGGGAAGCGTTCCGCCGCCGCGACGAGACAAGTGCAGGAACCTGCCGGGCTCACGGAAATGCGCGCCTGATTTCTTGCCCCAGGGAACAGGTTCGACGACGGTGGTTACTGGCCCGCCGCCGTCGGGCCGGAACTCGGCCCACGGGGGCAGGGGAAGCCGAAGAATCTCCGCGGCGGTGGTGAGGGTGGCAAAGGTATCCGTGTCGAGACACGTGTGGGAACGGACAAGGGCAGCGATTTCGGGCGAAAAAGACTTCGGTACCCGGATGCCCCGGCTGGGCCGGTAAAGATCGGCCCCCTTCAGCCGGCTCGGCGACATTCCGGCCTGCACCGCGTCCGGAAGGACGAAGGGCCTATCGCTGATTTCCGGAGGCAACGGTGAAAGTCTTCCCATGCATCCATTGAGTCACCAACGGACCACCGGTGATCACTTATCCACAGCAAGATCCCCGGCTCCGGGAATTTTTGTCCAGAAATGGCGGGCTCGCGGCCACGGAAGTCGCCATATGTGGACAAAAACTCTATGGGTGGGAAGGAGAAGGGGTCAGCCGCGGCCGATGAAGGGCATGCCCGCGGCGGTTACCACCACTGAGCCCACGCTGGCTGTGGGCGGCATGTTGGCCATCATCAGTACCGCCCGGGCTGCGTCCGCCACCGGAAACATCGGTTCCACCCGGCGGCTGCCGTCCGCCTGGAGTGCGCCCGAGCCGACGCCGATAGTGTCCATGATCTCCGTGGCCGTGTTGCCGATATCTATCTGGCCGCAGGTGATGCCGAAACCGCGACCGTCCAGTTCAATGCTCTTGGTCAGGCCCGTCATCGCATGCTTGGTAACGGTGTACGCCACGGTCCGGGGCCGGGGCGAGTGCGCGGAGATGGAGCCGTTGTTGATGATCCGCCCGCCCTGCGGCTCCTGGGCCTTCATGATCCTGACGGCGGCCGCCGCGCACAGCATGGACCCGGTGAGGTTCACGGCCACCGTGGCGTTCCAGTCGTCCACGCTGATCTCATCCACGCTGGCCGCCGGGCCGAACACGCCGGCGTTGTTGAACAACACGTCCACCCGGCCCCATTGCTGCCGGGCGGCCTCGAAAAGGCGCTCGACGTCGTCGGGCCGGGTGACGTCGCACGGCACCACCAGAGCGTCCGGGCTGCCGTCCGCCGTTTCCTTCAACTGCGCCTCTCGGCGCCCGGCGAGGGCCACCCGGTAACCGTCCGCCAGCATCTGCCGGGCCACTTCACGGCCGATGCCGGAGCCGGCCCCCGTGACGACGGCAACCTTGCCGTACTGCCGATCAGTATCTCCCATTTGTGGCACTCCTTCCGCGGTCATAATTGACCCACAATTTCTATACTATCTAATATCGTTCTACAGAAATGTTTTCTCACAATACGAAAACATGAGCCATTCGACGATGAAATGAGGCTCCCGTGGCTGCAGGAGAAGATACCTCCCATATCCTCAGCGGGTTGACTAACCAGCTGCCTGATCGTGATCCGGAAGAGACTGCCGAGTGGGTTGAGTCCCTGGACGCGCTGATCAGGGAACAGGGTACCGAGCGTGCCCAATTCATCATGCGGAGCCTGCTGCAGCGTGCGGGCGCGCAGAGCGTCGGGGTGCCGATGGTGACCACCACCGATTACGTGAACACGATCCCGGTGGACCAGGAAGCACCGTTCCCGGGCAACGAGGAATACGAACGCCGCTACCGGGCGTACATGCGCTGGAACGCCGCGGTGATGGTGCACCGGGCGCAGCGGCCGGACATCGCCGTCGGCGGGCACATTTCCACCTACGCCGGCGCGGCCACCCTGTACGAGGTCGGGTTCAACCACTTCTTCCGCGGCAAGGATGCCCCCGGCGGCGGGGACCAGGTGTTCTTCCAGGGCCACGCGTCCCCGGGCATGTACGCCCGCGCGTTCATGGAAGGCCGCCTCTCGGAGGAGGACCTGGACGGGTTCCGGCAGGAAAAGTCCCGCGAGGGCCATGCCCTGTCCTCCTACCCGCACCCGCGGCTGATGCCGCAGTTCTGGGAATTCCCCACCGTGTCCATGGGCATCGGGCCGATGAACGCGATCTACCAGGCCCAGTCCAACCGGTACCTGCACAACCGGGGCCTGAAAGACACCTCTGACCAGCAGGTCTGGGCGTTCCTGGGCGACGGCGAAATGGACGAGCCCGAATCCCGCGGCCTGCTCCAGCTCGCCGCGAACGAGAACCTGGACAACCTGAACTTCGTGATCAACTGCAACCTCCAGCGCCTGGACGGGCCGGTGCGCGGCAACGGCAAGATCATGCAGGAACTCGAAGCGTTCTTCCGCGGCGCGGGCTGGAACGTGATCAAGGTCGTCTGGGGCCGGGAATGGGATGACCTGCTCACCCGCGACACCGACGGGTCGCTGGTGAAGATCATGAACGAAACCCCCGACGGGGACTACCAGACCTACAAGGCCGAGTCCGGCGGGTTCGTCCGCGAACACTTCTTCGGCAAGGACCCCCGCACCAAGGACCTGGTCGCGGACCTCACCGATGACCAGATCTGGAACCTCAAGCGCGGCGGCCACGACTACCGCAAGGTCTACGCCGCGTACAAGGCAGCCACCGAATTCAAGGGCAAACCCACCGTCATCCTCGCCAAAACCGTCAAGGGCTACGGACTCGGACCCCACTTCGAAGGCCGCAACGCCACCCACCAGATGAAAAAACTCACGCTTCAGGACTTGAAGGAATTCCGGGATTACCTCCGGATTCCCATTTCCGACGCCCAACTGGAGGCTGACCCCTATCGCCCGCCCTACTTCCATCCGGGAGCGGACGCACCCGAGATCGCCTACCTGCTGGACCGCCGGCGGGAGCTAGGCGGCTTCACTCCGGAACGGCGTTCAAACCACCAGGCCGTGGAACTGCCGGATGCCAAGTCTTACGAGGTGGCCAAGCGCGGCTCGGGCAAGCAGCAGGCAGCCACCACCATGGCATTCGTCAGGCTCCTGAAGGACCTGCTCCGCGACAAGAAGTTCGGGCACCGGCTGGTTCCCATCGTGCCTGATGAATCCCGTACGTTCGGCATGGATGCGTTCTTCCCGACGGCGAAGATCTATAACCCGGGCGGCCAGAACTACCTGTCCGTGGACCGTGACCTGGTCCTGGCCTACAAGGAATCCCCCGCAGGCCAGCTGATCCACCCCGGCATCAACGAAGCCGGCGCCGTGGCAGCCTTCACCGCCGCCGGCACCGCCTACGCCACCCACGGCGTGCCCCTGGTCCCGGTCTACGTCTTCTACTCCATGTTCGGCTTCCAGCGCACCGGGGACGCCTTCTGGGCAGCCGCGGACCAGATGACCCGCGGCTTTATCATCGGCGCCACCGCAGGACGGACCACCCTCACCGGCGAAGGCCTCCAGCACGCCGACGGCCACTCCCCCCTGCTCGCCTCCACCAACCCGGCAGTAGTCACCTACGACCCCGCCTACGGCTACGAAATGGGCCACATCATCCGCGACGGCCTCGAACGGATGTACGGCCCCGACAGCACGGACAAGAACCTCATGTACTACCTCACCGTGTACAACGAGCCCATCGTCCAGCCCGCCGAACCCGAGGAACTGGACGTCGAGGGCGTCATCAAGGGCATCTACCGCCTGTCCGGATCGGACGCGAAGGGACCCAAAACCCAGCTCCTGGCCTCCGGCGTCTCCGTCCCCTGGGCCCTCGAAGCCCAGCGGATCCTTGCCGAGGACTGGTCCGTCTCCGCCGACGTCTGGTCCGTCACCTCCTGGAACGAACTCCGCCGCGACGGCCTCGCCGCCGAAGAGGAAGCCTTCCTCAACCCGGGCGAACCAGCCCGGATCCCGTTCGTGGCGCAGCAGCTGGCCGAGGCACAAGGGCCTGTCGTCGCCGTCTCGGACTACATGAAGGCCGTCCCGGACCAGATCCGGCAATTCCTGCCGCACCAGTTCGCCACCCTGGGCGCCGACGGCTTCGGCTTCTCGGACACCCGCGCCGCAGCCCGCCGCTACTTCAAGAACGACACCCACTCCATCGTGGTCAAAGCCCTGCAGATGCTGGCGGCGAGGGGCGAGGTGGAGGAGGCAGCGCCGTCGTACGCGATGGACCGCTACAAGCTGCTGGACGTGAACGCCGGAACCACCGGAGGAGCCGGCGGAGAGGCCTGACCCACGGTCGGAGTTTTTGTCCAGTTATAGCGACTTCAACGCCCCTAAGCCCGCCGTACCTGGACAAAAATTCCACTAGGGTGCAGCTATGGGGAACATGCGCACCACCGGAGTCGTCCTGGCCGCCGGCGCCGGGACCCGGCTGGGCCTGGGCCCCAAGGCATTGCTCGCCTACCGCGGCCGGCCGCTGGTAGAGGCGGTCGCCGGAACCCTGCTCGACGGCGGCTGCCGCGACGTGGTGGTGGTCCTTGGAGCGGGCGCACCGGACGTCGCAGCCAAGGCCGACCTGGACCGCTACCGGGTCATCGTCAACCAGGACTGGCGCACGGGCATGGGCAGTTCGTTCCTGCTCGGCGACCTGGAAGCGGACCCCGAGGACCATCTCCTCATCGCCCTCGTGGACCAGCCCGGCCTGACCCGGACAACGGTGGGCAGGCTCCTCGCCTCCCACCGGCCCGGACGGATCACCGCCGCCGCCTACCGCCCCCCGCAGGCGCCCGACGCCGGCCTGCCGCCTGCGCTGCGCCGCGGCCATCCCCTGCTCATCGATGCCTCGCTGCGGAAGGCGGTCAGCGCAACGGTGACGGGCGACGCCGGGGCGCGCACCTTCCTAAAGTCGCATCCTGAGCTGGTGGACGAGGTGGATTGCAGCGACCAGTCCACCGGCGGGGACGTGGACACCCCGGACCAGTTGAGCCTACTCCAGTAGCAGTTCCTGCAGTCCCTGCTTGAAGCCGGTCCGGCCGCCGTGGGACGGGTGCCGGATTTTGGGCACGTCCAGGCCGGCCTGAAGCAGGCTGCGGTGCGCCACATTGCCCACGGCCACGAGCCTGCGGATGGCGAACAGCTCAGCCAGCGCCTGCCAGAACGGCGTCCCCAGGGCTGTTTCCGCAGGCCGTGGCGTCCGGTTGGTCTGCGGCTGGCCGGGCCGGTGCGGGTGCCAGGGGAAGGCGCTCCACAGCAAGGGCAGGAACTCGAGCTCGGCCAGGACCTGCCACATCACGGTTGCTGTCGGCTCGGCCGGGACACCCGCAGCGTCAGGCGGCAGGACGTATCCCGTGCCCGCGCCGAAAAGGCCAAAACTGTTGGCCGGTCCTTCAAACATGGTCCGGTTGGTGAACGGGACCCCGGTGATGCGCATGCCGCGGAAGCCGGGCGCTTCGCCCACCAGAAGCACGTCCGGCGAGAAATCCAGCATTGCCGAAAGGTACAGCCGCAGGTTCGCCCGGCGAACTGCATTAGCGGGCACCGAGTGGTCGAAAAAGTTGGTGCATGCAGGCCCGGGCTCCGCCGCAGCAAGGGCCGCAACGAACCTGTCGAGGCCTGCAGCGGGACTCATCAGGCAGCGGACCCTACCAGCGCGGGTGGATGGCCTCGCGGAAGTAGTGGTCATAGATCCAGCGGACGCCGCCGTCGAACTCCTCGCTGATGGGCACTGACGCAGCAGCAGCGTTCGCCGCCGCCTGCTCGACGTTCCGCGCGCCGGGGATCACGGTGGTAACGCCGTCCTGCGCGGCGATCCACGCGATGGCCGCCTGCGCCGTGGTGGCCCCCGCGGGCACCAGCTGCTCGAATTCCGCCACGGCCTTCAACCCAAGCTCGTAGTCCACGCCGGAGAATGTTTCCCCGACGTCGAAGGACTCGCCGTTGCGGTTGTAGTTCCGGTGGTCGTCCGCGGCGAACGAGGTCTCCTTGGAGTACTTGCCGGACAGCAGGCCGGAGGCCAGCGGCACCCGGGCGATGATGCCCACGTTTGCGGCCTTCGCGGCGGGGAGTACCTCGTCCAGCGGCTTGAGCCGGAAGGCGTTCAGGATGATCTGGACGGAGGCCGTGCCTTCATGCCGGATCGCCTCGAGTGCTTCGTCCGTCCGTTCCACACTGACGCCGTAGTCACGGATGGCACCCTCGGCCTTCAGTGTGTCCAGCGCGTCGTAGACCTCGGCGTTGCTGTAGACGGGCGTTGGCGGGCAGTGCAGCTGGACCAGGTCCAAAGTGTCGGTGCCGAGGTTGGTCCGTGAGCGGTCCACCCACTGGCGGAAGTTCGCGAGGGTGTAGTTTTCCGGAACCTGGTCCACCCGGCGGCCCATCTTGGTGGCCACGGTGATGTCCAGCCCGGGGTTGTCCGCGAGGAACTTCCCGATGGCCTGTTCGCTGCGTCCATCACCGTAGACGTCCGCGGTGTCGAAGATGGTGACGCCGGCTTCCACAGAAGCCGCCAGGATGGCCTGCGCCTGGGCGGGGTCCACGTTGCCCCAGTCAGCGCCGAGCTGCCACGTACCAAGCCCCACGACGGACACGTTCCGCCCGGTCTTGCCTAAAATCCGCTGTTCCATCCCTCGACTATATGCAACGCGGGACCACATCCGGTCCAAGGATGTCGCGCCGGAGGGTATTTTGTGACCTCGCGTCGCCTCAGGACAGCACGCGCTCGGCAGGCACCAGCCCCGCTTCCTTCAGCCCCAGGTAGATCCGGTCCCGGGCGATGGGCAGGGACGCGAACCGCACGCCGGTGGCGTTGCGGATGGCGTTGGCCAGGGCGGGTGCCACGGGGTTGAAGGGACTTTCGCTCATGGATTTCGCGCCCAGCGGCCCCAGGGAATCGTTGGTCTCGGCGAAGTACACCTCGCTGCGCGGCACGTCCGCAAAGGTGGGAATGTGGTACTGCCGCAGGATGTCCGTGGTGACCTTGCCGGCGTCGTCCACTACCACTTCCTCATACAGGGCGGCGCCGATCGCCTGGGCAATGCCGCCCTCGATCTGGCCGCGGCACTGGCGGGGGTTGACCACCACGCCGGCGTCGGCCGCCTGCACGCTCTGCAGGATCTTCAGCTCGCCGGTCCCGCGGTTCACCGCAACCCGGAAGCCGTGGACATTGAACGCCACGGAACGCGGCGTCCCGCCCCAGCGGCCCTCGGCAGCAAGTTCGACGCCGGCTTCCGCGGCCGCCTGCGCCAGTTCCGCCAGGGCCAGGGGCGTCCCGTCGATCACCACGGCGTCACCGTCAAGGACGCACGCGGCGGCCTGGGTCTGCCGGATGCCGGCCGCGAAAGCCCGGATGCGGACGGCCAGTTCCTCGGCCGCCGCCAGGGTGGCCTTCCCAGCCACCACGGTGCCGGCCGAGCCGAACGCACCGGTATCGTGCTCGATCAGGTCCGTGTCCGACTGCCGTACCGCCACCCGCGAGGCCTCGGTGGACAGGGCGGTGGCGGCGAGCTGGGCGTGGACGGTGGTGGTACCGTTTCCGAACTCGGCGGTTCCGACGTCGGCCTGGTAGGTCCCGTCCGGCAGGAGCCTCAGCCTGGAGTGGGCAAAGTGGCCGCGCGGCGGGACGGTGTCGATCATGGACAGCGCCGCACCTTCCCCGGTCAGCCAGTCCGGGCCCAGCTCGTCCAGGCCAGCGGCCCGATACCGTTCGCGGCCCCGGTCCAGCGCGTCACGGACCAGGTCGAGGCACTGGTCCAGGCCGTAGCTGCCGTAGTGGACGTCCTCCTCCGGTTCCGGCTGGGTGGACAGCATGTGGTCACCCTCCCGGACCATGTTCCGGCGGCGGAACTCCAGCGGGTCCATCCCGATGCCCGCAGCCAGTTCATCCATGGCGGATTCGATCGCGAAGATCATCTGGCTCAGCCCGTACCCGCGGAACGCACCGGCGGGCACAGTGTTGGTGTACATGGCGTGCGCGTCCACTTTCTTGTTGGCGCACTTGTACACGGCCAGGGACTCGCCGCACCCGTGGAACATCACGCCGGGGCCGTGGTTGCCGTAGGCGCCGGTGTTGGTGAGGACGTCCAGTTCCAGGGCGGTCAGGTCGCCGGACGAGGTGGCTCCGGCCTTGAGCTTGATGGTGAAGGGGTGGCGGGTGGTGGTGGCGGTGAACTGCTCGGTGCGGGTCAGCTCCAGCTGGACCGGACGCTGCAGCTTCAGGGCTGCCAGCGCCACCAGGTCCTCCACCAGCACCTCCTGCTTGCCGCCGAACCCGCCGCCAACGCGGCCGGCCACCACGTGGACCTTGTCCTCCTCCAGCCCGAACACCCGGCACAGTGTCCGGCGGACCAGGAAGGGGACCTGGCTGGACGTGCGCACCTGGAGCCGGCCGCCATCGTCCACGGAGGCGATGGCGGCGTGCGTTTCCAGGGCGACGTGCTGGACGCGCTGGGTGCGGTAGGTCTGCTCGTGGACGAAGTCGGCGGCGGCGAAACCGTCCGCCACGCTGCCCAGTTCGGAGTGGAGTTCGGCCACCACGTTGCGGTCCGGCCGGGAGATGCGGGCAGTTGTGCCGTCCTTGTCGCCGTGCACCAGCGGTGCGCCGGGCTCCAGGGCGTCCTGCGGCGTAAAGACCGCGGGCAGTTCCCGGTATTCCACCTGCAGGGCGCGCACTCCCGCTTCGGCGGCAGCAACGGATTCGGCGACGACGGCGGCCACCCGTTGCCCGGTGAACCGCACCACGTCATCCAGCACGCGGGTATCGTCCGGGTCGTCGGTGAACAGCTCGTGCTGGGCGGTGGAGAACGCTTGGGCCGGGGCATCCTCGTGGGTGAGGACTGCCACGACGCCCGGTACCTGCAGGGCCGCGTCCTTGTTGATGGAGATGACCCGCGCATGCGCGTGCGGCGAGCGCAGGATCTTCATGTGCAGCAGGGCCTGCTGCTGGTCCACGGGGATATCCAGGGTGTACCGGGCGGTGCCGGTGACCACGGCCCGGCTGGCGGGGGCCGGGACGTCGTCGCCCAGCCGTCCGGGCTCGGGATCGGGCTGGCTTTCCCCGGCGATGCCGGAGCCCGGGCCGTGCGGATCGGGGTGGCCGGCGTGGCCGCAGATAGCGTCACCGATAGCCCGGTAGCCGGTGCACCGGCAGAGGTTGCCCTTGAGGTTCCGGGGCAGGTTGTCCCGTTGTTCGTCGTCGAACGTGGCGGCGGTCATCACCATGCCCGCGGTGCAGAAGCCGCACTGGAAGCCCTGCCGCTCAATGAACTGCTGCTGGACCGGGTGGAGCTCCGCGCCGGATGTGGCGGCCAGGCCCTCGATGGTGGTGACGGCGTGTCCTTCTGCCCGCACGGCGGGGTAGATGCAGCTGTGCACCGGGGTGCCGTCCACGTGGACGGTACACGCCCCGCAGTCGCCGCCGTCGCAGCCCTTCTTCACGCCGAGCGCGCCCTGCTCGCGCAGGAAGGTCCGGAGGCACTGCCCCGGGCGGGGTGCGGCATCCGCTGATGTTCCGTTGATCTCGATGGCCATGCTCAGGCCCCTTTCGAAAGTGCGTCGCGGCCGGACCGCGGAGGAAGCGCCCGGGGTGGCCAGAAGTCACCGGAGACCTGGAGCCCGGCCGCCCCTTCCGGGGCGGCGAGTTCGGCGCGGATTTCCTCGGCGAGCCGGTAGGTCATGTCCCGGCGCCAGGCCGGCAGTCCGTGGATGTCGTCGTGGTAGAGCTCCTGCGGTATCCCGTCGTCAAGTGCCGCCGCCAGCTGGTCCTGTTCCGGGAGAGCGTCGAAGCGCAGCTGCACGGGCCGCTTTGTTGCGGCGGTGACGGTGAGGACCAGGGAGGTGCCGCCGTCGAGCCGTCCAATGAGGAGCACCCCGGACCTGCCCAGATTGCTCAGCGAGAGGCGGCGGAACGCCACCCGCGATGCAAGGGCCGACGCCGGGAGGTGGATGCTGCGGAGCAGTTCACCTGGTGCCAGGCAGTTCTTCGTGTCGCCGGTGACAAAGTCCGCCACCGGAACGGTGCGGCTGGCACCGCCGGGTCCCAGGATGGTGGCCACCCCGTCCAGCCCGGCGCAGAGCGAGATCATGGGCCCGGCCGGAAGCGAGGTGCACAGGTTGCCGCCCACCGTGGAGGTGTTCCAGACCTTAAAGGAGGCCACGAACGAATCGCAGCACGGCCGGACCAGGTCCAGCCCCGGCCAGGGGCGGCGCGTGGCTTCGGCTGACTCCGGGAGCTTGTACAGCTCGGCAACGGTGCATGTCGCGGCGAGGTCGATGCCGTCGCCGGAAACAGTGACGGGCGTCCAGCCGGCGCTGCCGAGGTCCAGGAGGCGGCGCAGCGGCCGGGGGCCGAAGGCGAGGCTGCCATAGGAGAACAGGACGGTTCCGCCGGCCAGCCAGGCGTCGCCGTCGCGCCATTCTGCGGGGTCGGTGGTGGGAACCACCGCCTCAATGGTGTTCATGTCCATGCGGTCTCCTGTGGGGTGGCGGTGTGCGGCTGCCCGGGTGCGGGCTGCTGGTGGATGGGACCGGAGGTGTCCCGCAGCGGGATGCAGCGGGCGGCGCGGTTGCGGGAGGCGAGAAGCTCGGCGGTGATGGACACCGCCACTTCCGCCGGCGTGACGGCGCCGAGGTCCAGTCCGATGGGCGAGTGAAGTTCGGCGATCCGTTCGGGACGGACGCCGGCGGCAAGCAGGTGGTCCACCCGCTGCAGGTGGCTGCGGCGGGAGCCCATGGCGCCCACGTAGGCGAGGTCCAGGGCCAGCGCCGTTTCCAGCAGCGGAAGGTCGAATTTGGCGTCGTGGGACAGCACGGCAACCACGGCGCGGCTGTCCAGCCGCCCGGCCGCCGATTCCGCGGCCAGGTAGCGGTGCGGCCAGTCCGTTACCACTTCGTCGGCCGCCGCGAACCGCGGCTGTGCGGTAAAGGCAGGTCGGGCGTCCACGAGGGTCACGTGGTAGCCGAGCAGCCTGGCGACCGGGACCAGGGCGGCACCGAAGTCGTTGGCGCCGAACACCAGCATCCGCGGCGGGGCGAGGCGTGCTTCCACCAGGACCATCGCCGCGTCCCGGGGCAGGTCCTGGGCAAAATTGTCAGGCGGGCAGGTGCCGGCGCCAGCCAGCGGGACCACGCCCGTTCCGCCGCTGCGGAGGATGGCCTGTATCTTGCGGACGGATTCGGGATCCGGAGCGGTGCCGGGCTGCAGCAGGTTGGCGAGCCCGGCATGTGCCTGGGCGCGGGCCGGATCTGACATTACGACGGCGGCTCCTCCCCCGGTGCCCAGCCGGCGCACCAGGGCCACGGGTTCGTCCGGGCCGCGGTCCGCGAGCAGGTGCAGGGCAGTCCGCAGCGGGGCGTCATTGCCCGCGGGCACCGGTTCGATATGGATGTCCAGCCACCCCCCGCAGGTGAGCCCGGCGGCGAAGGCGTCGGCGGCACTGAAGCCGAACGCTTGGCGGCGGGTCCCGCCGTCGTCCATTGCCTCCTGGGCGAGCGCCACCACGGCGCCCTCGACGCAGCCGCCGGACAGGCTGCCCAGCACGTTTCCGGATTCGGTGACAATCATGGAGGTGCCCACGGGCCGCGGAACAGAGCCGGTAGCCGAGAGGATGGTTGCCACCGCGAACGGCTGGTGCGCGAGGTGGGGCAGCCAGGCGCCCAGGGAAGGGATCAGGTCAAGCATGGCGGCACTCCTTCTTCCGCGCGGCGGTGGTGTCCATTGTCGTTCCTGTCGGGTGGTACGGAAAGCAATTGGTTCGGAAAAGCTGATGGCCGGGACATCCGCACCCGTATGACGGATGCGGATGTCCCAAACGGCCGGGAAAACGGCGGATCAGGCGCCCATCAGGACGTTGATGGGGCCGCGGGCGAAGTACACCAGGAAGCCTGCGCTGACCACCCACATCAGCGGGTGGATCTTCTTGGCCTTGCCTGATGCCGCGCCGATAATGGCCCAGCTGACGAAGCCGACGCCGATGCCGTTGGCGATCGAGTAGCTCAGCGGCATGGTCACGATTGTGAGGAACGCCGGCAGGGCCACGCTGAACTTGCTGAACTTGATCTCGCGGATCTGCGCCATCATCATGGCGCCCACCACCACCAGGGCCGCGGCGGCGACCTCAAGCGGAACGACGCTGGTAAGCGGGGTGAGGAACATCGAGCCGAGGAACAGCACGCCCGTGACCACCGATGCCAGGCCGGTGCGGGCGCCTTCGCCAATGCCGGCCGCGGAGTCGATGTACACGGTGTTGGAGGAACCTGAGGTTGCCCCGCCGGCCACCGCGCCCACGCCTTCCACGATGAAGGCCGACTTGAGCCGCGGGAACGTGCCGTCCTTGTGGGCTACCCCTGCGCTCTTGGCGAGGCCGGTCATGGTGCCCATGGCGTCGAAGAAGTTGGTGAAGACCAGGGTGAACACCAGCATGGTGGCCGCGAGTCCGCCGATCCGGGCGAACGAGCCGAAGAGGTCGAACTGGCCCACCAGGCCCAGGTCCGGGGCGGACACCAGCTGCCCGGAGAGCACGGGGGTGTTGAGGTGCCAGCCGCCGGGGTTGGTGGCGCTGGCCGGGCCGATCTTGAAGATGGCTTCGACGACGGCGGCGAGCACGGTGGTGCCCACGATGCCGATGAGGAGCCCGCCCTGGACCTTGCGCGCCACCAGGATGCCCATGCTGAGCAGGCCGACGACGAACACGAGGGTGGGCACGGAGGTGATGGAGCCGCCGTCGCCCAGCTGCACGGGCGGCCCGCCGGCGGTGGCCCGGACAAAACCGGAATCCACGAAGCCGATGAAGGCGATGAACAGGCCGATGCCCACGGTGATGGCGGCCTTCAGTTCCTTGGGGACGGCCCGGAAGATGGCGGTACGGGCACCTGTAACGCCGAAGAGCACGATCAGGATGCCGTTGATCACCACCAGGCCCATTGCCTCGGCCCAGGTGACTTCCTGGATCACGGAGACGGCAAGGAACGAGTTGATGCCCAGTCCTGCGGCGAGGCCGAAGGGAAGGTTTGCCACCAGGCCGAAAAGGATGGTCATGACGCCGGCGGTGAGGCCGGTGACCGCCCCGACCTGCGCTGCGGAGAGCCAGCCGCCGGCAACGTCGGTGGGGGCGTTGTCCGCGCTGAAGCCGCCCAGGATCAGGGGGTTCAGGATGACGATGTACGCCATGGTGAAGAAGGTGACCAGGCCGCCTCGGAATTCGCGCGCCAGTGTTGAGCCGCGCTGTGTGATCTGGAAGAAGCGGTCAAGGATGGAGTTCGACGCCGGCGGCTTGGGGGAACGCGGTGCCGGCCGGGGGGTGCGGGGTGTTGGAGCCGAATGCTCCTCGTGGGAGGAATCCAGGATGGTCATGGTGAGCCGCCGGGCCTAGTAGTCGATCCTGGTTTCGAGCGTGTTCCAGGTGTTGAACGGCTCCAGCGGCGCCGGCGCCTGGGGATCGCCCAGTTCCAGCTTGGAGACCGGCATCAGGGAATCCCTGTCCTGGTTATCGAAGTATTCGTAGAAGACGGCGTCGTCGAAGCCGACGGATGCGGCGTCGTGCCGGTCTGCGGCGTACACCACCCGCTCCACGCGGGCCCAGAGCGCCGAGGCGAGGCACATGGGGCATGGCTCGCAGCTGGTGTAGAGGACGGCGCCGCTGAGGTCGAAGGTGCCGAGCTCGCGGCAGGCGGTGCGGATTGCCGTGACTTCGGCGTGGGCCGTGGGATCGTTGTCCGCGGTGACGCGGTTGACGCCGTCGAACGTTTTGCCGTCCGCGGTGACGATCATGGCGCCGAAGGGCCCGCCGCTGTTGAGGACGTTGGCCGTTGCCAGCCGGATGGATCTGGCCAGGAACTGCTCGGCCGTGACGGTGGTACTCATGATGCGACTTCCTTTTGCCGGGAAGCCCGGTGCCGCTTGCAGTACCAGTAGAACCAGGTGCGACGGTTACCAGGCTTCAGCATGTGCTGTGAAGGTTAAGTTGCGCCTGGTAGATAGCTTCCCCGGAACCGGGTGCCCGCCTTTGGCAAAATCGAGATTAGCACCGGATTGTGGTCCGCGCCATAGTTTTCTGAAAACTTTATTCCGCAATGTGAAATCTGTGTTTCCACGCCTTCACTGGCGCAGAAAACGGAGGGCAGTCACAATCCGCGCGTTGACGGAACCCTGCCGGCTCCCTACGCTGAAGCCACCCGCGCCCCGCACCGGAGCCGCGGCCCTGGATCAGCAGACAGGGCTTCACTGAGCTGGATTTACTGCAACTGCGCTCAGATAGGGACAGCCCCATGAACTCCTCCCCTGCCACCAGCTCCCGCCTCTGGATCAAGGATCCGCAGGCCGCCTTCACCGCAAACAGCCTCGACGCCTCGGGGGGGATCGTGGTCAGCGGCGGCGTGATCGAGGAAGTCCTGGCTGCGGGGCAGCAGCCGGCGGTACCCGTCCACGAAACGTTCGACGCCCGCCGGCACGTCCTGCTGCCGGGGCTGATCAACACGCACCACCACTTCTACCAGACCCTCACCCGCGCCTGGGGGCCGGTGGCCAACGCCCCGCTCTTCCCCTGGCTGCAGAACCTGTACCCGGTCTGGGCGCGGCTGACCCCCAAAGACCTGGAGCTGGCCGCCACCGTGGCCTTGGCCGAGCTGCTGCTCTCCGGCTGCACCACCGCCGCCGACCACCACTACCTCTTTCCCGCCGGGCTGGAGGAAGCCATTGATATCGAGGTTGCGGCGGTCCGCCGGCTGGGCATGCGCGCCACGCTCACCCGCGGCTCCATGACCCTGGGGACGGACGACGGCGGCCTGCCGCCGCAGTCAACGGTGCAGGCTCCGGAGGTGGTGCTGGAAGACAGCGAGCGACTGGTCTCCGCGTATCACGAGCGGGGGGAGGACGCGGTGATCCAGATCGCCCTGGCCCCCTGTTCGCCATTCTCGGTGACCAAGGAAATCATGGCCGAAAGCGCAGCCCTCGCGGAGCGCCTGGACGTCCGGCTGCACACCCACCTGGCCGAAACCCTCGACGAGGAGGACTTCTGCCGGGAGATGTTCGGGCTTCGGACCATCGACTACCTGGACAGCGTCGGCTGGCTGACGGACCGCACCTGGCTGGGCCACGGCATCCACTTCAGCGACACCGAGATCAGCCGGCTCGGGGCAGCCGGGACCGCCGTCGCGCACTGCCCCACCTCCAATATGCGCCTGGCCTCGGGCACGGCCCGGGTCCTGGAACTTGAGGACGCGGGAGTCCCGGTGGGGCTGGGCGTGGACGGCTCGGCGTCGAACGATGCCTCGAACATGATTCTGGAAGCCCGGCAGGCGCTGTATCTCCAGCGGCTGCGGTATGGCGCGGATGTCCCGGTAGAGCGGGCACTGGGCTGGGCGACGCGCGGCTCGGCCGCCGTCCTCGGGCGGAGCGGGCTGGGCCAGCTGGCTCCCGGCATGCAGGCGGACCTTGCACTGTTCACACTGGACGACCTCCGCTTCTCCGGCAGCCACGATCCCCTCGCCGCCCTGCTGCTCTGTGCGGCGGACCGGGCCGACCGGGTGATGGTGGGCGGGCAGTGGCGCGTGGTGGAGGGGCAGATCCCGGGCCTGGACGTCGCCGGGCTCATCGCCGAGCATTCGGCTGCCGCCCGCCGTCTGGTGAACGGCTAGGGCGTGTTCCGCCGTTTCGACGGTTCCCTGCGCACACGATGTCCGGTGACGTCGTCCCGGCAGTGAACCGTCGAAGCGGGCCTATGCCGCGGGATCACATCGTTGCTAGCGTGGCCGCATGACTCCGTCAAAGACGCCGGCCGAGATCCTGGACATCGATGGTGAAGAGGTCCGCATCTCCAGCCCGGACAAGGTGGTGTTCCCGCAGCCCGGCCTGACCAAGCTGGACCTGGTGCGGTACTACATGGCAGTTGCCGACGGTGCGCTGCGCGGGGCGGGCGGCCGGCCGATGGTGCTCAAGCGGTTTCCCAAGGGCATCGGCGAGGAACCCTTCTTCCAGAAGCGCGTACCGGAAAACCACCCTCCTTATATAGACACCACCACGCTGCATTACGCGTCGGGGACGTCGGCCGAGGAGGCGGTGATCCGGAACGCGGCAGGCCTGGCCTGGGTCATCAACCTGGGCTGCCTGGACCTCAACCCGCATCCGGTGCGTGCAGAGGACCTGGAGCACCCCGACGAACTGCGGGTGGACCTCGACCCCATGCCGGGCGTGGAGTGGTCGCAGATCGTGGACGTCGCCTACGTCGCGCAGGAGGTCCTCGACGACGTGGGGCTGGTTGGATGGCCGAAGACCAGCGGTTCCCGGGGGCTGCACATCCTGGTGCGGATCGCGCCGCAGTGGTCCTACCGGGATGTGCGGCTCGCCGCCGAAACCCTGGCCCGGGAAGTGGAGAACCGCGCGCCCGGCCTGGCCACGGCACGGTGGTGGAAGGAGGAACGCGGCGAGAGCGTGTTCGTCGACTTCAACCAGAACGCCAAGGACCGGACGGTGGCCTCCGCGTACTCGGTCCGGGCATTACCTGACGCGCGGGTATCAACGCCGCTGTTGTGGGAAGAGGTCCGCACTGCCAGGCCGGAGCGGTTGACGGTTCCCACGGTTCTGGAGCGGTTTGCGGACGTCGGCGACCCGCACGCGGGCATCGACGACGCCGCCGGTTCCCTTGACGGGCTGCTGGCCCTCGCCAAGGAGCTGGGTCCGGCCGAGAAGGCACCGCGGGGAGCCAACGGCTCGGGCCGCCGGCAGTCCACGATGCCGCTGATCGAAGTGGCCCGGACCCGGACGAAGCCGGAGGCCCTGGCTGCGCTGGACGAGTGGAAAACCCGGCACGCCGCCGTCGTTCCTTCACTCGCCCCGGCCGACGTGCTGGTGGACGGGATGCGCGGCTCAAGCTCGCTCTGGTACCGGGTGCGGGTGAACCTGCAGCACGTTCCCGAGGCGGAGCGGCCGCCCCAGGAGGAGCTCATTGCAGATTACGACCCCTGGGCCGGAAAGGAGTGGCCGGGACGTCCGCCGTCCTGACGGCGTCAGCGGCGGTTGAATCCCGGCAGCGCGTGGATCCAGCGCGAGAAGCGGCCGCGTTCGTGGACCCGGTCCTCGGGCACGTAGAAATCGGGATCCGTTCCGCCGCCAAGCGGGAGGTAGAACTCCGACGCTGTCTGGGCGGCCGCCGGTGCTGGTGCCGGCGTCGCGTCCTGCTGGTACATCTGGCCCTCCTCAAGCTGCTTTTCGTATGGCGGAAAATAAATCTTGCTATATGAAAGATTAGGCGCGCCGGGGCGAAACCGTCAATAGCTTCTGGTGCAGCGCCGAGGCCAGCCCGGTCACAAAACGAATTTTGGCCTTGTGATGTACACCACCGGATTGCGGGGGTACGCTGGAAGGCAACTCGTGGCGCACGTCACGTAACCTGGGAGCAGCAGGCAGGGTCGTAATGAGCTGGCATCAATGGATGCCGGCTCTTTTTTGTTGGGTCGGCTCCACCGGAAACGCGCCAGAAACGCGCGCTTAATTTCAGTGATGGAACCTTGGTTCCACTTACCGGAGATTGGGAAATGACCATGAGCAGCAAGATCATCCTCGGCGAAAACCAGTACGGCAAGGCCGAAGTCCGCGTCGTCAAGATCACCCGCGACACCAACCGCCACGAGATCGAGGACCTGAACGTCACCTCGCAGCTGCGCGGCGACTTCACCGCGGCACACCTGGAGGGCGACAACGCCCACGTGGTTGCCACGGACACCCAGAAGAACACCATCTACGCCTTCGCCCGTGACGGCGTCGGCTCCCCCGAGGCCTTCCTGCTGCGCCTCGGCGAGCACTTCACGTCCAGCTTCGACTGGGTGACCGGCGGCCGGTGGGAAGCCGAGTCCTACGCGTGGAACCGTATCCAGGCCCACGGCAGCGAACACGACCACTCGTTCGTCCGCAACGGCCAGGAAGTCCGGACCGCCGTCCTGGTCCGCGACGGCGCCACAACGCACCTGGTCTCCGGGCTCAAGGACCTGACCGTCCTGAAGTCCACCCAGTCCGGCTTCGTCGGCTACCCGCGGGACCGCTACACCACCCTGCCGGAAACCACGGACCGCATCCTGGCCACGGACGTCTCCGCCCGCTGGCGCTTCAAGACCGGAACCGACTTCAGCAACCTTGACTTCAACAAGAGCTACGACGACGTCAAGGGACTCCTGCTCGAAGGCTTCACCGAGAAGTACTCCCACGCCCTGCAGCAGACCCTGTTCGACATGGGCCAGAAGGTCCTGGAGGCCCACACCGAGATCGACGAGATCAAGTTCTCCATGCCCAACAAGCACCACTTCCTGGTGGACCTCACCCCGTTCGGCCTGGACAACCCGAACGAGGTCTTCTACGCCGCCGACCGTCCTTACGGCCTGATCGAGGCCACCGTCCAGCGCGAGGATGCCGCCCCGGCCCCGGCCGCCTGGTCCGGCATCGCCGGCTTCTGCTAGACCGCCTGCATCACCCCACCCCGTCCGGAGTTTTTGTCCAGATAAGTCGACTTCAGTACCTCTGAAGTCCCCATAAGTGGACAAAAACTCCGGACCCACAGATTTACACCCGTTAGCCAGACACAGTTAGCCAGACGATGACGTCTGCCATGAACCCAGAAAGTCTGCCATGAACACCAAGAAGAAACTGGCCGCTGCGGCCGCCGGTAAAGGGGCCCAGCAGGCCCGGCCGGAGGACCAGCGGCTGTCGATCGGAAGCACCTTCGCCTACGGCTTCCAGCACGTCCTCACCATGTACGGCGGCATCATCGCCCCTCCCCTGATCATTGGCGCGGCGGCCGGGATGAGTTCGCAGGACATCGGGCTGCTGATTGCGGCCTGCCTGTTCGTCGGCGGACTCGCCACCATTCTGCAGACCGTCGGCGTTCCGTTCTTCGGCTCGCAGCTGCCGCTGGTCCAGGGCGTGTCCTTCGCGGGGGTGTCCACCATGGTGGCCATCGTGCACGGGGGCGGCGGGATCCAGGCGGTGTTCGGATCGGTCATAGCCGCGTCGCTGATCGGCTTGCTGATCACTCCGCTGTTCTCGAAGATCATCCGGTTCTTCCCGCCGGTGGTCACGGGTACGGTCATCACCACCATCGGCCTCACGCTGATGCCGGTGGCCGCCAACTGGGCCATGGGCGGCAACAGCAAGGCCCCCAACTACGGCAGCATGGCCAACATCGGCCTCGCGGCAGCCACCATGGCAATCGTCCTGCTCCTGAGCAAGGTGGGCAGCGCCGCGATCTCCCGGCTCTCCATCCTGCTCGCCATGGTCCTGGGCACCGCCATCGCCTTCGCCTTCGGCATGGCCGACTTCTCCAAGGTGGGCCAGGGCGAGATCGTCGCCTTCCCCACCCCTTTCGCCTTCGGCCCGCCGGTCTTCGAAATTGCGGCCATCATCTCCATGCTGATCGTCATCCTGGTCACCCTGACCGAAACGTCCGCTGACATCATCGCCGTGGGCGAGATCGTGGGCACCAAGGTGGACTCCAAACGGATCGGCGACGGCCTCCGCGCTGACATGCTCTCCAGCGCCATCTCCCCGCTGTTCAACTCCTTCACCCAGAGCGCCTTCGCCCAGAACGTCGGCCTGGTGGCCATCACCGGGGTGAAGAGCCGCTTCGTGGTCAGCGCCGGCGGCCTGATCCTGGTGATCCTCGGCCTGCTGCCCGTCCTCGGCCGGGTGGTCGCAGCGGTGCCCACCCCCGTCCTGGGCGGCGCCGGCGTCGTACTCTTCGGAACCGTGGCAGCCAGTGGCATCCGCACCCTGGCCAAGGTGGAGTACAAGAACAACATGAACCTGATCATCGTGGCCGCCTCAATCGGGTTCGGCATGATTCCCATCGCCGCCCCCGCGTTCTACGACCAGTTCCCGTCCTGGTTCGGCACCATCTTCCACTCCGGCATCAGCTCCGCCGCCGTCATGGCCATCCTGCTGAACCTGCTATTCAACCACCTGAAGGCCGGCAACTCGGAGAACCAGTCCGTGTTCGTGGCCGGCACCGAGCGGGTAGTCCAGGAACAGGACATCAAGTGCCTGATGGACGGCGACCGGTTCGAGGGCGGCAAGCTCATCGACTGCGACGGCAAGGAAGTCAAGATCGAGTCTGCGGAGAAGGCGTCAGAACACTAGAGAAGGCAAAGGGACAGCCCCGGGCCTTCGGCCCCGGGGCTGTCCCCCTTCCTGCGGATCAGACCACAAGCGGCACGGGATGAATCTCGTCCGCCGGATGGCCGGTCCGCTCATGAATGCGCCGGACCGCCTCGGCAGACGGAGCCTCCGACAGGCAGTAGACCAAGCCCGATTCAGGGTCCGCCCATGCCTGCTGGAAATCGACGCTTTCTTCACCCTGGATTGCCAGGTCCGCATCATGCGCAGCCCTGAGCTGTTCGGCAGTGATGCCGACCATGTTGTGGTGAACGTCCATGAATTTCGTCATGATGACAACCCCCGATGGGTTCGAATCCGATGGATGCCGCACATGGTACGCCCAGCTGCGAACACGGTCAACGGTCGCCGGAGGCATGCATTAGGCCACTGGCCGGGGAAGGGGTCAGGAGCGGTTGAGTTCCGCGGAGATCGCCTCGGCCGCCTCGCGCAGCACTGGAACAGCCTTGTCGGCGAAGTGCTCGTCCACGCGGGACACCGGGCCGGAGACCGAGATCGCCGTGGGAGTGGGGGCGTTGGGCACGGCCATGGCAAAGCAGCGCACGCCGAGCTCCTGCTCTTCCTCGTCGATGGAGTAGCCGCGCTCGCGGATGAGCTTCAGGTCGGCAAGGAGGTCGTCGATATCGCGGATGCTCTTGACTGTTGGCGTGGGCATGCCGGCGCGGGCAACGATGCCGCGGACCACGTCGTCGTCGAGCTGGGCCAGGATGGCCTTTCCGACGCCGGTGGCATGGGTATGCGCCCGGCGTCCCACCTCGGTGAACATGCGCATGGAGTGCAGGGACGGCACCTGGGCCACGTAGATGACCATGTCCGAATCGAGCACGGCCATGTTGGAGGTCTCGCCCAGCCGGTCAACCAGCGTCTTGAGCTGCGGGCGGGCCAGGGCACCGAGCTGCTTGTTGGCCCCCTCGCCCAGCCGGATCAGCCGCGGGCCCAGGGCGTATCGGCGGTTGGGCAACTGCCGGATGTAACCCAGTGCGACGAGGGTGCGCAGGAGCCGGTGGATGGTGGGCAGCGGCAGGTCCGTGGACGAGGACAACTCACTAAGCGTGACGTCGCCGCCAGCGTCGGTGATCAATTCCAAGAGTTCGAAGACGCGCTCAACGGACTGCACGCCTCCGGCGGCTTTCTCAGCCATAACCAAGTCTCCTGTGGCTCGGATTCCGACAAGTCTTATCCGCATCGTGAAAAGAGTTGCCCTAGTTGTTTCAAGATACAGCACGGGCCGTGCCGATGCGATCAGTCACAAACAGGGGTTGTCTTTCCATAAGGTAGATAATAATATCCATAATACGAAAACATTCGAGTTGGTCAGCAACCCGGACATGGCCCAACAGGAGGACATTCAATGGCGAACCCCAGCCCCGGAAATTCGATCACCCTGCGCGTGGAAGCACCGTCAAGCTTCAGCGCCACCAGCGAACTCGCCGCAGCCGTCGGAGCAGCCGGCGCCGCCATCACGGCCCTGGACGTCAGCGAGTCCCACCACGAGACACTGGTTGTGGACGTCACCTGCAACACCACCGACGACGCACACGCCGCGCGGGTCAAGGACGCCCTGAACGCGCTTGACGGAGTCACGGTCCAGCACGTCTCGGACCGCACTTTCCTGATGCACCTGGGCGGCAAGCTGGAAGTCGTCCCCAAGGTGGCCCTGCGCAACCGCGACGATCTTTCCCGCGCCTACACTCCCGGCGTCGCGCGCGTCTGCCTCGCTATCGCCGAGGACCCGGCAGCGGCCCGCAACCTGACCGTCAAGCGCAATACCATCGCCGTCCTCACCGACGGTTCGGCCGTCCTGGGCCTGGGAAACATCGGTCCCGCCGCCGCCCTGCCCGTCATGGAGGGCAAGGCTGCGCTCTTCAAGCAGTTCGCCAACGTGGACGCCTGGCCGGTCTGCCTGGACACCCAGGACACCGAGGAGATCATCAAAATCGCCAAGGCCATGGCCCCGGTCTACGGCGGCATCAACCTGGAGGACATCGCCGCGCCCCGCTGCTTCGAGATCGAAAACCGGCTCCGCGAGGAACTGGACATCCCCGTCTTCCATGATGACCAGCACGGCACCGCGATCGTCACCCAGGCCGCCCTGGTCAACGCCCTGCGGGTGGTGGGCAAGAAGCTCTCCGAGGTGAAAATCGTGGTCTCGGGCGTCGGCGCCGCCGGTTCCGCCATCATTCAGCTCCTCAAGGCGCAGGGTGCCCGGCACATCATTGCCGCCGGCCGCTCGGGTGCCATCCACGCGGGCGAAAAGTACGACGACGAGCACCGCACCTGGATTGCCGCGAACACCAACCAGGACGGCTTCTCCGGCAGCCTCCACGACGCCCTCAAGGGAGCGGACGTGTTCATCGGCGTCAGCGCCCCGCACGTCATCGGCGAGGAACAGGTGGCCTCCATGGCCGAGGACGCGATCGTCTTCGCCATGGCAAACCCCACCCCTGAGATCGACCCCGTCATTGCGTCAAAGCACGCCGCCGTGGTGGCCACCGGGCGCAGCGACTTCCCGAACCAGATCAACAATGTGCTGGCCTTCCCCGGATTCTTCCGCGGCCTGCTGGACGCCGGGGCAAGTGACATCACGCCGGACATGCTGGTGGCCGCGGCCGAGGCCATCGCCAACCGGGTTGCTGACGACGAGCTCAATGGCAGCTACATTATCCCCAGCGTCTTCGATCCCCATGTGGCCGCCGACGTGGCTGCAGCAGTGGCAGGGGCCGCCCGTTCCGCCAACGTGGCAACCAAGGGCACGGATGCCGCCGAGGTTCCCGTGGCCGCCCTCGCCAACGCCTGACCGCCCGACTTCCAGCCATAGGAAAGGACCAGAAATGGCCATCACCGTCACAGATCCCCGGCCGATCAACCGCGCCGAGGAGATCCTCACCCCCAAGGCGCTGGCTTTCGTGGAGGAGCTTCACAAGCGCTTTGCCGGAACCCGCAACGAGCTGCTGGCAGCCCGCGCCGCCAAGCGGCAGCGCGTCGCGGAGACCGGAAAGCTGGACTTCCTGCCGGAAACCCAGGACGTGCGCGACGGCGACTGGAAGGTCGCGCCGGCACCGGCAGCCCTGCAGGACCGCCGGGTGGAAATGACCGGCCCGGCGTCGCCGGCGAAGATGGCCATCAACGCCCTGAACTCCGGCGCCAAGGTGTGGCTCGCGGACCTTGAGGACGCCAGCACCCCCACCTGGAGCAACGTCATCGACGCCATCCTCAACCTCCGTGATGCCGCGCAGGGCACCCTGAGCTACACCTCCGACGAGGGCAAGGAGTACAGGCTCCGCACCGACGCGCCGCTCGCCGTCGTGGTGGCCCGCCCCCGTGGCTGGCACATGCAGGAAAAGCACCTGCTGATTGACGGCGAACCGGCCGTGGGTGCGCTGGTGGATTTCGGCCTGCACTTCTACCACGTGGCCAAGCAGCTGGTCCTCAACGGGCACGGTCCGTACTACTACCTGCCCAAGATGGAGAGCCACCTTGAGGCCCGGCTCTGGAATGACGTGTTCGTCTTCGCCCAGGACTTCCTGGGCCTGCACCAGGGCACCATCCGCGCCACAGTGCTGATCGAGACCATTCCGGCAGCGTTCGAGATGGACGAGATCCTCTACGAACTCCGGGACCACGCCTCCGGCCTGAACGCCGGCCGCTGGGACTACCTGTTCAGCCTCATCAAGTACTTCCGCGACGCCGGCGAAGAGTTCGTCCTGCCGGACCGCGCCTCGGTGGCCATGACCGCGCCGTTCATGCGCGCCTACACCGAACTGCTGGTCAAGACCTGCCACAAGCGCGGCGCCTTCGCCATGGGCGGCATGGCGGCCGTCATTCCCAACCGCCGCCACCCCGAAGTGACCGAGGCGGCGTTTGCGAAGGTCCGGGCGGATAAGACCCGCGAAGCGAACGACGGATTCGACGGCTCCTGGGTTGCCCACCCGGACCTGGTTCCCACCTGCCGCGAGGTCTTCGACTCCGTCCTGGGAAGCAAGCCGAACCAGCTGGACAAGCAGCGCCCGGAGGTCAACGTCACCGCCGGCCAGCTGCTGGACGTCTCCTCCGCCGAAGGCCAGGTCACCGAGGCCGGCCTTCGGCTGAACCTCTACGTCGCCGTGGCCTACACCGCGGTCTGGCTTTCGGGGAACGGCGCGGTGGCCATCCATAACCTGATGGAGGACGCCGCCACCGCCGAAATTTCCCGTTCCCAGGTGTGGCAGCAGATCCGGAACAAGTCCGTCCTGGCGGATACCGGCAACACGGTGACCAAGGAGCTGGTGGAGCGGATCCTGGGCGAGGAAACCGAGCGGCTCCGCACCGAGTTCGGTGACGAGGCGTTCCGCCGCTACTACCAGCCGGCCAGCGAACTGATCGCGAACATCTGCCTCTCGGACGACTACACCGACTTCCTCACCACCCCCGCCTACGAACTGGTGGGCTGAGGCATGCCCGCATCACCCAGACCCTCGCTCACACCCGGGGACCTGGCGCACATCGACGGCCAGCTGGCCGACACGGACCGGCTCCTGGAACACAACTATCCCGGCGACGACGGCTCGCGCCAGCCCGTGCACACGGTGTACGTGCCCGCAGACCGCTTCACGCCGTCGCTCGCTGCCGAGTGGGGCACCGAAGCCAAGGCTGCCGTTGAGGCCCACGGCGGCTTCGGGAGGCTGGGGAGCCTGCTGGGCCAGGAGCCCGGCCTCGCCGAGGCCGTCGCCTCGCGGGTGGAAGCGAAGCTGGCCTCCGAACCCATCGAGGATCTCCGGCTCGACTTCGAGGACGGGTTCGGAGACAGGGGCGACGACGCCGAGGACGCAGCGGCGGTTGCCGCGGCTTCCGCTGTGGCCGCCGCAGCCGCGGCCGGGTCCGCTCCCCCATTCATCGGTATCAGGTTCAAGTGCTTCGAAGCGGCCACCCGGGCCCGCGGGCTGCGCACACTGGACCTGTTCGTCTCCGGCCTGGCCGCCGCCGGCGAGCTGCCGGAGGGGCTGGTACTGACCCTGCCCAAGGTGACCACCGTGGCCCAGGTCCAGGCCATGGACTTCGCCGTGTCCCGGCTGGAGCAGGTGCACTCGCTGCCCGCCGGCCGGCTGCGTTTCGAGGTCCAGGTGGAAACGCCCCAGCTCATCCTGGGTCCGGAGGGCACGTCACCGGTGGCGCAACTGCCGCACGCAGTGCCCGGCCGGATCAGCGGCCTGCATTACGGCACCTACGACTACTCGGCGTCGCTGCAGATCTCCGCGGAGTACCAGTCCATGGAGCATCCCGTGGCGGACTTCGCGAAGGAAGTCATGCAGCTCGCGGTGGCCGGCACCGGCATCCGGCTCTCGGACGGCTCCACCAACATCATCCCCGTGGGCGACAACGTGGAGAACGCCTGGCAACTGCACGGGCGGTTGGTCCGGCGGTCCCTGGAACGGGGCTACTACCAGGGCTGGGACCTGCACCCTGCCCAGCTGCCCAGCAGGTTTGCCGCCACGTACGCCTTCTACCGGCAGGGCCTGCCCGCGGCGGCAGCCCGGCTGCGCAACTACGTGGAACAGACCGCGGGCGGCGTCATGGACGAACCCGCCACCGCCCGGGCACTGGCCGCGTTCGTCCTGCGCGGCGTCCAGTGCGGTGCAGTGGGGGCCGATGAGGTCCAGGCGCTCGCCGGCGTCGGGCTTCCCCAGCTCACCGCGCTGGCCCACCCGAGGCTCGCCACCACCTCCAACTCCTAAGCAAAGGAATCCCTCCATGGGCAAGTACTACTACCCGCAAGGCGGCCTGCCGCCGCAGACCCACCTCACCACCGAGCGCGCCATCGTCACCGAGGCCTACACAGTGATTCCCAAGGGGGTGCTGACGGACATCGTCACCTCCAACCTGCCGGGCTTCAGCAACACCCGCTCGTGGATCATCGCCCGCCCCATCTCCGGGTTTGCCACCACCTTCTCCCAGCTGATCGTGGAGATCGCCCCGGGCGGCGGAGCACCGCGCGCCGAGTTCGAGGAAGGCGTGGAGGGCGTCATCTTTGTCACCAAGGGCAAACTCAACCTGACGCTGGACGGCGAGCTGCACCAGCTCGAGGAAGGCGGCTACGCCTACCTGGCTGCTGGCTCGCAGTGGGGCCTGGAGAACGTCTCGGACGATATCGTCTCCTTCCACTGGATCCGCAAGGCCTATGAACGCCTGGAGGGATACGAGGCCAAGTCCTTCGTCACCAACGAGAAGGACGTGGAGCCGACGTCGATGCCGGACACCAACGACGTCTGGAAGACCACCCGCTTCACCGACTCCAACGACCTTGCACACGACATGCAGGTCAACATCGTGACGTTCCAGCCCGGCGGCGTGATCCCGTTCCCCGAAACCCACGTCATGGAACACGGCCTGTACGTCCTTGAGGGCAAGGCCATGTACCTGCTCAACAACGACTGGGTTGAGGTAGAGGCAGGCGACTTCATGTGGCTGCGCGCCTTCTGCCCCCAGGCCTGCTACGCCGGCGGCCCGGGCGAGTTCCGGTACCTGCTCTACAAGGACATGAACCGGCAGGTCCGCCTCACCTGAGCCGCACTCCCCAACCAGGTAGCGCCACCTCTCGTTTTGGAACCCCAAAACGACAGGTGGCGCTACTTAGTTGGGGGAAGAATAGTTCCATGGGTAGCCGCAGGGGCCGCATCACAAGGTGCATGACGGCTGTGCTGTGTGCCGTCATCCTGCTGGCCGGTCCGGGCTGCATCGGGCAGCCAGAGCCCCCGGACCCGGACCCGGACAAGCCCGCCGCCATCGCGCTGCTGGAGGCTTTCAGTTCCAGGATGGTCGACGACGGCGCCCCGGCAGTCCTCATCGCCGTCACCATGGGCGAGGACGCATGGACCCACGCCGCCGGGGTCCGGAACCTGGAGACCCGTGAAGCGGCAACGGTGGCCGATCCCGTCCACGTCGGCACGATCACGGAGTCCATGGTGGCCGTCTCCGTGCTGAAGCTGGTGGAGGAGGGCAGGCTGGACCTTGACGGCCAGGCCAGCGAATACCTGCCGGAGTTCGGCGCCGTCCTGAAGCCGCCCGGCCCCGTCAGCGTCCGGCAGCTGCTGACGCATGAATCCGGGCTTCCGGACTTCTCCCTCCCCCTGCTGGCATCCGGACACTGGGAGGAGCTGGCGGGCCGGCCGCTCCCCCTCGAACAGCAGCTGGGCCTCGCCGCCACCCTGCCGTGGGACGGCAGGCTGGCACGGATCTTCGACTACTCCCGCTCCAACTACGCGGTGCTGGCCCTGATTGTTGAGCGGCTCCGCGGCCAGGACATCGGGCGGGTCCTGGCAGCCGACATTGCCGGCCCCCTGGGGCTGGAGGCAACCACGCTTGGGGGCCCGCAGCCCGCAGGCATGGTGCACGGCTACGTCACCATCGAGGGCATCCCCAGGGACGCGGCCGCGCCCGCCTGGCTGGCCGAGGCACCTTCCAATGGAGCCGTATCCACAGTGCAGGAAGTGAACAGGTTCTACGCGGCGCTGCTGCAGGGCAGGCTGCTGGCACCTGACACCGTGACCGCCATGAAGGGCGGCTACTCGCAGTACTACGGCTTTGCCCTGCGGCGCTGGAACAACACCTGCAACAACCGCTTCTACTACGGGCTTCCCGGGGATGTGGACGGCTACGGAACCATCGCCATGACCAGCGAGGACGGCAGCAAACAGCTGGCCATCACCGTGGCCTACCCTCCCGGGCCGCCCACCCTCGGGGTGAACCCGCTGCTGTTCGAGATGCAGGAGGTTGCCCAGGAGGCCATGAACAGCTTCTGTTGACGTTCAGGCCTCCCGGCCCCTGCCTCCGCTGGTAAACGGCTCAGGCGCCCGGGTTCAGGACCACCTTGATGCAGCCGTCCTCCTTCTTCTGGAACTTTTCGTACAGTGCAGGGGCACCTTCCAGGCCTGAGCGGTGGGTGACCAGGTCCATCACCCCCAGCGGATCGGCGTCGTCCTCAACGAGCGGCAGCAGGTCATCGGTCCAGCGCCGGACGTTGCACTGGCCCATCCGCACCTGGATCTGCTTGTCGAACAGCGTCAGCATCGGCATGGGGCTCGCCTGCCCGCCGTACACGCCGCTCAGCGAGATGGTCCCGCCGCGGCGCACGGCGTCGATCGAAGTGTGCAGGGCCGCCAGGCGGTCCACGCCGGCGGTCTCCATAGCCTTCTGGGCCAGCTTGTCCGGCAGCAGGCCCAGCGCCTGGTGGGCGAAGCCTGCCACCGGCGAACCGTGGGCTTCCATGCCGACGGCGTCTACCACCGCGTCAGGGCCGCGGCCGGAGGTCATCTCCCGCAGTTCGTCCGAAATGGTCTTGGTGTAGTCGAACACTTCCACCCCGTGCCGCGCGGCCATCTCCCGGCGCTCCGGGACGGGGTCCACACCCACCACGCGGAAGCCGCGGTGGACGCCGATCCGGCTGGCGAACTGGCCCACCGGCCCCAGGCCGAACACGGCAAGGGTGCCGCCTGGCCGGACGTCCGCGTACTCCACGGCCTGCCAGGCGGTGGGAAGGATGTCGGAGAGGAAAAGATAGCGCTCATCGGGAAGCTCTGTTCCCACCTTTACCGGGCCGTAGTCCGCATGCGGGACCCGCAAGTACTCGGCCTGCCCGCCGGGGACCGAGCCGTACAGCTCCGAGTAGCCGAAGAGGGCCGCTCCTGAACCTTTCTCCTTCACCTGGGTGGTTTCACACTGGGACTGCAGGCCCTGTTCGCACATGTAGCAGCGGCCGCAGGAGATATTGAAGGGCACCACCACGCGGTCCCCGGGGCGAAGGTTGGTGACTGCGCTGCCCACTTCTTCCACGATGCCCATCGGTTCGTGGCCGATCACATCGCCTTTGTGCATGTAGGGGCCCAGCACCTCGTACAGGTGCAGGTCCGAGCCGCAGATCGCCGTCGAGGTAATGCGCACGATCGCATCGGTAGGCTCCTGGATCACCGGATCCGGCACTTCCTCGACGCTTACCGAGCGTTTCCCTTGCCAGGTCAGAGCTTTCACGGTTTCCCTTTCTCTTCTGGTGTTCCCGCCGAGCGGAACGCCCGTTCTTCGACGCTATCGGCTTGTGCCAAAAAAAGTAAGCAGGCTGATCAAATACTTGTCGTCCCGGCCGGGGGCTTCTAGCGTAGGAAGGGCCAGCCCTACGCCCGTGCGAGTGAAAGAGGAACACTATGTCGCTGTACCAGCCGGAACCGGTCGAGATCTCCACCCGCATACGCCCGGGCGAGTGGACGGAGGAGAGCCTCGAGGCGCTGGTGAATACCTACCGCACCAGAATCCTGGAGATGGGCGCCAGCGCGGCAGATATCGTCACAGACATTGACCGTAGCGACGACGGTTCCGTGCGGGTTGCGGTGTCCTGGGCAAAGCCCGCCAATGCCGGGGACGAGGATACGGTCACGGGCGGGCAGACGGTCTGAGTAACCTAGGAATCCTGCCGCAGCAGCTGGCCGATGGCGCTTGACCCGAGATTCTCCAGAAGGTCCCGCGGGCCCTCGTAAATCTCAACAGCGCCGGCTTCGCGCAACTCTGCAGCGTTGATACCGCCGCAGGTGACTCCCACCGAAGGTATGCCGAGGGCTCCGGCGGCCTTCATGTCCCATACGGCGTCGCCCACGAAGACTGCGTTCCGGGCCTCTACGCCGATCTTTTCCAGGGCGGCAACCAGGATGTCAGGGGACGGCTTGCTGTTCTCGGCGTCGTTGGCGCTGGTGGCACCGTCGATGAAGGGGTCGGCGCCCAGGATGCCCTTCATGACCTGCAGGTCCTTCTTCCGCGCCGAGGAGGCGAGCGCAACAGCAAGCCCGTCGTCGTGGCAGCGGGCCAGCAAGTCCCTGGCGCCGTCGAAGGCCCGCAGCGCCGGCCAGTGGGAGGCATACAGCGCGCCGTGGCTGGCCATGACGTCCTTGTCCGCCTCCCGGTCCCGGTCCGGGGGCAGGAGGTTATCCACCAGGCGGTCCCCGCCCATGCCCACGAAGTGATGGATGGAAGCCATGGGTATGTCGTAGCCCTGCTGGCGGAAGGCTTCCCACCAGGAAATGGTGTGGATGTAGGACGAGTCGATCAGCGTCCCGTCGACGTCAAAGAGAACCCCCCGGCGCTGCCCGCCAGGGGGTGACTTCCGCGGCTGGACCATCAGCCCACCGCTGCCCGTTTGGCCTCCGGCACCCTCTTGTGCCGGGCGGCTGCCTCTTTCGCGGTGTTAACCGGTCGCACACGCTCCCGGATGATGGTGCCCGCGCCGTCGTGGCTCTTGTCCCTGATCAGGCCGGTGCCTGCTATTTCGCGGGCCATCGCCACACCGGCCACTGCCGCCCGCTTGGTGGGAAAGGTCACCGAGATGGCCATCAGGTTTCCGGTTCCATCCATCATCCGGACCCTGTAGCCGCCATCGGGCGCGTCCACGAGCTCAAAATACCCGGCCATAAAAATCACTCCTCCGTCAGTCACGGCACTGTGCTTTTTGGAGCACTCCATGAGGTGTTAGTAAGTATACTTATCTATTCTGCGAAGGAGAAGCCGTACCCCTGTCGGCGCCGCCTCTGCGCCGTTCCGCCGATTCCGGCGGAATGGGGGTATCACTCCGGCGAACCGTATCCTGATGCAGCTCCAAAGCGCTAGTCACAAGGGCGAAGTGGCTGAAAGCCTGGGGAGTATTACCCAGCTGGCGGCCGGCCTTGACCGCCCACTCCTCGCTCAGCAGCCCCACATCGTTCCGCAGTTCCAGCAGGCGTTCGAAAAGCTGCCTGGATTCCTCCTGCCGGCCCGCCCCCAGGAGCGCCTCCACCAGCCAGAAGGAGCAGGCCAGGAACACGCCCTCGTCGCCCGGAAGCCCGTCGTCGCTCTCGGCCGGACGGTAGCGCAGCACAAAGCCGCCTTCGGTGAGCTCGCGCTGGATGGCCTCGATGGTTCCGATGACCCGCGGATCGTCCGGCGGCAGGAACCCCACCCGCGGGATCAGCAGGAGGCTGGCGTCCAGCTCCGGCCTGCCGTAGGACTGGACGAACGTGTTGCGGGCGGCGTCGAATCCGTTGGCCATGACGTCGCGGTGGATGGTGTCCCGCAGGGTTTCCCACCGCTCCACGGGGCCGGGCAGCCCGGATTCGCGGACACCTTTTACCATCCGGTCCGCGGCCACCCAGGCCATCACCTTGGAATGCGTGAAGTGCCGGCGCGGGCCGCGCATCTCCCACAGCCCGTTGTCCGGCTGGTCCCAGATGGTCTCCAGGTGCGCCATCAGGGCGCACTGCAGGTCCCAGGCCTCGTCCGTGTGCTTGAGCAGCGAGTTGCGGGTCAGCGCCAGGCAGTCCAGCACCTCACCCCAGACATCCAGCTGCAGCTGTTCCGCGGCACCATTCCCGATCCGGACCGGTGAAGAGTTTTCGTAGCCTTTCAGCCAGGACAGCTCCATTTCGGGGAGCCGCCGTTCGCCGTGGATCCCGTACATGATCTGCAGGTCCGCGGGGTCGCCGGCAACGGCGCGCAGCAGCCAGTCCCGCCACGCGGCTGCTTCGGCGCTGTATCCGGCCGCAAGGAGCGCCTGGAGCGTCATCGTGGCGTCCCGCAGCCAGCAGTACCGGTAGTCCCAGTTGCGCGGGCCGCCCAGCTGCTCCGGCAGGGACGTGGTCACAGCTGCCACAATTCCACCGGTCGGCGCGTAGGTCAGCGCCTTCAGGGTAACCAGGGAGCGCAGCACGGCCTCCTGGTATTCGCCTTTGACGGTGCACTGCGAAGCCCAGCCACGCCAGAAGGCATAGGTGGTGGCCAGGACCTTCTCCGCGTCCACGGTGTGGGGCCGGCCCACATGGCTGGGCGCCCAGGTCAGCACGAACGGGATCCGCTCCCCCGCGCTGACGGTGAACTCGCTGATGGTGTGCATGTTCTCGCTTTGGAGGGGCGCGGGGGTGACGAAGTAGACGGCATCCGGGCCCGCGATGGCATGCAGCCCGTACTTGTCCCGGCGGACCCAGGGAATGATGTGGCCGTAATCGAACCGCATGACCAGTTCGCCGCGCATCTTCACGCTGCCGCTGACGCCTTCGACGATGCGGACGATGTCCGCCACCGCGTCACGGGGCGGCATGAAGTCGGTGACCCGCACCGTCCCCTCGGGGGTCTCCCACTCCGTTTCGAGGATCAGGGTGCCGTCGCGGTAGCCCCGCCGCGTGCAGGGCCCCCCGTCCTTCGGCGCCAAAAGCCAGCGGCCGGCGTCGGGCGTGTCCAGCAGCGCGCTGAAGCAGGCGGGGGAATCGAAGCGGGGCAGGCACAGCCAGTCGATGGAGCCCTCGTTGCTCACCAGGGCACCGGTCTGCAGGTCCCCCACCACCGCGTAATCCTCTATTCGCGCCATGACTTTACCCTGCCACAGTGGCGCCCTTCCGGGGGCCCGTTGAAAGGCACAATTCGGTGTAGCCTGCAGGGGTGGCAGTCCATATCGGCACGTCAGGGTGGAGCTACGACCACTGGGAGAACGTCCTGTACCCGCCCCGGCTCCCGGTGAAGGACAGGCTCCAGCACTATGTCGCGCGCTTCAACACCGTCGAGCTCAACGCCAGCTTCTACCGCTGGCCCAGGGACACCACCTTCGCCGGCTGGAACCGGCGCCTGCCCCCGGGTTTCAGCATGTCGGTCAAGGCTCCCCGCGGCCTTACCCATGCCCGGAAGCTCTACTCCCCCGAGGTGTGGCTGGAGCGGATCGAACGCTGCTGGCATGAACTGGGCGACAAACGGGCGGTCCTGCTGGTCCAGCTGCCGCCGCAGATGGAACGCGACGATGCCCGGCTGGACTACTTCCTGGCGGCGGTTCCGCCCTGGATCCGGGTCTCCGTGGAATTCCGCCACCCCACCTGGGACAGCCCGGAGGTATTCGCGCTGCTGGAACGGCACCAGGCCGCCTACTGCATCATGAGCGGCGCCAACCTGCCCTGCCTCCTGCGCACCACGGCCCCGTTCGCCTACGTCCGGCTGCACGGGCCGGACCACCAGCACCTCTACGCAGGCTCCTACTCCGACGCGGACCTGCACTGGTGGGCGGACCGGATCCGCGGATGGGCGGCAGACGGCCTCGATGTCTACGCCTATTTCAATAACGACGGCGGCGGCAACGCAGTGCGGAACGCGGAGACCCTGCGCGGCATCCTTGGCACGGGTTGACGCCGCAGGGCAGCGCCACGGAGCGGCGTTAGGTTACCACGGCCTCCTCGCCGGCGGCGCCCTGTGGCAGAGTGGAGCCATGGACACCGCTCCGCAGGACTCGCACCGGAACCCCGCCAACCCTTCCAGCCAGGACATGGACAATCGGCTTGGACCGTCAGGCAACCAGGTTTTCCGCCTGGCCCACCGGATCTCCGACGCCTTCAACGGGGTCCGGATCAAGCTGGCCAGGCGCTGGAAGTTCGTACCCCAGACCATCGCCTACCAGGGTTACGGGTCCACCACCCTGGTCCGGGTGCTGGGCAGGGTCCTGATGACGCAAAAGCCGCTCCCGGGCAGCAAGGCCGAAACCGCTGCAAAGAACGGTAACCAGAACATCCGCGGCTGGCGGGCGTTCACCGGTGTGCCGCTGCAGTTCATCGACGTCGAAATCACCATTGGCGATGTTGTCACCCACGTGCGTGCGGACCGGGGCGGGATCATTGACACCGAAGTCAGCGTCCAGCTGTCTCCCGGCTGGCACACCGCCGTGCTGCGGGCCGAAGGGACCGAGCCCGCCGAGGCCCTTATCCAGGTGATCGCCCCCGACGTGAAATTCGGCATCGTTTCGGACATTGACGACACCGTCATGGTGACGGCCCTGCCCCGCCCGTTCCTGGCCCTCTGGAACACCTTCGTGCTCAGCGAGCGGGCCCGTATGGCTACCCCCGGCATGGCAGTCCTGCTGGACCGGCTGACCATTGAACACCCCGACGCGCCGGTGGTGTACCTGTCCACCGGCCCATGGAACGCTGCTCCCACCCTGGCACGGTTCCTCAACCGCAACATGTACCCGAAGGGGGCCCTGCTGCTGACGGACTGGGGCCTGACCCAGGACCGCTGGTTCCGCAGCGGGCAGGAGCACAAGCGCCGCAACCTGGAACGGCTGAGCAAGGAGTTTCCGGACATGCAGTGGCTCCTGATCGGAGACAACGGCCAGCATGACGAAGCCATCTATTCGGGCTTTGCCAGCGATAACCCGGACAAGGTGGCGGCCATTGCCATCCGCCAGCTCTCCGTCAGCGAGTCCGTGTTTGCCGGCGGCCACTCGGAGGACGGCGACCACACCGCTTCCAAGGTCCCGTGGATCTACTCCCCGGACGGCGCCGGAATGGCCAAGCAGCTGACCATGCTGGGAATGCTCTGAAACCGGCGCAGGCCTAGGGCGTGTCTCCTAAAGCTGTCAGTCAGATGCTGATTGCTCTTAGAACGGCTCCTCTGCGGTAGGTGAGTGCGAGTTTGTCGTACCGCGTTGCCAAGGCCCGCCACTGCTTGAAGATGTTGAAGTTCCGTTCGACGACGTTGCGGCCTTTGTAGTCCTCTTTGTCGAAGGCCGGAGGTCGGCCGCCAGTGGAACCCCGTCGTTTTCGATGACCGATCTGATCGGCTGGTTGCGGGATGACAGCCAGGATGCCGCGGTCGCGGAGGTGAGTCCGGATCGCCCGAGATGAGTAGGCCTTGTCGCCGCGGACACGGTCCGGGCGGGTCCGTGGCCTGCCCGGACCGGCGCGGTTGATCTTCAACTGGTTCATCAGGTGGGTGAACATTGGAGCGTCTCCGCCCTGCCCGGGGGCGACCAGCAGCACCAATGGCCGGCCTTTGCCATCAACCAGGGCGTGGATCTTCGTGCTCAATCCGCCGCGGGAGCGGCCAATCGCATGATCGCCTGGTTCATCAAACAGATTCATGTAATTCGACGGGGCCCCCTGTGGTGCGGGGAAGGTTGGTGCCGTGCTGGTGGGCGCGATTCACAGTCGAGTCGACCGAGACCGACCAGTCCACTTCCCCGCGGGCGTCGGCTTCCGTGAACAGTCCGGCCAAAATCTTGTCCCAGGTTCCGTCGCCGCTGTAGCGGCGGTGACGTTTCCAAATGGTCTGCCACGGGCCGAACTCGGCCGGCGTCGCCACCGTCCGGATCCAATACGCCCCCGCCGGAACAACGAGATGGACCACAGCCTGCACCGTCACCGCCGCCCCCTACACCTGCAACTGGGACACCCGTACCGTCCCCGACGGGCTCTACGACCTCCGGGCCATCCTCACCGACGGAGCCGGGAGGGAGACCATCTCCGCTACCGTGGCCGCACGCAGGGTTGACAACAGCCCGCTGCGCGGAACCGACATCCAGACCACGAACGGGTCCGGGACTGAGGGGAGGCTCGATGCCGGGGATACCATGACCTTCACCTACAGTCAGCAGGCCAATTCCGCCACCGTATCCCCCGGCTGGAACGGCGCGGCCCTGCCCGTCACGCTGCGCCTGCGCGACGGGAACCTCCTGGGCCTGGGCAACAACGGCGACACCGTGGACATCCAACGCCAGAACAGCACCGTGAACCTCAACCAGAACTACGCCAAGAGCCGCAAGACGACCGTGTTCAACGCCACCATGACCGCCGCCACAGCCACCATCAACGGAGCCCAACGCACCATCATCACCGTGACCCTGGGCAGCGTCGCCAGCGGAGCCACGGGCCTGCGGACCGTGACGTCGGCAGCCACCATGGTCTGGAGCCCCACCGCCGCGGTCACCAGCATGGCAGGCACCCCCTCCTCAACAGCACCGGCCAACGAACCGGGCACCCTGGATCGAGAGTTCTAGCCACCTCAATCGACTGCGCTTTACAGTCAGTCAGGTCCCCATAGGGGGACAGCCAGCCATTCCGACTCACCTCCAAGAACTTCCGAGTTCCCCTAGGTAGGGCTCCTCAAGGTCTCGCCTCTCGATGGCTGCTGAGTGCGCTTCTGCCAGCTAAGGATGGGGCAACAACCCGGCACGGCCCTGATCGGCGGATGGCTGGCAAACGGAGGTGCCAGCCGACCAGAGCCTGCCCTAGGCTCCGTGAGCGCGGAAGAACCTGTTCGCTCGGATATGCGGAGGTATGAGAAATCGTCAAGGTACGACGCTTTGCTGACCCCCTGTTGGTACCAGCGGCAGCGACGTATACTGCACGCGAGGGTCGAGTTTTTGGTCTCGGACTCCTCGCCTCATCTAGGGGGCCAGACGCACCGCGGCACCGCCCCAAGGTAATAGCCGGTGCTTCAGCACCGGCGACGAGATCAAGGATCAATTATGCGCAAATTTTTTAGTTCCGCAGCTGTCGCCGGACTCCTGTTTACTGCTCTGGCCGTCATCGCACCGGCCGCCAGCGCCGCTCCAATCACCTGTCCGGGTGGGCACACGGTTACAAAGGTAGCCGGCGGTTGGGAGTGCCAGAACTCACAGGAAAAGGGAACCAGGTCCGAGCAACCGAGGAACGACAAGTTCGACAAGAACAAGTTCTAGACGACCGTTCCAACGTTTCACAGAAGGCCGTCTCCACGGAGGCGGCCTTCCTTCTGCGCCAAGTCATCGCCGCGCCGACTGCATACACCGCAGTAGCCGAGAACCCCGGAAAGTACCCGGCCAGGAAGCAGCGCTCACCAGATCAGCCCTACTGGTTTGTCACGGTCCGGCTCGGCGTGGCAATGATCGAAGCCGTTCTGACGTGATGGACCAGACAAGAGCCGGAGCGGGGCACCGATGAGAGGGTGATCGAAGCATGAAGGACCCGCAGAACCGGGACGGCGAGCAGCTGCGGCCGGGGCTGTCCGAATGGGCTCGGTTCCATCGCCGGGCGCTGGACTGATGGGGTCACTTGCGGCAGCCCGGCATGCCCGTAGTGTGGCTCGCAATTGTGCCTCATAAAGCAGCCGAATCTTCCGGGCTGCAGGAACTCGCGATCCGCTGGGGGCACCCGGCCTGCTGGGCGCTCCTAGGGCGTGTCTCCTAAATCCTCGGATGGTTGTCCGGGATGCTTGGTTGGTGTCTCGTACTTCTGTTTTGACTGATGGTCAGTGGGCCCGCATTCAGCCGTTGTTGCCCTCCTCTGATGGTCGTCGGGGTCGTCCTTTCCGGGACGACCGACGGGTGGTGGAGGGCATCATTTACCGGTATCGGTGCGGGCTAGCTTGGCGCGATGTGCCGGCCATTGGTGCTGCTGGTAGCCCCCGGGCAGGGCGGAGACGCTCCAATGTTCACCACCTGATGAACCAGTTGAAGATCAACCGCGCCGGTCCGGGCAGGCCACGGACCCGCCCGGACCGTGTCCGCGGCGACAAGGCCTACTCATCTCGGGCGATCCGGACCCACCTCCGCGACCGCGGCATCCTGGCTGTCATCCCGCAACCAGCCGATCAGATCGGTCATCGAAAACGACGGGGTTCCACTGGCGGCCGACCTCCGGCCTTCGACAAAGAGGACTACAAAGGCCGCAACGTCGTCGAACGGAACTTCAACATCTTCAAGCAGTGGCGGGCCTTGGCAACGCAGTACGACAAACTCGCACTCACCTACCGCAGAGGAGCCGTTCTAAGAGCAATCAGCATCTGACTGACAGCTTTAGGAGACACGCCCTAGGCGCTGGCACCCAGCGGGGACAGGCCGTCGTCGGGCGCTTCCGCTTCAAACTCCTCCGGCACCAAGGCCTGCGCTATGGCAGCACCTGCCGCCACGGCCAGGTCGCGTTCCTCGATCAGCTCCTGGAGCCAGAAGTACGAGGCCTTCGGCGTCCGCTCCAGCGTCTCGAAGTCCACGTGCAGGAGCCCGAACGGCTGGTTGTAGCCAGCGGACCACTCGAAGTTGTCCAGCAGTGACCAGACGTAGTAGCCGCGCAGGTCCACGGACTCCGCCTCGCCGCCCGGGGAGGTTGCCCGCAGCGCCGTTTCCAGGTGGTCCGAGAGGTATTTCAGCCGGCGCTCATCCGGGATGAACCGGGTGTTGGTGGACCTGTCCCGGACAATGATGTCCTCGAAGCTGGCACCGCCCTCGGTAAGGATCACCGGCGGCAGGTTGGGGTACCGCTCGGCCATCTCCTTCAGGGCCACCGCCATGTACTCCGGCTTCACCGGCCAGCCGTAGGACGTGATGTCCGCCTCCGGCCAGGTCTCCACGTGGAAGGGGGTGCCGCCGCTGCCGGCCGCGCTGAGGTCGCTGCCCATGGCTTCGGCCATGCTCGCGGGCACCGCGCCGCCGCCCGGGCCCACCGCCACCTTGGTGGGCATGTAGTAGTTGAGGCCGTAGAAATCCAGCGGCTGGGAAATGACTGCCATGTCCTCCTCCGGGTGGTCGAAGGAGGAGAAGAACTTTGCGGCCCGGATCAGGTCTGGATACTTGCCGGTGAGCACGGGGTCCGCGTAGAGCCGGTTCTGGGCCAGGTCCATCAGCCCGGCACTGATGCGGTCCAGCGGGTTGATCGAGTTGGGGACCATGGGTGAGTAGACATTGGCCATGCCGATCTCGCCCGCAACCTTGGCGGCCCGCAGAGCCTGCATGGCCAAACCGTGCCCCAGCAGCTGGTGGTGGACAGTGGGAAAGGCACCCAGGAGCAACTCCTTGCCCGGTGAGTGCAGACCCAGCGAGTAGCCGTTGGTGCTGACCGTGGCGGGTTCGTTGATGGTGACCCACCGGGCCACCCGGTCACCGAAGGCATCGGCCAGGATCCCGGCGTACTCCCCCAGCCGGTAGGCGGTGTCCCGGTTCAGCCAGCCGTCCGCCTCGTCCAGCGCCAGCGGGGTGTCCCAGTGGTAGATAGTGGCCATGGGCGAAATGCCATTGGCCAGCAACTCGTCGAGGAGCTTGTCGTAGAAAGCCAGGCCCGCTTTGTTGGCTGGCCCGCTCCCTGTGGGCTGGATGCGCGGCCACGCGAACGAAAACCGGTACGAATCCACGCCAAGCTGCTTCATCAGGGCAACGTCCTGGGGCATCCGGTGGTAGTGGTCGCAGGCAACCACCGGGCTGTGGTCCTCCACGATGGCGCCGGGCTTGGCGGCAAACACGTCCCAGCCGGCGGGTCCGCGGCCGTCCTCGTCCAGTGCCCCTTCGATCTGGAACGCAGCGGTGGCAACACCCAGCGTGAACCCCGGGGGGATGAGTGCTGCGAGTTCCTTGGCGGTGATGTGCATGGGGCGGGCCTTCGTCACGGTCGAATAAGTACGTCTCAGGATGGCATACAGTAAGCCTGCTGACGAGCAGGCCTGCCCCCGGCGCGAAACGTTGCCGCAGCCGCCGCAGCCAGCAACTACTGGGATCCGAAGATGAACTCCTTGGCGTGCGCCACGGCCTTGCGGAAAGCGTCATTGCGGAGCGTCACCAGATGTTCCGGTCCGCCGTCCGCGGGTTCCAGGTAGCCGGTATAGCCGGGCCGGAGGACCCAGATGTCCCCGCCAGGCGGCAGGTAGAACACGCCAAACGACCTTTGCTGCTTCTCCTCGGCCGTCCACACCGGCACCACGGCCAGCGCCGCACCCGTGGCCGGATTGATCCATTGCGCCCGGGGCAGGGGTTCCTCATGCGCTTCCGGGTCGAGGAAAGGTGCCGTCCCAACACCCCACCGCTGCTCGAAGCGCTCATGGAATGCCGGAATCAGGTGTGAATCGTAGCGCCGCCAATCGCTCATGCAGGTCTCCGCCTCCTCGCGGTTTTCGTTGCTGCCGTTTTTCCGTTGGTGACACCCGGAACGCTGCCTGCACGCCGTTTGCTAGGACCAGGGCCCGCTCTCCCAGCGGACGGGGGTAACCCTGAATGCAGGTTCGGAGGCGCCGCCGCGGGCGGGCACTTTCCGCACGGGAATCACCCGCGGACCGGAGGCCGCCTGCTGTTTGTCGTAGGCGGCGCGCCGCTGCGGATTGCGCAGCACACTGAACGCCTGCATGATCCGCAGCAGTTCGCCTTCCGGGTCACTGGCGCCCTCCATGTCGGGATGGTGGCTGCGCATCAGGGCCCGGTAGGCCCTGGATATTTCTTGCTGGCTGGCGTCCGGGCGGACGTGCAGGGTGGCGTAGTAATCGGGAGTGTCAGTCATCTTGGCCCTCCGCACCGGCGGCGCCTGGGCACGAAAGGCCCGGGTGCCGCCGTTCGGACATGGACTTCACCGCCAGGGCGGCGCCGTGCGCGTGCCTGGCGGTATTCGGGAGCTAGGTTGAGATCTGCTGCCTCTGGCCCTGCTGCGTGTCGATCTCGATCTTGCGCGGCTTTGCCTGCTCGGCGACGGGAATGCGCAGGGTCAGGACACCTTGGTCGTAGCTTGCCTTGATGTTGTCCGTGTTCAGCGTGTCGCCGAGGATCAGCTGGCGGCTGAAGACACCGCGGGGACGCTCCGCAGCCACCAGCTCAACGTTCGGCTGCGTGGGGTCCTGGCGCTCGGCCCGGACGGTGAGGACGTTGCGTTCGACATTGAGGTCCAGCGAGTCAACCTTGACACCCGGGAGGTCAAATGCCACAACGAATTCACCGTCTTCCTGCCAGGCGTCCATGGGCATGGCAGCCGGGCGGGCGGCGGTTCCAAAGACCTGCTGCGTGAGCCGGTCCAGCTCGCGGAACGGGTCCGTGCGCATCAACATCATTTTTCCCACTCCTTCAGCTTGTAAGTGTTGGATCGGTTCTGTATCCCCCGCCGATCTATGGTGGTGGATATAGATTTTTTATAGCACCCGTGGGAAACTGAGGCAATACCGCCGCACGACGATTTTGGAGGCCCCATGGCAGACGGAGCAGGACGGGCGCCGCGCCCAGCCAGCGGGCGTGCGCTCTACGCCATTTCGGTTGCGGCCAAGCTGGCGGGGACGGGCCAGCAGAACATCCGGTTGTACGAGACCAAGGGATTGCTGACCCCGTCCCGGACCGCGGGTGGCACCCGCCAGTACAGCGACGGCGACATCGCCGTGCTGCTGCGCATTGGCGAACTCCTGGAACAGGGCCTGAACCTTGCAGGCGTGGCCAAGGTGCTGGAACTGGAGGCTGCCAACGTGAAACTCCACCGCGCCCTGAAGCGGGCCCGGTCCCGGCCGCCCGCCTGAATAGGCGGGGCTACTCGCCCTGCGTCTCCGCCTTGGACAGCTCCCCGGTGATCCGCTCCCCCGGGATCCGCGCAGTCCGCCAGGTGTCCACGGCAATCACTCCGCCCAGGATGATGAGCGAGAGGGAGACCGAGGCGAGTGCATCGCTGAGCCAGTGGTACCCCAGGTACAGCCGGCTCAGCGCCGCCAGGACAATGCCGAAGCCCGCCCCAATAAAGCCCCATACCGCAGCGCGGGTGTTTTTCCGCCGGGAGAAGATCAGGAAGGCACCCACCAGCAGGAAGTCGCATGCCCCCAGGACGTGGCCGGAGGGGAACGAAAAAGTGTGGTCGATGCCAAAGAGCATCTGGTCCACGGGTGGCCGCGAGCGTCGGACGACCTGGAGGATGATCTGCGAGACGATGACGCCCGTCAGCATCGCGGAGGCCAGCAGGATGGGCCGCCAGGCATGCTTGGCGGCGAAGCCCCACGCGAGAACGACTACCAGGATGATGATGGGAAGGGCGATGGGCCCGAACACCACGGCCAGGAAGATCATGATGACCGTCAGGGTGTTGGACCTCAGGCCGAGCAGCCAGTCGCGGACCGGGCCATCTGCCGCGGAGAGCCCGTCCGCCTGCAGCACGCTGATGAGGGTGGCCACGAAGAGCGCCACGCCGGCAGTCACGAGGATGACAGCCGCCCGGTAGAGGCCCCGCCGGTCGGCAGGATCCAGGTAGCGTTCCTCCACCACGAACTTGTCGTGGAAGGCCCGCCACTTGCCGGCGTGCTTCCCAGTTCTTCCGGAAGCTGTTCCGTAGCCTGCTGGTTCCTGCTGTGCCACTGTGCCCATCCCTGCGCCGTGAAGATTGCCTTGGGTGAAGATTATCCCCGCAGGGCGGGATAATCCCCTAACCCTTCCCGGCCTAGAACGAGCCGGTGGTGAACTGCCAGGTGCGGGTGGCCAGCTGGTTTCCGGCCAGGTCGCGGACGGCCGTCCCGCCGCCGGTGACCGTCACTGTGTACTTGGTTTTGGCGGCCAGTGCCTGCTGTGGGTCCAGGATCCACTGGTTGGTGGTGCCGTTCCGGAAAACGGTGGCCGGTACCACGGCCCCCGTGGCGGAGTTCTTCACGGTGAAGGTGGTGCCGTTGACGCCCTGGACCGCCTCACTGAAGCTCACGCTGATGTTGTTGCCGCGGCGCACCAGTGAAGCATTGCTGCCCGGGGTGGTGCCGGTAACCACCGGGGCCGGTCCGGTCAGGAAGCTCCAGCTGGCGGAGGCCAGCGGGGTTCCGGCTGCATCCCTGATGGCGGCGGAGCCACCCACCAGCGAAGCCGTGTACACGGTGTCGGCGGCGAGGCTGGCAGAGGGGTCCAGGGTGGCGGTCCGGGTGGTGGCGTTGTAGGTAACGGTGGCGGGAATGCTGCTGCCAGCCGCGTTCTTGAGCACGAAGGTGGCCGCTGAGACGCCCTGCACTGCAGTGCTGAAGGTGGCCGTCACGTTGCTGCCGGTCCCCACCGAGGTGGCGTTCGCACCGGGAGCAATGGCCGTGACTGTGGGTGCAGGAGCGGGCGCGGGAGCAGGAGCTGGCGCGGGCGCGGCAGCCACGGTGCCGGCGTACAGCAGCCGGTTCGGGGTTCCGCCGGTGGCGCCGGTGATGACGCCGGCGGTCGCGTTGGACACGAGTGAACCGGCTACCTGGGCCGGGGTGAGGGCCGGGTTCTGCGAGAGCAGCACGGCGGCAGCGCCGGCAGCGTGGGGCGCGGCCATGGATGTACCGGACATGGAGGCCGTTGCCGTGGCGGAGGTGTAGTACGTGGACGTTATGCCCACGCCTGGGGCGTACAGGTCCACGCAGGAGCCGTAGTTGGAGAAGGACGCCTGCCGGTCTGCCGAATCGCTGGCAGCCACGGTGACGGCCGCGGACACCCGTGCGGGTGAACTGCCGCACGCGTCCACGGCGGAGTTGCCGGCGGCAACCACTGCGGAGACGCCGTCGTTCATCACTGCCTGGATGGCCGTGTCCACCGCCGTGCTGGCGGGGCCGCCGAGGCTGAGGTTGGCCACCGCCGGCACGCCTGCCGGGTGGTGGGCCGCGATCCAGTCCAGTCCGGCCACCACGTCCGAGTTGTAGCCGGAGCCCTTGCAGTCGAGCACCCGGACGGGCACCACGGTTGCCGCCTTTGCCACGCCATAGGTGGATCCCGCCACAGTTCCGGCGACGTGGGTGCCGTGGCCGTTGCAGTCGCCGGAGCCCAGGCCGTCAGTCACCGCGCTCCAGCCTGCGGCCACACGGCCGCCGAAATCGGCGTGGGAGGCCAGGACGCCGGTGTCCACCACGTAGGCGGTCACACCGGTCCCGGCAGCGGTCCACGAGTAGGATCCGGACAGCGGCAGGCCGCGCTGGTCCACCCGGTCAAGGCCCCAGGGCGAAGGCTGCTGGGTGCCGGAGATGCTGACGGGGGCGTCCGCCTCCACCGACAGGACGCGGCCGGACCGGGCCAGCGCCTCGGCCTGGGCGGGGTTGGCCGTGATCACCGCGCCCCGGAGCGCGTTTTTGAAGGTATGGCCGACGGCGAGCCCTTGCCCGCGCAGGTTTGCCGCCTCGGCTTCCACATTGGCATTCGCCGCGAACTGGACGATGTAGCGGCCCGCGGTGCCCGCGTCCTCTTTGGGTACCGCTGCGGCGGGGACGGACGTGGCAGTCAGGGCGACGGCTGAGACCAGTGCTGCGGCTGCGGACAGCACAAAAGATGGGGTGCGAATTTTGGGGTCCTTGGTGTGATGGCGTTGGAGGTGCGGGGCCGGGGAACCACCGCTGTCACCACCAGAATAGGAGCCCGGATAGGCCCGCAGGCTGGTCTTCGCAGGATCCTGCGGGAACCCTTGGGCATTCCTGCGCGCGCCGGGTTTTCCGCCGCCGGACCATGCCCGCGGGGCTACGGCCGGTGGTCCCGCCAGCTGTGAACAGGTTCGAATCCCAGAAGCCGCCTGGCCTTGTCAATGGACAGCATGGTTTCGTGCTCGCCCAGTTCCTTGGTCACCTTCACTGCCGGGAAAACCTCGGCGGCGAGGCTGGCACTCGACCGGTCCATGACCGTGTCCGCATTCGCGATGATGAACGCTTCGAACCCGGGCCTGCCGTTCTCCAGCGCCCGCGCCACGGCCTGGGCACCATCCCGGCCGTCGATGTAGCCCCAGAGGTTCCACTTCCGCAGCATTGCATCGGCATCGAACGAGGGAAAGCTGGCGTAGTCCTCCACGTCCATGACGTTGGAGAAGCGCAAGCCTACGATGCTCAGTTCCGGGTCCCAGCGCGTCAGCTCCACCGCCATCTGCTCTTCAAGGTGCTTGACCAGGGAGTAGGTGCTTTCCGGCCGGGCAGGGTATTCCTCGTCCACAGGGATGTAAGGCGGATCGACGTCGAACGGCAGTCCCAGCACCGTCTCGCTGGAGGCGTAGACCACTTTCTTGATGCCCGCGCGCCGGGCCGCCTGGAAGACGTTGTAGGTGGAGAGCATGTTGTTTTCGAACGTCGCCGCGTCCGGAAGGATGCCCGGCGCGGGGATGGCGCCCAGGTGCACCACGGCGTCGAACCCGGTGTGCCTGTCGTCCACCCCGAGCAGCGCATCCACCACCTGGCCGTAGTTGCGCAGGTCCACCACCAGCAGTCTGGGGCTCCGGGTTCCTTCCCGGTCCAGGTTGAGGACCTGGTGTCCGTCGTCGGTGAGCCGGCGGACCACGTGCCGGCCGAGTTTTCCGCTTCCGCCGGTGACGGCAATTCTCATCAGGATGTCCTTCGGTTGGTTGGATGGGCCCGAATCAGGCCCGGGGTGTGGCAAGGAACTTTTCGACGGCGGCGATCGCCAGTGTGGTGATGTCCGCCGGGTCGCCGCTTCCGTCCACGGAGACCAGGATCCCCCTGCCCGCATAGACGGAGACCACCTCGTGGGTCTCGCGGTGGTAGAGGTCCAGCCGGCGGCGGAACACGTCCACGGTGTCATCGGTGCGCCCCTGTTCATCGGCGCGCACGCGCATCCGCTGCTCGAGTTCGGCGTCCGGTGCCCGCAGCTCGATGACGGCGTCCAGGGCCAGTCCCTGGGAGCCGAGCAGGTTGTCCAGTTCCACCACCTGGGGGGCCGTGCGCGGATACCCGTCCAGCAGGAAGCCGGACCGGACGTCGCTGTCCAGCAGCCGGTCTTTTACCAAGGCGTTGGTGAGGTGGTCCGGAACGAAGTCGCCGCCGTCGAGGTACCTGGCCGCCTGGGCACCCAGGTCCGTCCCCCGGCTCACGTTGCTGCGGAAGATGTCCCCGGTGGAGACCGCCGGGACACCGAAGTGCCGGGCCAGGTGTTCGGCCTGGGTCCCCTTGCCCGAGCCGGGCGGACCGATGATGAGTAGCCTGGGCATGTTCGTGTCCCTTCCGGGGAAGCTGGCGCGGGCCTCCCGGCCCGCCGCCGGGGCGCCGGCACCTGCTTCATTCTGCCGGGAACACCGGCAGTGCGCCAGAGTGGCGTGTTCCGGCGCGGGTGAATGTGACGCCCGGGCGGACGCCGGGATGTATATACTCGGAATATCGGTTTAGCAGCAGGCCGTTGGACAGTTCATCTATCCAGCGACCTCCACCGGTTCCCGTCTTCGCGGCAGGGCCGGTGTGTGTTGCCGGGTTGTTTTGACCTGAGCGAATGGCACCAGAAAAACCGTGGTCGGCGAGTCAACAGCAAAAACCGATACATCCATCACAGAGCACCTGCACGAGCTGGTCCTGAACAGCTCGGACGTCGAGGATTTCCTCAACGAACTGGCGCAGGTGTCTGCCCGCAATCTTTCCGAGCCCGGCGACGAAATGCTGTGCGCCATCACCCTGCTCCGGCAGCGCAAGGCCGCCACGGTGGCCAGCAGCAGCCCGGAGGCCAAGGCCCTTGGCCTCCTTGAGCACCAGTTCGCAGAAGCTCCCAACCTCACTGCTTCCATCACCCGGGAGACCGTGCACGTTCCGGATCTCGAGGCGGACGGTCGGTGGCCCGAGTATTCCGCCGCCATGGCCGCAGAGGGGGTCCGCTCCGTGGTGGCGCTGCCGTTCCACCTGGAAGGCGAGACGAAGGCTGCCCTGCTGCTGTATTCGCGCAGGCCGAACCGCTTTGACAGCCGGGTCCTCGAATTCGCTGAGGATTTCGTCAGCCAGACGTCGCTCGCGCTCCGCCTGGCCGTGCGTTTTGCCCACTACAGCGAGACGGCAGCCAACCTGCGCGCCACGCTGGAATCCCGCACCGTGATCGACATGGCCGTGGGCATCATCATGGCCCAGAACCGCTGCAGCCAGCTTGACGCCTTTGAGATCCTCAAGACGGCGTCCAGCACCCGCAACTCGAAGCTGCATGACGTGGCGGCCGCCGTCGTCAACGCTTTGGGCCAGGGCCCGGCGCGCACACATTACGACGGCTAATTAATACATCCGCAAAGCACCGCGGCGCAGGTAGAATAAGGCAAACTTTCGCCGGGGGGCTTTGATGGAAAATATAAGGGTCTGCCTTGTCGTGGAAGACGACAAAGACATCTCTGGACTGATCACCGTGGTGCTTTCGCGCGCCGGATTCGAGGTGCTTTCGGTCCCGACCGGTGCCGAGGCCATAGCCGCGGCCGAAGATCCGGCTATTGCCCTTGTCACCCTGGACCTTGGCCTGCCGGACATGGACGGCCATATTGTGGCACGCGCCATCCGGGAGGTCAGCAAGGCCCCCCTGCTGTTCCTGACGGCCCGGTCTGAAAATGATGACGTGCTGGCAGGGATGGCTTCCGGTGCCGCGGCGTACCTCACCAAACCGTTCCGGCCTACGGAGCTCCGGGACCTGGCTCTGCAGCTGTCCCCCGCTCCCGTTTCACAGGCCCCTCGCATATAGGGCGAATTCTTCGGCGACTTACTGCCGGGCAGGCCGACGCTCGCGCACTTTCGACGACGGCGGCCTCCCGCCGTCGTCGAAAGTTGTTTGCTCGGAACGCTACTTGGCGAGGAAGCGGAGCAGTGCTTCATTCACCTCGGCGCCGTGGGTCCAGAGCAGGCCGTGCGGGGCGCCCTCGATCTCCACGTACTCGGCGCCGGGCAGTGCCTTCGCGAAGAGGCGGCCGGTGGAGTCGATGGGGAGGATGTTGTCCGCGGTGCCGTGCAGGATGAGAGCCGGAACGTCGATCTTGGGGATGTCCTGGCGGAAGTCCGTGATCCAGGTGGGCTGGGCCTCAACGGATGCCGTTGCCCCTGAACTGGAGGCCAGGTTCCAGCTGGCGTTCACGGCCTCCTGGCTGAGCCTCGGGGTGCCCAGGAAGGTGTCCGAGTTGTAGAAGTTCTTGAAGAACTCGGTGAAGAAGGCGTAGCGGTCCGCTTTCACTGCTTCCATCAGGCCATCGAAGACTTCCTGCGGGACGCCGTCCGGGTTGTCGTCGGTCTTGAGCAGGAACGGCTCCAGGGAACCGAGGAAGACAGCACGTGCCACGCGGGCGGATCCGTAGGTGCCCAGGTAGCGCGCCACCTCGCCGGTGCCCATGGAGAAGCCCACCAGCACCACGTCATTCAGGTTCAGCGCGGTCAGCAGCTCGTTGAGGTCGGCAGCGAACGTGTCGTAGTCGTAGCCTTCGGTGGGCTTGCTGGACTTGCCAAAGCCGCGGCGGTCATAGGTGATGACCCGGTAGCCGGCGTCCAGCAGGGCAGCTGTCTGCTTCTCCCACGACGAGCCGTCCAGGGGGTAGCCGTGGATCAGAACAACGGGCTGGCCTGAGCCGTGGTCCTCGTAGTAGAGCTCGATGTCAGTGCTGTTCTCGGTCCCAACGGTGATGAAAGCCATAACGGGCAGATTCCTTTCGAGGCTGGTCGGTGCGGGCAACGTTGTGCGGAGCCCGCGCACTCCCTACTCTAGGGCCGCGAATGGCGTTGGGTGCCGATCCTGCTACTGCGACGGCTGTGGCAGCTCGCAGGAGATCTGCGGGTTGACTCCCATGTAATTCAAGGGCCCGGCCACGATGGTGACGAGCACCGTTCCCGCCTCGGCACAGTTCCCCGGTGCCCCGCCGAAGTAGCCGCGCTGCCAGGCGGCCACCCCGCCGATGATCAACCAGATGACAAGAAGTGCTCCCAAGAACCGCATGATTCCTCCGTAGGCCGCGGCGGCTGTGGGATCAATTATGCGGCTGGGGCAGCCAAAACATCAGGCCTTGGCGGTTTTGCCCGGCAGTGCCAGCTTGAACACCTTGGCCCAGGAGGAGCCCACCTGCTTGATCAGCGGTCCGGTGGTGTACTTCAGCCCGTAGCGCTGGCAGATTTCGCGGACGCGGGGAGCCACCTCTGCATACCGGCTGGAGGGCAGGTCCGGGAACAGGTGGTGCTCGATCTGGTGCGACAGGTTGCCGGTCATGATGTGCATGAACTTCGATCCCGAGATGTTGGCCGAGCCGATCATCTGGCGGACGTACCAGTCGCCGCGGGTTTCGCCTTCCACCATTTCCTCAGTGAAGGTGTCGGTACCTTCGGGGAAGTGGCCGCAGAAGATCACCGCATGAGCCCAGACGTTGCGGATCGCGTTGGCCGCGATGGTGCCGTAGAGGGCCTGCTTCCCGGAACCGGTCAGCATTGCCACGGCAGGGGTGGCGGCGTAATCCTTCGTGAACTGCGTGACCACCTTCTTGCCCAAAGCCTTGAGGTCCTTGAGCAGGGCTTCCTTGGACTTGGTGCCTTCCTTGTACTCGGTCAGCTCGAGGTCGTAGATGGCGATGCCCCACTCGAAAACCGGTGCCAGGATGGCGTTGAACAGCGGGTTGGCCAGGTTGATGGGCTTCCACGGCTGGGCATCGTCCATGCGCAGGAGGTTGTATCCGACGTCGTTGTCCTTGCCCACCACGTTGGTCCAGCGGTGGTGCAGGTCGTTGTGGGTGTGCTGCCAGGAGCGCGAGGGGGTGACGAAGTCCCATTCCCAGGTGGTGGAGTGGATGTCCGGATCCCGCATCCAGTCCCACTGGCCGTGGAGGATGTTGTGGCCCAGCTCCATGTTCTCCAGGATCTTGGCCAGGCTGAGCAGGGTGGTGCCGGTAACCCAGGCGGCCTTGTTCTTGCTGACCAGCAGCGCGGCGCGGCCGGAGATTTCGAGTCCGCGCTGGATCTTGATCATCCGGCGGATGTAGGCCGCGTCTTCGGCGCCGCGCTTGGCCAGGATCTCGTCGCGGATGGCGTCGAGTTCACGGCCCAGCTCGGCTACCTGCTCGTCGGTCAGGTGCGCCGCTGCAGGCGGCCGGACGGTGGGGCTGCCGGACTCAGCCAGCTTTCCGGGGCGCGTCCTGGACCCGCCGGCGGCGCTGCCCTTGGTGGACGAGGGAGTGGCTTTGCTGGGTGAAATTACAGACATACCGTGATGCTCCTCAGAGTTCGAGGTTGACGGGTCCGGCGGCTGCCGAGACACACGTTTGGATCAGTTGGCCGGGTTCGCCGTGGACTTCGCCGGTGCGGAGGTCGCGGACCTGGCCGGCCCGGAGCGGGGTGAGGCAGCTGTGGCAGATGCCCATCCGGCAGCCGCTGGGCATCAGGATTCCGGCGTCCTCGCCCACGTCCAGGAGGGGGGTGTCGCCGTCGGCTTCCACTTCCCGGTCGGACGTTTCGAAGGTGACCAAGCCGCCGTCATGTCCTACACCGACATTGAACGTGGTGTTGAACCGTTCGATCATCAGGTTGCCTGCACTGCCGGCCACGGCTATCTCGGAGCCGGGCGCCGCGGTGGTGAGCGCTGCACGCTTCCAGAGCGCTTCGGCGTCATCCAGGAAGCTGTCCGGCCCGCAGGCGTAGGCCGCGCGTTCCCTCCAGTCCGGGCAGAGCTCGTCCAGCTGGTCTGTGCTGGTCAGGTCCATGCGCCCCTGCTCACCGGTGAACCAGTGGGCCAGCCTGAAGTTGGGGAACTGGTCGGCAAGCTCGGCAAGTTCCTCGCGGAACAGGCTGTCGCCGGGGGTCTTGGCGGAATGGACCAGCACGACGTCGGCATCCGGGCGCCGCGGAACAAGCGTGCGGATCATGGACATCACTGGAGTGATGCCGCTGCCCGCGGTGACCATCAGCAGGGGCCGCGGGTGCTCCGGGAGCACGAAGTCGCCCTGCGGCGGTGCCAGGAAGAGGACATCGCCGGGACGCGTGGTGCGCACCAGCGTTCCGGACACGGCGCCCACGTCCGTGACGGTGATGGCAGGGTCCTTGCCGGCGGGAGCGCTGAGGGAGTAGGAGCGCCAGTGCCGGACGCCGTTGAGTTCGACGCCGATGCGCGCCCACTGCCCCGCGAGGTGGGAGTGCCAGCCGCGGCCGGGCCGGAAGAAGATGGTGGCCGACTGCGCGGTTTCCTGCACCACGCGCGTAACCACCCCGCGCAGCTGCCGGGCGGAGTACACCGGGTTGAACAGGGCAAGGATGTCCTCGGGCGCCAGGGGCGTGGTGAGTACTGAGGCCGCCTGGGCCAGCTGTCTTAGCCGGATCATGCGATTAAGCCTAGAGCGGCGCGAGCCATATTTCTCTCTCTCCGTCATATGACCGTTCCGCAGTCACGCTGTAAAAGGGGCGCTAAGCCCCCAAGCCGCACTCTAAGAGTAACGGTTGGCGTGCGCAGACGGTTCCCGCGTTTATCGTAAGCATGCTTAGTATATACCCTGGAGCGGCTATGGCGGGCGGACATTACGTGCCACCCGGGAGAGATTACGGCCTGTCAGGAGCGGGAGGGGCTCCATCCCAGCGCCGGGGCGATGTGCCTGGCCACGTTTTTCAAAAGTTTGGCATTGAACTCCACGCCCAGCTGGTTGGGGACCGTCAGCAGCAGGGTGTCCGCTGCCTGGACGGCGGTGTCTGCGGCCAGTTCTTCTGCCAGCTGGTCAGGTTCGCCCACATAGCTCTTGCCGAACCTTGCGGTGAGCCCGTCGATGATCCCCACCTGGTCCCGGCTGTCCCGCAGGGCGCTGCCCGCGAAGTAGCGGCTGTCCTCGGCATCCACGATGGGCAGCACGCTGCGGCTGACGGAGATCCGGGGCTCGTGCCGGTGGGCGGCCGCGGCCCACGCATCCCGGAACAGCCGGATCTGCTCGGCCTGCAGTTCGTGGAACGGAACGCCGGTGTCCTCGGTCAGCAGGGTGGAACTCATCAGGTTCATGCCCTGCTCGGCAGCCCAGACGGCGGTCTTGCGGCTCCCTGCTCCCCACCAGATGCGTTCGACGAGGCCGGGCGACTGGGGCTGGACCGGCAGCAGTCCGGTGGCACCGCCGGCGTACCGCGGATCAGCCTCTGCCACACCGGCGCCGCTGATCGCCTTCCGGAAAAGGGCCGTGTGCCGCCGGGCCATATCGGCGTCGGTTTCACCCGGTTGCGGCACGTAGCCGAAGGCTGATGCGCCCTGCCGGGCCGGCTCGGGTGATCCCCGGCTGATGCCCAGCTGGAGCCGGCCGCCGCTGATCAGGTCGGCGGCTGCTGCCTCTTCTGCCATGTAAAGGGGGTTTTCGTAGCGCATGTCGACCACCCCGGTGCCGATTTCAATCCGGCTGGTGCGGGCCGCGATGGCGGACAGCAGCGGGAACGGGGAGGCCTGCTGGCGGGCGAAGTGGTGGACGCGGAAGAACGCGCCGTCCACACCAAGCTCCTCCGCGGCCACGGCCAGTTCGATGCCCTGGAGCAGCGCCTCACCCGCCGTCCTGGTGCGGGAGCCCTGGCCGGGACCCCAGTGGCCGAATGACAAGAATCCAATGCGCTCCATACCTGTCCCCAACCTCCGCGACCCCGGCGGCATTCCCGGCTGGCATGATGGCTGCGTGGGTACTCCTGACACGACACTGACCATCGGCAAGGCCGTCCTGCTGTTCGCCTTGGCCGCCGCAGCGGAAATTGGCGGGGCCTGGCTTGTGTGGCAATCCGTACGGGAAGGCAAGGACTGGTGGTGGGCAGGGCTGGGCGTCATCGCCCTGGGCGCCTACGGCTTTGTGGCCACCCTACAGCCGGACGCCCACTTCGGCCGGATCCTGGCAGCCTACGGGGGCGTGTTCGTTGCCGGTTCGCTCGCCTGGGGCATGGTCTTCGACGGTTTCCGGCCCGACCGCTGGGACATCGCCGGTTCCCTCATCTGCCTGCTGGGCGTGGCGGTGATCATGTTCGCACCACGGGGCGGCAGTTAGGAGCGGCAGTTAAAGGAGGTCCGGCCGCACCGCCTAAACTGGCACCGTGACCAACTCCCAGCCGGCATCCAGCGAACCTACGCCGCCGCGCGGAAAGATCGCCGAGCGGCTGCTGCCGGGCGGGGAGGAACCGGACCCCCGGTTCACCCTCGCCAATGAGCGCACCTTCCTTGCCTGGATCCGGACATCCCTGGCGCTGCTGGCGGGCGGGATCGCCATTGAGGCGTTCACCGCCGACCTGTTCCTGGAGCCGGTCCGCAAGGGCCTGGCCATAGTCCTGCTGCTGCTGGGCATGCTGCTCAGCGCCGGGGCGGCCGTACGGTGGCTCCGGGTGGAACGGAGCATGCGCAACAAAGCACCCCTGCCGCTGCCCCTCATTGTGCCGCTGCTTGCCGGGGCAGGCGCCCTGGCGGCCGCCGTCGTGCTTGTCTTCATCCTCTGGCGCTGACCGATGGCACGTTCCCGCCCCGGCCCCCACGGTGATCCGGGCCTGCAGCCTGAACGAACCAGCCTTGCGTGGGGCCGCACCATGATGGCGCTGGTGACGGTCAGCGCGATTTTCCTGCGCTGGCTTCCGGTGCACGGATTCCCCATCCTGCTGCTGTTCGCCGTTTCCTCGGCTGCCGCCCTGGCCATCTACCTCACCCAGCGCCGGCGCTACAGCACCAGCTCCCGCGGCATAGCCAGGGAACGTGTCGACGCCGACATCGCCGCGGTGCTATGGACGGCTTTCGCCGGGGTTGTGCTGGGCGGCCTGGGCATCGGCGTGGTCCTCGCCGCTTAGCTGCCGGCCGCCGGGCACCCTTTCAGAACATCGGCAGGACAAAACCGGCCAGCAGGGCCACGGCCCCGATGCCGGTCAGCACACGCCCCAGCACCGCAGCCGTCCGGCCGGCCTCCTCCGGCTCCACGGTCTGCCACTGGGTGGGACGCTTGGGATGGTAGTAAATGGGCAGCGTATCGCCCTCGGATAGGTGCTTGATGTCATGGGGCGACATGGGTGCCCGGTGCATCTGCTGCTTCCGGTCCAGCCAGCGGAAACCCACGCCGGTGCTGTCCGAGTACACCACGGCGTCGGCCACTGCCCATGGGTGCACGAAGCGGCGGAGGAATCCTGTGTAGAACAGCAGGCCCAGGCCGGTGGGCAGGCACATCCAGGTCAGCATTTCCAGGATTGGACCTGCCATATCAAGCACAGTGGGCATGAACCTGATGGTACCGCGCAGGGGGTGGTGGGTTCTGCAGCGACTACGTACCCTGAGGGGACCGGAGGGACAGGCAAGGGAAAGAGGGAAATAATGAACGATCAGGACATTTTGGCGCGCATCCAGGCCCTGGTGGAGGAGGAGCATTCCCTGCGCGAGGCGGCCGGTGACGGACAGGTGCCGGACCAGGCCCGGCTCAGGCAGGTGGAGGAAAGCCTGGACCAGTGCTGGGACCTGCTGCGCCAGCGCAGGGCGAAGTCGGACTCCGGGGAGAACCCCAATGAGGCCGAACCGAGGCCCGTCAGCGAGGTGGAGGGCTACAAGCAGTAGCTCGATAAGCTGGGAATATCCCCCGCTCGGCGCACCTGCCTGCGGCACCAGATTGGAGTTCTTCCATGCGTCTTGCAGTCGCCCAGATCATCAGCAGCGCCGATCCGGCGGCCAACCTGGAGCTGATCCGGGACTATGCCGCACAGGCCAAGGCGGCCGGCGCGGAACTGGTGGTCTTCCCCGAGGCGGCGATGCGGGCCTTCGGCCACTCCCTGAAGGACATTGCGGAACCGCTGGACGGCCCGTGGGCCGACAAAGTCAGGGGTATCGCCAGGGAACTCCAGATTGTGATTGTGGCGGGGATGTTCACCCCCGGGAAGGACGGCCGGGTCCGCAACACCCTGCTGGTGACCGGCCCCGGCGTGGACACGTCCTACGACAAGGTCCACCTCTTCGACGCCTTCGGCTTCACCGAATCCAAGACTGTGGACGCCGGGGAAAGCCCCGTCACGTTCGAGGTGGACGGAACCGTCTTCGGCCTGGCCACGTGCTACGACGTCCGGTTCCCGGCCCTGTTTACGGCCAATGCGAAGGCCGGCGCCCAGGTGAATATCGTGTGCGCCTCCTGGGGTGCCGGTGAAGGCAAGGCGGAACAGTGGGACCTCCTGGTCCGCGCCCGGGCACTGGACAGCACCACCTTCGTGGTGGCCTGCGGCCAGGGCGACCCCGAGACCACCGGCGCAGGACCGGCCGGCAGCGCGCCCACCGGAATCGGCCACAGCGCCGTCATCTCCCCGCTGGGCTCCACCCTGGCATCGCTTGGTGGCAAGCCAGAACTCGCCGTCGTGGACATCGATCCCTCCACGGTTGAGGACGTGCGCGCCAAGCTCCCGGTCCTCACCAACGCCCGGCAGTTCTAGCCCACGGCTGTGAGCCGCCGTTCACGGGCAGGAAACGTGGCGGCGGAAGCGTACGACGGCGTGCCTCACCTTTTCCCCCGGACCTTCCCCGCCATTCCGGCGCGCGAGAGCCGCCCGCCCCATTTCCGGCACAGCCCGGAGGGCGCCGGTTAACACAGCTGAAACATCTTCGACACGCGAACTTCACGCGGAAGCGATTTGCGTAACCTCGCCGCAACTTTCCGGGGCAATAACCGAAACACAGGCAACGAAAGATTGGTCCCCGGGGGAATTGCCGGGACGTCAGAACCGTCCCGGGAGGATCTTGCGCGAAGGGACCGCCGGTGGAAATTTCTGCCCAACACGTCTGGCTGATGATGTCGGCCGCGATGGTACTGCTGATGACTCCGGGACTGGGTCTCTTCTACGGCGGCATGACGCGCGCCAAAGCCGCCCTCAACATGATCATGATGAGTTTCATCTCCGCCGGCATCGTCGGGGTGGTGTGGGTGCTGTGGGGCTACTCCATGACCACCGGCGACGGCGTGCTGGGCCTCTTCGGCAACCCCTTCACCAGCTTCGGGCTCCAGAAACTGATGGGCTCCCCGGACCTGATCAAGGCCGGCTTCAGCTCCACGTTCGCCATCATTACCGTGGCCCTGATCAGCGGTGCCATCGCCGACCGGGCGAAATTCGGCGCCTGGGCGTTGTTCGTGCCGCTCTGGATTACGGCGGTCTACTGCCCCCTCGCCTATATGATCTGGGGCGGCGGGCTCCTGAGCCCTGGCGGCGCCCTCACCGCGGTCTTCGGCCAGGTCATCGATTTCGCCGGCGGCGCCGTGGTGGAGATCAGTTCCGGAACAGCGGCCCTGGTCCTCGCACTCATCGTCGGGCAGCGGCACGGCTTCGCCCAGGACCCGAACCACCGCCCGCACAACGTGCCCTTCATCATGCTGGGTGCGGCCATCCTCTGGTTCGGCTGGTTCGGTTTCAACGGCGGCGCTGCCACCAGCGCCGAACAGGCAGGCCTGATCTGGGTCAACACGCTGGTTACCCCGGCCGCGGCCATGCTCAGCTGGTTGGTCACGGAAAAGATCCGGCACGGCCACCCCACATCCCTGGGGGCGGCATCAGGTGTGGTGGCCGGACTTGTGGCCATCACCCCGTCCTGCGCCAACATCAGCCCGGTGGCCGCAATCGGCCTGGGCCTGGTGGCCGGTGCCGCCTGCGCCGTCTTCGTTGACCTCAAGTACCGGTTCGGTCTGGATGACTCCCTGGATGTAGTGGGCGTCCACCTTGGTGCCGGGCTCATCGGCACCCTGGCACTTGGCTTCATTGCCCTGCCCGTTGACGGCCAGGGCGGCGGGCTCTTCTACGGCGGCGGCATCCAGCAGCTCATCGCCCAGATGGCGGCCGTCGTCGTCACCATGCTGCTCTCCGGACTCGGCACCCTGGTCATCGCCCGGGCCATCAACAAGACCATCGGGTTCCGGGTCAGCCACGAAGCGGAGACTGCGGGCGTGGACCTGTCCGAGCACGCAGAGAGCGCCTACCCCTTCGGTCAGCTGGGCGCCGGGCTCAACCCGCTGCGGCCCGGTTCTGCCGAACTCCATGGCACAACCAAGGACGCTGTCATGCGGAGGGCCAAGGAGGATGCGTTCGCCTAGGGTGTCGGCGCCGCCGGGCTTCCCTACCTAGTCCGCCAGGATTTTGTACAGGGCACGGCGGGTTTCATCCAGCTTTTCGATCGCCGCTGCACGCTGCTCCTCCGAGACGCCGCTGCGGAACTGGTGGATAACGCCCATCAGCTTGCCGATGCTCTGGTGGAATTCCCGGTCCGAGCTGTCCGGACCGGCATTCCATACGTTCTCCATCTCCTCGGCGTGCTCTGCAACGTAGGCCCTGCCGGCGTCGCCCAGGGCAAACTCGGTGCCGCGCCCTTCGCTCAGCGGCTCGATGAGGCCCTCGTCCACGAGCTGCTGCAGCGTCGGGTAGATGGAGCCGGGGCTCGGGCGCCACGCGCCGTCCGTCTTTTCGGCGATGGTCTTGATCAAGCCGTAACCATTCGACGGCGATTCGGCTAGGAGCGAGAGGATGGCTGCGCGGACATCACCGCGGTTTGCTCGCCTCGACCCGCGGCCAAATCCTGGGCCGAAGCCTGGGCCGAAACCGGGTCCAAAGACTGGGCCAAATCCGCCGCCGCGGTGGCCGTGCGGCCCGCGGCGGCCCCTACCCCGCTCAAACCTGCCCCTGCCGACATCGCGGTGGGGGAATTTTTCGTCAGAAATGCCTTTCATGGTGGCTCGTCCTTCCAAAGGATCATTATCTTCACTAACCTATTCAGCGATAGTTAACGATATGTTGGTAACTATCGGCCCGTCAAGGGCGAAGTGTGACCAAATCCTGACCTGCCGGGCTATGGAAGACCCTCTTACCCGGGCGTAGTCTTTTCACACCTCCAAGCTCCGAGGGCTGAAAAATGGTGAAAAAAAGGAAGCGCAGGCGCGGTAAAGGCAGCGCCGTGGGACGACTCCTGGGGTTCCTGGCCGCGTCTGCCATGTGCGGTGTCCTGGTGGCGAGCCTGGTGGTCCCGGCAGTAGCTGCCGCAGGATTCGGCGTCAGCAACTCCATCGGGTTCTTTGAAAGCCTGCCCGAGGAACTGACCGTGCAGCCGCCGTCGCAATCCACCAAGGTGCTGACGTCCGACGGCCAGCCGATTGCCACGTTCTATGCGGAGAACCGGGTCCGGATCCCGCTGGACCAGATGTCGCCGTACATCAAGGACGCCGTCATCGCCATCGAGGACAGCAGGTTCTACGACCATGCCGGCGTGGACCCGCAGGGCATCCTCCGGGCTGTGGTGGCCAACCTGACCAAGGGCGACCAGCAGGGTGCTTCAACCATCACCCAGCAGTACGTCACCAATGTCATCAACGAGTCGCGGGTGTCCCAGGACCGGCCCGACGAGGTGGTCCTCAGCGGCCAGAAGGACATGGGCGACAAGCTGCGCGAGATGAAGCTGGCCATAGCCCTGGAGAAGAAGTTCAGCAAGGAGCAGATCCTTGAGGGCTACCTGAACATTGTGTTCTTCAACAGTGACGCCTACGGTGTCGAGGCCGCCGCGCGCTATTTCTTCAGCACCACCGCCAAGGACCTTAACCTCCCCCAGGCGGCCCTGCTGGCCGGGCTGGTGAACAGTCCCACGTTCTACAACCCGGCGCTCAACCCGGACAATTCCATGGCCCGCCGCAACCAGGTTTTGGGCGAGATGCGCAACCTCGGCATGATCACCCAGGCTGAGCACGACCAGGCGGTTGCCACCCCGATTGAACTCAAGATCAGTCCGGAGCGCCAGGGCTGCGCGAACGCCACCATGGCCCCGTACTTCTGCGACTACATTTCGCACCTGATCCTGAACAATCCTGCGTTCGGGCAGAACGAGGCCGAACGCCAGCGCAAACTGTACCGCGGGGGCCTGACCATCATCACCACTCTGGACAGCCGGTTGCAGGCCGCTGCCCAGGCGCAGGTGGACGGCACGGCCGGGGCCAACCCCGACCGGTGGGGCGCCGCGCTGGTCACGGTCCAGCCGGGAACCGGCAAGATCCTGGCAATGGCCCAGAACACGGTGTTCCTGGCAGAGCCGGGAAAGTTCGACACCCACCTGAACTTCAATGTGGACGCCAAGGACCCCCAGGGCAACAACCTGAACGGTGCGGGCGGGTTCCAGACGGGTTCCACCATGAAGCCGTTCACGTTTGCCCAGTGGCTGAACGAGGGTAAGCCGCTGACCGCGGAGGTGGACGCCTCACGCCGCGTCTACCCGCTGGGCTTCCCGTGGCGGTCGAGCTGCGGCAAGGTGCTGGGCGCCTACAGTACGGCGCAGAACAACCCTGAGCTGGGCGCCGCGGATGACCTGCAGAACGCCGAAGAGGGCTTCTACCGGAAGATGGCCATCAACTACGGCCTGTACAACTCCATCAACACGGCCACCTTCGCATCAGCCACGCAGCTGGATTTCTGCGGCATCCAGAAGATGGTGGACAGCGTGGGCCTGCACAACGGGCTGGACGGGTCACCGATCAACATGCACCAGCTGGGCAACCTGCTCGGTGCCACCAACGTGGCTCCGCTGCATATGGCGAACGCTTTCGCGACCTTCGCCAATGACGGCCGCTACTGCACCCCGATCGCGCTGGTGGAGATCACGGATGCCGCCGGCGGCAAGCTGCCGGCGCAGAATGTCGAGTGCCGGGATGCCGTAAAGCCCGACGTGGCGCGGGGCGTCAATTCGGTGCTGCAGGACGTGCTGGTAAGGGGATCGGGTTTCTGGATCAATCCCAAGGTCCATGACAAGTGGCCCACGGCCGCCAAGACCGGAACGTCCAACAACAATGGGGCCACCTGGATCGTCGGCTACACCACCGGACTATCCACCGCATCCTTCTTCGGAGACCCCCTGGAAAGCCAGAAGCGCCCCGGCCAGAACGTCACCATCAACGGGACGTTCTACCCCCGGCTCGACGGCTACATGATTGCAGGACCGCAGTGGGCCAATTACATGCTGAAGGCGGCGCCGCTGTACCCGGCAGCGCCCTTCCCTGGCCCTCCCCCATCGATGATCGGCCCCAATCCGACACCCAAGCCCTGATTCCACGCCAAGCCTCAGTCATCCCGAGGGCCCGGCCTGCCACAATGAACGGCCTGAAGAGCCTCGAAACTGAGCGGCTGGTCCTCCGCCAGTGGGAGCCGGCGGATGCCACTTTTGTGCTGGATCTCTACTCCCGCTGGGAGGTGCAGCAGTTCATCGGCAATCCGCCCCAGGTCATGACGGACCTGGCGCAGGCGGAGGAACGGATCCGCGTGTGGCGGGCGATGGACCACCCCGTCCATGGAGTCTGGGCCGTTCAAATCAAAGATACCGGGGAGTTGGCCGGCACGCTGCTCCTGAAGTCCATCCCGGCGTCGGGCGGCTCCCTTCCCCTGCAGCCTTCCGGGGACACTGAGATCGGCTGGCACTTCCACCCCGATTTCTGGGGCAACGGCTACGCGAGCGAGGCCGCGGCCGCGGTCCTCGCCTACGCCTTCGAAAGCGGCCTTCACAAGGTAGTGGCAGTGACGGCACCGGCCAACACTGCCTCACAGAGGGTGTGCACCCGGATTGGGCTGGTCCACAAGGGGCAGACCGGGCGCTACTACAACGCCCTCTGCGAGCTGTTCGAGCGGACTGCCTAACCCGCGCCCTTCCACAGCTTCTGCCACCACGAACGCGGCGCTAGCGGCGGCGGCGGTGGCTCGACGGTCCGGGAGGCCCGCCGGTGCCGCCAGCGGACCACTTCCTCCTCGACCTCCCGGAGCTTGGTGACGACCGGCGGCCCGCCCTGCAGCTGCCGCCGCGCATCGATGACCCGGCGGTTGAAGTCCTGCAGGATGTCGCGGACCTGCTGTTCCGTGTACTGGGCGTCAAGCTTGGCGTCCAGCTCGGCGTCCTCAGTGCGCAGGAGAATGGCCGGCGGGCCAAGGCCGCTGATGTTCTCGCGCTGGAGCAGGCCCTTGACCCACCAGTCGGGATCATACGATTCACCCAGCCCCGGGATGGGCTTGCCGGCGTACTTGAGGTTGTCGAACTTGCCCTGGGCCATGGCATCCCGGATCAGGTAGTCCGCCCTGGCGGCATCGCCCACCTTGCGGCGCTTCTCCCGTTCCTTGGCTTCAAGGGCAGCAAGGGCGGCTTCCTCTTCGGCGCTGATGCCGGCTCCCCGGTAGGACCGCACCTCGGCGGCACGCTCCAGCCGCCGCTTCCGGAATTCTCCTGACCCGCTGCTCACCCTGTCCACCGCCCTTCAATGCCCTCTTCAAGTATTTCGGACGCCCCTCGGACGGTTCAACGCCTGCGCTGGACGGGATGGCAGGAGAGGGCCGAACGCCCTGCCGGCTAACCCCGGCAGCGCCTAAGCTGGCACACAAAGGCGGCCACGGCGGAGGAGAAGCCCATGGACACCAGCGGGCAGGCGGAACGCTCGGAGACCTTCAGCTGGACGGACCCGAAAGTGGGTCTGGAGCACTTGCCGACCATGTCCGGGCTGGACTTCCTGTCCGGCATGCGGGACGGCAGCATTCCGCGACCGCCCATGGCTTCGCTGATGAACCTGCGCCTGGTGGCGGTTGAACACGGGCGGGTGGAGTTCGAGTGCCGGCCGGCCGAGGCACACTACAACCCGCTGGGTGTGGTGCACGGCGGCCTGGCGTGCACCCTGCTGGACACCGTGGTGGGGTGCGCGGCGCACAGCACGCTGGCTGCCGGCTTCGGCTACACGTCCATTGACCTCTCGGTCAGCTATCTCCGCCCCATTACGCTGCAGCATGCCGTCCTGCGCGCCGAAGGATCGGTGGTGAAGTCGGGGTCCCGGGTCATCTTTGCCGAGGGCCGCGTCTTCGCTCCGGACGGCGGCCCGCTGGCCACCGCCACCAGTTCGCTGCTGGTTTTCGCCGCCGCCGCGCCACAACAGGCGGCGCCCAACGCATAGCGTACGACGGCGGGAGGTCCCGCCGTCGTACGCTTTCCTTTCGTCAGGCGTTGGCGTGCTCCGCGAGGATCGCATCGATCTGGCCGACTGCTTCCCTCATGCCCTCCATCATGCCCATGGCCACCATCTGTTCCAGCTGTTCTTCGGACTCGAACGTGGACAGGATGGTCATCCGGGTCCGCTCCCCCAGCGGTTCGATCGTGACCAGGGCGTGCGAGGTGCCATGCTCGCCAGTGGGGTTGCCATCGCTGTCCGCGAAGCCGTCGTTGAATTCCAGCTGCCGCGGCGCTTCAATGGCGGTGAACTCCCACCAGCCGTGGAACTTCTCCCCCTCGGGGCTTGTCATGTAGTAGTTGGCCTTGCCGCCCGGCACGAACTCGTGCTTGTGGAACGTGGCCGGGTACGTGGGCGGACCCCACCAGCGCTCAAGCTGGCGCGGGTCCTCCCAGAGCTGCCAGACCCGATCCACGCCGGCATCAAACTCGGCAACGAGCGTCATGCTCAGGGCCTCGGGATTCTTGACCATACTGATGACTGTCATGGCAATGCCTTCCTAACCTTCAGTGAGAATGTGGGCCATCCGGGCGGCACGCTGCCGCCAGATTTGTTCGTATTCGTCGAGCAGCCGCCGGGCTTTCTGCAGGCCTTCATGATCACCCCGCACAATCTGCTCCCTTCCGCGCCTTTCCTTGGTGACCAGGGAAGCGCGCTCCAACACCGCCACATGCTTCTGGACTGCGGCGAAACTCATGGCGTAGAGGGCCGCGAGACCCGAGACCGAGTACTCGCCCACTGTCACGCGCCGAACAATGTCCCGGCGGGTGGAATCGGCGAACGCCTGGAAGAGGCGGTCCAGTTCGGAATCACGGAGCTTATCTACAACCATTTGGTTGTACGATATTCCCGTCCCGGGCGCGGGTCAAGGGGTTTTTCCCCCTCTTCTGCGCCGTCCGCACAACGCCCGGGCCCGGCGGGTAGGTTGAAGCGCATGAGCATTTTCCTCGCCGGTGCCGGGCCGGACCCGTTGGCCTTTCCCGAAGTGTTTGACCGCTTTGCCGCGGAAGTGTCACAGAAACCGGGCGCTGCCCGCTCCGCGAGGATTGCCGTGGTGGTCCATGACCAGGCCGGCAACCCCGCTGGCCTGCTGGCCGAGTATGTTGAGCCGCTGCGTGCACGGCTGCCGTTCGAGCTGGTTCCGGTGCTCCTTGGCGAGGTGCGGTCCGCGGACCCGGCGCTGTTCGACGGCGTGGATGCGGTGGTGGTGGGCGGCGGACTGACCCCGGCCTACCTGGCGGGTCTTCATCCCGCGATGCCGGCACTTACCCGCATTGTTGCCGGCGGCGCTTCCTACCTTGGCTTTTCCGCGGGCGCCATGGTGGCACCGGCGCAGGCACTGATCGGCGGCTACCGGGTGCATGGCATCGAGGTGTGCGGTGAAGAGTGCTCGGAAGGACTGGACGCGCTGGACATCCGCGAGGGTCTTGGCCTTGCCCCCTTTGCCGTGGACGTCCATGCGGCGCAGGCCGGAACACTTGGCCGGGCTGTCGGTGCCGTGGCGGCAGGCCTGGTGGCGAGGGCTGTTGCCATTGACGAAAGCACGGCCCTCATCCTGCCCGCGGCGGGCTCGGAGGACTTCGAGGTGATCGGCAGCGGCAACTGCTGGGATGTGCGGGGACGGGGGTCAGGCGACGCAAACGCGGCCGGCGGATCCGCCGTCGTCTCTGTCCTGCGGGCGGGCTGACAGCGGGCTGCCGCTACCCGTCGAAGTGGGTCTGGATGTTGTTGCCGGACAGTTGTTCGATCAGTTCGGCGGCAACGTCACGCAGCTTGCGGTTCCGGTTGCTGGAGACCTTGGTAAGAATGTCCATGGCTTCGGCCTGGGAGCAGCGGTTCTGCGCCATGATGACACCGCAGGCCAGATTGATGGCGGTCCTGCTCTGCAAGGCTGCTTCGAGGTCCTCCGCCCGGTTCTGGGCAGTGTTGATCCGGACGGAGAGATTCAGTGTGTTGTGGGCGGCCGCGGCGAATCCCAAAGCCTTGTCATAGACGTCCGCGTTGAAGGCGCGCGGTTTTGCAGCGAAGAAATTGAGGGCCGCACGGGAGTCCCCGCTGATTTCCAGCGGCACCCCCAGACTGCTGTGCACGCCGTGCTCCTTGAACTTCTGATTCAACTCCGGCCACCGGGGGTCCTCGGAAACGTCATCGATTATCACCGGGGACATCTCGCGCAGTGCTTTGATGCAAGGACCATCGCCCAACGCCTGCTCTATACGGTCAAGCTCCACGGCCCGCGGACTGCTCCCGGCAGCCGTGGCAGGCCTGCGCCGCAGCTTGAGGGTGACCGCGCATTCAATCTGGTCGTTGGCCGCTTCCGATACCGCGGCTGCCGCCAAGCCGGAAAGTCCGGAGAGGAATTCCACCGCGTTCTCGGCGCCCACCAGGACTTCCTGCAGCTGCAGTACTGACTCGTTATCCGCGGAAGTCGACATGGGCCCATCTTACTGTCCGCCGGGAAAAGGCGCCGCCCCTTTGTGGGCTCAAGGGATCCCGCCTTACCTGCTTCGACGAACAGTTCCGGGTTCAGGGCTTGGGCACGGGAATCCCGTTGACGCCCGAGCCGGCCTTGCCAAGGCTCCAGTAGCCCCGGAACTCCGACGCCCTGGGGTCCACGCCCGAATCCGTGAGGCACCGGCGGAGGGATTTAACAGTTGCCGCTTCGGCGCCCACCCAGGCATAGGGGTATCCGGCGTTGGCGCCGGAGGCAACTGCCTGCTGCACAGCCTTTACGAGCCGGACACCGCGCGGCACGGCGCCGGAGCCGCGATGGAGCCAGATGACCCGCACCCCGCTTTGTGTGGCGAGCGGAAGGACGTCCGCGGCGTCGGGGACTTCCAGGAAGGCGTGTCCGCCGATCTGCGGCAAAAGTGCTTCGAGGATGGAACTGATGGCGGGAACCGCAGTTTCATCCCCCGCGAGCAGGACCCGTTCCGACCGGCCGGGGTGCCAGTTGATCCCGGCCTCGGGCAAGGGGGTGGCGGCTGTCACCGCCGTGATATCCGGGCCCACGAACCAGGCCGGGCAGCCCGCGGCTGCCTCCGCCGCCCAAGCGGATCCCGGCCCCGCTTGGTTCCCCGGTCCCCGGTGCAGGACAAAGTCGACGTCGACTTCCGGGCATGAGGGGGTCCGGCGCAGCGCCCGGACCGTGTAGCTGCGGATGAAGCCGCGGCCGGGCTGGTCCTGCCGGAGCCAGTCCTGGTACCAGCCCGTTTGGAGGACGCCGTTCGCACCGCCTGGGAGCTGCAGGGGATGGCCGGGGGTGGGCAGCAGCAGCTTGATGCGGAGGTCAAGGGTGGGCCCCGGCACACCGAAGTCCAGCAGGGAAGGACCGGTTAACGTGACGCGGCGGAAGTTCGGGGACAGGTCCCGCACTTCCGCCACCACTGCTTCGAACACCCGCACAGGGTGCCCGGAAACCGGTGCTGAAGCAGCCATCAGGGGCATTACGGCAGCTGGGGATCCACGCCGTAGTGGTTGGCCAGCTCGGTGATCACGGCGTGGGCGCCCTGGATGCTGACCGACGCCAGGAACGTGGCGTCGTCAACGTTCTTGACCTCGCCCTGCAGCCGCTGCCACAGCGGGTTGGACTGGAAGGCCTCCTGCTGTGCGCGGGCCTTGTCGCCCTCGGCGCCGGCGGGGGTGAAGGCGCTGACCATCACCAGGCCGGCGTCGCCCTGCAGGATCTGCTCGGCGGAGAGCGGGACGAAGATCTCCTTGTCGCTGTCCGGCTGGTCCTTGGGCCGCGGGATGTTCATGTCCGCCATGATTTCGCCGATGAAGGAATTCGAGGAGTACAGGCGTGCGGTGTCACCGCCGGTGAAGCGGATCAGCGAGTAGGTGGCGTCCGGCTTCTTTGCCAGGATCTCGGCGCCGACCTTTGCCGCACGGTCCTCGTAGGCCTTGACCAGTTCCTCGGCTTTGGCCTTCTTGCCCAGTGCCTCACCGAGGAAAACAACGTTCTCCTTCCAGGTGGGACCGGTGCTCACGGAGAAGATGGTGGGCGCGATCTTGGACAGCTGCGAGTAGAGCGCCTCGTGGCGGACCTTCGCGGACACGATCAGGTCCGGCTGCAGTTCCAGGATCTTTTCCAAGTTGGGTTCGGCCAGGGTTCCAACGTTCACCGCATCCTTGGTGGCATCGGCAACGTCGCCGAGGTAAGGGGCGAAGGGGGCCTTGGGGTCCTGCCGGTACTGCACGTAGCCCACCAGGTCAGCCTCGAGCAGGAGCGCCGCGTCGATGTAGCTGGGGTCAAGCGCAACTACGCGCTTCGGGACCTCTTCGATGGTGGTCGAGCCCATGGTGTGTTCCATGGTCAGCGGGAATCCGGCGGCCTCGGCAGCGGCGGTGGTGGCGGTGCTGCTGGTGGTGGCGGCCAGGGAGCCGCAGGCCGCTGTGGCCAGGAGGACCACGCCGGCGGCGGCAGCAGTGAGCTGCCTGGAGATGCGAGTTTTCACGGGGATGCCTTCATAAACGGAACGGGTCTGCGACGCATTAGGTAAGGCTTACCTGCGTCTGCCGTAGACTGTAGCAGCATTTGGAGGAATAGCTCACAAACCCGTGACGTAATAGAAAGTCCGATGTGAAAACGCTGAACTTTGAGCCGGGCCCCATGGTGGAACGGGCGCCGGCAGGACCCGTTGCGCCCGTTCCCCCGCCGCGGAAGGCTCCCCGGAACCGGGCAGCCTGGTTCCTGGCTTCGGTGCTGGCCCTGTTCCTGGCCAGCGTGCTCAGCATCTGCATCGGAGGGCAGCCCTCCTCGTTGCAGGAAGCCTGGCACGCCCTGTTCACTCCCACTGGCGACGTCATGGACGTGACCATCCGCGAACTGCGCTGGCCCCGCACCGTGCTGGGAATCTGCGCCGGTATCTGCCTCGGCCTGGCGGGAACCCTGGTCCAGGGCCACACCCGGAATCCCGTGGCGGACCCCGGCCTGCTGGGGATCAACCAGGGAGCCGCGCTGGCCATCGTGGCTGCCACCGCCATTGCTGGTGACCTTCCCGCCCTGGCCCAGGCACTGCTGGCCTTCGCCGGTGCCCTCGCGGCCAGCGTCCTGGTGTTCATGATCGGCTCGGCGGCCCGCTACGGAACCACCCCTGTGACGCTGGTGCTCGCCGGTGCCGCCGTCACTGCATTGTGCTCCGGACTTGTGGCCGGAATCGTCCTGCTCAACGACCAGGCCCTGGACACCCTGCGGTTCTGGCAGGTGGGTTCCCTGGCCGGCAGGACCGGGGTCCTCGAGCTGGTGTGGCCGTTCATCGCTGCCGGAGTGCTGCTTGCCCTGCTCAACATCCGCGCCCTGAACGCGCTGGCGCTGGGAACGGACACCGCCGTCTCGCTCGGCATCCCGGTGCTGCGGGCACGCGCCGTGGGCATTGGCGCGGTCACCCTCCTTGCCGGTACTGCCGTGACCCTGGCAGGCCCCATCGCCTTCGCCGGACTCCTGGTTCCACACCTCACCCGTACCATCACCGGCCCGGACTACCGCTGGTTGGTACCGGTTTCGCTCTTTACCGGCGCCACCGTGGTGCTGCTCGCTGATACGGCGGGACGCCTGATCGCCAGGCCCGGCGAACTCTCGGTCGCCGTGGTCCTTGCCGTGGTGGGCGCACCCTTCTTCATCTACCTGGCCAGGCGTAAGAGGCTGCAGACGCTATGACCGTCCTCCAGAAGGCGCAGCTCCGGAAAACTTCCCCGAGCCCCACAGGCATCAGGGCGCTGCGGGCAGGCCCCGTTTCCGTCCGCTTCAACGTCCGCGTGCTGGTGGTGGCGGTCCTGCTGGTCCTGGCAACGGTGGCCGCCATGGCGCTGCACGTTGCCTTCGGCGGCACACCCATGGCCTACCCGGACGTCCTCCGGGCCCTTCTGGGCGACGACTCCAACACCCGGATCCACCTGGCAGTAACGGAGTTCCGCGCACCGCGGATGGTGGCCGCCGTCGTAGTGGGAGCCTGCCTGGCTGCCGCCGGCGCCATCACGCAGACCGTAGCGCGCAACCCGCTGGCAAGCCCGGACCTGCTGGGAGTAACGGCCGGCGCCTCGCTGGGGGCAGTGGCCGTGCTGGTCATCGCGGGCGGGGGCCACGCGGGCCTGAGCGGGCTGGCCGCGACGGTGGGCATGCCCGCTGCCGCGTTCGCCGCAGGCATTACCAGCGGAGTCGCCGTCTACCTGCTCTCCTACCGGCGCGGGCTGGACAGCTACCGGCTGGTGCTGGCCGGCCTGGGCATCTCCGGCCTGGCAGCCAGCCTCACCACGTGGATCCTCACCCTGGGCGACGTGACAAGCGCCGCCCAGGCGCTCACGTGGATGATGGGCTCGCTCAATGGAAAGGACTGGGAAACCGTCCAGCCCATGGCGCTCAGTGCTGCGGTGCTGCTCCTGGCTGCGATGCTAAGCGGCCGGTGGCTGCTGCTCACCAGCCTGGGTGAGGACACCGCCGTCGGGCTTGGTGCCCGGATCGGCGCGGTCCGCCTGGTTGTCCTGGCCCTCGCCGTCCTGCTCGCGTCGGTGGCGACCGTGACGGCGGGACCCGTGGCGTTTGTTGCCCTGGCAAGTCCCCGGATTGCCCGGGCACTGGCATCCACCGTGATTCCCTCCGTGGGGGTGTCCGCCCTGGTGGGCGCCATCTTCGTGCTGCTGGCGGACACCCTGTCCGCCAATGCCCTCGCCGCCCCGCTGCCGGTGGGCGTGGCCACCGCCGTGGTGGGGGCACCGTTCCTGATCCACCTGATCCTCAAATACCAGCGGAGGCTGAGTTGAACATGTCCACCCGGCAACAGGGCCTCCGTGCCCGGGACGTCAGTCTCGGCTACGACGGCGCAGACATCATCAGCGGCCTCACCCTCGATGTCCCCGACGCCCGGGTCACCTCCATCATCGGCCCCAACGGCTGCGGCAAGTCCACCTTGCTGAGGGGCCTCGGCAGGCTGCTGAACCCCCGGTCCGGCAACGTACTGCTGGACGGCATCCCGCTCCGGGAACACTCCACCCGGCACATCGCCACCCGCATCAGCGTGCTGCCACAGGCCCCCACTGCGCCGTCCGGACTGACGGTGGCGGACCTCGTCTCCCGGGGCAGGCACCCGCGACAGAAGTGGTACCAGCAGTTTTCCGCTGCCGACGAAGGGGTAGTAGAGGCTGCCCTGGAGGCCACCGACATCCTGGGACTGGCAGATTCACCGCTCGAGGACCTTTCGGGCGGACAGCGGCAACGGGCCTGGATTTCCATGACGCTGGCGCAGGAAACGGGGATCCTGCTGCTGGACGAGCCCACCACGTACCTGGATCTGGCCCACCAGGTGGATGTGCTGGAACTAGTCCGCCGGCTGAACCGCGAGCACCACCGGACCATCGTGATGGTGCTCCACGACATCTCGCTGGCCGCCCGCTACTCGGACCACATCATCGCCATGAAGGACGGCGCCATCGTGGCGCAGGGCAGCCCGTCCGCGGTCATCACCCCCGAGTGCCTGCTGGAGGTGTTCGGCCTGGACGCCCACGTGGTGGCCGAACCCACCGAAGGCCGTCCGCACGTTATCCCGCTGGGAACGGTGGGGGCGGCGCCCGTCCATGCGTGATGAGATTCACTTGCAATAAACGGCGATTTGGTTGAGAGCACCCTTTCGGTTTCGGCACCATGGAAGGGCAGGGCAGGAGGTGTTTCCGGCCCTTACCCATCCTGGTGACGCAATGAGGCGCGCCGGCATGCCCAGCGGGCGGCCGAACGCCCCACGGCGCGAGCAGGCCGACTTTCCGGCTTTACCGGCCGGACCAATGCAAGGAAGTACTGAACAATGACGTTTGAAACTGCCGAATCCGTGACCCTCAAAATCTGGGACCGCTCCGCCGTCCACGCCACGTTGGACACGCTTGTGGAGGACCTCTCCGCCCGCCACAACACTGACAAGGGCAGCATCGCAGTGACCTGCAGCGGCCCCAACACCTTCACCCTCAGCCTGAATCCGGCCCTTTAGCGCAGCCGGGCGGGCTTTCCCGCCCTCCGGTGTGCTTGCTCACAAACCCCCGTTCGGGTTGCCATTCATCCGGGGGCCATGCACCATGAAACATGGGAATGCGCTTTCCCTACTGTTTGTCCTCACTGACGAGGACACGGCCGGACATGATCGGGCCGCCAGACCGCAAGAAATGGAAGTTGAATAATGACGTTCGATGCCACTGACTCCGTGACCCTGAAGATCTGGGACAAAGCCTCCCTCCACCACACCCTGGACTCCGCGATCAGCGACCTTTCGGCACGGCACAACACCACCACATGCCGGGTTGCCGTGACCTGCAGCGGCCCCAACACCTTCACGCTGAGCGTGCGCGGCGAGGACAACGCCCTGGTGGGCGCCTAAGCGGCAACCCGTTTCGAAGGCGAAGCGTACGACGCCGGCCCCCCCCCGCCGTCGTACGCTTCGCCTTAATCCGGACAGGGGGCCGTAAGGCCATGGTGCGCACCCGGCGGCCCCTGCATACTGGACGGGTGACGGTTCGCAAATGGCAGGGCCATGGGGAGCAGCGTGCGCCCCGGGATGTGTGGTCCGACTGGACAGCCGCGGACGACGCCGGCGAAACGGACAAGGCAAGGGCGCTGGCGGGCGAAATGCTGCGCCTCGCGCCGGACTCCTTCTACGCCTGGTTCCATGCCGGGCTGCTGTCGAAGGCGCTGGGCAAGTGGGCTGAAAGCCTGGAACGCAACGCCCGGGCCGTTGAGCTCTTCACGCCCGTGGAGGCGGCGGACTTCGACGGCGTCAACCCCGCCGCCTGGAACCTGGGAATCGCCTCCACGGCCTTGGGCGACTGGGCAACCGCCCGCCGGGCCTGGGCTGCCTACGGCATTAAGGGCATGGGAACCGGCTACGATCCCATCGACTCCAATTTCGGCCTGGCGCCCATCCGGCTGAATCCGGACCAGCCAAGCCTTCCCCACCAGGTGCTGCCCTCCGCCGGCGCCACTGAAGTGGTCTGGTGCTGGCGCAGGAGCCCCGCCCACGCCGTCATCGCGAGTGTCCCGCTGCCAGAATCCGGGCACCGGTTCAGGGACGTCGTCCTGCACGACGGCGAACCGAAGGGGTTCCGCAGGCTGGGCGGGCAGGACGTGGCGGTATTCGACCAGCTCCTGCGGCTGGAGGACTCCGGCCTGCCCACGTGGCAGGCCCAGGTGGCCGGGGCAACACCGGACGACCTCCAGGAACTCTCCGATCTCCTGGAGCAGCACGGCATGGGCGCCGATGACTGGTCCGGGATGCGCCTCCTGTGCTCGGAATGCTCCCATGGAACTCCCGACGACGGGCACCACCACGTGCCGGCATCGTCCGACGCGACGCGGCTGGGGCTGGCCGGCGCCGAATCCCGGCTCAGCCCGGTGCTCGACGCCTGGAGGGACGCCCGGCCCGCCGTGGACCTGGAACTGACGCTGCTGTGGTGAACCGCCGCACCTCGCCCGGTGTCCGGTCGGCAAGTAGACTTTGAGCATCCACCGGAAGCGCCACTGAAGCATAGGGACGTGATGAGGCAGCAATCACAGGCGCAAGCCGATCTCCAGGGCGCGGAAACAGGAAAGCCTACCCGCACTACAGTGGCCGTGGTCCCCGCGGCCCTCGTATCGGCGTCGGGCTTCCTGCTGTTTGCGCGGGAGGACAGGCTCTCCGGCTTCCTACTCCTGGCTGCGGCACTTGTCCTGGCGGGGTTCGTCAGCAGGCGTTTGTTGATTGACCTGGCGCTGATCGAGGTGGGGCTGACAGCCATGAGCCTGGTGCCCATCACCACGGATATCAGCACCGAACATATGGCGGTGATGGGAACCGCAATGATCCTGGCGGTAGGCATCCCCTACGCCGTATCCCGGTTCATCACCAAGGACCATGCCATCCGGTTCCCCGTCAGGACCGGACAGCCGTGGACGCGCGCAGAGAAGTGGTACCTGCCGGCCGTCCTGGTGATCGGCTATGCGCTGATGCCGGTCTACATGATCCGCACCGGCGTCTACAACAACTGGCCGGCCGTCAATGACGTGGACGGCATTGCCCGGCTCTTCCTGGGGACCAACGCGCTGGGCATCTGGGATGAGCTGTTCTTCATTTGCACCGCGTTCACCCTGTTCCGCCGGCACCTCCCCGACTGGCAGGCCAACCTGCTGCAGGCCGTACTCTTCACGTCGTTCCTGTGGGAGCTCGGTTTCCACGCCTGGGCGCCTTTCTTCATCTTCCCGTTTGCGCTGCTGCAGGCGCGGCTCTTCACGGTGACCAAGTCCCTCTCCTACATTGTCAGCGTCCACCTGCTGTTCGACTTCGTGCTGTTCCTGGTGCTGATCCACGCCCACAACCGGGAATGGATCGACATCTTCCTCTACTGAACCCGCCCCTGGCTGGCTCCGGCAGTCCGGCTCCGGCCAGAGCTCCGGCCAGTGTTCAGCGGGGAGGGTTTAGGCTGGGAGCCGGATCCCTCCCGCCTGCGCGGGAACGGCATGTGAAGGGACGCCACGAAGATGGTGCAGGAAACAGTTGGCGCGGGACGATCGAAGGCGCCCACTATTTACGACGTCGCGGCGCTGGCCGGCGTCTCCCACCAGACCGTCTCGCGCTACTTGAGGGACAGGAACGCGCTGAAGCCGAGCACGCTGGAGCGCGTTGAAAAGGCCCTGGCGGAGTTGAACTACACCCCCAATCTCGCTGCCCGTTCGCTCCGGTCCCGCGAACTGTACCGCGTGGTTGTGGTAGTGCCCGAAGCGTCCCTGTACTTCCCGAGCCGAATGCTCAACGGTGCAGCCGCGGCCGCGCATTCCGCGGGCTACCGGGTGGACGTGGTGGCCATGGAGGGGACTGCAGACGCCCGCGGACGGCAGCTGGACGCGCTACTGGCCGCCGAGGATATTGCGGGGATCCTGTCCTTCGTCCCCTGGCCGGGACCGGCCGGAAACCGGCAGCCGCCCAAGGTTCCGCTGGTGGTAGCCGGGGAATACGACAACAGGATGCGGGCGCTGGGCAGCCTCGCGGACGGGACACCTGCGGCGAGGATCGTGGAGCACCTGGCCTCGCTGGGCCACCGGGACTTTTTCCACGTGGCGGGACCCGCCGGGTGGCCGTCGGCCCGCAACCGCAGGGCTGCGTACGAGGAAACCGTCCAGGCCCTCGGGCTCACCTCGCACGGAATCGAAGCGACTGACTGGTCCGCAGCCTCCGGCTACAAGGCGGGGCTCAAGGTTGCGGCCATCCGGGACGTCACGGCGGTGGTGGCGGCCAACGACCAGGTGGCCATCGGGGTTATCCGCGCACTGCATGACCAGGACATCCCGGTACCGGACCAGGTCAGCGTTTTCGGCTGGGATGACACACCGGAATCAAAGTTCCACATCCCGTCCCTGTCCACGGTCCACATGGACCTTGAGGCGCTCGGAACCCGCAGCATGACGGAACTGATCGCACGCCTCCGCGGCGGGCAGCCGGCGTCGGAAGCCCCGCCGCTCCCGTCCATGGAACTTGTCATCCGGGAATCGACCGGACCGGTCCGCAGCTGACCTTGGGGACAAAGGCACGACGACGGCGGGAGGGCCCCATGGGTACCATGCAAGGAACAGCCGGCGAACCCCGGCAAGGACGCCGCGGGGTATCCGCCGCGGCACGCCGGGCCGCTGACCCTGCGCGGCCGGCCGCCGGCTCCCGCGAATCGGAAATCCGCCTCCGCGTCCTGGCGGCCACCAGCGGCCTGATCGACCGGCTCAGCTACGACGACGTCACTATCGACGCGGTAGCGAGGGCCTCCGGCGTCAGCAGATCCACCCTGTACCGCCACTGGCCGTCCCGGCAGGTTCTGGTGCTGGAGGCATTTACCTTCAAGACCAACCTGCTGACCCACGTGGAGGAAACCGGGGATGTCCGGCAGGACCTGTACGCCTACCTGGTGGCGCTGACCAAGTGCCTGGATGAGGGAGAAACGGCGTCCACCGTGGCCAACCTGCTTGCCGAAGCCATCAGGAGCACGCAGTTCGCAAGCCTGTACCGCCAGACACTGCTCCGGGACCGCCGGGACGGTTTCCTGGCCGTCCTGGAGCGCGGGCGGACCCGCGGGCAGGTCCGCCCGGATGTGGACCTGGGCACGGTGGTGGACGCCGTGTACGGCGCGGTCTACCACCGCCTGGTGGGCACCGGGGACCCGATCAATCCTGCCTTCCTTCGCCAGCTGACAGGCCTAGCCGTGCGCAGCTGCGCCACCGCCGCCTACCTGCAGCAGCCCGGCTCCGGGTGATGCGGAATGGGACGTTCAGTGCCACTTCGTTCCATTCCGTGGCCCCTGGTATCCGGACCGAACCATAGTTGAACAAGCGCCGGAACTGGCGCTTCACCGACTTGGCAGAAGGACCGGAACCATGACCATCACCACCACCCCGGCACGGACAAACGTCGGCAGCAGGCATCCGCGGCTGTACAGCACCCTGGCCACGCTGGCACAGGAATCGGACCAGGCTGCGCTCGCAGAAGGCGTCTCCCCGCTGCTCCTGGAACTGGTCAAGATCCGGGTGTCCCAGATCAACGGCTGCGCCTACTGCCTGCGGATCCACACTGCGGACGCCCTGGCCAAGGGCGAGGACCCGGAGCGGCTGGGTGTCCTGCCAGCCTGGCGGGAAACGCGGTACTTCGACGACCAGGAACAGGCTGCACTTGCCCTGGCCGAGTACATCACGCGGATCGAAGAGTCCCACTCCAAGGTGGGCCAGTATGAAAGCGCCGTAGCGGTCCTGACGCCGGGGCAGGTGTCAGCCATCACCTGGGTGGCCATGGTCATCAACACCTTCAACCGCGTGGCCATCAGCGGCTCCTACAAGGTGGCACCCCGCGGCCAGCACTGACAGGACTAGGGCGTTTCCCCCAGTGCCAGAAGGCTTCCGGGTGTTTTGGGGTGCTGCCGTTACCGCCATCCTGGGTATCGTGGGACTCCTCAAGCAGCTTGGCATACAGGCGGCGTCCACCGGAGTCGCCAAGGCACCACAAGGAATCCATGAGTAACCAGCCCATGTCCCGATTCGATCCCGCTTCCCTGCCGGTTCCCGTCATCCAGGCGCCCATGGCCGGCGGACCGTCCACGCCGCGGCTGGCGGCCGCGGTGAGCGAAGCCGGCGGACTGGGTTTCCTGGCCGCGGGCTACAAGACGGCGGATGCCATGCGGGCGGATATTGCGACCACCCGCAGCCTCACGGGCAGGCCATTCGGCGTCAACCTGTTCGTTCCCCAGCCCCCGTTCAGCAACCCCGATGCGCTGCGCGCATATGCCGAGGCCCTGGCGCCCGACGCGGAGCGCTTCGGCATCCGGCTGGGGGATCCCCGGCACGACGATGACGACTGGGACAACAAGGTGGACGTCCTGCTGGAGCTGGCGCCCGCCGTCGTCTCCTTCACCTTCGACCTGCCGGACAGCGCTGTCATCGAGGCGTTTCAGCAGAGGGGGATCGCCGTCCTCGCCACCGTCACTTCCCGCGCCGAAGCCCTGCAGGCGCTCGACGCCCGCGTGGACGCGCTCGCCGTGCAGGGGCCGGAAGCCGGAGGCCACCGCGGCACCTTCGATCCCGCCGCCGATGAAACACAGCCCCTGCACACCCTGCTGGGCGGGCTCGCGGACCTTCCGCTGCCGCTGTTCGCCGCCGGAGGGATTGCCACCGCAGCGGATGTCCGCGCGGCCCTGGCCCTGGGTGCGGCAGCAGTCCAGGCGGGCACGGCGTTCCTGTGCGCGGACGAGGCCGGGACCAAGGCCGCACACCGGACAGCGCTGGCTTCCGGGAGCTTCACCGCCACCGCCGTGACCCGGTCATTTTCCGGCAGGAATGCCCGCGGCCTCACCAACGAATTCATGCGCCTGCACGACGCTGAGGCACCCTATGGCTACCCGGAGATCCACCACCTGACCACTCCCCTGCGCGCAGCGGCCGCCGCGGCCGGGGATCCGGACTGGCTGAACCTCTGGGCGGGCACCGGGTTCCGGCACGCCGTGGAGGGACCCGCCGCCTCGATCCTGGCCGCGCTCACGCCTTAGGCTGCGGAGCCGTTTGTTGCGCCACGGGTTTTGGGGATGGCCCGCCCGTCCCCGTACCCTTACTTAGGTTTGGCTTACCTAAGAGAAGGAAAAGACCCGTGCCCACCACTGCCGCAATTCCGCACCATGGCCGCTGAGACATTCCGCGACCCGTGGGGAATCCCCCACCTGCGTGCCGGGTCGGCCACGGAGCTTGCCTTCCTGCAGGGTGCGAACGCCGCGACCGACCGCTCCTGGCAGATCGAGGTGGAGCGCTGGCGCTCGGAGGGCAGGACAGCGGAACACCTGGGGCCGGACGGCGTGGTATGGGACCGGTTTGCCCGGCAGGCGCGGATCGATGACACCGCCCGCCGCTGCTTCCACAACCTGGATCCGGCCACGCAGCAGTGGTGCGGGGCCTACGTGGATGGGGTGAACCACGCCCTGGATGCCGGCCGGCGGGATGCGCGGGAGTTCGGGTACACGGCCACGGCGCCTGCCCGCTGGGAGCCGTGGACTCCGCTCGGCGTTTTCCTGGTCCACCACATCCTGTTCAGCACCTTTCCCAACAAGCTGTGGCGGGACCACGTGGCCCGGACCCTTGGCCCGGAAGCCGTGGAGCTTTTCAGCATCGAGGCCCCGGTCTGGGCGGGCAGCAACGCCTGGGCCGCCGCGGGAGGCCTGACCGGCTCCGGCGCACCGCTCCTCGCCGGCGACCCGCACCGGCTCCTGGAACTGCCCGGCGTCTACCAGCAGGTGCGGCTTGCCTGCCCGGAGTTCGACGTTGTTGGGCTGGCTTTTCCCGGCGTGCCCGGCCTGCCGCACTTCGGCCACACGGGGACGGCGGCGTGGGCCGTCACCAATGCCATGGCCGACTACCAGGACCTTTACCGTGAACAGCTAAGGCGCGACGGCGCCACCCTCCAGGCACTCGGCCCGGACGGCTGGGAGCCGGTGGTTGCCGACCACCAGGAGAAGATCCTGGTCCGCGGCGCCGCCACGGAGACGGTGGACGTGATTGAGACAGCCCGCGGCCCCGTCATCTCGGGCGGGCCCGACGGCGGTGCGCTGAGCCTGCGGGCACCGTCGCGGGCCGCTTGGTGGCTGGGTTTCGAGGCCCTCCTGCCGCTGCTGCGGAGCCGCAGCGCCGCGGAGATTGAGGCTGCCCTGGAGGCCTGGGTGGAGCCGGTCAACTGCGTGCTGGCCGCCGATGCCGGCGGTGACGTCAGGCAGCTGGTGGCGGGCAAGGTTCCGGTGCGGAACCCGGCGAACCGGGTCCGTCCCGTCCCTGCCCAGTCGCCGCAGCACCGGTGGACGGGCCAATGGGTGGATCTGCCGGTGTCACGGGTGGAGACACTGGCGGTGAACGCCAATGACCGTGAGTCCGGCGGCGGCAGCCTGACCGGGCTGGAGTTCGCCCCCGCCCACCGGGCACGCCGGATCCGCCAGCTGCTGGAAGAAGCCGGGGACAACCTGGACGCGGAGGACATGCAGCGGATCCACATGGACTGCCGGCTGGGGGCCTGGCCTGCGCTGCGTGCCCTGCTGGCGGAACTGGGCGGGGAGAATGGGGTCCGCCTCTCCGCCCCTGCCGGGGACCTGCGGGACCGGCTGCTGGGATGGGACGGAGACATGCATGCCGCGAGCACGGACGCCGGAGCTTTCGCGGCCTGGCGTTCGGCACTTGTGGCCGCGCTGGCCGGCGCTCCCCTGCTGGCACCGCTCGCGGCCCCCGCCGGGCACTCGGCCCTGTTCGCACCCTGGCTGAACCCGGTGTCCCGGGTTGGCTTCGCATTGGAAACCATCATTGCCAAGGGCGCCGGGCACGGCCTGGACGTGGCAGCCGCGGCGGGCCGGGCGCTGGAGGCGGCGGCAGCATCGCCGTCGTCCGCTGCCTGGGGCGAAAGCCACACGGTCCTGCCGCTGCACTCGCTGTCGGATTTCCCGGGCGCGTGCGCCGCCGCGCCCGCCGTGCCGGCCACCGCCCTGTCCGGGGACACCAGCTGCGTGCTGTGCACGGAAAGCCTGCCGGGCGTGACGGATGCGTCCTTCCGCGGACCCGTGGCCCGCTACGTCTGGGACCTCTCCGATCGTGCGAAGAGCCGGTGGATCGTGCCGTTCGGCGCGTCCGGACAACCCGATGACCCGAACTTCCTCAGCCAGCTGCCGCTCTGGGCCGCCGGCGAACTCATCCCCGTCACCACCGACTGGGACCAGCTCACCAAGGAGACCCCATGACAAGCATCGAGTCCGGACTTCCGCACACAATCCGGGACGCCGTCTACGCGGAGGACCTCCCGGGCCTGGGCCGCCTCCGGCTGTTCCGCCTGGCACCTGAACAGGACGCTGACCTGGTGCACAGCTGGGTGCGGGAGGAGCGCGCCAAATTTTGGGGCATGAACGGCTGGAGCCGGGACGAGGTCCGGGACGTCTACGCGTTCCTGGACAGCCTGGACACGCACCACGGGTTCTTGATAACCGTTGCCGGCGAGCCCGCCGGCGTCTTCCAGACGTACGAGCCGCTGCACGATCCCGTGGGCGAGGTATATCCGGCCCGTGCCGGGGATGCCGGCATCCACCTGCTGCTGGCCCCGGCTGCGCGCCCGGTCCCGAACTTCACGGCCACCCTGCTGTCCGCGCTGGTGCGGTTCGTGCTCTCCGATCCGGCGAAGGACCGTGTGGTGGCCGAGCCTGATGCGCGGAACGCCAAAGCCATTCGCCGTTTCACCAGCTTCGGCTTCGAGACCGGGCCCAAGGTCCGGCTGCCCGAAAAGGAGGCGCAACTGGTGTTCCTGGACCGGGAAGCATTCGAGTCCCGGGCTGCGGAGTAGGGGCGGGCCCTACTCCTCGCCGGTGTCCTGGGCTTCCAGGTACTTTGCCATGGCTTCGCAGGCCTGGTTCCAGCGCGCGTTCAGCGCGTGCCTGTTCAACGGCGAGAACATGCCGTCGAGTACTTTTTCCACTGCGTCATATGCGGCGTCCCGGACTCTTTCCTGCGCCGCCGGGGTGTAGTAGTTCATGGCAGTAATTCGTTGTGGTTGCGGGAACGGATGGCGGAGACCTGCGGGTCTTCTAGCCCACCGGCCGGAGCGAGGTGATCATCCTGCGGATGTTCTGGTACTCGGTGGTGTCCATGTACCTGCGGGCCTGTTCCAGGTAAGGCAGGGACTCGGCGCCTGGGGTCCTGTTGTTCTCCGGGTTGTAGAACGCACCGAACATGGCGGCGGTGGGCGGCCAGGTGAAGAAGTGGAACATGGGGCAGGCCAGGTCACCGGTGGGGGCAGGAACGGAAACGATGCCATACGCCGCGGCCGGCGTGTCAGCGGGACCGGGGGTTGCGGCGTTGCCCCGGGTTTCGTAGATGAACCGTGGCACCTCGCCGTCCTGCGCAAGGGCCGGCAGCTCCTGCGACTCCAGGACCTCATAGGGGTACTTCTCCAGGCAGGTGGAGCCCGTGGCCATGTTGGTCCGCAGCGTGGCCATCGGCCTGCCGGCCTCGTTGGTCACCTCCGCGAAGGCACCGCCGCCCTCGGGAAGTTCCCCGGCGGGATCGCGCACGCTCCACGTGGCGGGGAGGTCGAACGCCAACTGGCCGTCCGCCGTCGTAAAGGTCTTCAGGGACCCCCTCGTGGCAGTGGTGGCGGGCGCGGGACTTGCTGCCGTTGCAGTTGCGGTGACGGGAGCCGTGGCGGCCGGTAACGACGCCGAGGGAGTTGGGGAGGCGGACGCTGCCGTTGTGGTGGGCGACGACGCCGGGGGTCCTGCCTGCGGGCCGCATCCGGCCACCGCCGCACCGACCAGGATCAACGCGGGAAGCAACCCGCCGGACCTTTTCATCACACCCTCCGGGGCTTGGAAAACTGGTCCTTCAATTGTGGAACTGGAGCTGGAATCCGGACCCCCGAGCGGGCTGATTGCCGCAGAACCGTTGCGGGGCATAACAAAAGGACGTAACGCCCCACGCACGACGGCGGGCCGGCACCTTCCGGGGCCGGCCCGCCGTTACGCGGTTCCCGGCTACAGCGTGGCGGTGTCGATCACGAAGCGGTAGCGGACGTCAGAGGCAAGGACACGTTCGTATGCATCATTGATCTTCTCTGCCGGGATGACCTCGATGTCGGCGCCGATGCCATGCTCGGCGCAGAAGTTGAGCCTCTCCTGGGTCTCGGGGATGCCGCCGATCAGCGCGAAGGCGTTGACGGGGAGCGGCTCCGCGGGGCCCCCACGTTGACCAGGGCGCCGTCGAGCGTCAGCAGCTGCAGGTAGGCGCTGATGTCGATGGACGCGCTGACCGTGTTGATGATCAGGTCAAAACTGCCGGCCAGCTGCTCGAAGGTGCCGGGATCGCTGGTGGCGAAGTAGCTGGTTGCACCCAGGCGCAGGCCGTCCTCCTGCTTCTTCAGGGACTGGGACAGGACGGTGACCTCGGCGCCCATGGCTGCGGCGAGCTTGACGGCCATGTGGCCCAGCCCGCCAAGGCCCACCACGGCCACCTTCTTGCCGGGGCCGGCACCCCAGCGGTGCAGCGGCAAGTAGGTGGTGATGCCGGCGCACAACAGCGGGGCTGTGACGTCCAGCTCCAGGCCGTCCGGAATGCCAACCACAAAGTGCTCGGTGACCACAACATGGGTGGAGTAGCCGCCCTGGGTGATGGTGCCGTCGCGGTCCTCCGCGCCGTACGTGCCCACCATGCCCCTCAGGCAGGAACCACTCCCGCTTCATCTTCCTGGACCGACGGTCCCGTGATTTTTACACGGACTGGGAGCGGGCAGCCAACACCAACGTTGCCATCCTCCGCCGCGAGGCGGGCCGGAACCCGCACGACAAGGGCATCGCCGAACTGGTTGGTGAGCTGTCCATGCGCAGCCAGGAATTCCGGACGCTGTGGGCTGCGCACAACGTCCGCCGCCATTACGCCGGAACCAAGTTCTTCCAGCATCCCGTGGTGGGACTCCTGGAACTGAATTACCAGGTGCTGGGCCTTGAGGAGGACCCCGGGCACTCCCTCACCGTGTACCCGGCAGCCCCTCCGACGAGGCGCTCAAGCTGCTCGCCTCCTGGGCCGCCACCGAGAAGATCGTGGAACTGGCGCAGGCCGGCGCGCGAAGCTGACGGGGTGCCGGCTCACCCGTCCGCCAGGTCGACGGCGAGGATCCGGTCATCCCCGGGTTGGGGGTCGCCACGGCCGTCGGTGTTGTTGGTCAGGAACCACAGCCGGCCGTCCGGCGCCACCGTTGCGTCCCGGATCCTGCCGTATTCGCGGCTGAAATGCTCCGTGGACGTGCCGGGATCCAAGACGGGGACCGACCGTAGGACCTGGCCGCGCAGGTTGGCCACGAACAAGGTGCCGCCGGCGTGGGCCATGCCGCTGGGGCTTGCGGCACCGGGCCGCCACTGCTGGACCGGATCCACGAAGCCTTCCCGGCCAGCGATTCCCTCAACCGTGGGCCACCCGTAGTTGGCGCCGGGCGTGATGATGTTCAATTCGTCCCAGGTGTTCTGGCCGAATTCCGTGGCGAACATGGTTCCATCGTCCGCCCAGGCCATGCCCTGCGGGTTCCGGTGGCCATAGCTGTAGACCAGCGAACCGGGGAAGGGATTGTCCGCCGGAACGTCGCCGTCGGGCGTCATCCTCAGGATCTTGCCGGCAAGGGAGCCGCGGTCCTGGGCGCTGTCACGCTGGCTCGCATCGCCCGCCGTCACGTACAGCATGCCGTCGGGGCCGAAGGCGATCCGGCCGCCGTCGTGGATGCTCGCCGACGGGATGCGGTCAAGGAGCGTGTCCGGCCGGCCCAGCGTGAGGGACCCCGGTTCGCCGCTGACCGGGAAGCGCTGGACCCGGTTGCCGTCCGCCGCCGTCGAATACACGTAAAGGTCGCCCTGGCTGCCCACGGCAAGGCCCAGCAGGCCGGACTCGCCGCGGGCCGCCACCCCCTCCACCGTTCCGATGGACCGCGAGGAGCCGTCCGGGCGGAGTTCAAGGATCTGCCCGCTGTTCCGCTCGCTGACCAGCGGCGTCCCGTTCCGGAAGACCACCGACCAGGGAGCGTTAAGGTCCGCCGCCACCTGCTGCGGGGCGCCGGCGATGGTGGCGGCCGCTGTGGGAGCTTCGGTGGCGGGACTGGAGGAAGCCGGAGCGGACGGCGGTGCGGCGGAGGTCTCGGGGGCAGGCGTGCTTACCGGTGCAGGGGACGTGGTTCCCGGCGGAGGCGCCGGGGCGGCGGTGCAGCCGGCCAGCAAAATTCCTGCGCCAAAGACGGCAGCCGCAGCAGGGACCCCGTGACGCATGCGCTTCTCCCATCGACCCATATCCCAACCCTTCCAGCCCACATTAACCCGCGTTGCGGATCATGGCGCCGCATTGCCTGCTTTGACCCCGGAATGGCGCAATAAGTAGCGCCATTTCCTCCCGTTTCACGGTGCTGGCCAAGGCCGCAACGGCCGTGTTTAGGTATTTCAACACCGGCGCGTCGGGCACAATCGTCCGACGCCGGCACTCCCCTTCATCCCTTTCCGCGCCTTCCCGCACCGTTCCTCCGGGCCGGCGTCCGGCGTCCGGCGTCGTACCTGCCTCCCACTGACCCCTCTTCCCACTTCCGAAGGAGTAGCCGCATGGCTTCCCAGAACCCGTCCCCGCAGCGCCGGCTGCACCTGAACGCCTTCCTCATGAGCACCGGACACCACGAGGCCTCGTGGCGGCTCCCGGAGAGCGACCCCCATGCCGGCAGCCGCGTGGAGCACTACCAGCAGCTGGCCCGCACCGCCGAACGGGGCAAGTTGGACTCCATCTTCTTCGCCGACTCCCCCGTCCTGTTCGGCGAAGTGGGTCGCCGGCCGGCCGGCAAGCTGGAACCCACCGTCCTGCTGACCGCCATCGCCGGCGCCACGGAGCGGATCGGACTCATCGCCACCGCCTCCACCACCTACAACGAGCCGTTCAACCTGGCCCGCCGGTTCGCCTCCGTGGACTGGGTCAGCCGTGGCCGCGCCGGCTGGAACGTGGTGACCACAGCCGGCCCGGACGCCGCCCGGAACTTCGGCGTGGAGGACCAGCCCGCCCACGCCGTCCGGTACGAGCGGGCCGCCGAGTTCATCGAGGTGGCCCGGAAACTTTGGGACAGCTGGCAGGATGACGCCATACTCGCGGACAAGGCTGATGGCGTTTGGGGCGACGCCGAAAAGATCCGCACCATTGACCATGAGGGCCGGCACTTCAGGGTCCGCGGCCCGCTCAACGTCCCCCGCTCCCCGCAGGGGCACCCGCTGATCGTCCAGGCCGGCTCGTCCGAAGACGGCAAGGACCTGGCCGCCCGGTACGCGGATGCGGTGTTCACCGCACACCAGACCCTCGCCGACGCGCAGGAGTTCTACCGGGACCTTAAGGCCCGCACCGCCGCCGTTGGCCGGGACCCGGAAAGCATTAAGGTCCTGCCCGGCATCGTGCCCGTGATCGGCGAGACGGAGAAGGAAGCTCTGGAGCTCGGGCGCGAACTGGACCGGCTGATCAGACCCGAGTATGCCCGGATCCAGCTGGCCAAGACCCTCCGCGTCAATCCCGAGGACCTGCCGCTGGACCGCCAGCTGCCCGCCGACCTGCCCAGTGAGGATGAGATCGAGGGCGCCAAGAGCCGCTACACCCTGATTGTGCAGCTGGCCCGCCGCGAGCAGCTCACCGTGCGGCAGCTGATCGGCCGGCTGGGCGGCGGCCGCGGGCACCGTACCTTCGCCGGCACCCCGGTGCAGGTGGCGGACGCCATCCAGGAATGGTTCGACGGCGGGGCGGCCGACGGCTTCAACATCATGCCGCCGGTGCTGCCCTCCGGGCTGGACGCCTTCGTGGACCGGGTGGTGCCCATCCTCCAGGAGCGCGGGCTGTTCCGCACCGACTACACCGGCCGTACGCTTCGCGAGCACTACGGCCTGGCACGGCCCGGGAACCAGTACGCCGACGCCGCGGCTGCGCAGCTGGCCTCAATCGGCGCGGCATTCTGAAACCCCACAGTAAGACGCCGCCCCAGTGCGCCGGGTGATGGTCGCGGAGATCCGACGCCGGGGCCTTCTTGCTGCTGATGACGGATGTAGTGGCGTCCACAGCCTTCATCAAACCCCGGGGCCAAAGTTCCAGCGAGGGCCCTGCTGAAACGGGTTATGGCAGTGCCCCTTACTGCCGCACCTTTGCTGCCGCCGGGACTTCCCGCCGTCGTCCGTCTTCGTCCTCCGGCGGTTGGGGTTTGTAGACCCAGGCCACCAGCACCACCGAGATGATCATCAGCAGGAACCACGCCACGAGCTTTTCCAGCCCCACAGGGTGCCAGCCGGCCAGCTGGCTCGGGTACAGCCAGGCTCCGGACCAGGTGGCGATGTTCTCCGCGATCCAGATGAACAGCGCCACCAGCAGGAACGCGGCCACCAGCGGCATGCGGAACTGCCTGCGGAACACCCGGAAGTGCATGACGCACCGCCCATAAATGATGACGACGGCGGCCAGCAGCAGCCAGCGTAGGTCCCAGATGTAGTGGTGGGTGAAGAAATTCGCGTAGATGGCCGCGCCCAGGACCGCTGTGATCCAGCGCCGGGGGTACGCCGCGAAACGGAGGTCGAACAGCCGGTAGACCCGGACCATGTAGGAACCCACAGCGGCGTACATGAAGCCGCTGAACAGGGGCACCGCGCCGATGCGCAGGAATCCCTCGGCCTCGTAGGACCAGGAGCCGGCGTCGGTCTTGAACAGCTCCATCACGGTACCCACGATGTGGAACAGGATGATCACCCGCAGTTCGCGGAGTGTCTCCAGCTTGAACAGCACCATGAGGACCTGGATGGCGACAGCGGCGAGGGTCAGGAAATCATTCCGGGCCAGGGCCGCGGTGTCCGGGTACCAGAGCCGTGCGGCCATCAGGACGGCGAGGAGCGTGGCACCGAAGATGCACGCCCAGCCCTGCTTGAGGCCGAACACCGCAAACTCGGTGAGTTTCGCTCTAGAGCCGCCGGTAGGGGCGGTGGCCAGGAAGCGGCGGGCGCGTTCATCGATCCGCTGCTCAACTGAAGTGGAACTACGCACTGGCTCCCTGACGCTGTATGGGCTGGCGGTTCTTGCGAAGGTCTTTATCAAGTTCGGCCAGGCAGTAGTCCTTGAACCAGTGCCTGATTCGCCGCGGAAGCCGGGGATACGCCACGGCCAGGACCTTCATGGTGCGGTCGAACCGGCGCTGCCGGCGCTCATTCCACGGCAGGCCGAAGTCTTCACGGAGTTGCTCCGGCAGGAGCCCGGCGGTGAGGAACCTGGCGGACGGAATGATGGCGCGGTACCAGAGTGCTGTGTGCTTGGGATAGAGAAGCCCGCGGCCCACCCGCAGGCCGCCGGCCTCCGCCCGCAGCGTGGAAATACGCCCGTTCCAGTAGCGGCGGAAGGCGTCCCGGTCTGCCGGCCATAGCTCCCGGGGCAGCTGCAGGGCCGTCCCGATCCGTGCGTAGTCCTGGTACATCGCATCGGCTGATTCGTCGTCGAGCGGGCCGTAGATCTTCTCGATGATGGTCACCGCGGTGTCATAGAGCGTGGCAACCACCCAGAGCTGGAGTTCCGGATCGTAGGCGTTGTAGCCAGGCGATGCCTCGGAATCGGCTTTGCGGACGGGCACGTGGGCGAGGTTCACCCTGCGCCGGACCTCTTTCACCTGCTCGTCGGTGCCGTAGACGATGGCGTAGACATAGGTCAGTGTGCCCTTGAGCCTGTTGACCGGGCGGCCGACAAACGAGCTGTGCTCGTCCACGCCGCGCCCCACGGCGGGGTCTGCAAGCTGCAGCAGCAGCGCCCTTCCCGCCCCCGCGAGCAGGATGGTTTCTGCGCCGTAGTCGGCCATTCCTCGCACCATTTCAACAGGCTACCGGAGGGGGCATCAACGGACGATGCCGGATGCCCGGCATGTGGAAACCCACCTTGGTGTTTGGGGCTGCTGATTTCGCGGCATCGGTTGTAGCGTGGAGCTCCTCTAATCCCGTTGACCGCGGTTTTCCACATAGCGTTCTTGCCTGAACCGGATCGTCAGGCGTCGCTGGAAGACTCTATTCATGGAGGCGGTTGGGGCAGCGGCAGGGCCGAAGAACGGTACGGTGGCGGGGCATTGTGGTGTCGCCGCGATCGCCGATGCCCTGGCGATCCTGGCTGCTGTGCCTGTCGCCTCTGATGGTGCGGGGATGATCGGGCAGTTGCGTCAGTTGGAGGATCTGAAGTCCCTGGCCGCCGCCCGGCAGGCCGAGATCGCTGTTGCCTTTGATGTGTACCAGCGGCGGGAGCAGGCCGCGGCCGGTGTCCCCGCCGAGGAGCGGGGCACGGGTGTTGCTGCCCAGATTGCGTTGGCACGCCGGGAATCCCCCGCCCGGGGCGGACGACTTCTTGGGATGGCGAAGGCGCTCACGGGGATGCCGCGGACGTTCACGGCGTTCAGGTCCGGGCAGCTGAACGAGTGGCGGACCACCCTGGTGGTGAAAGAGACAGCCTGCCTGACCACCGAGGACCGGGCAGCGGTCGATGAGGAACTCGCCGCCGATACCGGCACTTTCGACGGGGCCGGGGACCGCGCCATCACTAACGCCGTCCGCACCGCGGCCTACCGGCGTGACCCGCGTTCTGTTGCGAAGCGAGCAGCCCATGCTGTGACGGAGCGGACAGTGTCGTTGCGGCCGGCTCCGGACACCATGACGTACCTGACCGCGCTTCTGCCCGTCGCCCAGGGCGTGGCCGCCTACGCCGCGCTGGCCCGGGACGCCGATGCTGCCCGGTCGGCGGGGGAGGCACGGACCCGCGGGCAGGTCATGGCTGACACCCTGGTTGAACGGGTCACCGGCACCCGGGGCGGGATCACCGGCATCGAGCTCCAGGTCGTCATGACCGACCGGGCCCTGTTCCAGGGCGACAGCGCCCCGGCCAGGATCCCCGGCTACGGCATCATCCCCGCCGAAACCGCCCGCACCCTCCTCCTCGACGCAAGGAAAGCTGGCAGGGCGAACGCGGCTGCAGCCGACACCGAAACCAGCACCAGCACCGGCACCGGCACCGGAGCGCATGACAGGCAAGACCTGGCCCTCTGGGTCCGTCGGCTTTTCACCGCACCCGGAGCGGGAGAACTGGTCGCGATGGACTTACGGGCCAGGCTCTTCCCGGCAGGGCTCAAACGCTTCCTCCAGGTCCGGGATGACACCTGCCGCACACCGTACTGCGACGCGCCCATCCGCCACCACGACCACATCACCGCTTGGCACAACGGCGGAACCACCACCGCGAAGAATGGCCAAGGGCTCTGCGAAGCCTGCAACCACACCAAAGAAGCCCTAGGCTGGACAGCAAAACCGCTACTGACACCGGGCCTCCGGCACACAGTCCAAACCCGGACACCCACCGGGCATCTCTACCGATCAACGGCACCCCCGCTCCCCGGGACTCCATGGCGCGCTGCAGGTGCATCCTCCAGCCGGCAACGCAAAATTGCGCCCTTATTTGAACCAAGCGGAGGGCCCTGACTAACCTGCAGGGGGCAGGCCAGGCCTCCGTGGTCCGTTGATTGCAGTGTGTCCTCTAGTAAGGTCGGGCACGGGGAAGGACGCCAGGAACACCAACGAGCAAAGGGGCAACATCATGAGTGGAGTAGTGGTTGTAGGGGTGGATGCCAGCGCGTCCGCGAGGAAAGCAGCGGAAATGGCCCTGGATCTGGCCGAATCGCTGAGAGCCTCGCTGCACGTGGTGACCGCCTTTGATGTCGACAAGGCTGAGACGTTCGGCGCCGGGTCCGACCAGGTCCGGATCTCGAAGGCAGACAGCGCCGAAATCGTGGCACAGGAACTGTCCAGGGCCCGTCCCGGCGTGCAGGTGACCCACTCCGCGGCCCGGGGCAAGCCCGCAGACGCCCTGATCAAGGAAGCCATGCGCCTGGACGCGAAGCTGATCGTGGTGGGCAACCGGAGGATGCGCGGCATCGGCCGGCTCCTGGGCAGCGTGGCCAACAGCGTGGCGCACAACGCCCCGTGCGACGTCTACATCGCCAACACCTACGAAGATTAGGCTCGCCACCCAATCACGGGACCCCTCATAACAAAGGAATCTTAGAGGCGGACGGCCGCGGAACTTTTCCGCCGCCGTCCGCCTCTGCCGTTGTTTGCCCTTGTGGCGAGCCCCGGCCATCCCTAGCTTGCGGCTTCCGCCTCCACCACCCTGATCATGCGGATTTCCTCAGCTACCGCATGCGAGGGCCAATGGTCGGCGGCCAGCTCCCTGGCCCGGCTGCGATTGGCGTCCGGGAACAGCCTGTCCAGGAGTCCCGTCACTGACGCCAGGGCGGTCAGGGCATTAGTCCGGGCATCGGCCCCGCCGCCGCGCAGGGCCTCGTCGATCTGCTTGAGGAGGGCCGCTTCCGGGGCGTGGTCCTTCTCCGGGTACCGCGTGGTGCGAAACAAGCCAAGGTGCTTTTCGCCCACGTGGTCCACGATGCCGCGCACCGCCATTCCCTCGTAGATCCGGTGCACCACGGCACGGCTCTCCAGGATGGACACCCAGCGCTTGGGCGTGTGCGGCCGCGCCTTATGGCGGATCAGATCCAGCTGCTCGTGGTAGTCGGACTCCACGTCGACGCCGGTGGCCCAGACGTGTTTGCCCCGCAGCTCAATGGCGCCGAGCAGATCAAGCTCAGCCAAAATCGCCCCCGCCACACCGGCCTGGAGGACGGGCTGCGGCACCTCGGGCTCGCCGTCGGTGTCGTTGGTAGCCAAGAGAAGGAATGCCTGGGGAAGGCTCAGGTCCCAGGCCTTCGGAGTTTGAGCATCCATATGTCCATGGTCCCGCTGCCGGGCGCTTACCACAACGAGGATTTAGACGGCTGAAACCCATAACCACTAGCCGCAAGAAGAATTGCAGAGTACATTTAATGCAATTCAACTTGCAGCGTGATCTGCGTTACAGGAAACAGGTTCCGTCCCTTGAACTCGAATGCCGCAGCAGTGGAAGCCGCCGACGCCGACGCAGGAGTTCCCGGTTCCACCGACAGCTCCCAGGCATGGCTTGGCGACGCGCTTCCGGACGTCCCGCTGACCAAATCCCAGAGCCGGGTGGTGGAAGTTATCGCCCGCAATCCCCAGCTCTCCTCCTACGCGGACATCGCCGAGATCGCGAAGCGCGCGGACGTCAACAGCTCCACCGTGGTCCGGGCGGCCCAGCACCTGGGCTACCGCGGCTGGCCGGACCTGCAGCGGGAACTGCGGTCGCGGTACCTGGTGATGATCTCCACCGAGGACACGCTCACCGAACACGGCGAACACCGCAGCCCGCTCCACGACGCCCTGAACCACGACATCGAAAACCTCCGCCTGACGCTCGACTCCAATACCGCGGACGACGCCGAGGCGGCCATCGCGGCGATGGCCGCCGCCACGTCCATCACCGTCGTCGGAATTGGCTCCTTTGCCGGCCCCGCCAGCGTGATGGCCCACCTCGGCGCCACCATGGGCTACCCCATCTCCCTCGAGAACCGGGGCGGCGTGCACCTGGCGTCCAGCACCAACACCCTGGGCAAGGGCGACGTGCTGGTGGTTATCAACATGTGGCGCTCCGTCAAGCAGATCATCCTGGCTGCCGAAGCGGCCAAGCAGGCCGGTGCCACGGTCATCGCCATCAGCGACATGCGCCGCGGCCGGCTGGCAGCGGCGGCTGACCACCTCCTGGTGGTGGCTTCCGAAGGGATTTCCTTCTTCCAGTCCGTCACCGCCGCGAACTCCCTGGTCTACGGCCTGCTCGCCGGGATGGAGGCGGCGCATCCCGAGCGGAGCCGCGCAGCCATCCGGCGAACGCAGCAGCTGTGGAAAGACCTTGACATCTATATCGACTGACACCGCTACCCAGACTTTCAGGAGTACCCCCATGAACCACACGAACAGCCGTCGGATCGCCGTCATCGGCCTCGGCGCCATGGGCGGGGCAATGGCCTCGACCCTGCACAAGGCAGGCTGGGAGGTCACCGGGTTCGACCCCTTCGACGGCGCCCGCGCTGCCGCAGAAGCAGCTGGCATCGCCACCACCGCCAACCTCCGTGACGTTGCCGGCACCCCCTACGCGGTGCTCTCCCTCCCCGCGGCCAGCATCGTGGAGACCACCGTCCCGCAACTTCTCGCCGCACCCGGAACCATAGCCATCATCGACACCACTACCTCCGAACCCGCCACCAGCAAGCAGATGGCAGAACTCGCCGCGGCAAAGGGAGCGGCCTTCGTTGACGCCCCGGTGTCGGGCGGCCGTGACGGCGCCGCCACCGGATCCTTGAGCGCGTTCGTTGGGGCCACCGACGCCGCACTCGCCGCCGCCGAACCTGTCCTGCTCGCCCTCACCGGCGGCAAGTACAGCCACATCGGCGGCCCCGGCAGCGGTAACGTGGTCAAGCTCCTCAACAACGTGCTGGCGGCCGCCAACCTGGTTTCCGTGGGTGAGGCCTTGGGTGTTGCCAAGGCCTACGGCATCGACCCGGCCAAAGCCGCGGCCAGCATCAGCGAAGCCTCCGGCGGCAGCAAGGTTTCCGCCGCCATGTACCCCAACTGGGTCCTCACCGGCACCCACGATTCCGGCTTCTCGATGGGCCTGATGGCCCGGGACGCCGCCCTCGCGGTGGACGTCGCCGCACAGATCGGCGAAACGCCGTCTCTGCTCGCCGCCGTCGCCAGCCAGTGGCAGGAAGCCCTGGCAATCCTCGGCCCGCGCGCCGACTTTACCGAAATCGCCCGCACCGTTGCCCCGGCGGTCACTCCGGCGGGCGCCCCGGGCACCACCCCCGCCGCCTGAACCCAAGCGCACATCATCTAAGGACCCCCACCTTGACCATCACCACAGCCCCAACCTCGTCCTCGGCAGGCACCGCCAAGGCAGTCTTGGACGCCTCGTTCCCCGCCGGCCTCGGCTCGTTCGTCGACGGCCGGGTCCTGGCCGGCAGCGGCGAAAGCATCACCCTCACCGCCGCGGCGACCGGCGAAGCCTTCGCCACGTTCGCCGACGCCGGCGCCGAGGGTGCCGAAGCCATCCTCGAAAGCGCGACGGAGGGCGCCGCCACGTGGGGCGCGATGAGCGGCTTTGAGCGGGCGGCCATCCTGCGGGATGTCAGCCGTGCCGTGGAGGAGCACGCCGAGGAACTGGCCATCCTCGAATCGGCCACCACGGGCAAGCCCATCCGCGATGCCCGGGTGGAAGCGGTGAAAGTGGCCGAAATGTTCGGCTACTACTCGGGCTGGGCGGACAAGCTCACCGGCCAGACCATTCCCGTCCCGGGCAACTGGCACACCTACACGGAGCGGGTGCCGTGGGGCGTCGTGGTTGCCATCACCCCGTGGAACGCCCCGATGTTCACGGCCGGATGGAACTCGGCCGCGCCCCTGGCTGCCGGCAACGCCGTCATCATCAAGCCCAGCGAGTTCACTCCGGCCTCCTCCGTCCGGTTGGCCCAAATCGCGCACGATGCCGGGCTGCCGCCCGGCGTGTTCAATGTTGCCGCCGGGCTGGGCCAGACGGTGGGCGCCACCCTGACCACGGACTGGCGGGTGGGCAAGGTCAGCTTCATCGGCTCCGTCCCCACCGGCCGCCGGGTGGCAGTGGCCGCCGCGCAGGCAGGGATTCCCGCCCTGCTGGAACTCGGCGGCAAGAGCGCCAACATCGTCTTCGCCGACGCCGACCTGGACCGGGCGGCCGACGGCGCCGTCTCGGCCATTTTCTCCGGCGCCGGGCAGTCCTGCGTGGCGGGGTCGCGCCTGCTGGTGGAACGGAGCGTGCATGCCCAGTTCGTCGACATGGTGGCCGCCAAGGCAGCCCGGCTGCGGGTGGGCGACCCGCTGCACGCGGACACCGAGGTGGGCCCCATCATCACCGCCCAGCAGTTCGCCACCGTCACCACGCTCATCCAGGCAGGAATGAGCGACGGCGGCCGCCGGGTTACCGGGGCCACTCTGCCGAAGGAACTGGCCGGGTCCGGGCTCGCCGGCGGGCACTGGGTGATGCCCACCCTGCTGGACGGTGTCACCCCCGCGAACCGGCTCGAAACCACTGAGGTGTTCGGCCCCGTGGTGGGCGCCGACGCGTTCGACACCGAAGCCGAGGCGATTGCCCGGGCCAACAACACCAACTTCGGCCTGGCCGGCGCGGTGTGGACCTCGGACGTCTCCCGTGCCCATCATGTGGCCCGCGAGGTGAAGGCCGGCACGTTCTGGATCAACTCGTACAAGACCATCCACGTGGCGGTCCCGTTCGGCGGCTTCGCCGATTCCGGCCACGGCCGCTCCTCCGGTCCCGGCGTGCTGGACGAGTACACCCAGACCAAGGCCATCTGGGTGCCCACCCGCGCGGCAGGTTCCCCGTTCCCGTCGCTGTCCTACTAAAGCCACCCAACAGAACAGGCAGGCGCTTCTATGGAACTGACTGACACAACCCCAGCGCTGGGTGCCCTGCGCAGCGCCTTGGCGGACGGCGTCGAACACTGGAAACCGCGGGTGCAGGCGGTAGCGAGGGAAATCCACGCCCTCAAGGAAATCTCGTTCGAGGAGGTCCGCTCGTCTGCGGCCCTCGCGGCCCTGCTGGAAGAGGGCGGCTTCGAGGTGGAACGCGGCACCGGCGGGCTGCCCACGGCCTTTACGGCGAGCGCCGGCACCGGTGAGCTCACCGTGGCGTTGTGCGTGGAGTACGACGCGCTTCCGAACATCGGGCACGCCTGCGGGCACAACCTGATCGCCGGCGCATCGGTAGGCGCCGCCCTGGCGCTGCGGCCATTCGTGGACGAACTGGGCATCACGCTGAAGGCCATCGGCACACCCGCGGAAGAGCACGGCGGCGGAAAGGCACTGATGCTGGAACGCGGAGTGTTCGACGGCGTCGGGCTGGCTTTGATGGTCCACCCTGTCCAGGACGGGATCACGTACAACCCCGCCGGCACCAGCGCGCAGGCAGTGGGCAGGTACAAGGTGACGTTCACGGGCAAGGCTGCGCACGCGGCCGCGGCCCCGCACCAGGCAGTGAACGCGGCCGACGCCGCCGTGCTGAGCCAGGTGGCCATCGGCCTGCTCCGGCAACAGATCCCCGGCGACCACCGGATAGCCTGCTACGTTGCCGAAGCCGGGCACGTCACCAACATCATCCCCGAGCGGGCCGTGGTGGAGTTTGAGTGCCGGGCCTTCACCCTGCCGGAGTTCCACGCCCTGCTGGAGCGGGTCCGCCGCTGCTTCGAGGGCGCGGCGCTGGCCACCGGAACCACGCTGGTTTTCGAGGACACCGAACCGCTCTACGAGCCGCTGCTGCAGGACGACGACCTGGCGGCGCACTGGACCGGGGCGATGGCTTCCTTCGGCAAGGACACGACGCCGTCGGCCGGCCTGGGCGGCGGATCCACGGACATGGGCAACATTTCCCAGGTGATCCCGTCACTGCATCCCTGGCTGAGCATTCCCGGTGCGGACGTGCCCATCCATTCGCATGCGTTTGCCGCGCTTGCGGACACTTCCGAGGCGTACGGCGTGATGTTCGAGGCAGCCACCGCGCTGGCCTGGACGGTCGCGGGAGCCGCCTCAACCCCCACCCAACGCGAACGCTTCACCCAAGCGGCGTACCGCCGTCGTTCTTTCACCCAGGAAGGCACATCATGAGCACCACCAAAGCGGCCAGGATTGACAAGGCCGGCACCAAGCTCACGGTCCCGATCGCCGCCCTCGCATTCGTGATCGCCCTCGCCGTCCAGTTCATCGGCCAGGCGAAGATCGACCTGGGCATCGGCGCCATCATCATCTTCCCCATGGTCTGGGGCCTCATCCTGGGCCTGCTGGTCTCGGTCCAGAAGTTCAAGCCGCTGGGCCTTGACCTGCAGCGCGTCGCGGCCGCCCTGGTGGGCGTCGCAGTGCTGCTGCTCGTGGCGCGGCTCGCGTTCAATATCGGGCCGAGCCTGCCCACCCTGCTGAAGGCTGGCCCCGCCCTGCTGCTCCAGGAGGTGGGCCACCTGCTGGGCACCATTGCGCTGGCCCTCCCCCTGGCCGTGCTGCTGCGGATGGGCAAGGCGACGGTTGGCGCCACCTTCTCGCTGGACCGTGAGCCGTCCTTCGCCATGGTGTCGGAAAAGTACGGGCCGGACTCGGACCAGTACCGCGGCGTGCTGGCCATGTACGTGTTCGGCACGCTCTTCGGGGCCGTGTTCATCACGCTGCTGACGTCCCTCGTGGCCAACTGGAAGATCTTCGATCCGCTGGCCCTGGCCATGGGCGCCGGCGTGGGATCCGGTTCCATGATGGCGGCGTCGGCGGCGAGCATTGTGGCCGCCTACCCGGCGGACCAGGAGGCCATCCTGGGCATGGCCGCGGTGTCCAACCTGATCACCACCGTGCTGGGAGTTTACGTAGGCATCTACATCGCCCTGCCGCTGGCGGACAAGTTCTACCGGGCGCTGACCCGCAAGCAGGAAGCCCGGCAGGCTGCTGCCGTAACGGCCGGAGCACCGGCGGAACGCACCGCCGCGGACCTGGACCGCGAGGCTGCGCAGGCGGAGGAGAACCGGCGGTTCCGCGAGCGCGTTGCCGAGTCCTCCGCCGCGATCCGGCTTCCCCTGTGGCTGTCCCTGTCAGTGCTGACCATCCTGGGAATCGGCACGGCCTCGGTGGCTGCCAAGGGCTTCAGCCTGGACATTGTGGCCGGGTACGCCGTCATGCTTGGCCTGGTGCTGCTCAGCATCGCGCTGGCCAAGGCCACCCGGAAGATCTCGGCCATCGTGTTTATCACCACCATCGGTGCGTACATTTCCAGCCCGTGGTTCTTCGGGGCCGAGCCGCTCAGCGCCGCGGTCAAGACCGTTGACTTCCTGTCCATCGCCACGGTGATGCTGACGCTCGCGGGCCTGTCCCTCGGCAAGGACATCCCGCTGCTGAAGAACATCGGCTGGAAGATCATCCCCGTGGGCCTGGTGGCCATCACGGCATCGTTCCTGCTTTCCACGGTGATTGCCGAGTTTGCGCTGGGGCTCTGGCAGTAGGGCACGGCGCGCGCCGCTTCGCGCGGCAAGGCATGCGGACGGCGGCGGGGCTCCCGCCGCCGTCCGCATCGCCATCTATTGCGGGGCGCGGGCCACCTGGACCACCGGTATGACTCCTGGCGGAGCCATGCGCCCAACACGGCCAGCGCACTAGCCCAGGTTGTTCCCTGCCGTTTCGTGCCCGCCCTTAAATACTAGGCAGGGGTACTCAGGTTGACGCGTCCCGTTCGATTTCCTCGGCGAGCTCGTCCACGTCTTCGGGGCGCATGTCGATGCCCTCCTCCTCCAGGCGTTCCTCGAGCACGTGGCTGACATCGTCCTGCACATGACCCAGGTGGATCTCGTCCTTGATCTCCTCCGCGATGGTTTCCGGAGTGGCGATGTGGGAGCTTTCATGCAGGTTGTCGTCGTCATTCACTGGGGGTCCCCTTCCGGCTCGTCCTCGTGCTGCTGATTCTTATGGCGCGCCTCCTGGAGGTGCTGTTCCAGCTTTTCCTCCGCCTCACGGCGGCGCTGGCCCACTGTACGTATCTGGTCCGTGGTGGGTGCCGTATGCGCATGCAGGTGCGGGCCTGCGTCGTTCGGGCCGCCAGTCTTTTTCTCTTGCATAGTGACATCGTCCCACCCGGCAGGGGCGGCGGGAAGGCGCAGGAGGCGGACGACGGCGGTGCATGCCCGCCGTCGTCCGCCCACCTTTTCTGCGGTCCTACTTCAGCGCGCCCTCCCGCACCGTCGCGGGTTCCAGGCGGGCGCCGGCGCCCGGGTAGGTGGGCACGTCGATCCGGCCGTGCGTGTGGACCGCGTCAACGGCTGCCTTGGTGTGAAGCGCGATCTCCTCCATGGTGGTCACCCACATGCCCTCCATGCCCTTGACCCGCTCGATCAGCTGCTCCAGCGCCACGGCTTTGGACGGCCGGCCGGAGATGAACGGGTGGTTGGTCAGGACGAAGCAGCTGCCCTGGGAATGGTGCGCCTCGGCCTCGAGCGTCCACATCTCCAGCACCTTGGCCGGGCTTTCGATCACGCCGCTGCCGGTCACCCCGGGATAGAAGGCGTACTGCTCCCAGTCATCCAGGGCCCAGTCCACGGGGATCTCCACAATGTCCCGGGGATCATCGGCGGCGACCGCCATGCGGTAGGGGGCATCGCCGTCGAGCAGGCTGGAATCGTAGAGGAAGCCGCGGTCCGCCAGCAGCCCGGGCGAGTGCCAGTTCAGCTCCCACCACGGCGCCCGGTACCCCACCGGACGGATCCCCGCCACCTTGGCAAGCGCCTCCAGGCCCCGGTCCAGGTAGCGGGCCTCCGTGGCGGCGTCGATCCCCTGCATCGGCTCGTGGAGGTAACCGTGGTGTGCCACCTCGTGTCCGCCGTCCACGATCGCGCGGACCACGTCCGGGTAGGACTCGGCGGTGAAGCCGGGGATGAAGAACGTTGCCCGGATGTCCTGCCGCTCCAGCATCTTCAGGAGCCGCGGCACCGCCACCTTGGGCCCGTAGGACTGGTGGGTCATCAGCGACATCCGCCGGGTGCTGGCGGGGTCGTGGGCAATGGTGCAGGACTCGGCGTCCACGTCGAAGGTGAAGGATGCTGCAGCCTTGAAGCCCTCAGGCCAGGTCATGGGATGCAGGAGGTCCGCGATGGCGGGCTGGTTCACGATGGATCCTTTCGGCGGGCGCAGCAGGCGCGCCCGCCCGGGTGTAGCGGAGGAAGTTAGAGGACGGGGAGGACGGCGGTGGTGCCGCTGCCCTCGGATTTGGAAGCGGCGGGGCTCTTGAGGCCGATGTAGCCGACGTGGGCCCGGGGACCGAGGACCGCGTAGACGCCGGCGCTGGTCAGGCCGCCTGCCAGCCAGGACAGGTCCCAGCCGCCCAGGGCCACGGCGATGGGGCCCTGCATGACGGGGATGAGCCCGTACATGAACAGCCAGGTGGCGAAGATGCCGGCCAGGAGGGAGGTGACGCCCGCCCAGTTGACGCCGGGAAGCCGGTGGGTGCCCACGCCGTCGAACAGCCGCTCGGGGTCACCCGGCCAGCGCTTGTCCAGCCAGAAGTAATGCACCAGCATGACCCCGCCCCAGGCGGCAACCCAGGCCACCAGGCCGATCAGCCAGGCGTCCAGGACCGCTGCGAAGTCCTCCTGGAAGATGAAGAAGACGACGGCGATGAGCGAGAAGACGCCGACGAACAGGTTCAGCTTGCGCCGGCTGATGGAGATGTCCAGCGCCTGCGTCGCCACGGAGAAGGTGTAGATGTTCAGGATGTTTGTGGCGATGGGTCCGTGGAGCACCATCAGCAGCACCGGCAGTGCCAGGACGCCGAAGTTCTGCACAATGAGCTTGCCGGGATCAACCTCGCCGCTGTTCGTTGCCAGGCTGGCGCCCAGGACGCCCAGCCAGACCACCGGGATGAACTGGCCCAGGACGGAGGCCAGGTAGACCTTTTTCTTGGGAACTTCGGTGCTGACAAAGCGGGAGTAGTCCGCGGCGTAGGTGAACCAGGTGATGCCCCAGCCGATGCCGATGGCCGTCATCACGGCGCTCATGGCCGCAATTCGTTCCGAGCCTTCAAGGATGTTGCCGGCAGGCCCGGCGTAGCCCCAGTCGATCTCCATGCCGAACCAGGCCACGGCGGACATGACGGCCAGGATAACGATGGTGGGTGGGACGGTCCACTTTTCGAAGGCGGCGATGGCCTTGTAGCCGAACCAGGCGATGGCCACCTGGGCCGCCATGATGCCGGTGGCAACCGCGATCTTCCAGGCGTAGTTCTGCGCGTTCGGGTCCACCCAGCCGAGGGTGCCGAAGAGGGCCATCACCAGGTCCAGGATGATCCAGGTGTTGACGGCGCACCAGCCGATGACCAGCAGGGCCTGGATGGCGGCGGGAAGATAGTTGCCCCTCCGGCCGAAGGCTGCGCGGGCCAGGACCATGCCGGTGGCGCCGGTCTTCTGGCCCAGGAGGACGAAGCAGCCGAACAGGAGCATGCCGATCAGGTTGCCGAGCACCAGGACAGTCACGGTGTCCGCGAACCCCAGTCCCAGGTGGATTCCGAGGGCGCCGAGCACCCAGTTAATGGGTGCCAGGTTGGCGCCCGCCCAGATCCAGAACTGGCCGGAGACCTTGCGGGTGCGCGCGGACTCGGGGATGGGCTGGAGCCAGGCCTCGTGGTCTTCGGAGTGGCCTTGCGTGCTCTGGGTTCCTGCGGCAGCAGCGCGTCTTTGCGCTGCTGAAGAAAGCTTTTCTTGCATGGGAGCCTCCATGAGGTGAATGAGTACCTCAAGGCTATGTGGCCCCCATCACAAGCAACAAGATACGATGTGTCTAACAGATGCCTCTAGTACCGTACGGAATGTCATGTCAGTCTCCCTTGGCGAAATCCTCGCCCACCCCGTCCTTTCCGCCGCCGATCCCGTGGTGCACTCCGCTGGCCTTTCAGCGGACCTGCCCGTCCGCTGGGTCCACTCCAGCGAAGTGCTGGACATCGCTCCCCTGCTGCGCGGCGGCGAGCTGCTCCTGTGCGGCGGCATCACGCTGGCGTCCGCAACGCCGGAGAAACGCGCCGCCTACGTGCGCGATCTTGCCCAGCGCGGCATCGCCGCGCTGGCGGTGGAGACCGGCGGCGTCCTGCCGGAGATCCCGCCGGCCATGCTGGAGGCGGCGCGGGAGCACGGCCTGGCCGTGGTGGAGCTGCGGAAAGTGGTGCCGTTCGTCGGCATCATGCAGGCCATCAACTCCATCCTGGTGAGCGAATCCGCGGGCCACCTGCAGCAGGCCGATGCCGCCACCCGCGCCATGGCTGCCGAGTTGGCCCACGGCGCGTCGCTGGACCAGATCCTGGGCGTGCTGGCGGGCATCATCAGTTCGGCCGTCAGCCTCGTCTCGCCCTGGGGCGTCGCCCTGGGCAGCGCCGTCCCCGCCGGCTGGCAGGAAAAGGACGACGACGGCAGCAGCCCGGGCGGGCCGGAGCACCTTACGGACACGGCCGCCCGGACGGTAATCAACGTGGATATCCCTGTGCGCGGCGTGCTGATGGGCCGGCTGGAGATCGAGATCCCGGCCGGCGTGGACGCCGGCCTGGCCCGCGTGGCCGGTGACCGCGCCGTCGACATCCTGGGTTTGGCACTCCTGCAGCACACCCCACCCGGGCTGCATGCCCAGGCCGGCGCGGAACTCATGCGGGCAGTCCTGACGGTCGCGCCCGCCTGGCGGCTGGAGCAGCTGGCTCCGGCCGCCGGGTTCCCGCCGGAATCCCCTGCCGTAGTGGCCGCCATTCACGCGGCGGCGCCGCAGAAACTCCGCCGCGCCATCGAATCGTTCCTGAGCTCCAGCCGGATTCCCAGTGCCGCGTACCAGGACGACGCGGAGCTCGTGGTGATGATGGCCCTCGTCGGGACCGATGCCACCGGCGGACGGCGCAAGCTCCTGGAGTCCCTGCAGGGGCTGGACGGTGACCAGGATGCCACGATTGCCCTGGGGCCGCCGGCAGGCACGGTGGCGGAGGCTGCCTGGTCGCTGGCGGAAGCACGCCGCGCCCTGGATGTCCGCCAGATCCGGCGCCGGAACGCGTCAGCGCGGAGGCGGCACCCGTCCCATGGGCTGGTGGTGCTGGATGCCGAGGACACCGCCGTGGAGAGCCTAGCGTTGAAGGGCATCAACACATCGGTCCGGGACGCGTTCGTGAACCGGCAGCTGCGGGCCATCCTGGACCATGATGCACAGCGCCAGTCGCAGCTGCTGGAGACCCTGCAGGTGTGGCTGGACTCCGGGTGCAACACGGCGCAGTCGGCGCGGGAACTGCACCTGGAACGGCAGTCGATGCACCACCGGCTGCAGCGGATCTTCGAGCTGTGCGGCGGCGATCCCCGCGGCACGGGCAGGCTGGCGGCGCTGCACCTGGCGGTGCGGATGGCGGGCCTGCCTTAGGGCACCGGCCTAACCGGCGGCGACGGCGCGTCCGCCCAGGCGGGTGGTCACCTGCGCAGCCGCAGCGACGCAGGCCTCGGCCAGGTTCTCCAGCCGCTCGCGGGAGACGCGGAAACGCGGCGCGGGTATGAGTACGACGGCCACAACGTCCCCGCGGTGGTCGAAGGCGGGCGCGGCAACCCCCACCTCGTCCATGGAGGATTCGCCGTAGTTTTCCGCCCAACCACGGCCCGCAACTTCCTTTAGCCGGGCCTCGTAGGCGGCCAGGCCGGCGTCGTCCATTCCGGGGAAGGTAATGGTTCCGCTGCGGAGCAGTTCGCGGACGCGTTCGGTGGGCAGGGTTGAGAGGAAGACCTGCACGGAGGCGCTCATGGCGTCCCGGTAGCGGGCGCCGAGGGGCGTGGTGTGCTTGATCTGGTGGTGGCTGGCGATTTGTTCCACGCAGATGGCTTCGTCGCCGTTCCAGAGCATGAGCGCGCTGGTTTCGCCGGTCTGCTCGGTGAGCCGGCGGAGGACCGGGTAGGCCACGCGGCGTTCCTCCATCTCCGCCAGCAGCGGCCCGGCCACGGCGATCAACCCAAGGCCCAGGCGGAAGCGGCGGGTTTCCGGGTCGCGTTCCACCAGGTTTTCCTGCTCCAGGGTGGCCAAAATCCGGGAGACGGAACTCTTGTGCATGCCCACGCGGTTGGCGATTTCGGTGACGCCCAGCAGCGGCTCGTCGGCGGTGAAGGTGCGCAGCACGGCGATGGCATTGACGACGACGGAGGCGCCTTTCGTGTCCGCACTTCCGTTGGTGCCGTTGACGTCGGTTTCTTTGGCTGCTGCTGGAGTCATGGTAGGCATCATCTTTCCTTATCTTCGCCGGAGACGCCGAAAGCGGCGCCGCGTGGACCGCAGCGCCGCCTGGGTGTTGGGCGCTTACGCGCCGATGATGTTGTGCTCGGGGCCGAACGGGAACTTGGTGATGTTCTCCACGCTGTCCTCGCCCACCACCAGGATGTCGTGCTCGCGGTAGCCGCCGGCGCCGGGCTGGCCGTCCAGGACCGTGAGCATCGGTTCCATGGAAACCACCATGCCGGGCTCCAGGACGGTGTCGATGTCCTCGCGGAGCTCGAGTCCGGCTTCGCGGCCGTAGTAGTGGCTGAGGACGCCGAAGGAGTGTCCGTAGCCGAAGGTGCGGTTGGCCAGCAGGCCGTGGCTGATGTAGATCTCGTTCAGCTCGGCGGCGATGTCCTTGCACACGGCGCCGGGCTTGATGAGTTCCAGGCCGCGCTTGTGGACCTCAACGTTGATGTTCCACAGCTCCAGGGACCGCTCGTCCGGCTGGCCGAGGAAGAGCGTGCGCTCCAGGGCCGTGTAGTAGCCGGAGGTCATCGGGAAGCAGTTCAGGGACAGGATGTCGCCCTGCTGCAGCTTCCGGGTGGTGGCCCAGTTGTGGGCGCCGTCGGTGTTGATGCCGGACTGGAACCACACCCAGGTGTCGCGGACTTCCCGGTCCGGGAAGGTCCTGGCGATCTCGTGCACCATGGCCTCGGTGCCGATCAGGGCCACCTCGTACTCGGTGATGCCCTCGCGGATCGCGGCGCGGATGGCCTCGCCGCCGAGGTCGCCGATGCGGGCGCCGTGCTTGATGACCTCGATCTCCTCGGCGGACTTGAACATGCGCTGGCGCATGGCGTCCTGGGAGACGTCCAGGAGTTCGGCGCCCGGGAAGGCGGCGGCGATCTTCTCGCGGGTCAGGCCCGGCAGGAAGTCGTCCTCGACGCCGAGCCGGTTCGCCTTGACGCCGCGCTGGCGCAGGGCCTCCTGCAGGCCGAAGTAGAAGTTGTCGCGGCGCCAGTCCGTGTACACGATGTTCTCGCCGTACGAGGTGCGCCACGGCATGCCGGCGTCGATGTTGGCGGTGACCGTGACGGAGTCGTTGGCGGTGACCACCAGGGCGTAGTTGCGGCCGAACGTGGTGTACAGGAAATCGGAGTAGTACTTGATGCCGTGGTAGCTGGTGAGGATGACCGCGTCCAGGTCCTTGGCGGCCATGATCTGGCGGAGGCCGCGCAGGCGGCGCTCGAATTCTGCATCAGAGAACGTGAGCTTGCCCTTGGTGCCGTTGTGGAGGACCTTGAGGCGCTCGAGTTCGGCGATGGAGGAAGCGTTGTCGAAGGTGGTGGTCATGGGGTGTTGCCTTTCTATCGTGCGTTTGATGCGTGTTGGTTTGGAAGGAAGCTATTCGTGGCGCAGGGGTTCTTTGCCGGTTTCCCTGGAGAGAGCCACGGCCACCAGGGAGACGACGGCGGCAGCTACGAGGTACCAGGCCGGAGCCAGGTCGCTGGCGGTGGCCGCAATGAGCAGCGTTGCCATGAATGGAGCCGTGCCGCCGAAGAGGGCGTTGGACAAGTTGAAGCTCACGGCGAAGCCGCTGTAGCGGACGCGGGTTGGGAACATTTCCGCCAGGAAGCTGGGCAGGGTGCCGTCGTTGAGGGTGAGCATGGCGCCGAGGAGGACCTGAACCAGGACGATGACCAGGAAGTTTCCGGTCCCCAGCAGCGCGAAGGCAGGGACGGTCAGGACGATGAAGGCGATGGACGCGCTGATGAGCACCTTCTTGCGCCCGTACCGGTCCGAGAGCATGCCCGTAAGGAAGATGAAGCCGATGTAGGTGATCAGCGCGATGGTTGTGGCCAGGAATGACTCGGTTTCGCCCAAGCCCAGCTCCGAGGACAGGTACGTGGGCATGTAGCTGAGGATCACGTAGAAGCCGACGGCGTTGAGCAGCACCGCACCGACGGCCTGCAGCAGCTGCCGCCAGTGGTTCCGGAACAGGCTGGACACGGGCGCCTTGTCAGCATGGTCCTCGGCGGCCAGTTCACGGAATACCGGGGTGTCTTCGAGCTTGTTCCGGATATACCGGCCAATGAGGCCCATCGGGGCTGCCAAGAGGAACGGAAGCCGCCAGCCCCAGCTGTGCAATGCTTCGGCGGACAATAGGGTTGTGAGCAGGCCGGCGATCAGTGAACCGAGGAGCAGGCCGGCGGCGGTGCTGGCCGGTACCACCGCAGCGTAGAGGCCACGTTTGCCCGCAGGGGCGTACTCCACCAGGAAGGCTGACGCCCCGGCGTATTCACCGGACGCGGAAAAGCCTTGGACAACCCTGATGATCAGGAGCAGGACAGGCGCCCAGATACCAATCGTGTCGTAGCCGGGGATCAGCGCTATGCAGAACGTTGCTCCGGACATGATCAGGATGGACAGCGAGAGGGCTGTCCGCCGCCCCACCTTGTCTCCGATGTGTCCCCAGACGAACCCGCCCAGCGGGCGGACCAGGAATGAAATCGCGAAGAGGGCGAACGTCAGCAGGAGGCCGGTCTGGGGATCCGATTCGGGAAAAAAGACCGTCGCGATCGTGACGGCGAGGTAGCCGTAGACCGCGTAGTCAAACCATTCCACGAAGTTGCCAATGAAGCTGGCCGTGACCACCCGGCGGCGAACGTCCTTGTTCGCCGTCGGTGCAGGGTTCAGGGCAGCGGTGTTGGCATTGTTGGCAAGCACCTCTGCCCCGGCCGGGGTTGATTCGTTACTCATGTGACCACCAAGAAAATTTGGAGTTGCATTCTTTGCAACCTTGTTGCTCAAAGGTAGATCGTGATGTGCGGCACAGTCAAGGGCTCAAAGGAAAGTTGTTCTTCGGTTATTCCGACGATATCACCAGCCCGGCTTGCAGCCCGCGCTGTCCCATGCGTTGCTTGGAATGCAACCGCGTTGCCACATAAGCGCTCTTGGGCATCAGAATGACGGACCGAGATCCTGTTTCAGGAGGCGCACCGGTACCCTCTTCCGCGATACGCTCTGGCAAGGCAACTACTAAGGATGCTTAGTATTAAAGGGCGTGTCTTACCGACGACAACCGGAGGACTCCGGGGAAGGGGCAACCATGGCATCGGTTCCAGTTGCAGCACTGAGGGGGCAGGGGGACGCATGGGTTCCGTAGTGATCTTTGCGCCGTCCCCGGTCCTCACCGTCACGGTGGAGGAAGTCGAGGACACCGCCGACATCCACGTCCATGCCGGCGGCCAGGGCGTGTGGCAGGCCCGAATGCTGAAGGCGCTCGGCGCCACCGTCACCATGTGTGCCGTCTTTTCCGGGGAAACCGGACGTATCTTGCGGCACCTCATCGACGACGAAGGGGTCGGGGTCCTTGCCGTATCCGGTGAAGGCAACAGTGGCGCCTACGTGCATGACCGCCGCGGCGGCGAGCGGGATGTCGTGGCGGAATCGCCCGGACACCGCCTGACGCGCCATGAGCTGGATGAGCTGTACGGGGTGGCGCTGCAGGCAGGGATGGAGGCCGGGACCGTGATCCTTAGCGGCACCGGCCGCGAGGATTCGGTTCCACCCGATCTGTACCGGAGGCTGACCGCAGACCTCCGCACCGCCGGATGCACGGTTATCGCTGACCTTGCCGGTGAAAGGCTCAAGGGCGTCCTGGCCGGCAAACCGGCAGTCATCAAAATGTCCGATTCCGAAGTGGTGGACAGCGGCCGCGCCGAGGCAGCCGAGACAGACCAGCTCATCAAGGCCATGCACACGCTGGCCGACGAGGGCGCCGAAACTGTCATTATCACCCGCGCCAACCAGCCCTCGCTCCTCCTCCATGACGGCGAAGTCAGCGAGATCCACGCTCCACTGTTCGAGACCGTGGAAACCAGCGGTGCCGGTGATTCCCTCACCGCCGGCGTGGCCGCCGTCCTCGCCGACGGTGGAAACCTGCACGACGCCGTTGTGCTCGGAACCGCCGCTGGCGCCCAAAACGTCACCCGCCACGGCCTGGGATCGGGCGAGGCGGGAGCCATCCACGAAGTGGCCAAGCTTGTCCGGATCGTTCCCTTGGAGGACAGCGGCTGGGACGAACCGGCGCAGCAGGTGAGCCCCGACGAGCTGGCACGAAAGGTCAGGACATCATGAACCAGCCCACGCGCGTCCTTATCACCAACGACGACGGCATCGGCTCCCCCGGCCTGCACGCCCTGGCTGCCGGGGCAGTGCGCGCGGGCCTGAGCGTGGTGGTCGCGGCACCTGCCGCCGAGGCGAGCGGCAGCAGTTCCTCGATCACCGCAGTGGAAGAGGACGGAAAGATTTCCATCGAAGAGCGGCAACTGGAGGACCTGGACGGCGTTGAAGCCTTCGCCGTCCACGGCGCCCCGGCGTTCATCACCATGATCGCCACCCACGGCGCTTTCGGCCCCCCGCCGGACATTGTCCTGTCCGGGGTGAACCGCGGGGCCAATGTGGGGCGGGCCATCCTGCACTCCGGAACCGTGGGGGCTGCGCTCACAGCCGGCATCAATGATGTCCGTGGCCTGGCGGTCTCCCTGGACACCGGCCTCAACCCCGACACGATCCACTGGGACACGGCCGCGCAGCTGGCCACCGGCCTGCTGCCGTTCCTGATGGACCAGGACCCGGGCAGCGTCCTGAACCTCAACGTCCCCAACAGCGCAGGCCCTGAGCTGCCCGAGTACCGCACGGCCACGCTGACAAGGTTCGGCATCGTGCAGACCACGCTTGCCGAACGCGGCCAGCAGCACGTGCGCCTGGCTATCGCGGACACGGCCGAGACGCCTGACCCGGACAGCGATGCGGCACTGCTGGCAGCAGGCTTCGCCACAGTGACGGCCCTCCAGTCGGTTACCGGGACGGCGCTGCCGTCCCTTGACGCATTGCCCCGCGCCGCGGCTGGGAGGTAACCCAGCCCAACCGGGCGTACACCCGGCGGAGGCGTACGACGGCGGCGCCTCCCACCGTCGTACGCTTGCCGTGCCCGCCTTCCAAAGGCGTTCCGCGGGTGTTGAAAAGGTGACCAAATCGCTCCCGAAAGCCAACAGCCGATGTGCGTTCCATAGCCCATACTTGCGGCATGGATGGTGCAGCGGGAAAACCCAACCGGATCCTCGCGGTTCTGCTCGGTGTCATTGGCGTGCTGGTGGCCGTTGCGCTGGCCGTGGTGTTCCTGCGGGGTGACCCGAAGCCGCTGGACGAGAACAGCCCCGCCGGCGTGGTCCAGCGGTACAGCGCGGCAGTGATCGACGGGGACACCGCAGCGGGCAGCGCCTATCTGACAGAAGAAGCCCGGGCCCAGTGCGGCGACGGAAAATACATCGGCATGCCCCGTCCCGACCGGGTGGTCCTGGTGGACACCAACGAACGGGCGGATTCGGCCACGGTGACGGTCTCCATCGTCGAGTCTTCCGGCGGCGGCCCCTTCGGCCCGTCCGAGTTTGAATCAGAGGACTCCTTCTCGCTCGTGAAAGACGGCGGAGCGTGGAAGATCGCCGCGGCCCCGTACACCCTGCTTTCCTGCACCGGAACAGCGTCAAGGCCATGAACCTCCAGCTGCAGCCGGGAACCTCGTCACTGTCCCACGCCCAGATGACACTGCGCCGGCTGATCCAGTACGCCCTCCTGTTTGCCCTGGTGGCGATTGCAGCCTCCGGCGTCAGCGGGCTGCTGGAACTCCTGTTCGAGTCCGCGTCCGTACTCGCCACCACCGATGCGCAGGGGCTCGCCGGCGGACTTTCCTTCACCCTGATCGGCGGGCCGCTGGCCCTGCTCCTGTGGTGGTTTCTGTGGCGCAGGCTGGACGAGGCGGAGCGCACGGCAACCGGCTGGGGCCTGTACCTGGCCGGGATGTACGCGGTCTCGCTGATCATCGCCACCACGTCGCTGTTGGAATTTGCGGCCTCCTGGATCGGCACGTCACGGGCTCAGTGGGCGTCCCCGTTGGCCAATGGCCTGGTCTGGACCGCCGTCTGGGTCTGGCACCGCTGGATGTGGCAGCACCCGGAAAAAGGGGCCGCCCACCTGGCGGACATCCGCACCACCATCGGAACGGTTTTCGGCCTCGTAGTCGGTACTATCGCCGCGATTTCCGCGTTGGGTAGGCTCTTCGACGCCGCCATCCGCGGCAGTCTTTCGCTGACCGGAGCGGCGCCGTGGTGGCATGCCGTGCTCCGGTCTGTTGTGTGGGCGGCCGGTGGAGGTGCGGTCTGGTGGTGGCACTGGATTCACGAGGACGGACGCCGGCTTCGGACAGGGCTCGTTGACGTCAGCACCATCGCCGTCGGAATCTTCGCGGCCGGGATTACCGCGCTGGGTGGAAGCGCTGTGGTGCTGTTTGTCCTCCTGAGGCTGGCCTTTGACCCCACCGATCCGACCGGTGACATCCTGGAGCCCTTGGCAACAGCCCTGGCTGCAGGCCTGGTCGGGGCGGTGGTGTGGCGCTACCACCGGGCGGTGGCGGTCCACCGTTCCGTTGAAAACCGGCGCGCGAGCCTCCTGGTCACCTCAGCTGTTGCCCTGGCCGCGGCAGCCTCCGGGATTGGCGTAATCATCAATTCACTTCTGGCCGCAGCGGTATCACCGCTGGCCGGCGGCACGGAGCGGACCCTGCTCCTGGGCGGCATCAGTTCCCTGGTGGTAGGTGGCCCGGCCTGGTGGCTGGCGTGGAAACCGGACAAGCAGCCGCCAAGCGCGGATGCGATTCCGCCGGGGAGGCGGATCTACCTCATCGCGTTCTTCGGCGTGAGCGCGGTGGTGGCACTGATCGCACTGCTGGTGATTGCGTACCGGATCTTCGAGTTCCTGCTGGGCGGGGTGTTGGGCGGCAGCGTGGTTGACCGGATCCGCGGACCGCTCGGGCTCCTGGTGGCCGCCGGGCTGGTAGCCGGGTACCACTTCGCGCTGTGGCGGCGTGACCGCGCCCTTCTCGCCGCAGCCGGTCCCGTCCGCAAACGGATGATCGACCAGGTCACCCTGGTGGCCGGTTCCGGTTCCGAGGCAATGGAAAAGGCCCTCATCGAGATCACCGGAGGTGCGAGGGTTACGGTGTGGCGGCGGGCCGACGACGGCGGGACGGCACCTCCGGGGCCTGGCACCTTTCCTGCCACCGGAGAGGGCGTGCGCCGGCTGGAACAAGCCCTCGAGGGCATCACAGCCCGGCACGTCCTGGTGATCCTTGGCGGCGATGCCCGCGTGGAGGTGATCCCGCTGGAGGGAAGGGGCGCGTAACGGCTACAGGGTTGCGGCTTCTTCCTCAGCGAGCCTGATCATGCGCAGCTCATCCTCCACAGCGCGGGCCGGCCAATAATCCTTGGCAAGCTCGTCCGCCCATACCCTGTCCGCCGCCGGGAACAGCTTGGGGAGCAGCCCGGCCGCCTCGAGCAGCGCGATCAGGGCCAGGGTCCTGGGTTCGTGTGCCTTGGCGGCAGGCTTTGCAGAGGCAGGGGCAGCGTCAGGAACTCCGGCGGCAGAGGCAGCGTTGACTGCTTCCGTGGAGTCCGGGACCTGGGGAGGTGCCGACGTATCGCTGAATGCGGCTTCGAGCTTTTTCAGGAGTGCCGCTTCAGGAGCATGGTCCTTCTCCGGATACCGCACGGTCTGGAAAACGCCCAGGTGCTTCTCCCCCACATGCTCCACGATGCCCCGGGACACCATTCCCTCGTAGACCCGCTGCACTTCCGCCCGGCCCTCCAACATGGAAACCCAGGCCTTGGGCGTGTGCGGCCTTGATTTACGGCGAATGAGGTCCAGTTCGTGCTGGAAATCCGTGGCGGGGGTGGTGCCCGTGGCCCGGACGTGCTTTCCCTGCAGGCGGATAGCGCCGATCATGTCCAGCTCTGCGAGGATCGCCCCGGCCAGGGTGGTCCGCAGCGCGAACACCGGCACTTCGAGTTTTCCGTCTTGATCGTTCGTGGCCAGCAGGAGGAAGGCCTGGGGCAGGTTCAGCTCTACGGTTCCGGGTGTTTGGGCGTCCATATGACCATGGTGCTCCCGGCGCGCCGCTCCCACAATGCCCGCAGACAGGTTCTGCCCGGCCGGTTTAGGCTGGGCAAATGTTGACCATCGGCACCCTTGTCCTCGGCGTCAATGACGTCGCCCGCGCCACCGACTTCTGGCACGCTGCCCTCGGCTATGTCCCCCGCGAACCCGGTGACGACACCTGGGTAACCCTTGTTCCGGCGTCGGGCCCGGGAGCCCAGCTCTCGCTGATGCGCAGCGAGACGCCGGTCCAGGAGCACCCGCGCGTCCACCTGGACCTGTACGCGGATGACCAGGTGGCGGAGGTGGAGCGGCTGGTCTCACTCGGAGCCCGGCGGGTGGACTGGGACCTGTACCCGGAGGACCCGGACTTCCTTGTCCTCGAAGACCCCGACGGGAACCGCTTCTGCGTGATCGACAAGAGCGCGGGGTAGCTGCCCGGGCCGCTGCCGGTACATTGGAGACGATGATTTCGATTGACCGGGACGATCCCGCACGCGCTGACGTCCGCCAGCTCCTGAGCGAGCACCTGGCGGATATGTTAGCCACCTCGCCGGCAGAGAGCGTCCACGCACTGGACCACTCCGCGTTGTCCGCACCCTCCATCACGTTCTGGACCGCCCGCGAGAACGCAGCGCTGCTGGGGTGTGGCGCCCTCAAGCTCCTGGGACTGGCGCCTGGCGCGGCCCAGTACGGCGAGATCAAGTCCATGCGCACCGCGGCGGGCGCACGCGGACGGGGCGTTGCCACCCTGATGCTCCGGCACATCCTCGACGACGCCCGCGCGCGGAACCTTGAACGCGTCTGCCTCGAGACCGGAACCGAGGACTACTTCGCGCCCGCCCGGCGCCTGTATGCCCGGCACGGCTTCACCGAATGCCCGCCGTTTGCGGACTACTCGCTGGATCCCAACAGCGTGTTCATGGAGCTCCGGCTCTAACCGAGCCGGATGACAGGCCGAGGTCCTGCTCGACGGCGGTCCGGTCAGGAGATGCGGTCCGTGTCCGGCTCGATGGCCCACGCAAGGCGGTGGAGTGCACTGGCGGCGTGACCGCGGGTAACTTCCCAGCGTGACAACTCAAGGTTTGGGCGTCCGGCGCTGCCGCGGCGCGTGCGGCAGGGCGCTCTGGGCCGTGCCGTCCTTTCCGGCGAGGAAGAGTGCAATGAAACCTGAACTGTCCATAGGGGTATTCCTGGATTCGTGAATTTTGGGGTAGAGGAGCCGGCAGACAGACCGGACCTAATCCCGATTATCGGACATTCCTCCCGCAGCATGGCAACCACGGGGTCCCATTTGGTCACAAGCGGTTCACCTTGAGCATTGCCGAGAAAGCGGTTTCTCGGTAGTGTCCATGTCAGCGCTAACAAGAACCGGCGTCATAGCAGCCGCCGGCAGGGGCGCGAGTTCATTCCAATGACGGAAGAGAGAACATGCGAAAAAGCAGCACCTTATCCATGTCCGCAGCCGTGGCAGTAGCTGCAGCACTGATGGTCTCGGCTCCGGCCGGAGCGTCGCCCAATTCGGCGTCCGACCCCGCAGCCCAGACGGCACAGACGCCGCTGGAGCGCCAGGTTCTCGCCGAGGGGAACGGCTGGGCATCTGCCGGAACTGGCACCACCGGAGGTTCCGCGGCAACGGACGCCAACGTCTATGACGTCTCCACCAAAGCAGAGCTTCAGGCCGCACTCGCGGCCACCGGAACCGCCCCGAAAATCGTGCGGGTCCACGGAACTATTGATGCCAACACGGCACCCGACGGTTCCGCCATGACCTGTGAGAACTACGCCGAAGGCACCGGCTACAGCCTGCAGCAGTACCTTCAGGATTACGACCCCGCCACTTACGGGCGCAGCCAGGGTCCCGTCGGCGCGCAGGAAACCGCCCGGAAGGCAGCCGCCACTAAGCAGGCCCTGAACATCCGCATCGACATTCCCAGCAACACCACCATCGTCGGCGCCACCCCGGAGAGCACCATCACCGGCGCAGCACTGCGGATCAACGGCGCCAGCAACGTGATCGTCCGCAACCTCACGGTAAGGGATGCCCACGACTGCTTCCCGTCCTGGGATCCGACCGACGGCGCCGAAGGCAACTGGAACAGCGAATACGACATGCTCCAAGTGGTCAACAGAGCCACCAATGTCTGGATCGACCACTCCGAATTCACCGACGCCCCCAACCTGGACAGCTCCCAGCCGCTCTACTTCGGCCGCCCCTACCAGGTGCATGACGGCGCGGTGGACGTCACCAACGGCTCGGACCTGGTGACCATGTCCTACAACCGTTTCGCGGACCATGACAAGCTGCTCCTGATCGGCTCCACCGATTCACCCGGACGCGGCGACCCGGGCAAGCTGCGGGTCACCATCCACCACAACGTCTTCGAAAATGTGGGCCAGCGCGCCCCGCGGGTCCGCTTCGGCCAGGTGGACGTCTACAACAACCACTTCAAGGTGAACGCGGACAGCACCGTCCCCTACGGTTACACCTTCGGCGCCGGGTTCGATTCCCACCTGTACGCGGAGGCCAACGCGTTCACGTTGCCGGCCGGCGTGGAGACAGCGGACCTCATCACCCGCTTCAAGGGAACCGCGATCACTACAGTAGGCAACGCCGTCAACGGGAAGATCACCGACCTTCGCGCCGCCTACAACGCCGCTGCCGCGCCCGCGGACCAGCTGGCGGAAGACACATCCTGGACCCCGACTCTGCGTACGCAGGTCCACCCGGCGCAGGCCGTCCCGGCCCTGCTCCAGAACAACACCGGACCGGTCTTCACCGCAGGAGGAGGACACTGATGGCCGCGATTCTGCCCACCCGGCGGGCTGTCCTCACCTCCCTGGGGCTGACCGCAGGGGTTATGGCCCTCTCCGGCACGGGCGTGGCCGGCGCAATCGCCAAAGCGAACACGGATCCAACCAAACCCCGCACCAGGCCGGTGATCTTCGTGGTCGGGGACTCGACGTCGTCGGCGTACCAGCAGTCCGAGCGGCCCCGCGCCGGATGGGGGCAGGCGCTGCCGCTCCTGCTGGGGCCGCAGGCCACCGTCTTCGACTACGCCTGGTCCGGCGCCTCCTCGAAGAGCTTTGCGGACGCCGGCCTGCTGGACCGGGTGCTGGCGCTGATGCAGCCGGGCGACTATCTGCTGATCTCCTTCGGCCACAACGACGAAAAGGTGGCGGACCCGGCGCGGGGCACGCTCCCGGACACCTCCTACAAGGAGTATCTGAGCCGGTACATCGACGGTGCCAGGGCCCGCGGGGGCAAGCCCGTGCTGGTCACCAGCGTGGAACGCCGCCGTTTCGATTCCTTTGGAACCGCCCAGGATTCGCACGGTGCCTACCCGCAAGCCGTGCGGGAACTCGCTGCCTCCACCGGTACCCCGCTGGTGGACCTGACGGCTTCCTCCAAGCAGCTGTGGCAGCAGCTGGGACCGGAGGGCACCAAGGAACACTTCCTCTTCCTGGCTCCGGGCAAGCACCCGCAGTATCCGCAAGGCTCGGAGGACAACACGCACTTCCAGGCCGCCGGCGCCCTGGCCGTTGCCAAGCTGGTAGCCCGCGAACTCCAGGCCAAGCAGATCGTCCCGCCGGGCTACTTCCTGAACATCGACGCCGGCACGGACCCCCTGCTCGGCATGTACTGGCCTGCTGAACGCCCGGTCGACCTCCCGGTGACACTCGACGTCGGACCGGGCCGGACCTTCGCGACCGTGCAGGCCGCCGTCGACTCCGTTCCGTCCAACAGCACCCAGCGGACCGTGATCCGAATCCATCCCGGCACCTACCGGGAGATGATCCGGGTGCCCAGCAGCAAGCCGCGGATCTCGTTCATCGGGCAGGGCGGCAGACCGGAGGACGTGGTGCTGGTCTTCAACAACGCCTCCGGCACACCCAAGCCGGACGGCACGGGAAATTACGGCACCTCCGGCAGTGCCTCGGTCCGGATCGATGGCCCCGACTTCGAGGCCCGGAACCTGACCATCAGCAACGATTTCGACGAGGCCGCCAACATGGGCATGAAGGACCGGCAAGCGGTGGCGCTGCACATCACGGCCGACCGGTCCGTGCTGTCCAACGTCAGGATGCTGGGCAACCAGGACACCCTGCTGGTCAATTCGCCGGGCACGGGGGTCCCGGCCCGCTTCTACTTCGACAAGTGCTATGTGGAAGGGGACGTGGACTTCATCTTCGGGCGCGGCACTGCCGTTTTCAGCGGCTGCGAGATCAAGTCTTTGGACCGCGGTTCGGCGACGAACAACGGGTACGTCACGGCGGGAAGCCAGGACCTGTCCATCAAGTACGGCTACCTCTTTGACCAGTGCCGGCTGGTCTCGGATGCTGGAGCCAACAGCGTCCACCTGGGCAGGCCGTGGCACCCCGGCGGCGATCCCCGCGCGGTCGCCCAGGTCCTGGTCAGGGACTCCTGGCTCGGCGCCCACATTTCGGGGACGCCGTGGACGGACATGAGCGGCTTCTCCTGGCGGGAGGCGCGGTTCCACGAATACAACAACAACGGCCCCGGCGCGCAGGTGACCGCCGACCGCCCGCAGCTGCCCGCAGGCGAGGCGGGCAACTACACGGTTCGGAGCTATCTGCAAAGTACGGACGGCTGGGCGCCGCAGCTCGCCGGCACCGCGGCGGACAGCAGCTTGGTGCCAGTGGTGGCAGGCGCCTAAGCCGGGGCGGACGACGGCGGGACCTCCCGCCGTCGTCCGTTCCCCTTTATCGCTGGCGGGTGGAAAGGTGCGCCCTACGGCGATCCGAGGTAGATGCTGACGGTGGTCCCGCCGACGGGGCTGGGAGAAATCTCCAGCCTTCCCCCGTGGGCGGCGGCGATCCGGGCGCAGGTGGCCAGGCCCAGCCCCGTGCCGGCCGGATCGCCGTCGCGGTGCAGGCGGACCAGCGGTTCAACCACCTTGCGCCGATCCCCGGCGTCGATGCCCTTGCCGTTGTCCTGTACCCGCACTGCGACGCCCGCTCCAGCGGCGTGGCCCGTGACGGTGATGACCGGGGGAACTTCGGGACGGCGGTAGGCCACGGCGTTCTGGATCAGGTTCTGCAGGGCCACGCGCAGCTGGCTTTCGTCAGCGTCGAAAGCGAAATCCTCACAGTGCACCACGGCATCGGCTTCCCGCAGGCCCAGCCGCAGGTCCTGGGTGACTTCCTCCACGAGGTTGGCCAGCGAAAGCCGGGCCCTGGACAGCGAACCGCCGATGGAAGCGAATGCCAGCAGCTCCTCGACCATGGACAGCATCCGACGCGCGCTGCCACCCACGATTTCCAGGTACTCGGCCGCCTCCTCGGTGTGGCCGGATTCTGCGTCCGTGGCACCCAGCTCGACATAGCCCAGGATGGACGTGAGCGGATTTCGAAGGTCATGGCTGACCCGCCCGGTGAATTCAGCGAGCCGTTCATTGCTATCCTTGGCCTCATCCAGCGCGTCGGCCAGGGCATGGTGGACTGCTGTCACACGCCGGGCGGCCAGCAGGCGCGTGTGAAGGACGAAGGGGTCCAGCGGCTTGCTGATGTAGTCGTCCGCTCCGGCCCGCATTCCTTCCAGCACGTCCTCCTGCGCGCCATGGGAGGTCAGCAGCACCACGTACGTGTAGGAACTTGCTTCCGAGGCCCGGATGGCGCGGCAGAGGTCAAACCCGTTGAGCCCCGGCATCACCAGGTCGCTGACTACCACCTGCGGGCGCCACTCCTGGAACAGCTGCCATGCCGTCGCGCCATCCGCGGCCACGATGCATTGGTGCCCGTACTTCTCGACGGCGGCCTTGGCCACCAGCAGCGATCCTGCATCGTCGTCGGCCACCAGCACCGTCATTGATGCCTGGGGATCGTCCGGCACGCCGGGAGCCTTTACGGCTGCCATGTCAAGCGCAGGCCTTCCCGTCGCAGTCCAGTTCGAATCAAGTGCCATGATGCCCCCGGCCATTCATCGTCATGCACGGCCACCCAGCGGCCCGCTGGTGCTATCGTCCCACGGAAAAGCCCTGCCGGGGCGGCGACGGTGCGTTTGGCGTTATGACACTTTCCTCGCGGCTGTGACGAAGGGCCACTATGCTGAGCGGACCATCGAAGGAGATGGTTTGGGGGAACAAGGGGCGCTGGGACCGGTGAGTGCGTCCCGCAGGTGTGACCTGTGGCTGGGATTGCCTCGAAGGCAACCAGGACAAAAGAAAAACGGACGACGGCGGGTGGGCACCCGCCGTCGTCCGCTTCCTGTTTGTGGGGCATTGCTTCCCCACTTGGTCCCGCCGGCACTCCTAGAACTGCCCGGTGGGGCCGGTGTCCTTGACTTCGCCGCGCCAGCCACCGGTTTCGGTGCCGCGCGACTCAATGAAGGCCTTGAACTTGCGCATGTCGGCCTTCACCTGCATCTCGTCGATCTTCAGTGCCGCGCCAGCTTTTTCGGTGACGGTCTCCGGGGCCCATTCGAAGTGGACCCTGACCTTGGTGTGGTTGGCATCCACCGGCGTGAACCTGATGATGCCGGCGTGGGACTTGCCGTCGGTGCTGCGCCAGGCGATCCGGTCGTCGGGTTCCTGGTCAACGATTTCGGTATCAAATTCCCGTTTGACACCACCCACCTTGGTGACCCAGTGGTTCGTCCTGTCGGTCAGCTGGGTTACGGATTCCACACCGGACATGAACTGCGGAAAGGATTCGAACTGGGTCCACTGGTTGTACGCGGTCCGCACCGGGACATCGACTTCCACGGTCTCTTCGACGTGTTCCATCTGCTTCCTCCTTCTGACGGGCGGCAGCAACAGCGGACTGGCAGCATTTGCCTTCCTGCCAGTCAGGCAGCCGCCACATTTGCACCATAAATCCGGCCGCCGCCCGTGTCCAGACCCCGAACGACGGCGGGTGGGCGCCCGCCGTCGTTACCTTACTGACGTGCCGGCTTTACGAGCTGAAGGGGGCCTTTTCCCAGCTCAGGACCTCGGCACCGTCCGAGCTGCCTGCGACGCTGAACCGGACGTAGTTGGTGGCGTTGACGGAGTACTCCTTGTAACAGCAGGGATGTTTGCAGTCCAGCGACGGGACTCCAGGCTGCCATGCCTTATGAGACTTCCGGCTACAAAAGAACGGCCAAGGTCGCACCGGTTCCAACAGCGTGAACACCAAGCGTCGTTAGCTGCTAAATGGAGTCCAACCGAAAATAATCGACGGCGGGAGGAGAATCCCCCTAGCCCCACAGATACCAAGTGTGCTTACCATATTTATGCGGCAGAACAGGAAGGAGGAATGCCTAGGAAAGGGGCACCTTCCTTCTAGACTTCGGTTATTTGGACCTCGAGCTCAACCGGAACATGGCGCCGAACCGCATCGTCCACAGGGCAATGGTTGAGCCCCCACGTGATAACTTCCCGGACCGCTCCTTCGTCATCGTCCGAGGCTGCATGAACTATGACTTTCATGCTGGCAGGACCAGCAGGGACTTCCTCCGTAATCCCGAGGATCCCCCGGTCATCAGACTCGCTGTCCACGTCAACCTTCAAACCTGACAAAGCCACCCCCTGTTCGGCGGCGCGCATCACGATCAAGGTGGCGGTGCACGACGCGTAAGCTGCACGGAAAAGCCAACCCGGCGACGGCGCCGATGCCGTTCCACCGACCCCCGCCACCATGTCCGTGACGAGCGATGCACCGTCGACTCCGGTTACGCGGACCCGGAGGCCGTCCTCTACGACGGCGGACGCAGCCGAGTCCCGGTAGCGGGCCTCGTCAGGGTGGGCAGTCAGGTAGGCCTTGACGGATGCAATCGCCTCGGCAATCCGTGATTCGCTCATCTGCTCTCCCTCGGCAGGTTCATGTTTGACCGGGACTTCCCGCACCCATCATTCCAACCACTGATGTGCAGCATCACGGTGCTCTAATGCTGGACCTTCTGAAGCCGGTCGGTAGCTGCTTGACGCTAGTACACGCCCCCGTCCACCACGAGCGCCTGGCCGGTCATATAGGAAGAGCCTTCCGAGGCGAGGTATACGACTATCGGCGCGATTTCCTCAGGCTTTCCTTGCCGGCCCATCGGGACGATTTTTTTGACGACGCGTTCCTGTTCCTCCGGCCCGCCCATGTAATCGATCGCGGGCCTGTTGAATGGGGTGTCTATCCATCCGGGGCATACGCAGTTGACCCTGATCCCGTGCGGGGCAAGCTCCGGGGCCAATGCCTTGGTGAAGGCCACGATGGCACCTTTTGACGCGGCGTATGCGGTCAGGCCCGCGCCTCCCTTCACGGCGGCCAGGGAAGCCATGTTGATGATGGAACCGCCGCCCTGGGCGCGAAGGACAGGGACGGCATGCTTGATTCCGAAGAAGCAAGAACGGGGGTTTACTGCCATGAGCAGGTCCCATTGGGTCTGATCGAACTCGGTTATCGGGCCCGAGCGCTGTGCTCCTGCGTTATTGAATAGGATGTCAAGGCCGCCCAGTGCCTCTACTCCCTGCTGGATGAGCGCCTCGACGTCGCTCTCCTTAGTCACGTCGGTCTGGATGAAGTGCGCTGCGCCGCCCTGGTTACGGATCTCCTCGACGGTGCGTTGACCGTTCTCCTGGTTGATATCCGCTACGATAACCGCCGCACCTTCCCGGGCGAACATCTGGGCGGTGACTGCCCCGATGCCCGTAGCGGCACCGGTGATGATCGCCCTTTTTCCTTCGAGCTGCATCCAGTCCTCCTAAGGCTGCTGGCTGAACGCTGCGGCCGCGGCGGCCGCTATCTCGTCGTCTTGATCCACGGTGCCGCCGGCGACTCCAACGGCCCCAACAATCTCACCGCCGATTTCCAAGGGCCGTCCGCCTCCGAAGGTAATGAGGGGACGCTGGTGTGTGTGCTCTAGGCCGTATAGAGGCTGGCCCGGCTGGGTCAACGGCCCGATGTCTTTGGTTGCCATCCTCATCGAACAAGCGGTGTAGGCCTTCCCCGCCGAAATCTCGGTGCTGGCCAGGAGTGCATCGTCCTGTCGCGCGAAGGCCAGGAGCTCACGTCCTGCGTCGACGATGGCCACGCTGGAGGGAGAGCCAATCTCCCTGGCCTTGGCCAGTGCCGCGTCCAATGCCTGACGTGCCTGCTCGTAACTCATTCCCATCGGTTTCTCCTCCTTGTTCATCGGATCAGATCAATGACATGGGCCTCAGCCCGGGGGCGGCAGGTAAGGGCCTCACTCTTGGGGAAGTCCCGGCCGCACATTAGTCCGTTCGCGGGAGACCAGGGCGCGGTCACGGTCCTTGAAGCGCCCTACCGTTTCGCGGGTGAACAGCGCGATGAGGATTGCAGAGATGAGCGAAACAGCCACGAGGAAGTAGAGGGCGTAGAAGTATCCCGTTTCATTTGCGAATCCTCCTCCAAGTCCGATCAGCCATCCGATGACGAGGGGGGAGACACCTCCAAGGTAAAGGAAGAACAGGAGGATCGAGTTCGCAGTCCCTACCGCGCCTCTCTCTGCGGAGTCCGAGCCGAAGGCGTAGAGGACAGGGAAGATGGCATTCGTGGCCAGGCCCGCGATGAGCTGGACCACAATCAGCACGGTCAAACTCACCGCAGAGAACCGCAGCAGGTAGAGGCCGAGTGCCAGCCATGTGAACGCGATGATCAGACTGATCTTTCGTCCGATGTAGTCGGAGACAATGCCCCAGAAGATCTGGCCAATCCCGCCGGTGATGGTGAACACGGCGCTGTAGGCGGCGGCTTCCGCGAAGCTGAAGCCGCCCACGAAGGCGATATATGCGGGCAGCCAGAAGCTGATCCCGGTGTAAATCATGATCCCGAACATGGATGCCAGCGCCGGAACCAGGATGTTCGGATTAGCCAGGCTTCGGCGCAAGGCACCGGGTTGGGCGTGCTGCTGCTCTGCGCCGCCGGCTCCAGCGGCGAGAGGCTTCGTTAGCCCTGCCGCCTCTGTTTCCTCTTCGAACTTCCGGTAGCGTTTCGGGGAGCTGTACCACCACCAGCTAATCCAGATGGGGATCATCGCCAGCGGGATGATCAGGAAGACGTAGCGCCAGTTCTCGGGGCCGAAGGTTGCCAGGATTGCCCCCGTAGCGATGGCGCCGAGACCCGTTCCCCATGGATAGGCGGCGTGCTGTATCCCGAGTGCCAGACCCCGCTTCTCCACCGGGTACCACTCGACCATTGCAGTCACTTCGACCGCTTCGCCGGCGCCGCCGAAGGCATTTTTGATCGACTGGATCACGACGACGTTCCAGATCGTCTTCGTCAGCGCGGCAATGCCGGTGAGTATGGAGAACAGGAAATACCCGGCCGCCACGATTGCGTTGCGGTACTTGCGTGCCCAGCCGTGCCCGCCCCGGTCGAACCAGGCGCCGGCCGGAATTGCCAGCGCTGCCGTGGCCACGGTCACGATTGTGCTGACGATGCCTGCCTCCTCCGGCGACAGCTCGAACTCTTCAACCATCGGTGGCAGCACATAGTAGAAGATTTGGCGGGTATTGGCGTTCATTGCGTAGACCAGCCACAGGAAAATGAGCGCCCCGACCGCGGTTGCCGGAACGCGGCCTCGGTTCCTGGGAGTTGCCCGCTCCGGCCCGCCGGCCGGCTGTTCCGTTGCCATTTTGCCTTCTCCTCTCAGGTCAGGCTGTCACCGTGCTGTTGTTGGTTGGATGGAGATCCGGGTCTCATGCTGGCACCACCGCCAGGGGGCGGACCGGGGATCCTGTCACGCCGACCATTTTCAGCGGGAGGCACACGAAGAGGAACTCCTGGTGCCCGGATGCGGCAAGCCCTTCGAGCTGGAGGTTTTCAAGAATGTAGATTCCGTTTTGGACTATGAGGACCACGTGGCCGGGGAGGCTCCCGCGCTGGGGATCTGGCTGGGTGGAGTCCCAGGCTACGTTGTCGGCTCCTACTGCCTGCACGCGCTGTCCGGCGAGCCACTCGGACGCTTCAGCGGAGATACCCGAGCCCCGGAGGTATGCCTCGGGGTCTTGCCACTGTGATCCGTCTCCGGTTCGTACGAGGACGACATCACCTGCTCCTACCGAGACATGCTGGACGGAGGCGGCTGCCTCCAGCTCATCCGCCCCCACGGTGGTGCCTTCCGGGAGCCGGTCCACTCCCCGGTACCGGGGGACATCGATGAGGACTCCCCGGGTGACCATGGGTGCGATGGTTTCCACCCCGAGTTCGCCGAAACCTGCCGGAGTCTGCACCTGCGCATCCACTTGGCGTCCGCCGAACATCTGCAGGCCCAGAGCCTGGTGGCAGAGGGCATCAATGTGTGTCCCGGAGTGTTCAGCGGCGATGATCAGGCCCGAGGCGCTGGTCCTGGGTTCACCTGTTCCGGGTTCGTGCCTGCGGTGGAGCGTGTATACGAAGCCGGGACGGTGTGCAGCGAAGATCGGGGCTCCTGCGTAGCGGGGCTGCTCAAGGTCATAAAGGGTGGCGTGGCTGAACGTCGTGAGCAGCGAAGCCACCGATTCGGCAGTCATCTCACGACACTTCCCGCGTCACCTCTCAGAGGGGATAACGCCGGTGAATAGTTTCCCGATACCCAGGCCATAAGTAGCATCTGTTATGCCTTCTCCGGATTTGATAGTTCGTCAGCCAAAAGCTGGCCGCCCTGTCCCCAGCTTTCCGGGTCGATCTCATCAAGGATGACCACCACTCTTTGCCGCTTTGAGCCCAGGACCCCAGTCACGGCGTCGGTTATCGCCTCGATGAGCCGGCGCTTCTCCTCGACCGAGCGGCCTGCCCGCATGTGGACCTGTACGACTGGCACTGCCTTGCACCTCTCCGGTCAGCTGCTACGTACTTCCCCTGCGGCCTTCGCTCCGGCCTCCGCGCGAAGGTGATCGGCTGCAAGGTAGGCCAGGGCGTAGATCGTCAGGGTGGGGTTGTAGGCGCCGTAGGTGGGGAACTGTCCCCCGCCCAGGACGTACAGGTTGGGCACTGTGTGGCACTGGCCGTAACGGTCCACCACCGAGGTACTCGGGTCATCACCCATGCGATGAGTCCCCACCTCGTGGGTCGAGACGTGGTACGGCGGGGCGCTCGGCGCCTCCCACCACCCGCGCATTCCCATTTCGCGGGCGATCTCGCGCTTCTTGCCCTGCATGAACTCCACGTCCTGTTGATCTCGGGCCGTCCAGTCATGGGTGATACGCAGCGCGGGCTGACCGTAGGCATCCTTGACCTTCGGATCGAGGTCGCAGAAGAATTCCTCGCGCGGGAACGTAGCGGTTTGATGGTACATGCTGAAGGTGCGGCGGTAATTGTCCCGCATCCAGTCTTTGAACCCCGGCCCGAATTTAGGCGCGGAATCGGGCATGTTCCTGGTGGCTTCCACCGGCTGGACGTCCCCGCCAAAGCCAATGATGGGGCTGCCCCAGACCGCGCCGTCCCCCGTGACGAGCTCCGAGGTGTAGTCATCCACGACGCTGGTCGCAACTGCGGGACCAGCGAACGGGTTGCTCCAGTCTGGCAGCGTTCCCGTGAACCAGCCGTAGTTGTGCGTCATAAAGTACTTGCCGACGATGCCGTTCCCGTCGATGCCCGAAGCCAGCAGGAGCCGCGTGTTCTCTAGCGCGTACGCCGACAGGACCACGTACCCGGCGTCGATCTCACGTTCCTCTTCCCGAACAAGGTCCAAGTAACGGACCCCGGCGGCCCGTCCGGCCGCGTCCCGCTTCACCTCGAAGACCCGCGAATAAGGGCGGATGTCGAGGTTCCCGGTCTCCAGGGCCCTGGGAAGGAGCGCCACTGCGCTGCTGGACTTGGCACGGACGTGGCAGGGGTAGTCCCTGCAAAAACCGCAGTACACGCAGGCGCTTCGCCCCTGGTACTCCACCGAGTTCACCGCGGCCGGGGCGGGGAACGGGTGTAGGCCGAGCCGCTTTGCTGCTTCGGAGAACGGTCTGTCCCCGGCCGTCATACGCAGCGGCGGCATCGGATACTCCCGCCTTCGTGGTGGTTCGAATGGGTTGCCCCCGTCTTGAATCTCCCCATTGAGGTTGCCGGCCTTACCGGCCACTCCGATCTCGTACTCGGCACGCTCGTAGTACGGTTCCAGCTCGTCATACCCCATCGGCCAATCGACGATGGCCGTATCCGCCACGGAGTCCTTTCCGAGACGCTCGATCAGCGTTGACCGGAGGCGAAGCTCGGCGTCCCGGAACCGCCAGGCCCAGGCCGCCCAGTGGATAGTTCCACCGCCCACTCCGATGGACGGAGGGACGAACAGAGGTCCGAGCGCAAGCGGCCCTGAGGACCACGGCAGGACTTTTCCGGTCGTGTCCGCGTTAGGCCGCCAGGTGATGGGATCGCTGGCCATATGAGGGGAAATTTCCTGACGGACGAAGTACCGCAGCTCGTCGTGCTTGACCTCGACATCCTCATCCGCATAGCGCGGACCCTTTTCCAGGGCGACGACGCGCATTCCGGCCTGCGCCATCTCATTCGCCAGCACTCCGCCGGCAGCTCCCAGACCGACGATCACTATGTCAGCATGCTCAGCCACGATCAGGCTCTCCCTTCCGCTGCTCTCGCTCGTTCCGCAGATCCTGGAGGGTTACGATCGGGAGTGCGGAGGCATCAAACCCGTATCGCATCTCCTCCTCGCCGTAACCCCAATGGGCTCCGGGGAAGCCCAGCAGGCGCCATCCGACGGCGTTCCTGTTACCCCCGTACGCCGGATCCCCGAACGTGCCCTCGACCACGTGCTGCCGCACGACCGCAAAGAAATATGGCAGAAATCCGATGCCGGACATCTCCTCACCCGCAGCCTCCGAACGTTCGGCGGCAACGGCAGTATCCAGCCCACCCTGGGCAAGCCGCTCCAGGACGGAGTTCTGCTCGCCTTCGTCAAGATCAATGAACCTGTGGCCCTGTCGCTCACGGCAGGTGCTATCGAGAGTGGCAAGGCCAGCACGGTACAACCGCTGCAGGTGCCGGTAGGGGCCGGCCAGGGCCCGGTCAATGTACGTGACAGCTCCCGCCTCGCGGGCCCCGGGATCATCCTCCGAACCGGGAATTATCAACCCCGCCAGCACATCGAGGGTCGCCGCCTCATGGGCGTTGAGGAAGGTGATGGCACCCGAAGAGCCACTCATCGCGTTCATGGACAGCGCCTCCTTCAGCGTCGTCCGCGTCGCGTCAGGATAAGGGCGGTGGCAATGGCTGCTCCGGCACTACCAGCAAAAGGCCCGGACGAGAGGTTTGCGCGGTGCGTGGCTACCAAAGAAACACGACAGCGCCGGCGCACCTATCGGATATGATCAGAATTTTGCTCCCCTCCAAACCATAAGTCAACAGACCGCAAGACGAGGTTCTGACTGACTCTCACGGGGACTGCTATCCGGGGCAAAAGTCTGAAAGCGCGTGAGCCAGGGAGCCAGTCAATCACCTTCAGACTCGACTGCGAGGCGGGTGCCGGTGTAGATCAGGACTTCCTCAATCAGCCGGTTCAGGTGTCGGTCTTGAATGGAGTAGATAACATTGCGACCGACTTTGCGGGCATCGATAAAGCCGCTCCGGCGCAGCTTAGCCAGATGCTGGCTCACAGTGGTTCGGCCGGCTCCGGTGGCCTCGATCAGCTCCGAGACCGTGGCCGGTCCGGCGGTCAGCGCCAAGAGCAGCTGCAGCCGCGTTGGTTCGGCGAGCATCCGCAGTGTGTCGGAGGCCATCTCGACCCGTCGCCGGTCCTGTCCGACCGGGTGCCGGACGCCTACTGCCCGCGTCGGTTCGGTCATAGCGCGCTTGCTTTCATCAACTGGACAAAGGCAGCTGGCTCGGCTGCGACCAGCCGTTGCTGCTGCCGATGCCATTATCGCAAGATTGCGTCCTACCTGCAGAGGGCAGTTTTATCAATGCGACCTTCCGCCTACCTGTGGGACGGTCTTCGCCTTCCGGTTCTTGCCGGTGGGACGGGGAGGAGCAGGTACAGACATCACGGTATGAGCCAGGAAGCCGCACGTTCCGGCGGACGACGGCGGAACCTCCCGCCGTCGTCGGTGCTGTTCCGCGTGGGGCGTCCCGCCGGCTGTCGTGAAGCCTGGCGTCACACAACGTGGCGGCATCCCGATCCTGACTGGCCACGCCCTACCCTTATCAGGTGACTTTGACTAACATCCGCACCGCCGCCGCGAGCTCCCTCGCCGCCGCAGGTCTCCTGTTTTCCCTCGCCGCCTGTTCAGCACCGGCCGCCACCCAGCCCGCCGCCTCCGCACCGGCCACCACCGCCGCGGCGTCGTCCGCCGCAGCCTCCGGGGACTGCGACGGCGTGCAGGTCATCGTGGATTCCGGCGCCCTGAAGCAGGATGCCGCCGACACCTCCACGTGCGTGTCCGCCACCGAGCCCACCGTGGCATCTGAAATTCTCGCCGAGGCAGACATCAAAACCGAGGGCACCGAGCAGTACCCCACCGAGCTGGTCTGCCGGGTGAACGGCGTGCCCGCCGCGGACCTCGACATCACCCACAAGGGCGGCACGTACCGCGAAGAATGCAAGGGCATGCCCGCCGCCTTCGCCTACTGGTCCCTCTGGGTCAAGCCGGCCGACGGTGAGTGGGCCTACGCCCAGGAAGGCCTCGCCACCCTGAAGGTGAGCCCCGGCGAGAGCCTGGAACTGCTCTACACGGTCGACGGCGAACCGGCCGCGCCCAAGGCATGACCTTCCGACCCGCGCCGCTACGTGTTGGGGTGGCCCTGGCCGCCATCTTCATCGCGGCGCGGGTCATCTACCGCGTCCTCTTCAACGGCGCCAGCAGGGGCGCCCCGGTCCTGCTCGACCTGCCGCCGGTGCGGCTGCCCGCGCCGTACGCGCATGTGGTGCTCTTCGGCCCGGTCACGGGATCCGGCCTGTGGGAGGCGGTCCTGTCCGCCCTGCCGATTGCCGGCATCATCCTGGGCTTTGGCATCCTCAACTCCTTTGTGGACGTTGCCCGCGGCTTCGTCCACCTGGCCCGCGGCGGCCCCATGCAGGGCATCGCCCGGATGCTTGTGGTGGCGTGGGCTGCGCTACCGGCCCTCGCCGACGCCGTGCACTCCGTCCGCCTGGCGTTCCGGTTGCGGGGCGAACGCTTCGGGCCCCGCGCCCTTGTTCCTGTCCTTGAGCGCACCCTCGAACACGCCGGCGGGGTTGCCGCCGCCCTGGAGCTCCGCGGGTTTGGCAGCCGGGCGTCCCACCAGCCCGCACGCGGCGGCGCAGAACCCGTCCTGATCCGGGACGCGCACTTCCGCATCGGTGACGCGCAGGTGCACGTCTGCGAATTCGCGCCGCCGCCCGGGTCCATCGCTGTGATCACCGGGCCCACGGGTTCGGGGAAGTCCACCATCCTCCGCGGCATCGCCGGGCTCCTTTCCCATGTCGACGGCGGCGCTATCGCCGGCACCGTGCGCGTGGCCGGGGCAGACCGCGCCGCCACTCCCCCGCGCGACACCGCACGCCTGGTCGGCGTCGTCCTGCAGAACCCCCGCGCCGCCTTTGCCAGCACCAGGGTCCGGGACGAAATCTCCCTCGCTCTTGAGCTGCGCGGCGTGCCGTCCGACGCGTCGAAGGCACGGGTGCTGGAGGTGGCGGAGAGCGTCGGGGTGACCGCGCTGCTGGACCGCAACCTCAGCACCCTCTCGGCGGGTGAGGCGACGCTCGTGGCCATCGCTGCCGCCGTCGTCGAACATCCCGCCCTGCTCCTGGTGGACGAGCCCCTGGCCGACCTCGACACCGCAGCACGCGCACGCGTCACCGCCGTGCTGCACGCCCTCGCCCGCGACGCCGGTGTCTGCGTCATCGTCGCGGAGCACCGCGCGGAGCCGCTCGTGCCCGTCGCCGACTCCTGGTGGACCATCGACGACGGCGCATTGATCCCAACTGCAGGGGTTCCGGGTGCCGCGCCGTCCGCCTTCCCGCGGGCTGCTGAAGTCCTTCCGTCCCAGGCCGAGCCTGCGCAGGAAACCCCCGTGCTGGCGGCGGTGAACTTCGCGGTGCGCCGCAAGGGCCAGCCGCTGGTGCGCGACGCGTCCCTGACCCTGCACCGCGGCGAAGTGGTGGCCCTGGTGGGGCCGAACGGTGCAGGGAAGTCGTCCCTGCTGGTGGCGCTCGCCCTGCGTGACGGCAAGGCGGGTGACGGTATCAGCGGGAACATCACGTCCGGCGGCGGCCGGGTGGCCCTGGTGCCGGACGCCTCGGACGACCTCTTCACCCGGGACACCGTTGCCGGCGAGCTCGGCGCGGCAGAGCGCAGGCTTGCGCGCCGAAAGAACGGCGCCCATCCCGCGTCCGGCTTTGCGGCGTCCCACCTTGCCCGGCTGCGGGGAGACGTGGCAATCCCCATCGGGGACGAGCATCCCCGGGATCTTTCAGCTGGCGAGCGCCGGATCCTGGCCATCGCGCTGCAGACCATGAACGATCCGCAGGTTCTCCTGATCGACGAACCCACCCGGGGGCTGGATCCGGCGGCGCGCACGGCGGTCGCTGCGGCGCTTCAGGCGGCAGCGGAGGCGGGCGCGGCCGTCCTGATCGCCACCCACGACCACGATTTCGCACAGCGTCTCGGCGCCCGGATCCTGCCTATGCGTGACGGCGTCGCGCCTTCAGTGGAAGCGGCCCCGGCTAAAGCCGTCAGCGCTGCCCCGGCACCCGTTGCGGCACCACAGTTCACAGGCAGGCGGGCAGATCTTCCCGGTGCTGTGAAACCGCGCCGCATCCGGCTGCCGCGCGCCGTCGAGCTTCCGGTCCTCGCGGCCGCTAACCTGCTGGCCCTCGGCGCCTTCTGCTGGCCGTTGCTCGCCACGGCCCTCCCGCAGGATGCCGCCGCGGCCGTCCCGTACGCGGCGCTGGCCATCGCGCCGCTCGCCGCCGTCGCCGTCGTCCTATCCCTCGACGGGTCCGTCCGTTCGGCACACATGGTGGCGCTGCTCGGCGTCCTGGCAGCCGTCGGTTCCGCGGTCCGGGTGGCCAGCACCGGCGTCGGGGGCGTTGAGGCAGTCTTTATCCTGCTGATCCTGGCCGGCCGCGCGTTCGGTGCCCGCTTCGGCCTCCTGCTGGGCGCCGCCACCATCGCCGTCTCCAGCGTGCTGTGGGGCGGGATCGGGCCGTGGACGCCGTTCCAGATCTTCGCCTGCGCGTGGGTGGGTGCCGGGGCCGGCCTGCTCCCCCGGCGGGTGCGCGGTAAGGCGGAGCTGTGGATGCTGTGCGGCTACGGCGCGGTGGCGTCCTACTTGTTCGGCCTGCTGACCAACCTGTGGTTCTGGCCCTTCGCCGTCGGCGCCGGCACGGGCATCTCGTACCAGCCGGGGGCGCCGCTCGGCACCAACCTGTCCAGCTTCCTGCTGTACTCGCTGGTCACGTCGACGGCGGGCTGGGACACCCTGCGCGCGGTCACCACGATCATCGGCATAACGGTGATCGGACGGGCCGTGCTCGCCGCGTTCCGGCGGGTGAAGCCGGTCGCCGGCCCGGACGGAAGCCTGGAACGGCGGTCCGCCCAGGCCCAGTCCGCAAAGGCCGGCGACCGGCACCAGCTCACACCTTGAAGTACTTCGCCTCCGGGTGGTGGAACACGAACGCGTCCGTGGACTGCTCGGGGTGCAGCATCAGCTCGTCGCTGAGGACCACGCCCATGCGCTCGGGCTTCAGGAGCTCCGTCACCTTGCGGCGGTCCTCCATGTCCGGGCACGCGGGGTAGCCGAGCGAGAACCGGGCGCCCCGGTAGTCGAGCTTGAAATACCCAGCCGTGTCCTTCGGTTCCTCGGCGGCGAAACCAAGCTCCTTGCGGATACGGGCGTGCCAGAACTCGGCCAGTGCCTCGGTGAGCTGCATGACCAGGCCGTTGAGCTCGTAGTAGTCGCGGTAGTGGTTGCCGGCGAACATCTCGGCGGTGAACTCGTCGATCTTCGAGCCGGCGGTGACCAGCTGCACGGGCAGCACGTCGATCTGGCCTGACTCGCGGGACTTTACGAAGTCGGCGAGGCACAGGTGCCGGTCGCGGCGCTGGCGCGGGAAGTCGAAGCGCAGCCGGTCGGTGCCGATGGGGCCGCCTGAACCGCCGTCGGGGGCGAGCAGGCCCGGGGTGCCGAGGACGCCGTCGCGGTCTTCACCGTGGTGCAGCACTACCACCTGTTCCCCTTCGGAAACGACGGGGAAGTAGCCGTAGGCGACGGAGGCGTCCAGCATGCCCTCGGCGAGGATGCGGTCCAGCCAGTAGCGCAGGCGCGGCCGGCCCTCACGTTCCACCAGTTCCTCGTAGGAGGCGCCGTCCTCGCCGCGGCCCGGCTTGAGGCCCCACTGGCCCATGAAGGTGGCCCGCTCGTCCAGGAACGCGGCGAAGTCGTGGAGCGCCACGCCGCGCACGATGCGGGTGCCCCAGAACGGCGGGGCGGGCACGGGATTGTCGGCGGCGACGTCGGACCGGCCGGGCATGGCCTCCGGCTCAGTCACCGTGAACTTGGCACCGCCCTTATGGATGCGCTTCTTCAGCGGCGGCAGGCCGACGTCGTCCGGCGACTCGCCGCGGGCAACGCGCACCAGCGGTTCCATGAGGGCCAGGCCCTCGAAGGCGTCCTTGGCGTACCGGACCGTACCGTCAAACTGCTCCGCCAGGTCCTGCTCCACGTAGGCGCGGGTCAAGGCCGCGCCGCCGAGGATCACGGGCCACTTCTTGGCCAGGCCGCGGGACTGCAGCTCGGCGAGGTTTTCCTTCATCACCACGGTGGACTTCACCAGCAGCCCGGACATGCCGATCACGTCGGCGTCGTGTTCCTCGGCCGCGGCGATGATCTCGGCGATGCCCTGCTTGATGCCGATGTTGACTACCTTGTAGCCGTTGTTGGTGAGGATGATGTCCACCAGGTTCTTGCCGATATCGTGCACGTCGCCGCGCACGGTGGCGATCACCATGGTGCCCTTGCCGGAGGAGTCGGACTTCTCCATGTGCGGCTCGAGCAGGGCCACGGCGTTCTTCATCACCTCGGCGGACTGCAGCACGAACGGCAGCTGCATTTCGCCGGCGCCGAAGCGTTCGCCCACCACCTTCATGCCCTCGAGCAGGTGGTCGTTGATGATGCCGAGCGGGGTCAGCCCCTCGCTGCGGGCCAGGTCCAGGTCCTCCTCGAGGCCCTTGCCTTCGCCGTCGATGATGCGCCGTTCCAGGCGCGCGCCCGTGGGCAGCGCCGCGAGTTCGGCGGCGCGCTGGTCCTTGAGCGCTGCGGTGTCCACGCCGGCGAACATGTCGAGCATGATGGCGAGGGGGTCGTAAGTGGTGTTGCCGTCGGCGTCGTATTCGCGGCGGTCCCAGACCAGGTCCAGGGCCACCTTGCGCTGGTCTTCCGGGATCGAGGCGAGCGGGACGATCTTGGCGGCGTCGATGATGCCACTGGTCAGACCCGCTTCAGTGGCCTCGTGCAGGAACACGGAGTTCAGGACGATGCGCGCGGCCGGGTTCAGGCCGAAGGAGACGTTGGAGACGCCCAGGGTGGTGTTGATGCCGGGGTACTTGGCGGTGATCTGGCGGATGGCCTCGATGGTTTCGATGCCGTCCCGGCGGGTTTCTTCCTGGCCGGTGGCGACTGGGAAGGTCAGGGCGTCCACGATGATGTCCTCGACGCGCATTCCCCATTCACCCACCAGGGCGTCGACGAGGCGGGAGGCAATGGCCACCTTGCCGTCGGTGGTGCGGGCCTGGCCCTGTTCGTCGATGGTCAGGGCGATAACAGCGGTGCCGTGTTCCTTGACCAGCGGCATGATGCGGGCGAAGCGGCTGTTGGGTCCGTCGCCGTCCTCGTAGTTGACGGAGTTGACCACCGGTCGGCCGCCGATGAGTTCCAGGCCGGCCTGCAGGACGGGCGGTTCGGTGGAGTCGATGACGAGCGGGAGGGTGGAGGCCGACGCGAAACGGGAGACGATCTCCTTGACGTCCGCGACGCCGTCGCGCCCCACGTAGTCCACGCAGACGTCCAGCAGGTGCGCGCCGACGCGGATCTGCTCGCGGGCGATGTCCACACAGTCGTCCCAGCGCTCTTCGAGCATGGCCTGGCGGAAGGCCTTGGAGCCATTGGCGTTGGTGCGCTCACCGATGGCTAGGTAGGCGGATTCCTGGTCGAAGTTCACGTGCTGGTAGAGGGAGGCGATGCCGGCCTCGCGCTCGGTGGGCACGCGGGCGGGCTGCGTCTTGCCGCTGCCGGCTTTCGTCGCCTGGGCGCGGAAGGGGGCAAGGCGTTCGACGACGGCGGCCATATGTTCCGGCGTCGTACCGCAGCAGCCGCCCACCAGGCCCAGGCCGAATTCGCGGACGAACTGCTCGTGCGCGGTGGCGAGTTCGGTGGGTGAGAGCGGATAGTGCGCGCCGTTGGCGCCGAGGACGGGCAGGCCGGCGTTGGGCATGCATGCGATGGCGACGGAGGACTGCTTGGAGAGGTGGCGGAGGTGCTCGCTCATCTCATCCGGGCCGGTGGCGCAGTTCAGGCCGATGGCGTCGACGCCGAGCGGCTCGAGCGCGGTGAGCGCGGCGCCGATTTCGGAGCCCATGAGCATGGTGCCGGTGGTCTCGACAGTTACTTCGACGAAGATGGGGAGCCGGACGCCGCGGGAGACGATGGCCTGCTTGCAGCCGTTGACCGCGGCCTTGGTCTGCAGGAGGTCCTGGCTGGTTTCGATGAGGAACGCGTCCGCGCCGCCGTCGATGAGGCCCTCGGCCTGCAGTGCGAAGGTCTGCTTGAGGTAGTCGTAGCTGGTGTGGCCAAGGCTGGGGAGCTTGGTGCCCGGACCCATGGAGCCGAGGACCCAGCGCATCCGGCCGTCTGTTGCTTCGGCCGCTTCGGCGCGTTCGCGGGCGATCTTGGCGCCCTTGAGGGCGAGCTCGGCGATGCGGTCGTCGATGCCGTAGTCGGAGAGGTTGGACCAGTTGGCGCCGAAGGTGTTGGTTTCCACGGCGTCGATGCCGGTGGCGAAGTAGGCGTCGTGGATGTCGGCGATGACGTCCGGCCGGGTGTCGTTGAGGATCTCGTTGCAGCCTTCCAGGTTCTGGAAGTCTGTTTCGAGGGTGAGGTCCCGGCCCTGCAGCATGGTGCCCATGGCGCCGTCGGCAATGACCACGCTGTGGTTCACGGCGTCCAGGAGTTCCTGCGCGCGGGCAGGGCGGGGCACGGATTCGATGTCGAGCGCAAAACGGGGCATCAAACAAGGTTACGCGGGGAGGCCAAGTACATTGCTTAGTGTTTCTGTGTGCTACGTCGGGATGGTTGCATCGAACTGATCGTCGTGCGGGCTCAGAGCGGATGGCGAACTGCAGCGTGATGCCATCGGGGATGGCCGCGTAACTTCTCTCTAATGGACCAAGAGTGTGCGTCTCTCAGATAGTGGAGCGAACGACGTCGGAACTTCCCGCCGTAGTCCGCTCCACTTCACTGCCGCAGGTGGTGTTAGACGGCGGCCGGTATTAGCCCTGCCTCGCGCAGGTCTTGGGATGCGGCGAACTCCTCGGCGGGTGCGTTCTCGTGGTATTCCACCAGTTCCACGTGATGCTCCACCAAGGCGTCTTTCACGTCGGAAGGGGACGCGTAAGAGTACTCACGGCGCAGATTTACCAAGTTCACTCTCTGGCCAGCAAAATGCTGGTGGAGCATCGTTTCAATGCCCACAGCGTCCTTGGAGAAGAACAGGGCGTGGACGTCAAAGAGGAACGGGACCGAGGCATCGCCAAGTTCGCGCACTCGTTCCATGGGGTTGAGGCGGCGGGTCATTCCAATCTTGACTACCCCTTCACCGAATGCGCCTAGGTTAGAGATGACGTAGACATACCCAGCGCGAGTGTTGAGCGCGTTGTCCTCTGCGTCGGCGAGCTTTGCTTCTGCGTCCTCGAGCTGCTCCTGGACACGCTGGACACCTTCAAGGTCTCCCGCGGCCTGGAGCTGCATGAGAACGTTGGCATAGTGGTCGACCTCCTTCTGCTGCTTGGCCTTTAGCGCTTCCCACTCTCGCTGCGCCTTGGCAGCCTCCCTGGCTTCGGCTCTCGCCTCGGCTTCCATCTGCTTCTGAATTGCCACGGCTTCCAGGTGCCGTGCCGCGAGTTCAAGTTCCTTCTCGCGCAATGAGTGGAAGGCGTTGGTTATTTGCAGACCTATCACTGTGCCCCGCTTTGCGATCTGCTCCCGCGCTTTCTCGAGGCGGGCTGCTGCAGTGTGAAGGTTTCCGGCTTTCACGGTCTTTACACAGTTCTCGGCCTCAGCGTTGTAGGCACGAAGCAACAGGGCAGAAAGGTCGCGAACGAACTTGCTACCCTGCGGCCAGCAATAAAGCGTGCGTCCCCTGTTCCACGATCTGGCCGGCCTCCATCGCCAAGATGAGGTCGGCGTCGCGGATGGTGGACAGGCGGTGGGCAATGACGAAAGAAGTACGGTCGGACCGCAGCGCACTCATCGCCTTCTGCACCAGCACCTCCGTACGGGTGTCCACGGAAGACGTGGCCTCATCCAGGATCAGCACCGACGGCCGGGCCAGGAAAGCCCGCGCAATCGTCAGCAGCTGCTTCTCCCCCGCGGGTTCGCGCCCTCGTCATCCAGCACGGTGTCGTACCCGTCCGGCAGTGAGCGCACGAACCGGTCCACATACGTCGCGCGTGCGGCTTCGAGAATTTCAAATTCGGAAGCACCTGGCCGGCCGTAGGCGATGTTGTACCGGATGGTCCCGCCGAACAGCCACCTGCAGCACCATCCCCAGCCGCGAGCGCAGCTCTCGCCGCGGCACCGAGGTGACGTCCACGCCGTCGAGCGTTATCCGTCCCGCATCCAGCTCGTAGAACCGCATCATCAGGTTCACCAGCCTGGTCTTGTCCGCCCCGGTGGTCCCCACAATGGCCGCCGCCTGCCCCGGCTCCCCCACCAACCGGACTGCAGCACGTTGGCCATGGCCCCACGCGCCAGCGGCATGTTGAACTGCCGCGTGATGAACGCCGGGACATCGCCCCGGACGTTAACGGCAGCCGAGCTTGGGAATGCTGCTGTCCAGGAAACTGGAGTCCGCGTTGGGCAGGGCGAGACACAGAAAGGCGGGCATGGGCAGCAACTGCTGCACCATGCCCTCCGTTCTCAGGTTTGACGTTTACTGTTCGGCGGCTGCCGGGACGTTCTTAACAAACCCACATCTTGCGGACAGTCTCGCGGATGGTCCAGTGACCCTCCCAGCCGGCGGGAGTCACGAAGAGGGTACCGGGGCCGACCTCAAAGCTGCTGCCGTCCGGTTCAGCGATGGTTCCGCTCCCGCTGAGGATTTGGCAGATCTCGTCGTAGCCAGGCCAGTGCTCTTGACTTCGCCCGAGGTAACCTCCCAGATCCCCGTCCTGAGATCCTCCCTGGCCCACATTTGGTGGGAAACTTCCGTCCGGCCGGGAGACGACTGAGCTCTGTAGAGGACTATCCGGCAGCGCTTCTACCAATGCATATTCCCAACCTCCGAGGCCTCGGATACATGCGACATCCCCCGTAGCTCAACTGTTCTACTGTTGACAACCGTCGCCCGGCGGAGTTTTATTGGTGTCTGGAACGAGAGCTGAATCACACCTTCGCTGCTGCGCCGGCGGTTAGCAGCCCTCGTGGTGCCGCATCGATACCCGAGCGGCAGGCATGGATAGAACTGCATTCTCAGTAGGCACTTGCCGCTGAGCCCACTGAAGGGAAGCACATAATGGGCAGAAAAAAGATCCAGACGGTGGCCGCCGGACTAGCAGTCCTGCTGGCCCTGAGCGCTTGTGGCGGCGCGGCCACGGGCACCGAGGCAACTGACGTTCCCAAGACGCAAAACACCCGTGACATCTCAGAAGGTGTCCAGCCGGATGCGGAGGCAGTTGCCCTGCTCCCCGAGTCCTACAAAGCCAAGGGCGAGCTTACGGTCGCGATGGATCTGAGTTCCCCGCCCATGACGTTCCTCGCCGAGGACAATTTGACGCCCATTGGCGTGAACCCTGACCTGGCCCGCCTGGTGGCAAAGAAGCTGGGGCTGAAGCTGAAGTTCGAAAACACGGCCTTCGATACGATCATCCCCGGCATCGACGGCGGCCGTTTCGACTTCACAGCGACCACCATGTCCGCCACGGAAGAGCGCCTGAAGGTCATGGACATGATCAACTACCTCAAGGGCGGCTCGGCCGTGGCGGTAACGAAGGGCAACCCGCTCAACCTGACCAACGACACCCTCTGCGGCAGGAACATCGGCGTGACCAAGGGTTCCACGCAGCAACTCAAGCACCTGCCCAACGTCTCCAAGTGGACCTGTGAGGAAAAGGGGCAGCCCGCAATCAACGCAATCACCCTGCCCAACGTCCAGGAGGCTCTGACACAGCTGGACTCCAAGCGGATCGACGGCGTCTTCTACGACGCCAGCGGCCTGGCCTGGGCGGACGCCCAGCAGCCGGACCATTTCTCCATCCTGGAGCCCAGGATGGATACCCGGACGAATACCAATGTTGCCATGGGGCTGAAGAAGGGATCACCGTTGACGCCGGCCCTGCAGGCAGCCATCCAGTCGGTTCTCGAGAGCCCGGAGTACAAGGAATCCCTCGAGTACTGGGGCCTGGCCGAATCGGCTATTTCAGAAGCAGCAATCCGCTAACGGCTGCGTGCCACCCTAAAGCGGGACGGGTCCGGAGTTGAAGCCTCGGCTTTGGCTCCGGACCCGTTCGCGCATGCGGGGCATTGGCCCTGGCGGGCAACGGCCAGAGAAACTACCGAAAAGATGGTCCACTGCCCTACAGTTGACCACGACTGTAGGATGAAACGCATGGTTGAGCAGATCAAGATAGTGCACTCGTCCACCGTGCAACAGGTTGCGGACGGGCTCACAGCCATGATCCTCAGCGGAGGGCTCAAGCCCGGTGAGCGCCTCCGGGAGAGCCTCCTTGCGGAGAACCTCGGCCTTTCCAGGAATACGGTCCGCGAGGCGGTCCGCATCGTCCAGGCAGGCGGCCTCATCCGCCACCGGGCAAACCAGGGAGCCATCGTCTGGGACCCCACCGACGCGGAAATCATGGACGTCTATAACGCGCGGTATCATCTGGAAACCACTGCCGCGCGGAGCATCTCCGAAAGCACCTCCCTCGATGAGGTTCACGCCGCCATGGAGGAGTTCCGGGCAGTGTTGAAAACTGGCGATCCCTTCAAGATTGTCGAAAAGGACCTTGCGGTCCACAGCGCCATCGTGGGAATCCTCGGAAGCCAGAAGTTGAGGACGTTCTATCAGCAGCTGGTGACCGAGCTGCGGTACTTCATGTTCGTGCTTTCGATTGAGCACCACGAATACGAGGACCCGGACGCGCTCGAGGCCGAGCACCAGAACATCGTGGACGCTCTTGACTCCCGTGACCCCGTCCTGGCGGAAAAGGTCATCTCGGACACGATCATCCAGTACCGCGAATCGATCCGCGACGTTATCGCCAAGAGGCACTCAACGACGTAAAAGTAAAGACCGCGGCCTTGGGGCCGCGGTCTTTACTTTTCTGTCCAGGTCGGCTGGAACTAGAGGCCGAGATGCTGGTTGATCTCGTCCAGGGACTTTACCGTGTTGTAGTCGTAGCCGCCGGTAATGGGGTCGTAGCCACGGTCCAGCACCCAGAGGTTGCGGAAGCCCATATCGTGCATCGGATGCATGTCGTAGCGGGTGTGCGAGGCGATGTGCAGGAAGTCCTCCGGCTTTGCGTTCAAGGTGTCCAGCATGTATTCGAACGCCTGGTAGCGCGGTTTGTACGCCTGCGCCTGCTCAGCAGTCAGCACCGCATAGAAGTTAGCGCCCAGCTTGGGGATGCTGATGTCCAGGAAGCTGTCGTCCGCATTGGACAGGGCAACCAGCTTGTAGTTGTCGCCCATGAGCTTCAATGGAGCCGGTACGTCATCATGGGCACCAAAGCCGCGGACGGTCTCAGCGAACTCCGCGCCGGCGCCGGGAGTGGGGCCAATGCCGAAGAACCTGCAAACGCGGTCAAAGGAATTCTGGAGGATCTCCTCGTAGGGCTTGTAGTCACCGAGGACCTCGTCGAAGCGGTATCCGCGGAAAACCTTCTTGAACGCCGGCCACTGCTCTTCCGGCAGCCTGCCCGCGAGCAGGCGGCGGGTAGTGGAATCCGTGTCCCAGTTGATCAGCGTGCCGTAGATATCGAAGGAGATGTACTTCGGCCGGGAGTTGTTGTCAGCCATGGTTTGTCCGTTCGTTGAGGTGTAGGCGGCCCTGCACAGGGCGGATGAATGGTGATCACTACGGTCCTCCAAGGGAGTCCGCTCATAGAACGACTTTAAAACTCCACAAGCAAAATTGTCAACAGTTGAACAGTAGACCTGCCGGGCATTTCATTGCGCAGGCGGGGTGCGCGGTGTCATACTCTGTAGAACTGTTGAACAGCAGAGCACCGAGCATGTCGAATCTATTCACCAAGCGACAGGAGCCCAGAGCCATGGACGTCCGAACCGACTCCGATTTTTTTAATGCCGTGGTTGCAGAAAGCGGGCTCCTGACAGAGCAGTCGCAGCTCACTGACTCGACTGTGAAGCGACTCCTTGAGCGTTTCTACGGCCTGCAGGGGAAGCTGGTACGGATTCCCACGGAAAAGGACGAGACGTTCCGCCTTCAAGGCGGAGAAGAGGCCTTTCTGGTGAAGGTTTCCTCACCTGAAGAGGATCCAGGGATTGTCCAACTGCAGACGGCGTGCATGGTTCACCTGGAGCGGACCGCTCCCGGGTTGCCGGTCCAGCGCCTTGTCAGGAGCCTTGGTGGAGCCGCGGAAGTCCTCATCCCGGCGCCTACTGGCCCCTTCGACAGGGTGCTTCGGGTGATGCGCTTCATGCCGGGAGAGTTGCTGGCCAAGCACGACGCGTCCGCTGGCCATCTTCAGCTGGTTGGCTCAAGCCTGGCAAGCGTTGGCCTCGCCTTGCAGGACTTCGACCATCCGCGGGCGGACCGTCTGCTCCTTTGGGACCTCAAGCACTTTCATAGGATGCGGTCGCTACTTGGCTACGTTGATGACAAGGAAAAGCGCTCCCTGGCCGAGGGCATTTTCGACCAGTTCGATGCAGAAGTAGTTCCACTACTGGATACCCTTCCCTCGCAGGTTGTCCATGGGGATTTCAGTCCGTTTAATGTCCTCGTCAACCCCAATAGCCCGGCCTACGTGACGGGGATTATCGATTTCGGCGACGTGGTCCGAACTCCCGTGATCTTCGACGTCAGCGTGACCATGGCCAATTTGTTGGGGGCAGACCCCGAAAGCCCCTGGGAGCGCGCACTGTCCGTCCTGGACGGATACCAAAGCGTCAACCCGCTGCCGGGACAGGAGTTTGAAGCCCTGGTGGTCTCGGCCCAGGCCCGCCTCCTGCTGCGGGCACTGATTACGCAGTGGCGGGCCAGACACCTGCCCCAAAGGCGCGATTATCTCCTCTCCCACTCGAAACCGGATTGGGACCGGCTCGCCGCCACAGCCGCAGCCCCTGCACCAAACTGCCCTTTCACACCCTGAGTCAGACACCCAAGCCGTCAAGGAGAAATGATGAGCAATACCGTCCAAAGCATCCGCAAGCCTTCCAAGGCCATGGTCAACGGATTTGACCCCAACCGCACCGATGAGCTCCCGGATCAGATCCGGAAGAACATCCGGCGACGGGACCAGAGCCTCGGACCCGGATACCGGCTCTTCTACGACACTCCCCTGGAAGTGGTCCGCGGCAAGGGCGTCACACTCTTTGACCGGGACGGAAACGAATACCTGGACGTATACAACAACGTCCCCTCGGTGGGCCACTGCCACCCGAAGGTCATCGCGGCTGTCCACGAACAGATGCAGACCCTGAACACCAACACCCGTTACGTCCAGGAATCCATCCTTGATTACTCCGAGGACCTCCTGTCCACGTTTCCCGCCGGGCTTGGCCATGTCATGTTCACCTGCACCGGGTCCGAGGCCAATGACCTCGCCATGCGCGTGGCAAAATACGCCACCGGAAACCAGGGCATCATCGTCACCTCCGGCGCGTACCACGGCCTGACAGCGGAGGTCGCGTCCTTCTCGCCGTCCTTGGGTATCGGCGTGCCCCTTGGCGCAAACGTACGCGTCATCGACGCCCCGGACGCCCTGCGATACTCATCGGATCAGGTCTCCCTCGAGGACCACCTCCGGAACCAGGTGCGTGCAGCCATCGCCGATCTCCACCGGCACGGCATTGGACTGGCGGCCTTCATCGCCGACAGCATCTTCTCCTCCGACGGCGTCTTCGCGGGCCCGGCAGGCTTCCTGCGCCCGATCATCGAAGAGGTTCACGCCGCCGGCGGCCTGTACATCGCCGATGAAGTACAGCCAGGCTTTGGCCGGACGGGCCAGGACTGGTGGGGCTTCCAACGCCACGCAATCGTTCCGGACATCGTCACCATCGGCAAACCCATGGGCAACGGCATTCCCGTCGCTGCGGCCATCTTCAAACCCGAACTGCTCGTGGAGTTCGGCAGGAACATCCGCTACTTCAACACATTCGGCGGCAACTCTGTAGCCATCGCAGCCGCCCAGGCCGTCCTGAACGTGATCCGCGAGGAATCCCTGATCGACAACGCCTTGAAGGTGGGCGAGAAGATCATCACCGGGTTGAAGGACCTCGCCCAGGGCCTGGACCAGGTGGCAGAAGTCCGCGGAAGCGGCTTCTTTATCGGCGTTGACCTCGTCACTGACCGGTCCTCACTCACACCCGACGGGGACGCCGCCGCGGGCATCGTGAACGCCCTCCGCGAGGATCGGATCCTCATCTCCGCCTGCGGAGCCCAAGGAAACGTCCTGAAACTCCGGCCGCCAATGCCCTTCTCCAGCAACGACGCCGACCGCCTCCTGGATGGAATCGGCCGCGCTTTCAAGGCGCTGCGGTAGACGCAAGTTCCGGAAAGCACATGACATCCTGGCGTCGATGCCACCGCGGGGGTGCCGCCCATCACGCGGTACCCCCGCCGGTCAAACCTCCGCCACGGGCGCCGCGAACTGTGCCTCGTACAGCCGGGCATATGCCCCACCGGCGGCCAGCAGTGTGGCGTGCGTGCCCTGCTCCACGATCCGGCCGGCCTCCATCACCAGGATGAGGTCGGCGTCGCGGATGGTGGAGAGGCGGTGCGCAATCACGAAGGACGTACGGTCGCTCCGCAGCGCACTCATGGCCTTCTGCACCAGCACCTCGGTCCGGGTATCCACAGAAGAGGTCGCCTCGTCCAGAATCAGTACCGACGGCCGGGCCAGGAACGCCCGCGCAATCGTCAGCAGCTGCTTCTCCCCCGCGGAGACGTTCGCGCCCTCGTCGTCCAGCACGGTGTCGTACCCGTCCGGCAGTGAGCGCACGAACCGGTCCACATACGTCGCGCGTGCGGCTTCGAGAATTTCAAATTCGGAAGCACCTGGCCGGCCGTAGGCGATGTTGTCGCGGATGGTCCCGCCGAACAGCCACGTATCCTGCAGCACCATCCCCATCCGCGAGCGCAGCTCGCGCCGCGGGACCGAGGTGACGTCGACGCCGTCGAGCGTTATTCTCCCGGCGTCCAGCTCGTAGAACCGCATCATCAGGTTCACCAGCGTGGTCTTTCCTGCACCGGTGGGCCCCACGATCGCCACCGTCTGCCCCGACTCCGCCACCAAAGACAACGAAGAGATCAGCGGCTTGTCCGGCGAGTACGAGAAGGACACGTCCTCAAACACCAGCCGCCCGCGCCCAAACACCGGCGAAGCAGAAGCAGCAGGCTCAACAGATTCCTCCTCCTCATCCAGCAGCTCGAACACCCGCTCCGCTGAGGCAACCCCGGACTGCAGCACGTTGGCCATGGACCCCAGCTGCGCCAGCGGCATGGTGAACTGTCGGGAGTACTGGATGAATGCCTGCACGTCGCCCAGCTGCATGGCCCCGGACGCCACCTGCAGCCCGCCCACCACGGCAATCCCCACGTACACCAGGTTCCCGATGAACGTCATGGCCGGCATGATCAGCCCGGAAATGAACTGCGCCCCGAAACTGGCGGAATACAGCTCCGCGTTCTTCTGCCGGAACCGCTCGCCCACCTCCTGCTGCCGGCCGAACACCTTCACCAGCGCATGCCCGGTGTAGGTCTCCTCGATCTGCCCGTTCAGCTCCCCCGTGTGCTTCCACTGCGCCACGAACAGCTTCTGCGAGCGCTTAGCGATCAGCGCCGTGATCCCCAGCGTCAGCGGAATGGTCACCAGCGCGATCAGCGCCAGCGTGGGCGAGAGGATGAACATCATCACCAGCACGCCCAGCACCGTCAGCACCGACGTGACCGCCTGGCTGATGGTCTGCTGCAGGCTCTGCGAAATGTTGTCCACGTCGTTGGTCACCCGGCTCAGCAGCTCACCGCGCTGGATCGAGTCGAAATACCGCAGCGGCAGCCGGTGGATCTTCGCCTCGACCTCCCCGCGCAGCCCGAACACCGTCCGTTGCACCACCCCGTTCAGCACATACGCCTGCACCCACATAAACGCGGACGACAGCACATACAGCACCAGCGCCCACGTCAGCACGTTCCCCAGCGCGGCAAAATCGATCCCCTGCCCCGGCGTCAGCGCCATGGGTGTCAGCATGTCCGCCTGCTGGTTCTCCCCCGCCGCCCGCAGCTGCGCAATCACCTGCTCCTTGGTGGTCCCGGCCGGCAGGTCCCGGGACACCACCCCGGCGAAGATCAGGTTGGTGCCCTCCCCCAGCAGCCGCGGCCCGATCACCGAGAGCGCCACCCCGGCCACCGCCGTGATGAACACCAGCAGCAGCCACGCCCGTTCCGGCCGCAGCTTGCCCAGCAGCCGCTTGGCCGACGGCCAGAAGTTCATCGGCTTCTCCGCCGGGACGTTCATCCCCGCGAACGGCCCGCCCCTTCCCGGTCCGCCTGCCGGACGGGGAATGCGTACGACGTCGGCGCTTCCGGTTTTGGAGGCGGGTGCGGTTCCTGCGCTGGTTCCGGAGGAGGGGCGCGGGTTCATACCGTTTCCTCCGCCGCCAGCTGGGAGGAGACGATTTCGCGGTACGTCTCCGAGGTCTCCAGCAGCTCGTTGTGCGTTCCGCGCCCCACGATCCTGCCGTCGTCGAGCACTAAAATCTGATCCGCGTCCACGATGCTGGAGACGCGCTGGGCGATGATCACCAGCGTTGCGCCGGCGGTGCTGCGCTTGAGGGCCTGCCGGAGCCGGGCGTCGGTGCCGGTGTCCAGCGAGGAGAACGAATCGTCGAAGATGTACAGCTCGGGCCGCTTCACCAGGGCCCGGGCGATGGCCAGCCGCTGCCGCTGCCCGCCGGAGACGTTGGTCCCGCCCTGGCTGATGGGCGCGTCCAGGCCCTCGTCCATCCGCTCCACGAAGTCCCGGGCCTGGGCGATGCGGAGCGCCTCCCACAGCTCGTCCTCCGTGGCGTCCGGCTTGCCGTAGAGCAGGTTGCTGCGCACGGTGCCGCTGAACAGGTACGGCCGCTGCGGGACCAGGCCGATGTGCCCCCAGAGCAGGTCCGGGTGCAGCTCGCGCACGTCCACGCCGTCCATCCGCACCGAGCCGGTGGTCGCGTCGAACAGCCGGGGCATGAGGTTCACCAGGGTGGTCTTGCCGGCGCCGGTGCTGCCGATGATCGCCGTCGTCTGCCCTGCCCTGGCGGTGAAGCTGATCCCGGACAGGACGGGCTGGTCGGCACCCGGGTAGGCGAATCCGACGTCGCGCATCTCCAGCTCGCCGTTCCTCACCTTGGTGGTGACGGGGCGCTCCGGCGGGCGGACGCTGGACTCGGTCCGCAGGACCTCGCCGATCCGGTCGCCGGAGACGGCGGCACGCGGGATCATCACGGCCATGAACGTGGCCATCATGACGGACATCAGGATCTGCAACAGGTAACTGAGGAACGCGATCAGGGTGCCCACCTGCATGGAGCCGTCCTGGATGCGGAACGCGCCGAACCAGATGACGGCCACGCTGGAGACGTTCAGCACCAGCATCACCACGGGGAACGCGAGCGCCATCAGCCGGCCGGCGCGCAGGGCGGTGTCCGTGACGTCCTCATTGGCCTGTGCGAAGCGGTTCGTTTCGATGTCCTCGCGGACGAAGGCGCGGACCACTCGGATGCCGGTGAGCTGCTCGCGGAGGACCCGGTTCACGGTGTCGATCCGTTTCTGCATCTTGCGGAACAGCGGCACCATCCGGGCCGTGATCAGGCCGACGGCGAGAAGCAGCACCGGGACGGCGACGGCGATCAGCCAGGACAGCTGCACGTCCTGCCTGATGGCCATGATCACGCCGCCGATGCTGAGCATGGGGGCGGTGACCAGCATGGTGGCGGACATCAGGACCAGCTGCTGGACCTGCTGGACGTCGTTGGTGGATCTTGTGATGAGGCTGGGCGCCCCGAACTTGGTGACCTCCTGCTCGGAGAACTCCCCCACCCTTTGGAAGATGGCGCCGCGCAGGTCCCGGCCCACACCCATGGCGGCCTTCGCAGCGAAGTAGACGGCGATGATGGCGCAGGCAATCTGCAGCAGGGTGATGCCGAGCATCACGCCGCCGAGGCTCAGGATGTAGCCGATGTTCCCCTTGGCCACCCCCTCGTCGATGATGTCCGCGTTCAGCGTGGGCAGGTACAGGGACGCGATGGACTGCGCCAGCTGGAAGATCACGACGACGAGCAGCAGCGTGCGGTGTGGCCGCAGGTATTCAACAAGCAGTTTCCAGAGCATGGGCGGCTCCCGGCTGACGGACTGTCCACAAAGGTGGTGCGAGGGTCAGTTTACGTCCGGCGGCTGGGGGTGGCGCCGTGCCCCGGGCTGGAAGTTAAGCGGTTCTCGGAGGGCGTACAAGGTGCTTGGTCGTTGAACGCCGTGGAGTCTGCGGCAGGAAACACTAGGACTAACAGCGAAACTTGCCCCGTGGTCAGTCACACTTATGAGGGCAATGGATTCTGGGGAATGCCGTCGTTGACTGCCGCCGCCCGGTCACCTAGGGCCGCATCATCATTTTCCGGAAGGCAGCAACCATGACACAGCAACATCCCGACGCCAACTCGCCCGGACAGGAAACCTACGGCCAGCCTGCGCCCTCTCCTGACAACGGTTCCCAATCCCCCACCCGGCCGCCCTTCCCCGGCCCGCAGAACTCCTCACAACCACCCCTGCCCCAGCCCCCGCAGTACTCGGCACAACCACCGATGCCGCCGCAGCCGTACTACTCTGCCCAGCCACCCATGCCGCAACCACCGCAGTACTCGGCACAACCACCCATGCCGCAGCCCGGCTATGGCTACCCGCAGTCCAAGTCGAAGATTGCAGCAGGTTTGCTGGGGATATTCCTGGGCTCCTTAGGTGTCCATCGCTTTTACCTTGGGTATACAAAGATCGGCATCATTCAGCTCGTGTTGGCGATCGTCTTGAGTGCGCTTGGCTTGGGCTTCCTCGCCCTTTGGGGCGTCATCGAGGGCATCATGATCCTCGTAGGAGCCGTCTACTTCCAGCGGGATGCCCACGGCGTTCCGCTCCGCAAATAAGCCGAAGGAGGCTGCACCTTGACTGAGATCATCCATGACAAGTTCGAACAGCTTGAGCAGATTAGGGCCGGGCTCCTGCAGGGCGAAACCGTTTACGCCGTTTACGACTGTATCGGCGTCGGTACCGGCTTCGTGGGCATCACCAACATGCGCGTCATCCTTCAGGACAAGAGCTTCGTAGGAAACAAGCTCGCCGTCGTATCAGTGCCCTACAAGAACATCCGCTCGGTCTCCATGCTTTCCAACAAGTCGATGATGGGCAGGTTCGCCTCAACCTCGAGCATCGGAATCGACACGGGTGGCAGCATCAAGGAAGCGGACTTCCGCGGTGATGACAAAGCCAAGCACGCTCACGACCTGATCCTTTGGAACATGCTGACCACGAAGTAGCAGTCTTTGCTTCGGGCGGGCGGCTGGATACTCCGGCCGCCCGCCGAGCGTCTTCCCGCCGGCCCACCCGAGACCACCACGGCCTCAGCCAGCTTCACAGTGGATTCCCTGCCGTCACTCCGGCAGCACGGCGATTCCGTCAATCTCGACCTTCATTCCGGGTCCCAGCCCGGCTGAGACTGTGGTGCGGGCGGGATAGGGCTTGTCGAAGAACTCCCCGTAGACCTCGTTCATGCCGGCGAACTCCCCGTGCTCGCTGATGAACACACGTACCGTGACGAAGTCGTTCATGCTGCCGCCGGCGGCCTCGATCACGTCTTTGAGATTCTGGAGCGTCTGGCGGGTCTGCTCCTTGATGCCCTCCCCCACGAGATGGCCGGTTTTGGCATCGAAGCCACCCTGTCCCGCGAGGTAAAGGGTGATCCCGACTTTCACGGCTTGCGAGTAGGAGGCAACGGGCATCGGGGCGAGGTCGGTAGTGATCTCCTGCTTAGACATCTGCACTGTTCTTCCTTTTCGTCCTGTTTTCGAGATGGGAGAAGTAGTCAAGGGCGGACGGATCACTGAGCGCGCTGCCCACCCCCACGCCCACCGCGCCGGCATCGAGGAAATCCTGGGCGTTGGACGGGGTGACCCCGCCGACGGCCACGAAAGTGACCTGCGGGAACGGCCCGGCCAAGGTCTTCAGTGTGCCCGGACCTGCCATGTCCGCAGGGAACAGCTTCTGGACGTTCAGGGACATGCTGAGCGCACCGTGGATCTCGGTGGGCGTTGCCACCCCGGGCAAAATGGGGAGCCCGAGCTCCTGGGCCCGCTTGATGGACGGCGGGAAGAACCCCGGCGCGATCAGGAACTGGGCGCCTGCCTCCTGCGCACGGTCAACGTCCTCGGGGGTGCAGATGGTGCCGGCACCGATCTGCCGGTCGGGGCCGCCTGCAGCAGCCTCTGCGGCTTCCTTCAACGCGAGGAACGCTTCCTGGGACTGGAGCGGGACCTCCACCAAGCGGATCCCGGAGTCCCAGCAGCGGACAGCCATCTCCACTGTTTCCGCGGCCGGCAGGCCCCGGAGGATCGCGATCACAGGCGACACCAGCAGCTGGCGGAGGAAGAAGTCGGAATCGTTGGCCACGGCGCTTCCTTGATTCTTGGGGAGACTGTGCGGCTACTACCCTATATAGTTGTTGCACATGCTGTCCAGAGCATTGCGCATATTGCAACGGAGGAATTGTGCAGTCACTTCGGGTTTGGCTGAAGGCAGGGCACACTGTCGAAATTATCCGACGTCTTTTGCCGGAATTCCGCGCTTCCACGGGACTCGAGGTGGCCCTCGAGGTAGTTCCCGAGGGGGTGGCACATGATGCCCTGGTGCAGGGATCCTCGTTGGCCGATGTGGTAACCGTGCCTCTCTGGTATGTCGAGGAATTGCGGGCCGCAGCCATACTGCTGCCGCTAGCAACGGACGACGTCGGACTGAACGAAAGTGCCTTCATTCCCCATGCGCTGAGAGCGCTGCGGCGGGACGGCTTGCTCTGGGCTGTGCCCCATACCCTCACCGGGGGCATGCTGGCCTACCGGCAGGACGCTTTCGACGCAGCCGGGTTGGGGCACCCACGGTCGCTGACCGATGTTCTCAACGCACACGCTGTGCTGCGGGAGCGGGGCATGGGACTGGTGGCACGCTGCAACGCAGAGTTTTCCTCGCTGGAGACCTTTTCGGGCTGGGCCGCGGCCAAGGGCGTGAAGCTCCTACCCGACGCCGGTGAACCCGCCTTACGGGATTTGGAAGCCGGCGCCGGGGACCTCGTGGAAACCTTGGCTGGTGGAACCCGGGACCTGGCAGAGCTGGACTATGCAGGCGTCGGGAACCTGGTGAGCGACGGTCACGCCTCCCACCTCTTCGACACCAGCGCCTGGGCCTTCCAGTTCGAGGACCCCGGATCGCCGGTGCGGGGGCGGATGGGCTACACCATCGTCGGCGATGCACGCCCCGCGCAGTTCGTCTATGCCGAAGGCCTGGGCATCACTGCCGGTTGCCGCAACGAAGAGGCCGCGCGGCAGTTCATCGCGTGGCGCCACTCGGAGGAAGTGCTCCGGGCCGAGGTTGAAGGCATCCGGCGTATCGACATACCGCGGGCGGACCTGCGGGAGAGGGACTGGTACCGGGACTTCGTTGCCGCGGCGGGGCTGCAGGAGTGCCTGCGGGCCGTGGACGAATCCTGGTCCGGCATCGACTTCCGTCACGTCCCGCTGCGGGTGGACTTCGTGGATGCAGCCCGGCGGCTGATGGGCGCCATCAGCGGGACGGTTTCAGGGAAATATGCCTCCCTTGCCCAGGCCTACGATGTCACCTACCAACAGGACGGCCGCTCAGGATGACCTCATTGATCTTGTACAGCGCCCGCAGGTCTTCGAGCGGATGGGCGTCAAGGCACAGGATGTCCGCCGGCCGTCCGACGTCGAGGTATCCCGTGCCGTTCTCCAGGAGCCTGGAACCGTTGACGGTCATGGCGCGAAGTACCGAGGCCGGGTCCATGCCGGCGCGGTGCAGGTGCAGCGCCTGCTCCTGCATCCCGAACCCGTGGGGGTTGAACGTTGTTCCGGCATCCGTTCCCACAGCCAGGGGCAGGTGCGTCCCTACCGCCAGTTCCAGCGCGGCGCGCTCGTGAGGGGCATGGGCGAGGATTTTGGCCAGGGTTTCAGGGTTCGCCGTCTCCCGCTGGTCAGACGAGACGAAACGCTCGGTGGCCACCAGCGTGCTGACCAGCGTGCTGCGGCTCCCGGCCAGCAGGGCGGCCTCGTCTGCCGTGAGGTAGGAGAAGTGTTCAATGGAGTCCACCCCGGCATCGATGGCATTCCTGATCCCGTCCCGCCCGTGGGCGTGGGCTGCCACCGCCAGTCCGGCACGGTGCGCTGCTTCCGTCACGTGGCTGATCAGGGAAGGCTCCATCTGGGTGGCGCCAGGTACTGTGCCGGTGGTTATTACACCGCCAGTGGCAAAGAGCTTGATCCAGTGTGCGGCGAGACCGGAGATGGCCCCGATAACTTCCTCATATTCGCCGGGCGTCGTCGCCCAGCGGGAGAGGAAGTTGCCGTGGCCGGTGGGGGAGCTTATGGCACCGGCCGCCACGATCCGCGGGGCTTGCGCGGAACCCAGACCGCCGCCCCTTACCGCATGCAGCACCGCATCCTCCGGGCTGCCGAGGTCCCGAACTGTCGTCACTCCCGACTGGAGATGGCGGAAGGCGTTGGTTTCGATCAGGCCTCGCAGGGCAGCAGAGTCCGAGGCTCTTGCCTCCTGCTCCACGTCCGCCCCGCCGGACAGCGCAAGGTGCACGTGGCAGTCCACGAGGCCCGGGATGGCCGCGGCGGCGGTGTGGCGGGGGATGTCGCCTGGCCCCTTACCCGTTCCCAGGTCCTTAATGAGGCCATCACTGATGGTCATCCAGACATCGTCCGCCGGTTCCAAATCCGGGCCGAGGAATGCTTTTTTGAAGCGGATGCCGTTATGCATTGTCTCCCTACCAATCATCGGAGGTTTCCATGACCAGCACATCAATCCGGGTCGCGGTAGTAGGCGCCGGAGACTTCGGCAGGCGGCATATTGCGACACTCGCCGCCCTTCCGGAGTTTGACCTGGTCGCGGTCGCGGATCGCAACGAGGCAGCTGCTCTTGAGGCCGCTCAACTGCACGGGGCCCGCCCCTTCGGCAGCCTGGAGGCGGTCCTCGCAGGGCTCGAGATCGACGCCGTCGTCATCGCCACTCCCCCTGCCGCCCATATGGCGGATCTCCTCCTGGCGCTGGACCGTGGTCTTCCGGTCCTCGTCGAGAAGCCGGTGGTTACGAGCGAAGCGGACCTGGCAGGGCTGGAGAACCTGCCGTCCCAGCTCCGGCGGCTGGTACTCCCGGGCCACATAAGCCGCTACCTTCCGTCGTTCTGCGCCTTGCGGGAGCGGATGCGTGGCGAGACGGTCAGGGCCATCCGGGCCGTTCGGTATGTCCCCCGTGAGCGCCTGGCGATGCACGGGGAGTCGCATCCCGCCCTGAGTGCCATGGTCCACGATTTCGACCTCATCCGTGCCCTGGTCCCTTCCGAGTTGGAACATGTCAGTTCCGTCCAATCGTGGATCGACCCGGCCCTGCCCCATCCGCAGGCCGTCTTCGTCCACCTCCGGTTCGCAGACGGGACGATCGCATCCGTTGACAACCTCTGGACCCTGCCTCACACCCGGAAGTACATCGACGCGCGTCTGGAAGCCTCATCGCACGAAACCCTTGCCGTCCTTTCCCTCCCCGGGGGAGAGGTGTCGTTTGCGACCGCCACGGGAGAATATGCTCCCGCCGTCGAGCTTGAGGGGTCTGTTTATGGTGTGCCGGCCGGGGCTCTGGCGAATCAGCTCCGGTACTTCGCCGCCCACACCCGGGGAACTGTTGAGGAGCCTGCGGTGACCCTTGAAGATGCACTCTGGTCGGTGCGGCTGGCCCTCGAAGTACAGCGGCAGGCGTCGGGCGCCTAGGTGAATTCCCTGCTGATGGCCGCGGCTGCCTCCTGAAGGAGGGGTTCGATCTCCAGAAGCTGGTCCCGGGGAAACGTGATCACCGGCGCGGACACTGAGATGGCGTGTGAAACCGTGCCCGATCCGGTGCTGATGGCTACGGCAACGCAGTGGATGTAGTCCTCGTGTTCCCGGTCGTCGATGGCGTAACCGCGCTGGCGGATCTGTTCCAGTTCCGCCAGATAGGCTTCGGCGGTCACGATGGTGCGCTCGGTATGCCGGACGTATTTGATCCTGTGTGCCAGCTCGATCTGCTCCTTGATGGGGCGCTGGGCGATGATCGCCTTGGCTACGCCGGTGCAGTAGAGGGGGGCGGTGGCCCCGATGCGGGAGTACATGCGTACCGCGGTCTGCGCTTCGTACTTGTCGATGTAGAACACCTCGCCTTCGTCGAAGGCCGCAAGGTGGACTGTCTGCTGGGTTTTCTCTCCGAGCATGCGGATGTACGGGGCAGCGATCGGGCGGATGTCCAGGCTGCCCAATGCCACTGCCGCCAGCTTGAACAGCTGGGGACCAAGGCGGTAGCGGTGGGTGTCGCTGTGCCTGACGTAACCCTGGGCTTCGAGCGTCTGGAGCAGGCGCAGGGCGGTGGACTTGTGCACCCCCAGCATCTCCGCGGTCTCGGCAAGATCCTTGTCGCCCTCCCCCAGGAACGGAAGGATCTGCAGGGCGCGGTCAACGGTTTGGGACACGTGTGCTACTGCTTTCTGTAAGGTCGGGCGCGAACCGATGGCCTCTCCAGGCCTCGTCAGTGAGCTGCAACAGCTCACTTATGTATTGTCGCCCGGGAAGGGCGCCTATGTCTGTTACTACGCTGAGCGAGCAGCTGGCCACGATCGTCCCAAGGCGCCCGGCGTCGCGGATCGTCATCCCCCGGAGATAGCCCGAGAGGAACCCCGCGGCGAATGCGTCACCGGCACCGACGGGTTCGACGACGTCGACGACGAGGGCGGGTACGAAGACCTGCTCGTCACGGCGGAAGACAGTGCAGCCTTCAGCGCCCTGCTTCACCACAAGGAACTCAGGGCCGGGGAGGAGCCGCCGCACCTCCAGTGGATGTGTCGATCCCCAAAGGTCGTTCGCCTCGTCCAGCCCGACGAACACGATGTCGGCGGCACGGGCGACTGCAAGCATGGCCGGCGGGCCGTCGTCGCCCTTCCACAGCGCCGGCCGCCAATTGACATCGAACGACACAGCGGTGCCTGCTGCCCTCGTGCTGATGACCTCAGACAGGAACTCCCTGCATGACGGGGACAGCGCGGACGTGATCCCGCTGAGATGGACCACCCTGGCCCCAAGGGAGCCGACAAGACGGGCCGCTTCGGGGCCAATGGTGCTCGCCGCGGATCCCGAGCGGTAGTACCAGACCTTGGTCTGGGCTTCGGACCGGTCCTTGAAGGCCACACCGGTGGGGCGCTGGGGGTCCTGATCCGTGTGCCCAACGTCAACGCCGTAGCTGTGGATCTCATCCAGAAGGAAGCGGCCGAAGGGGTCGGCTCCGACTTTGCTGATCCATGAGACATCGGCACCAAGCATGGACAGGTACGCCGCAACATTCGACTCCGCTCCGGCCACCGAAAGCCGGAAAGCCGTTCCGGAGCCCATCGCACCAGCGTTTTCGGGCACAAGCATCGCCATGGACTCGCCCACGCAGACGACGTCTGCCGCGGACTTTCCGGACTTTTCTTCCAAGAACACTCCCTGGGTTTCAGCTCCGCGCGTGTGATTGACACTACAAACCACGACTGTAATCATGGAACCATCCTTTTGCAACAGCCGTTGCATCATATGCAATAGCTCGGGAGGGCTAAATGAAATCAGTAAAAAAGGGGTTGCTGACTGGCCTGGCGGCCCTTGTCAGCAGCGCCCTGATGATCACTTCATGCGCAGGCGGCGGCGTCACAGAGACCACCCCCACCGGCGGTCGGGAGTCCTTCCAGGGCACGAATCTTCGCGTGCTGCTCAAGGAGGGCTACGAGATCCAGGCCATCCAGCAATTCAAGGGGGAATTCGAGGAGGCCACCGGGATCAAAGTCGATCTTGAGGTGTACGACGAGCCCACTGCCCGCCAGAAACTCGTCCTGGATTCCACATCGGGAACGGGAACCTACGACATCACATCCGGATCCTTCTGGAACATGCCTGAATTCGTCTCGGCCAACTGGTTGGAGCCCCTCGACGAGTATGTGAGCAAGGCTAAGGATGACTGGCTGGAAATGGGGGATATCCCCAAGGGTGCACTCGATTCCATGACGATCGACGGCAAGCTTTACGCCCTTCCGCACACCATCATCGGCGGTATGTTCTTCTACCGCGCGGACATCTTCCAGGAGTTGGGGATCCAGCCGCCGCAGACAACAGACGAGATCCTCGCCGCAGCGAAGGTGATCCAGGAAAGGCGCCCGGACCTGATCCCCTTCAGCGCCCGCGGAGCCTCCACTTTCGCTTCGCTCGGCACCGAGATCGGCTGGTCCTACGGCTACGACGCACTCCTGTTCGACAAGGACGGCAATCCGCAGGCCAACAGTCCGGAGATGAAGAAGGCCATGGCCGACTTTGTCACGCTCATGAAGGATTACGGGCCCAGCGACGCCGCGACCCTGACCTTCACGCAGGCCGGTGAGAAATTTTCCTCCGGCCAGGCAGCGATGATGTTCGATACTTCCGGTTTCGGCACCATCTTTGAAGACGCCAAGCAGTCCCAGGTGGCCGGAAAGGTCGGGTACACCCTTCCCACCGGCCCCAGCGGCAAGAAGCTTCAGTGGCTGTACAACGAGGGCCTGGCCATCACGGCGAAGAGCAAGAACAAGAACGCCGCCTGGCTGTTCCTCCAGTGGCGGATGTCCCGGGACACCACCATGAAGGAGCTGACTCAGCTGAACCGTACTGACGTGCCAAACCTGAACGTCCTGCAGAGCACGGAGTACTCCGACTACATGGCCTCGAAGGGCCTCGAGGAATTCAGCACCGCCCTCCAGGCAAGCTGGGAAGGCACCACGGCAGAACACTGGCCCTTCTACCCGGAGTTCACCTCCATTGGGGACACCTTCACCAAGGAGATCTCGGCGGCCATCGCCGGCAGCAAGTCTGTGGACGACGCGCTGGAAACTGCCCAGTCGGAGCTGACCACCATCATGAAGAACGCCGGGCACCTGAAGTGACCAGCTACCTGCTCCGGGGAGGCACCGTGTTTGACGGTGTCTCCCCGCGCAGGTTCCCGGGAGACCTGCGAATTGTCGATGGAGGGATTGCCGAGCTCGGCCCGGACCTGCCGGTCGATGGCAGCACCGGCATCGACGTCGGAGGCCTGTGGGTGGTGCCCGGATTCATCGACGCCCATTCCCACGCCGACGCGGCGGTGCTGACAGGGGAAAGCATGGAAGCCAGGGCCCTGGCGGGGGTCACCACCGAGATAGTGGGGCAGGACGGCCTGGGACTGTCCTTCGCCAATGGTGGGTCGCGCCGGATCATGGCGGACACCCTTGAGCCGATCGCCGGGACCCTCCCGGACGAGGAATTCCCCGACACGCAGTCCTACCTCGATTTCGCCGACCGCGGAGCCTTCGCACGGGTGGCCACCCTGGTTCCGCATGGCACTGTCCGCGCAAAGGTCATGGGCAGGCGGCTCCGGGACGCATCAGAAGAAGAGCGCGCAGCGATGCGCCGCCTGTTCCAGACCGGAATGGACCAGGGCGCAGTCGGGCTGTCCACGGGGCTGAGCTATGCCCCGGCGCTGGCCGCGACAACCACCGAGTTGATCGATGTCACCGGCGAGCTTCCGAGGGGCACACCGTATGTCACCCACCTGCGGGACTACGGGCCTGGCCTGGAGGAGTCGCTGGAGGAGGCACTGAAGGTCTGCAGCAGCAGCGGCCTGTCACTGCATCTGTCACATTTCCATATCTCCGGTCCCGGCCGGGCCGGCATGGCGGGGGAGTTCGTTGAGCGCCTCCACCGTGCCGGGCAGGAGGTCACGTGGGACACCTATCCCTATACAGCCGGCTGCACCTTCATCGGCGCGCTTCTGCCACGCTCCATCCAGTCCCTGAACACGCCGGACCTCCTCGCCCGCACGGGCGACGCGGCTTGGGCAGCGGACCTTGCTGCTGAGCTGGATGTCCGCGGTCCCGGCCCCACCTTCGCGGCGGGCTGGGATGCCATCTTTGTGGCAGGCCTCCAGGGGACCCCGTTGGAACGCTGGGACTACTGGTCCATTGCGCGCATTGCCGAAGAGGCAGCCATTTCCTGCGGCCGGGCCGTCCTGCAGCTCTTCGTCCAAGCGCAGGGCCGCGCATGCGTACTGGTGGACCAGGGCCATACGGACAACATCCGAACCCTTGCCAGCACCGGCAACCACCTCGTGGGGTCCGACGGCATCCTCGGCTCCGGCATCCCCCACCCCCGGGCAACCAACAGCTTCTACCGGTTCCTGGACTGGGCACACCGCGGCCTGCTGGATGTATCCGTCGAGCAGATGGTGGCCCGGATGACGTCCCGCACCGCGGCACGTTTCGGTCTTTCCACCGGGCGCCTTGCGACCGGGATGCCCGCCGACGTCCTGGTCATCCAGCCGGAGAAGCTTGAAGAAGGCCCGTCCATGGGCCCCTACACCCCCCGCGCACTGCAGCACTCCTTTATTGGGGGTGTTCCGGTCATCAGCCAGGGATCGTGGCAGGGTTCCAAGCTCCCCGGCCTCGCGGCCAGAAGGGAAGTGCCGGCATGAAAACCGTCTGCCAGAGCTGCGGAATGGCGTTTCCCGGCACCTCCGGGCACTGCGCCGTGTGTGGAGGAGTGTGCCTTAGGACGGACCCGTGGACTGCCCGGCCGGACAGCGCCCCCTCACACACGCCGCTGGTCCGGAGCAGGATCCCGGGACTCGAAGGCACCTGGCTGAAAGTCGAGGGGGCCAATCCCAGCGGGTCCTTCAAGGACCGCGTCATGGACGTACTCGTTCGTGAAGCGGTGGCCGAAGGAGCCCCTGGAGCCGTCGTCGCCTCCTCAGGCAACGCGGCAGTGGCCGCCGCGACGCACTGCGCCCGCGCGGGCCTGCCCCTCCTCGTCCTGGTCCCGGAACAGGTCCCCACCCCCATCGTGGCCATGGTGCAGTTGCGCGGGGGCACCACCCTCCGCGTGGGCGAAGGCCCTGCGGCCGCGCATCACCTGGCCAAACTCGTCTCAGACAAATACGGCCTGCCGAACCTCGCCTCCACCTTCGGCGCCTCCGGCTGCGAGTGGGCCTGCAGATCCATCGGACACGAAATCTCCGCCCAGCTAAAGGATCGGCACGTTGCCTCCCTCGCCGCCGCCGTCAGCGTGGGCCCGGTCCTTCTGGGTGCGGCCCGCGGGCTCACCGAATCAGGACGGCCTTCCCCCCGCCTGGTGGCCGGACAGGCAGCGGGCTGCGCCCCGATTGCCGCTGCCTTTTCCGAGGGCCGCCAGGAGGTCCAGCCGTGGGACGGGCCCGTCCTGACAAAGGCCACCTCGATCGCGGACAGGCTTACCGGGTACGCCCCCGAGGGCACGTTCTTCCTGAACCGCGTCCGGGCCAGCAACGGCACCATGAGCGCCGCCGATGACGCCCTGCTCCGTGACATCAGGACTGACCTTGCCCGCTATGACGGGCTGGACGTCGAACTGTCATCCTGCGCCGCCGTGACAGCCCTCATCGCCGCGGGGCTGGGCGGCGAGGAATCAGTGTGCATCCTCACCGGCTCAGGCGTGAAGGAAACCCTTACGGGCTGGGAGCCCGCTCCGCCGGGCACCGGCGTCGACGAATTTTTTGGTTCGGTCCTCAACGACCCCGCCGGCGCGAAGGAGGTGGACCTGTGGCTCCACGAGTATCAGTTGTAACCGGCGGAGCCAGCGGCATCGGCCTGGCAGTTGCACGCAGGCTCGTCGCCCACGGCCCCACCGTCGTCGCCGACCGCGATGGGACCGCGCTTGCCGCCGCTGAACAAGAGGGCCTGTCCCCTTACCGCCTTGACGTGGGCGACGCCGAGGCCTGGGCAGGATTCGCCAGTCACCTCGGCGAGAAGTACGGCCGCCTCGATGCCCTGGTCCACAACGCCGGCATTGCCCCGATAGCGCCCCTCACCGAGACCACCAACGCCCAGATTGATGCCACCTACGCAACGAATGTCCGCTCGGTACTCGTTGGCACCAGGGAACTGTGGGACCTCCTCACCGCATCGCGGGGAAGCATCGTCAATGTCGCCTCGGTCGCGGCCCTCGTCGGGCAGGACCGCTCCGCAGCCTATGTGGCTTCCAAGGGCGCCGTGGTCGCCCTTACCCGCGCACTGGCGATAGAGCTGGCACCCTACGGCGTCCGGGTCAACTCGGTGTGCCCCGGCACCACCATGACTCCCCTGTTGGAACGCCACTTCAAGAGCATCCCGGCGGGGGACCAGGCGCAGGAGCATCTGACCCGGCGCCATCCACTTGGCCGGCTCCTCACCCCGGAGGACATCGCACCCTCGATCGTGCACCTGCTGTTTCCCGAAACAGCAGGTGCGATGACCGGCACCAACATCGTCGTCGACGGCGGCCTTACCGCTTCGTTCGACTACGGCGACTCATTCTCCGGAGGAGGATCATATGCACGTTAAGACCGTACGGGGCATGGCCGAACTCGACCCCGCCCTGGCTGTACTGCCCCACGAACACGTCATCATCGACTACCGGCAAAAGGAAGGAGACGCACCCCCGCCCACGCTTGCCACGGAGGACGATTGCGTACGGGCCCTCAAGGCCCTCCCGACGATGGGCGTCCAGGCCATCGTGGACTGCACGCCGCCGGGTTATGGACGGGACCTGGACTTCCTGCAGCGCGTCAGCGAGCGGAGCGGCGTCCACATCATCGCCAGCACAGGGACGTTCTGCGAGCAGTGGAGTGACCAGCCCGCGTGGGTGCGCCGCGCCGCCGTCGAAGACCTGGCTGCTGCCTTCACCGCCGAGCTCAGCCGCGGCTGCGGGGTCATCAAGGTAGCTACGAGCCAGGGTGAAGCTACGGACAACGAGATCAAAGCCATCAAAGCCGCGGCGCAAGCCCACCGGGAAACCGGCGCGCCCATAGTGAGCCATACAACCGGCTCGCTGGGCATCGAACAGGCCGGGCTCTACTCCGAATTTGGCGTGGACCTGGCCAAAGTCCTCATCTCGCACGTGTGCGCCGACGAGGAACCTCCTGGATACGCCATCGACATAGCCCGGCGGGGAGCTTTCGTCGGCTTTGACAGGATCGGGCATACCTCCCACAGCGACGATCACTGGATCCAACTCATCCAGAAGCTCGCCGCCGAGGGACTGGACGGCAGGATCCTGCTAAGCCACGACAGTGTCCAGCAGTTCACGGGTCCGGAGGCGATTGCAGGCCACACCTTCAGCGATATCTCCTACCTGCCGGAGTCCTTCCGGCACCGCGCGCTGGAGGCTGGACTCCAACGTGACATCTTCGCGCAGCTCACAATAGCCAACCCCCTGAAGTGGCTGGCATCGAACGAGGTGAAATAGGAAATGAAAACAAGCCGGGGATACACGCTTCTTTCGCTGACACCCTCAGCACTGATCTTCCTGGTCGTCCTGGTCTTCCCCACCATCTACATCATGAATCTGATGTTCAAGCGGGAGACCCTCACAGCTCCTGCAGGGAACCGTTACATCGGCTTCGAGAACTTCACCCGCCTTGCCGGGGACGAGAGGTTCTGGCAAGCGGCAGGCCAGTCTGCGGCCTTCTCAGCCGTCTCGATGGCCGTAAGCATCCCCGTGGGCATTGCCATCGCCCTGCTGGTAGCCCGCAGACTGCGCGGGCACGGCCTCTTCCGCATCATCCTGATCGTTCCCATGGTGCTGGCACCCCTCGTCGTCGGAGCCATGTTCCGGTTCCTCCTTGACTCGGGCGGGTTCATTCCCTGGATGTTCAGCCTGGTGGGGCTCACAGCTCCGAGTTTCCTGTCCATCCCGGGCGTCTCACTGGTCACGGTCGCGTTCGTGGACGCCTGGCAGTGGACTCCCTTCGTGGCGATTGTGGTGGGGGCAGCCATGGAAACGGTCCCCAAAAACGTCATGGAGGCTGCAAAGATCGACGGCGCCAACGCCTGGCAGGAGCTGTGGCACTTCATCCTCCCGCAGATCCGTCCGCTGCTGGTGCTCGTTGCCCTCATTCGGTTTATGGACAGCTTCCGTGAGTTCGACAAGCTCTTCATCATGACCAACGGCGGGCCCGGGACGTCGTCAGAAACCCTTCCGATCTATCTCTGGCGCAACGCCTTCCAGTATCTGGATCTCGGCTTCTCAGCCGCCGTCGGCTTCGTAGTGCTGGTCATCATCAGCGTTGTCAGCACCTTCATCGTCAAATTCTTCCGAGCAAGCAAGGGAGTATCAGAATGACCTCGCACACCACCTCAAGGCGCAGGACCGCCGCCGAGGTCCCGCCCCGGAGTCCCAGCCCGGCCGCGTCGACCCCTCCCCGGCAGTTCCACTCCCGGAAGATTTGGGACATCCCCAACTATGTTGCAATGATCCTGGTCAGCCTGGTGTGCCTGGTGCCGGTGGCGGTGATGCTCCGCATCGCAGTCACTCCCCAGGTCGATTGGCGCCAGATCCCCATCGATTGGTTGCAGGCACCTGACTGGTCCTCGTTCGAACGCGTTCTGGGCAGCACATTCCCCCGTGCATTGCTCAACAGCTTCCTTATCGCACTGGTCACCACGGCCATCGTCGTCGTGCTGTCCGCAATGGGAGGCCACGCGCTCGCACGGATGAAGGGCAAGCACAAGGACCGCTTCCTCTTCCTGGTCCTGGGCACACGCATGGGTCCTGCGGTGGTCTTCGCACTGCCGATCTATCTGCTGGCAGCAGGCGCAGGCCTCATCGATACATACGCTGGAATCATCGCCGTCTACATCGTCTACAACCTTGCCTTCGGTATCTGGATGATGCACGGCTTCTTCCTGGACATCCCGTCTGAAGTCGAAGAGGCCGGACTGGTGGACGGCCTCTCGGAGTGGGGCGTCTTCCGGAAGCTTTCACTGCCCATGGCCGCATCGGGTGTCATAGCCACCGCCACCCTGGTTTTCATTCTCACGTGGAACGAATTCTTCTACGCCTTCGTCCTGACCCAGCGGACGGCGAATACCTTCCCCACAACGATCCCCGGATACTTCGGCGCCTTCCAGGTCGAGTGGGGATCAATGTTCGCGGCCAGCACCCTTGGCATCCTTCCGCCTGTCATCTTCGGCATTCTCGCTCGTAAGTGGCTGGGGAAGGGACTTTCGGGCGGCCTCGTCGACTGACAGGTAGCCCGAGAGGGGTTTCGTCGACGCCGCGGCTCTGCCGCAGAATTTCACAACTGGAAGTCAGGTGGATCGTCCGGGAATGTCTCGGACGATCCACCTTTGACGTAACCCGGATCACGCCGTATTCTTGATGAAACGATTCAAAGGCCGGGCTTTCCACGAGCCGTTGCAGGACGACAAAGGTCATATTGACCGTACGGAACCAGGTTCCGGCTCCTTGCCAATGACGACGAAGGATCACCACATGAGCACCACCCCCGGGGCAGTGTCCCCAGTCCCCGAAGCCAGTCCCGGCAAGAGGGACCCCAAGAAAGCCGCGATGAGCGGCTGGATCGGCAGCGCACTCGAGTACTACGACTTTGCGCTGTACTCGCTGGCCGCGACGCTCATCTTCCCCGCCATCTTCTTCCCCACTGAGAACCCCACCGTGGGGATCATCGCGTCGCTCGCCACTTATGCGGTGGGCTACGTCTCCCGCCCGGTAGGCGCCGTCGTTCTCGGTGCGTACGGTGACCGGCACGGCCGCAAGCAGGTGCTCGTCTTCGCCATGCTGCTGATGGGCTTCGCCACCTTCGCCGTCGGCCTGCTGCCCACGTACGGCCAGGTGGGCATCCTGGCGCCGATCCTGCTGGTGATCCTCCGGCTCATCCAGGGCTTCGCCGTCGCAGGTGAACTGGGCGGCGCCAGCGCAATGATCGTGGAACACTCCCCCGACGCCAAGCGCGGCTTCTTCGCAAGCTTCAGCCTCCAGGGCACGCAGGTGGGCTCCATCCTGGCCACCGCGGTCCTGCTCCCGCTTGCCGCGATCCTGCCCGCCGACCAGTTCCAGTCCTGGGGCTGGCGCATCCCGTTCCTGCTCAGCGCCTTCGTGATCCTAGCCGGCTACGTGATCCGCCGCCGCGTGCAGGAGCCGCCGGCGTATGCGGCACAGTCCGCAGAGGGCAAGGCCAAGCAGCGGTTCCCGCTCGTTGACCTGGTCCGCAGCTACCCATGGGTCCTGGTCCGTTGCATCTTGATGACCTTCACCAACGTGATCGGCATGGCGACCCTCATCTTCGGCGTCTCCTACGCAACGCAGAAGGGCTACGGCAACGGCTTCTCCAGCAGCGACTTCCTGTGGGTGACCCTTGTGGCCAACATCGCCGCCGTCGCCACCATTCCGCTGTTCGGTGCACTTTCGGACAAGATCGGCCGGCGGATGCTGATGGTGGCGGGCGGACTGGGCGGCGGCGCGCTGGCCGGCGGCTACCTCTGGGCCATCGAACAGGGCAGCCTTGCTATGGTCTTCGTCTGCATCGTCATTGTGCAGGGCCTCTTCTTCCAAATGTGGAACGCCACCTTCGCCACGTTCTTCCAGGAGCAGTTCCCCATGCGGATCCGCGTCACCGGCTTCGCGGTGTCGCAGAACCTGGGCCTCATGATCGCCTCGTTCTTCCCGAGCATTTTCACGGCGGTGGCGCCCCCGGGCTCCACCAACATTCCCGTGGTCATCGGGCTGACCACGTTCGGCATCTGCGCCGTGGCCGCGCTGGCCACCCTCCTGTCCCCCGATACCCGGGGCAAGTCGCTGGATGACCTCGAGGACCGCAAGGCCAACGAATCTGTCCAGCCGGATGAGCTGGCGGGGACGGCGCGCTAACTGCCGGAAAAAGCGGGACGGCCGGCTGGTGGATACCAGCCGGCCGTCCTGCTTTTTGAACCCTACTGCGCGGCAACCGCCGGCTGCTCCTGGAAGGCCGGCACGACGTGCTCGATGAAGAGCTCGAGCGAACGCTTCTTTTCCTCGTGCGTGAGGCTGTTGTCCGACCAGAGGCTGAACTCGGTGACGCCGAGCGACTCGTAATGGCGGATCCGCTCGATCACCTCTTCCGGCGTTCCAATCATGGCGGTGCGGTGGAGGGACTCGGGCGTGAACTCCGCGCGCTCGGCGAACTTCTCTTCCGGGCTGGGCTCGAGGAAGCCGTTGACCGGAGTGGCCTTGTTGCCGAACCAGGCATCGAAGGTGCGGTAGAACTTGTTGATCCCTTCGGCGGGCCGGCGCCAGCCTTCGGGGTCGTCCGCGGAGTGGACGTGGGTGTGCCGTAGGACCATGAGGTCCGGGCGAGGGACGCCGGGGTTGTTTTCGACGGCGGTATCGAACTTGCGTGCCAGGTCCTCGACCTCCTCGTCGCCCTTCATGAGCGGGGTCACCATGACGTTGCAGCCGTTGGCGACCGCGAACTCGTGCGAGGAGATGTCGCGGGCGGCGATCCACATGGGCGGCGTCGGCTTCTGGATCGGCTTGGGGACGCTGGTGGACGTCGGGAACTTCCACACCTCGCCGTCGTGCGCGTAGTCGCCTTCCCAGAGCTTCCGCACGGCCGGGACCAGCTCGCGGAGGTGCTTGCCGCCGTCGACCGCCGGCATGCCGTCCAGCAGGCGGTCGAACTCGAACTGGTAGGCGCCGCGGGCAAGCCCCACTTCCATCCGCCCGTTGCTGATGACGTCCAGGAGCGCGCACTCCCCAGCTACCCGGAGCGGATTCCAGAAGGGCGCGATGATGGTCCCGGCACCCAGACGGATTTTGGACGTACGGGCGGCCAGGTAGGCGAGCTGGGGCATGGGGCTGGGTGAGATGGTGTACTCCATGGAATGGTGCTCACCGATCCAGACCGTGCTAAACCCGCCCGCTTCAGCCATGAGGGTGAGCTCGGTCAGATTCTCGAAGCATTCGCGGTGAGAGACGGATTCGTCCCAGCGTTCCATGTGGACAAAAAGTGAAAAGCGCATGTGGTGGCTCCTTGTGATGTGTGGCGTTCGCCGGTGGCGGTTGGCTGCTGCTTAGCGGTTTGCCGCGTTGCGTTCGGCGATGGTCTGGTTGCCGCGGGACCAGTGTTCGTGCTCGATTTCGCGGACGATGACGGTGGTGTTTTCCGGCACCGCTCCCACTGAGGTTTCGGCTGCCTTGTGCAGCTCGGCGATGAGCGAGCGGAGCTGCTCGGGGGTCCGGCCGCGGGCGATGGAGACTTCGATGAGTGGCATTGGGTTTCCTTAGCTGCGCAGGACGAACGGATCGGACACCGGGCCTTCGTCGGTGTTGATCCAGACGCTCTTGAGCCGGGTGTATTCATGCATGGACTCGAGGCCGTGCTCGATGCCTACGCCTGAGTTTTTGAAACCCTGGCGCGGTGACATCGGGGACATGGCGCGGTAGGTGTTGACCCACACCGTGCCGGCCTCAAGACGGCGGGCCATCCGGTGGGCGCGTGCCAGGTTCTGGGTCCAAACCCCTGCGGCCAGCCCGTACTCGGTGTCGTTGGCCAGGCCAACCACCTCGTCTTCGGAATCGAACGGCATGATCGCGGCGACCGGCCCGAAGATCTCTTCCCGGACAACCCGCATGGAGTTGTCGACGTCGGTCAGGACCGTGGGCGAGAAGAAGTAGCCCGGGAGGTCGATCTCCGGGCGGTGGCCGCCGGTGCGGACCGTGGCGCCTTCCTTGACGCCGATGTCCACGTAGGAGCTGACCTTGTCCAGCTGGGCGCCGAAAGCCAGGGGGCCCAGCTCGGTCTCTGCCAGCCGCGGGTCACCTATGATGATCGATGCCGCCCGCTCCGCCACGCGTTCGACGAGTTCGTCATAAATGCTGCGGTGCGCGAAGACCCGGCTGCCGGCGATGCAGGTCTGCCCTGCGGCGGCGAAGATCCCGGCGATGACGCCCATCGCGGCGTTGGACACGTCCGCGTCGTTGAACACGATGTTGGGGCTCTTGCCGCCAAGCTCCAGGGTGGAGCCGATGAACCGTGACGCGGTTTCCGCGGCGATGCGGGCTCCGGTCTGCGTGGATCCCGTGAAGGAGATCTTGGCGAGGTCGCGGTGGCTGACCAGTGCGGCTCCCGCCTCCTGGCCGAACCCGGTGACAACGTTGACCACGCCGTCCGGGAAACCGGCCTGGGAGGCCAGCTCGGCCACGCGGAGGATGGTCCGGGACGTGTACTCGCTGGGCTTGATGACCACGGTGTTGCCGGCGGCCAGTGCGGGGGCGAGCTTCGACGTCGTCAGCGTCAGCGGGGAATTCCACGGCGTGATCGCCCCGACGACACCCAGCGGCTCCCGTTGGGTGTAGTTGAGCATGGTGACCGAGTTGGTGGGGATCTGGCTGCCCTGGACCTTGTCCGCGAGCCCGGCGTAGTAGTAGAGGTACTCGGGCAGGCCGGCGAGCTGGCCGCGCATCTCGCGCAGGAGCTTGCCGTTGTCCAGCGTTTCAAGTTCGGCGAGCTCCTCTGCGTGCTCACCGATCAGGTCGCCGAGACGGCGCAGGAGGTGCCCGCGCTTGGTGGCCGTGAGTCCGCGCCAGAGCGGGGACTCGAAAGCGGTCTTAGCGGCCGCGACGGCGCGGCGGACGTCCTCTTCGGTTCCGCGGGCGGCCTCGTAGAGGACCTCCAGGGTTGCGGGGTTGGTGCTGGCGAAGTATTCGCCGCCAGCGGGAGCGGACCAGGTACCACCGATGAAGTGGTCGAGTCGAAGCGTCATGCCCGTTCTCCTTCGGATTCTTGGATGAAGTCGTTGATGGCTCCGGCCAGGACATCGGCGTCCTGGACGGGCAGCATATGCCGGGCGCCCGGCACAATGAGGCTTTTTGCGCCTGGAACTGCCTCTGCCAGGCGCCTTGTCATGTCCGGTGTTGATCCGGGGTCCAGCTCGCCCGTGACGGCCAGGGTAGGGACGGTGATGTTGCCGAGTTCCGGGCCGATCACCGCATCTCCAGTGGCGAAGACGCGGTAGGCGTGGACGAAGGAGCCGACGTCGTTTGCCGCCAGGGTGCGGCGGGTTGCCTCCACCAGGTCCGTGGGGACGGAAGTGCCGGCGTACCAGCGGTCGATGGAGGCCTCAACGGTCGCGGGGAAGTCCTGCTCCGCAGAGGCAAGCCTGGCCAGGACTGCCTGGGCTTCGGTCTCTGTCCGGCGGCAGACCGAGTTCACGCATGTGAGGGTCTCCACCCGCTCCGGGTTGAACCGGGCGATGTACTGTGCGATCAGTGCCCCGAGGGAGAATCCCACCAGGTGGCTCTTCTCGGGAAGGCGGACCAGCACGTCCCTGGCGAGTTCGGCGAGCGAGGTTTCATGCTGCAGTGCCGGCTGCTGCCCGTGGCCGGGCAGGTCGATGGCCACAGAGTTCCGCTTGAGGGCGTCCCGGACGGGCTCCCACATGGTGGAGTCGAGGCCAACGCCGTGCAGGAGGGCTACGGGCGTTTCGGGCATGGGGCTCATTGCTCCGTGGACAAGGGTGCCAGGCGCTCCTGCGGCCTGCCCTGGGCGGACGCGGCCAGGGCGATGAGGATTTCCCCGGCGTGGGGAGCATCGGCAATCCTGACCTCCACGCTCTGGTGGTGGGACCGGATGGTGGCGTCCGTGATGTGCTTCATCGGGATGTCGAAGACTGTCCCTGCGGGGGCGCGCTTTTCGACGGCGGGAAGCAGCGTGGTGGCTGACGCGGCTTTGCGGTAGTGGTCACCGAACTTAAGGGTGTGGATCAGCGCCGAACCGTGCTCGATCTCCCCCTCGATGCCCACGATGGCGGCCTTGCCGTAGGCCTCGACGGGTGCACCGAGCGCTTCGATGACTTTGGGGGTCAGGAGAGCGCCGAGGTCCGAGGCGGTGGCGTCAATGCCCTCGGTCAGGTCCTCCACGAAGCCCTGCCCGGCCCACGGGTTCTCCAGGACCGCGACGGCGATGGCCACCCGCGCTCCGGGCTCTACGGGACGGCCGCCTTCGGTCAGGATCTCTTCGGACAGGGTTACGATTTTGCGGATGTTCATTGCAGGATTCCTTCGAGGATCTGGGCGGTTACGGGCTGGTCAGTTGTGCGGTCGCCGATGCGTGGGTGCGGCCGCGAACCCGTTGACGCGGCTGCAACCACAACAATTTCGTTGGGATGCGGGGCGTCATTCAGGCTCAGCGTGATGGTTTGGTAGTGGCTGCGGGTTGAGGCCGCTTCCTTGTGCCACATGGGGACGGCGATGGAAATTCCCGGTTCTGCCCGGTCATCCGAGAAGGACAGGATTGACGTGCCCTCGAGGAACTCCCGAACGAGGTTGCCAAAGTACGGTGTATGGATCAGCGCCGCGGCGTGCTCAACCTCGCCCTTCAGCCCCACCACAGCGGACTTTCCGAAGGCCTCGATTTCTCCGGCACCGCCCAGGGCGGCGGTGAGGCGATCGGTGAGGATCTTTGCCAGCACGGGGGCGATGCGTTCCGTTTCGGGCGCAAGGTCGGTGGAGACAGCCGAGCCAATCCAGGGGTTCCGGATGACGGCCGCCGCGGCCGCCCGCGTCACGCTGGCGGGCAGTGCGCAGGAACCATCCCGGAGGACTTCTTCGGTCAGGACGGTGATTTTGCGGACACCCACTGCGCGCGCAAGATCATCGATGTGGGACGCAGGCTTGTTTCCCTCAGCGACGGGGGTAGTTGTTTCGGGCACGGTTCAACCCTTCTTTGGGTAATTAGCGACAGTCATGGGGTTCCTTTCGGTGGCTAAGCTTCGTTTTCAGAACCGGCGACGGTGCCGGTATCTACGCCGCGCGCTGCGGCCAGGCTAGAGGCGTTGACGTGCCCGCGCATGGCGAGCTCGGCACCTACAGGGTCCTTCTCCAGGAGTGAATCCACGACGGACTGGTGTTCGCGGATGGAGGCCCGCATGCGGGCGGGACGCTCCACGGTTTCGAGGACAATCCGGTGGTAGGCGAGCTGATTCATGAGCCGCCCGTAGTGCTCCACAAGCTTGGAGTTGTCCGAGCCCTTGACGATGGTCCAGTGGAACTCGTGGACCAGTTCCGCGTACCGGGCAGTGTCAGCCCTTCGTTCGGCCCGCTCTGACTCTTCGATGTTGCGTTTCAGGATGTCCAACTCCGGAACGGGTCCCCGCCGGGCGAGGAGGCTGGCGGCCAGGCCCTCGAGGCTTTCCTTCAACTGGAAGAGTTCCACAATTTCGCGCCGCGTGGGGATCCGCACGAAGGTCCCCACCTTGGGCCTGATTTCTACTAGGCCCTCGTTTTCCAGCTGCTTGAGGGCTTCCCGCACCGGGGTACGGCTTACCTCAAATTCCTCTGCCAGGAAAAGCTCCGGTAGTGGCGCGCCGGGAGGGTATTCACCGCTTAGCACCAGCTTCCGCAGCTTGGCCAGGAGGCTGCTCTGGTTTCCGTTCGCCTGCGGGTCTTTCCGCAACTGGGTGGTTTCTTGCATGCATCAAATCTACGTTGCATACAAGAAGGCCGTCAAGAGTTCCCCAAAAGTCGCGGCTCAGTATGAGATTCTGAGCTTCCTATTGACGCAGATCACATGACGTCTTACGGTTGTGGCATGCAACAGACAATCAATGACACCGTGACCGCCGCCTGGACAGCAGCGTGGGACGAAGGGGATGTCACCGCTTTTGACGCCATCGTCACCCCCGATTACCAGCGGGAAAGCGCCGGCACAAAAAAGGTGTCCGGCCTGAAAGAGCTGCAGCAGGAAATCCTCGACGTCCGGGCCGCCTTCCCGGACCTCACCACCCGGATCGAGAAGGTCATCGCCAATGGTGACGACATGGCCATCTTCTGGACCTCCACCGGAACTTTCACCAGCCCGCTGCGGGGAGTGCCGCCCACAGGACGCGTCGTGGAAACCCGTGGCTCCAATGCCCTCACCCTGCGCGACGGCCGGATCGCCTACGAACAGGTGACGTGGGACGCCGTCGAACTCCTTGCCCACGTTGGTATTCCGTCCCTTGGCTCCGCCTTCGAGGAGGAAACCCCGGAAGTAGTCGTCGACAATCTCTCCGGCAACCTCCCGCTGGAGATCATGAAGGGCTTCAACCGGCAGTTCATTACCGGCGTCACCGTGGTGACCACCACCGATGAGGACGGCACGCCGCGAGGCCTTGCCGCCAACTCCTACGCCTCGATCTCCCTTGACCCGCCGCTGGTCCTGGTCTGCGTCCAGAAGACATCGTCCACCTACCCGGCGCTTTTCCAATCGACCCACTTCGGGATCAACATCCTCAGCAACGATCAGCTCGGCACCGTAAAGACCTTCGCCTCGAAGGCCCCGGACAAGTTCGCCGACCTGGAATGGCACGCCGGACCCAACGGTGTCCCCCTGATCGACGGCTCCGCCGCCTCGCTCGAAGCGGAAATCAAGGAACGCTTCCAAGCCAAAACCCACACCATCTTCGTCGGCCGCGTACGGCACGCCGAAGTGGCCGACGTCGACCCCATGATTTACAAAGCCGGCCACTTCTTCGACGGCGCACGCCTCGAGGAACTCTGATCCACCGTCAAGCGGACCGGCCCCGGCGCCCCCAGTCCCCCGGGCCGGCCCGCCATCACTTCCATTCGTGAAGGCCCCCACTTCATCCCACTGCAGCGTCGCAATCTGGAGCCCCCCATGAGCCATACCAAAAATGCCGAAGACCTGATGGACACCACAGCCTCCGGCGATACCCGCAATCCCCTCAACTCCCCCAATGCCAGCGAAACTGCTATGGAAACGGCAGACCGCCTGCGGAACAGGCCTGGAGCCGTCTTCTGGGCCTCCATTGGACTCATCGGGGCCTTCACCATCTGGGCATCGGTATCACCGGAGAGCCTGAGCGGCGTCATGACTACTGCCATGGACTGGGTGGCTCAGAGCGTCGGCTGGAGCTACCTCGTTGTCACCCTGGGTTGCATCGGCCTCCTCATCTACATCGGCACCAGCCGCTTCGGACGCATCCGACTCGGCGCCCAGGACGCCAAACCCGAGTTCAGCACCTGGGCTTGGCTGGCCATGATCCTCTCCGCCGTCATGGGAATCGGCCTCATCAGCTACGGCGTCGCCGAGCCCATCTCCCACTTCGCTTCACCGCCCCACGGCCTGGCCGAGGCCGGGACGATGGAAGCCGCCGTCCGGGCCATGCAGTTCTCCTACTTCGACTGGGGACCCCACGCCTGGGCAGTATTCGGTGTCTTCGGCCTCGCCATCGCCTACTCCACCCACTGCCGCGGCAACGCCGGCCTGGTCTCACCGATGCTCCGCCCGATCTTCGGCAAGCTGGTGGACGGCTGGTTCGGCAAGATGATCGACGTCTTCGCCATCATCGCCACCCTGTTCGGAACCACCACATCCCTTGGACTGGGCGCCTCCCAGATTGGCGAAGGAATCGACCGCGTCCTGGGCATCCCCTCGAACCTCGTGGGCCAGATCATCATCATCGCCGTCATCACCGTGCTCTTCACCCTGTCCGCCCTCTCCGGCGTGCACAAGGGCATCAAATACCTGAGCCAGACCACCATGGTTCTCTCCGCGGGCCTGGGACTCTACGTACTGTTCACTGGCCCCACGAACTTCATCTCCAACCTGTTCTTCCGCTCCCTGGGCCAGTACGCCAGCGAATTCTTCGCCGTCAGCCTGCTCACCCCGAGCACTCCCGAAGACGTCCAGTGGATGCAGTGGTGGACCTATTTCATGATGGCCTGGTGGCTTAGCTGGGGTGCCTTCGTGGGCGTCTTCCTGGCCAAGATCTCCAAGGGACGCACCATCCGTGAATTCGTCGCCGGCGTCATGATCGTTCCCAGCGTCGTCTTCTTCGCCTGGTTCACCATCTTCGGCGGCTCCGCCATCAAGTTCGACATGGACAACGGCGGCCAGATCGGCGCAGCGGCCCTCGAGGACGTCAACTCAGCCTTCTTCGCCACCCTCGCCGAACTCCCGCTGTCCGGTGTCACCTCGGTCATCTCGATCTGCCTCGTGGTCATGTACTTCGTCTCCGGTGCTGATGCCAACACCTATGTCCTGAGCATGATGTCCTCCCGCGGAACCCTCAAACCCACCAAGCCCATCCTCACTACATGGGGCTTACTCACCGGCCTGTGCGCAGTGGTACTGCTCATCGTCGGCGGCCTGGGCGCACTCCAGCAGGCAGCTATGCTCTCAGCCCTGCCGTTCACCGTCATCGTCGCCCTGCTCGGCATCGGCCTGGTCATCGAACTCCGAAACGACCCCCGATTCGAGCGGACCCGCGTCCTGACCCAAAGCGACCTCAACAAGCTCCTCGCTCCGGAGCCCGAAACACGCAAGTAAATCGGCAGGCGGCGGTGGAACCGGGTTCCGCCGCCGCCGTTGCCTGCACTACAGCTTCCAGTTTTCTGTAAGGACTTATTCGATGACAGTTTCTTCCGTGCTTCCCACCGCCCCTTCATCCCCTGCCGTATCGCCGGAGCGTGAGGCCGCGCTGCTTGCGTCGGTGCCCACCGGCCTGTTGATCGGCGGGGAGTGGGTGGACGCGTCCGACGGCGGCACATTCGATGTGCACGATCCTGCCACCGGGCAGGTCCTCGCCACCCTCGCCTCGGCCACGAGTGAGGACGCCGTTGCGGCTTTGGATGCGGCCGATGCCGCCCAGGCCTCCTGGGCCCGGACAGCTCCGCGGGTGCGGGCTGAGATCCTCCGCCGGGCCTTCGACCTGGTCACCGAGCGCGCCGAGGACTTCGCGCTGCTGATGACGCTGGAGATGGGCAAGCCGCTGGCCGAGGCCCGCGGCGAGGTCACGTACGGGGCGGAGTTCCTGCGCTGGTTCTCCGAGGAAACCGTCCGTGACTACGGCCGCTACCTCACTTCTCCCGAGGGCAAGAACAAAATCCTCGTCCAGCACAAACCCGTCGGCCCCTGTCTGCTCATCACCCCCTGGAACTTCCCGCTCGCGATGGCCACCCGCAAGGTCGCACCCGCTGTCGCGGCCGGCTGCACCATGGTCCTCAAACCCGCCAAGCTCACTCCGTTGACGGCCCAGTACTTCGCGCAGACCATGCTCGACGCCGGCCTGCCATCCGGGGTATTGAACGTCGTCGCCTCCTCGTCCGCGTCGGGGATTTCCGGGCCGCTGCTGAAGGACTCCCGGCTGCGGAAGGTCTCCT
>NZ_JBNHFJ010000004.1:0-266213 GCF_059090105.1 Arthrobacter sp. K410C
ACCAAAACCAGTGGAAATAACACCAGCAAAGGCTGCACAAAATTTGAAACCAGCCAAAAACACCAAACCAATGCCACAGGGGCGGCACGATCCGGCAAATTCAACCAATTACATACATAATCGGTATCAACAAACTTGGCACACTATTGAGTTCTCAAACAACAGACACACCCGGCACCACCCAAACCAAACATTCAGGATCGCTCCGGAGCAACTTTTCAAACTTACCGGCTTTCAAAGAACTTTGCAAATCAGCGTTTCCGCGACCCGCGTCCCTCTCAACCGGTCCCCCACCCGTTTCCGGCACCCAAACGGGCCACCAGATTTTGGTCTTTGTTTTAGGGGTTTGGCCGCCCGCGGTAACCAGCTCTTCGCTGTCTCCCTCGCGGCGACTCAGAAAACAATACACCCCCACCCACCCCACCGCAACCCGGCCCCACCACCCCACCAAAACCCCGGAAACACGCGCCAAAACCACCCACCAACCCACCCAGACAACCACCCGCCGTCGAAATACTTCCTGTGTCCTGCAGCACAGTGGACGCCGGCCGTTCCGGCTGTGGGTTAACGCAAGAAAGGGCCGGCAACCGTGATGGTTGCCGGCCCTTTCCAAGCAGCTGGTATCAGCCTTGCGAGATTACCAGGAAGACTTGGTGATGCCCGGAAGTTCGCCCTTGTGGGCCATGTCGCGGAAGCGGACACGGGAGATGCCGAACTTCTGGAAGGTGCCACGGGGACGGCCATCGATGATGTCGCGGTTACGCAGACGGATCGGGGACGCGTTGCGGGGCAGCTTCTGCAGGCCCAGGCGGGCTGCTTCGCGTGCTTCGTCGGTTGCGTTTTCGTCAACCAGGGTCTTCTTCAGTTCGAGGCGCTTGGCAGCGTAACGCTCAACGATGACCTTGCGCTGCTCGTTGCGAGCAATCTTGGACTTCTTAGCCATGTTTAGCGCTCCTCTCGGAATTCGACGTGCTGGCGGATCTTGGGGTCGTACTTCTTCAGGACCAGACGGTCCGGGTCGTTACGACGGTTCTTGCGGGTTACGTAGGTGTAACCCGTGCCCGCGGTCGACTTGAGCTTGATGATCGGACGTACGTCCTTGTCCTTTGCCATTAGAGCTTCACCCCACGAGCCAGGATTTCGGCGACGACTGCGTCGATGCCGCGTACGTCGATGGTCTTGATGCCACGAGCAGAGACCTGCAGCGTGACGTTACGGCGCAGGGACGGAACCCAGTAGCGCTTCTTCTGGATGTTCGGATCGAACCGGCGCTTGTTGCGACGGTGCGAGTGCGAAATGCTGTGCCCAAAGCCCGGCTCGGCCCCGGTCACTTGGCAGTGTGCTGCCATGACTTCTCCTCAAGAATTGAATGTAATGATCCGCATATCTGCTGCTGGACCATGCTGCTAAGGGCGACCCAAAAATAAAAAGGGCGAACGGTTAGTCACGCAACTTGAGCCCCTAACTACCGGCCACCCTGGAGAAAATACCGGGCAACCGGAGCAATTGCGCACGCTCCGCGCACTTAGCGCCTACCAAGTCTACGAGTTCGCGCAATTAAAGACCAATCCGGGGGAACTGGGTGTATAAGCAGGGCCCGACCGCGGCACCTTCCCGACCGCCTAGAGCCGGGTCAGCCGGGGGTACTTGGGCGAGAGGTTGTCTCCCGAGGATTTGCCTGTGACGCGGCGGACCACCCACGGGCCGGCGTATTCACGGAACCACTGGGCGTTGGCGCGGAGCGCTTCAGCGCCCTTCAGCTCCGGCACTGGCGTCATGGGCGGGATGTCAATGGAGTGGTCGTATTTGAGCACTTCCATGACCCGCTTGGCCATGTTGGCGTGCCCGGCTGCGGACATGTGCATGCGGTCCTTCGCCCACATGCCCCAGTCGTAGTACTCGCTAAAGCGCCAGTAGTCCACCAGCAGGGCCCCGTGATCACCTGCGATGCCGCGGACCAACTCGTTGTAGATGGCTGTGCGGCCGCGCATCGTGCCGAAAACCTTGGAGCCGCGGGCATCGAATCCAGTGAACGTCAGCACTGTGGCGCCGGTGGCAGCCAGCTTGCGGATGCCGTCGTCGTACTCTGCCAGCAGGTCGTCGATGTCGATCCGGGGGCGCAGGATGTCGTTGGCACCCGCGTAGATGCTCACCAGGGTGGGTTTGAGCTCGACGGCGGCGTCCACCTGCTCGGCCAGGATCTGCCGGAGTTTCCTGCCGCGGATGGCTAGGTTGGCGTAGCCGAATCCTGGGTCCGCGGCACTAAGCTGCTCTGCCACACGGTCAGCCCAGCCCCGGGCGCCGTTGGGACGGGTGGGATCGTCGTCGCCCACGCCTTCGGTGAAGGAGTCGCCAAGGGCCACGAACCGGGAGGTGAAATCCATAGCGGCTAGTTTGCCATCCGTTGCCGGGAGCAACCAACCGGACGGGAGGCGTAGGTGCGGGTCCCTAGCTTTCGCGCAGGATCCAATGGTCCGCGTCCAGGCGGCCCACGACTTTTTCGCCGATCCGGGCGAGGTCCAGGACGTCCTGCTCGGTCAAGGCGTCAAGGAAGAGGTTGCGTACCGACTCCACGTGGTCCGGCGCCAGGCCGACGATGGTGGCCATGCCTTCCTCCGTGAGGTGGGCGATAGTGACCCGGGCGTCGTGGGGGTGCGGCCGGCGCTCCACCCATCCGCGCTTCTGCAGCTTGGTCACCACGTGGGAAAGCCGGGACAGGGACGCGCTGCTCCGGGCCGCGAGCTCGCTCATGGGCAGGAACCGCTCGTCCGCCTCCGAAAGCATTGCCAGAACGGTGTAGTCGAAGAGCGAAAGCTTCCCGGCAGCGTGCAGTTTTGTGTCCAGGGCTGCGGGCAGCAGGGTGTTGATGCTCACCAGGGCGAGCCAGGCACGTCGTTCATCGGGGTTGAGCCACCGCGGTTCGGTCATTCCCATATTCTACGATTGATCCTTCAAGCTTCGCCGCCCCCGGCCGGGTTCCGGTGCTGCAGGCCCCCGGTAGGCTATGGCGCATGTATGTTGTCTCCCTGACCTACCGGGTTCCGCAGGACATCGTCGATTTCCACAATGATGCGCACATCAGCTGGCTGCAGAGAGCCTTCGACGACGGCGTCTTCATCGCCGCCGGCCGGAAGGTTCCCCGGACCGGGGGCCTGCTGCTTTCCCGGGCGGACCGTGTCACGCTGGACGCCAGCCTGGCGCAGGACCCGTTCTACACCAATGGCGTGGCCGACTTCGAAGTGGTGGAGTTCCACGCCGGCCGGGTGGCGCCGGGCTTCGAGAACCTCCTGGACAGTTAGGCGCCTTCTGCGGCTGCAGCGTTTTCTGCCGCCACCTTCTTCAGCCCGCCTTTCCTGGGGACTTTGACCGGTTCGGGCCAGCGCGGGCTCAGTTGGCCCCCCAGGGTGACGCCCCGCAGTTTGCGTCCGAAGAGCGGCAGGACCCAGTCATTCACCCAGCGGCGCTGGCGCCGCTCCCATTCCCGCAGGGTAAGTCGGGTTGGCGGTTGCCAGTCCTTGGGCCTGATTTTGTGCGGGACTCCCAGCTGGTCCAGTACCTGCCCGGCCAGGTACTTGTGTCCGGCCTTTGACATGTGGAGCCGGTCCGAGTCCCACATCCGGCGGTCGTGGAAGGCGTCGAGGCACCAGTAATCCACCAGGACCGCCCCGTACTTGGCGGCAATTTCCCGGACCCGTTCGTTGTAAAAGGAGTTGCGCCTCTTCAGCGGCTCGAGCAGCGCCGACACTTTGACGTCGAAGCCCGTGAACAGCACAAGGGTGGCCCCAGTTCCCGCCAGCTGACGGACGAACTCCTCATAGTCAGCCATCAGCACAGCCATGTCTGTCTTCAGGTCGAGGATGTCGTTGCCGCCGGCATAGAGGGTGACCAGCGTCGGCCTCATCCGCAGTGCCGGTTCCAACTGCTCATCGATGATGTGCCGGAGCCGCTTGCTGCGGATGGCCAGGTTCGCGTACTTCCACCCGGGCTGTGCCTTGGCGAGTTTCTCTGCCACCCGGTCAGCCCAGCCCCGCACCCCGTTGGGCAGCCGCTCGTCCCGGTCCCCCACACCCTCGGTGAACGAGTCCCCGAGGGCAACGAACACCCGCCGCCCGGAGTCAGGAAGCAAAGGTTCACGCACCACAGCGCCAACCTAGCCACCGAAAGAAAAGGAAGTACGACGCCGGGATTAACAGTAAGTGAGCGAGCGTCGGGTTTACGCCGCCAAACGTGAGCGCGCGTCCGGGTTTTAGCCGCCAGAAGTGAGCGGGCGTTTGGCGACGTGCAGATCAAGCCGGCGCGCACTTTTGCGTAGGAGCGCATCGCCGACTGGAGCGCAGTGGAGGCCGTTCGCGGCCGGAACGGAGAGTAGGGAGGAAGGGCGGACCCGAGGGCCCCGAACTGAGCTTGCGAAGTTTGGGAAGGGTCCAACCGCTAAGCGACGGCAAGCCGGCAGTCACGGTGACCCAACCAGGCGGAAGGGCTTACCCTTCGGCTTTGCCCTGCCTCCAGTACCCCATGAACGCAACCTGCTTCCGGTCGATGCCCACGTCGCGGACGAGGTACCGGCGCATGTCCTTGATGACGGCTGCTTCGCCGGCGATCCACGCGTAGAAAGGCATGGCGCCCGCCGGCATGCCCGGGTTCTTGGTGGCAATGATCTCCGACGTTTCCATCCGGGAAGGGGTCTCCCAGAGGATGTCCACGTCCACGTTGACGTCTTCGGGCTCGGGCCCGGCTCCGCCGTCCACTTCTTTGATCCCCACCCAGCCGGGTACGGGAACGGCTTTGCGGACGGCTTCCTGCAGCAGTTCGCCGTGCGGCCGGGACCGTCCGATCTGCGCACCGCGCGCCAGCCAGGTGATTTCGACGTCGGCGGGTGAGGTGAGTTCCAGGAAGTCGCCCGCCTCGGGGACTTCGAGGAAGGCGTGGCCGGTCATGTACTCCGGGAGGCTTTGCAGGATGGCGGAGATGGCCGGGACAGCTGTTTCGTCGCCGGCAAGGAGGATCCGCTGGGCCAGGCCCGGCCGCCATTCGATGCCCGAGTAGATTTCGGCGGTGACGCAGTGCGCGGCGCGGTTGTTCGGGCCGATGATGGTGATGGCGTCCCCGGGCTTGGCGTTGAGGGCCCAGTTGGCAGCCGGACCGCCGTGGCCGTGGTCATCGAAATGCATGACGAAATCGACGTCGATCTCCGGGTACACCGCGTCAAGCCGGGCCTGCCGCACCGTGTAGGTGCGCATTGATCCACGGACGGCGGGGTCCATCTCCAGCCATTCGCGGTACCATCCCGCCTCGGCCATTTCGAAGACCGGCAGCGGAATTTGCGTGCCGTCAGCGGCGAGGGACGGGATCATGAGTTTGATCCGGAGGTCCAGGGTGTCCCCGTGGACGCCGAAGTCCCGCAGCGAGTAGCCGCCAAACGTGATCCTGCGGAAGTTGGGGCTGAGTTCCTGGACCGAGGAGACGGTGACCTCGAACGCCAGGGTCATCGGCTCTGTATTCATGGACTGCGCGTTCATCGGCTTGGCGGACGCAGCATTTCGGGTCTTCATGAAACAAGCTCCAGTTCGGTGGGGACGTGGTGGCGGCCGATGGGGATGATCAGGGGCGTTCCGGACACGGGGTCGGGGATGACGCGGGAGTCGAGGTTGAAGACATTGCGGACCAGGCTTTCGGTGACTACCTCACGCGGCTTGCCCACGGCCACCACGGCGCCGGCCTTCATGGCGATGACGTTGTCCGCATACCGGGCGGCGAGGTTGAGGTCATGCAGGACGATTGCCACGGTGGTGCCGCGCTTGCGGTTCAGGTCCGTCACGAGGTCCAGGACCTCCACCTGGTGGGCGAGGTCCAGGTAGGTGGTGGGCTCGTCCAGCAGCAGGACGTCGGTTTCCTGGGCGAGGGCCATGGCGATCCACACCCGCTGCCGCTGCCCGCCGGAAAGTTCGTCCACGTCGCGCCCGGCGAGGGCCAGCGTCTCGGTTGCTTCCAACGCGCGCTGCACGGCGGCGTCGTCCTGGTCGCTCCAGCTGCGGAAGAAGCCCTGGTGCGGGTAGCGGCCGCGGCCCACCAGGTCGCGGACCGTGATGCCGTCCGGGGCGGTGGGGTGCTGTGGGAGGAGGCCAAGGGTGCGTGCCAGCTCCCGGGCAGGACGGGCGTGAATGTCCTTCCCGTCCAGCGTGACGGCGCCTGACGCGGGTTTGAGGAGCCGGGACAGGCCGCGGAGCAGCGTGGACTTCCCACAGGCATTCGCGCCCACGATCATGGTCACCTTGCCCTCGGGGATTTCCACGCTGAGGCCGTCCACCACGCAGCGCTGGTCGTATTTCAGCGTCAGGTCCTTGGCATTGAGAACAGCCACGTCAGGCATCCTTTCGGTTGGCCGCGACCAGGAGCCACAGCAGGAAGGGGGCGCCGAGCGCGCCGGTGATGACGCCGACCGGCAGGACGGTGCCGTCCAGCAGCAGCGGGGCAAGGTTGGCGGCGAAGTAGTCGGCCGCGAGGACGATGAGCGCTCCCACCAGGGCCGACGCCGGGAGGCTGGCTTTGCCGGTGAAGCGGCGGGCTATGGGCCCGGCGAGGAAGGCGACGAAAGCGACCGGGCCGGCTGCCGCCGTCGCGACGGCCGCAAGCGTGACGGCGATGATCACCAGGGCGAGGCGGGACGCGTTGACTGGGACACCCAGGCCTGCGGCGGCATCGTCCCCGAGTTCAAGGATCCGCAGCGGCCCGGCGATGACGGCCACCGCGGGGATAAGGACCACAAGGGCGAAAAACAAGACACCTGCGCGGTCCCAGTTGGCGGAGTTCAGGGACCCGTTCAGCCAGACGAGGGCGTCGGCGGCGGTGCGGATATCGGCCCGGGTCATCAGGAAGTTGACCACCGCGTGGAGTGCGGCCGCGATGCCCACGCCGGCGAGGACCAGCCGGTTGCCGGCGGCGCTGCCGCGGCTGGTTCCGCGCAGGGCTCCTCCAGCGGAGATTGCGTAGATGAGTGCGGCCACAGCCAGGGCACCGGCAAGGGCCGCGCCGGAGACCACGGCGCCTGACGCGCCGAAAACGACGATGGCGAAGACGGCGGCGGCGCTGGCACCGTAGCTGATGCCGATGACGTCGGGGCTGGCCAGCGGGTTGCGGAGCATTGTCTGGAACAGCGCACCGGCGAGGCCGAACGCGAGGCCGATCATGGTGCCGATGACTGCCCGGGGAAGCTTGTTTTCCATGACGATGAAGCTGGCACCGGGAATTTTTTCCCCGCCCGTCAGGTGCGCAACCAGGATCTTGAAGAAGTCCGGGATTGTGACGGTGTAGCTGCCGAGCAGGACGTACACCGCAAACAGGAGGACGACGCCGGCGGCCAGCACGGCGGTCCGATTCAGGCGCAGGCTGCCGCGGCGTTGCTCCATCTGGGTGAGGGTCACAGTCCGGCCCCTTTCCCCCGGCGGATCAGCCAGACGAACACGGGTGCACCCACCAAAGCGGTCATGATGCCGGCGGGAACTTCACCGGGGAGCAGCACAACCCGGCCGATGATGTCGGCCGCGAGCAGCAGCACGGGGGCGGCCACCAGGGAGAACGGCAGGATCCACCGGTAGTCGGGCCCGGTGAGGAACCGGACAGCGTGCGGAACCACCAGGCCGACGAAGGCGATCGGCCCGGCAAGGGCGGTGGCCGTTCCACACAGCAGGACGATGCCCAGGGCAGTGACAGCACGGGCCAGGCCCACGCGCTGGCCGAGGCCGCGGGCAATGTCGTCGCCGAGGGCCAGGCTGTTGAGGATGCGTCCGGTCAGGAGCACAATGGCGGCGCCCACGGCGAGGAAGGGTATCCCGGGCAGAACGACGGACCAGTCACGGCCAGCCACGCCGCCCACCTGCCAGAAGCGGAAGCGGTCCAGGGTGTCCTGGCTGGACACCAGGATGACGTTCATCAGCGAGTACAGTCCCGCGCTGAGTGCGGCGCCGGCCAGCGCCAGCTTCACGGGCGTGGCACCGTCCCGGCCAAGGGCAGCGATGAGGTACACCACGACGGCGGCAACCGCCGCGCCAATGAAGGCGAACCAGATGTAGCCGGAGAAGGTGGCGACGCCGAAGACGTAGATGCCGGTCACCACTGCCAGGGCGGCTCCGGCGTTAACGCCGATGATGCCGGGATCGGCGAGCGGGTTGCGGGCGACGCCCTGCATGGCCGCGCCGGCAAGGCCCAGCGCACCGCCGGCAAGGAGGCCGAGCACGGTGCGGGGGATCCGGGCGTGGACTACTGCATGATCCCCGTTTGCGGGATCAAAGGAGGTCAGCGCCTCCAACGCGATGCCGAGGGGAATGGCGCGGGCGCCGATGGCCAGGGACGCCCCGGCCAGGATGGCCAGCACGACGACGGCGGCCAGCAGCCAGGCGGCCCGCTTTCCTCCGGAAGCGGGGCCGCGGGAGGGACCCTTCGGTCCTTTCCCCTGCACCGCAGTGCCGGCGTCCCCTCCCGGGGAGGCCGCCGTCGTCGTACTGTGCGTCACGGAGCGGTGCTTACTTCACTGCATCCGCCGCGGTGGCCAGCTGCGGCAGGAACGTGTCCAGCGACCACGGCAGGCTCAGCGGGGAGGCAGCGGAGATGGACAGCGTCAGCGTGTTGTCCGGATCTGCAACCAGGGCGCCGTTCTTGATGGCGGGGATCTGGCTCAGCAGCGGGTCGGCCTTGATGGCGTCCGCGGTGGAGGAGTCCGGAACCCAGGTCACGAAAACGTCGGATTCGAGCTCATTGGCCTTCTCGGCAGACCACGGGATGAAGAACTCCTTGGAATCCTTGGAGTTTTCCTCCACCACGGGGGCAAGCGTCATACCGATTTCGGAGAGGAACCGGGGACGGTTGTCGTTGGCCGTGTAGACGTTGACGCCGTCACCCTTGGCCGGCTCCAGGTTGCCGTAGATGAAGCTCTTGCCTTCGATCTGCGGGTACTTGGAGACCTTCTCCTTGATGGTGGCCTCGGTGTCGGAGATGAGCTTGGTGGCTTCGGCGTCCTTGCCGAGGGCCTTGCCGATGATGGAGGTGGAGTCCTGCCAGGAGGTGCCGTAGGCCAGCTCCGGATGGGCAACAACCGGTGCGATCTCGGTCAGCTTCTTGTAGTCCTCCTCGGTCAGGCCCGAGTAGGCGGCCAGGATGACGTCCGGGGTGAGCTTTGCAATCTCGGTGAAGTTGATGCCGTCAGCCTCGGAGTACTGGACGGGGGCCTTGTCCGAGCCGAAGCCGGCGCCGAGCTCCTCGAGGGCTGCGTCCTTCCAGGGGGTGGAGCCCTGCTCGTTGCCGCCCCACTCATTCTTGGGGACACCGACGGGAACAACGCCCAGGGCAATGGCGACGTCGTCATTGACCCAGGAGACGGTGGCTACACGGGTGGGCTGCTTCTCAATGATGGTTTCACCGAATGCATGTTCGATGGTGACCGGGAACTGCGAGCTGCTGGAGCTGGAAGTGCCGGCGTCCGTGGTGGAGGACGCGGGGCCGGTGGAGCAGGCCGAGAGGGTGAGCGCCGCTGCGGCCAGAACGGCCGTCGCCTTGCCGGCTGATTTGAACAGCGTGCGGCGTGTGGCACCAAGGCCTGTGAAGAGGGGGGAAGTCACGGAACTCCTTAAGTGAACGATGCGAACTTAAGTAAGGCTAGCCTACCCTGTGCTGCATTACGCAACGTTTACGTATCTTATTCCCCAACGTGATGAAGGACACAAGGACTGACGCGTGTCGCTGCCTTGGACAGGCGGTGCCTCTTTTGGCAGGATGACACTGCTGGTTCCGTACATGGCCAACCAGCCGGCAGAAGAGATGGGAACCACGGAGAAATGTGCACGCGGAGGGCCTTGAGGGCCGCGGCTGCCACGGGAAGCGGGGCGGCCGCTTTGGCCTGCTCCGCGGGGAATGACTGACCCCTTGTTTCCCTGACCCACGTCGGGTCCCATCTCTTACGAAAGCACAGCCATGCAATCAGTCACGCCCCAACAGATCCGGGCATCCTTCATTAATGCCAGCCGCTCCGAGGCGGCCAAACTCAACCTGCCCAAGGATTTCGACTCCCTTGACTGGGACAACCTCGAGTTCCTGGGCTGGCGGGACGGGAAGATGCCCCTCCGCGGGTACCTGGTAGTCCCCGACACTAAAGGCCTGACCGGCATCATGTTGCGTGCCCCCGAAAGCGGCGCCCGGAAGAACCGCTCAGTGCTCTGCGAGCTCTGCCGGGACGTCTTTTCCAAGGAGGACGTACTCCTCTGGGTGGCCAGGCGCGCCGGCCAGTCCGGACGCGACGGCAACACGGTGGGCACCCTTATTTGCGCAGACTTCCTGTGCTGCGGCAACGTGCGCAAGGAACCGCCGGCCAACGAGATCAATCCGGACCCGGCCGCCGTCGTCCTCCGCCAGATTGAAGGCCTCAAGGACCGCGCCGCCCAATTCCTGGCCCGCGTGCAGGGTCAGTAGTAGGCGCGCAGGCCAGCCCTGCAGGCGGAAACCCTCCCCCAAGTGGAGGAGGGCTTCCCCGCCTGCCGGTCAGCGGTAGGAGAAGCTCATGAGCACGGACTTCAGGGCACGGCCTTCGGCACTCCAGTACCAGGCTTGTGCTGCCTCAGGACCCTCGAACCGCGGTTCATCGAACAGCACATCTGCGGTGAAAATGCGGTCGCCGATTCTGACAAGGCCGTATTGCACCTGCCCGTCCGGCGAGACGGGCGCTCCTGGTGTCAGGCCCATCCGGTAATGAGTAGCGCCATCAGTGCGATCAATAAAGAACGAAGAACTAGGCGTAGGAACAGAAGCGCCGATCAGTCCCGGCACCGGATCCGTCTCAATGATGTTCCTGGTGACGTTTCCGGCCGTGGCGTCACCGACCTGGCTGTAGTACACAGCGATCTGCTCCTTGCCGCTGGCGTCCAAGACGGTCGCCGTCTCCACGGCGGGGGACGCTGACACCTGCTCATGCTTCACGCTCCAGCCCGCAGGATAGGCAAACGACAGGCGGCCGTCCGCGAACGTGAAGGCTTCCGGTCCCGGGGGCACGGGGGACGAGGTGGCGGCGGGAACAATTGATGGATCGGGGCTCGTCGTGACCGTCGGGGCGGCCGGCGTTGCGGACGCCCCCCCGCTCGACGTGGCCGTTTGTGCGGAAGGCCCCGCGGTCTCCCCACTCCCCCCAGAAGTGCCTACCGCGCAGCCCGCGAGGGACAGCGCCGCCGCAGTGACCGCGGCCAGGAGGAAGAATGCTCGGTGTTGTGGGTGCATCGGAATGCCTTTCAAGATGACGCCATCGTCCTCTTGGGGACAGTGCGGAACCCCAGTTTGTCCGCAGTACCTGTGGGATTTACTCAGGCGAGGCGAGTTGGTAGAGCCAAGAGTGGCACAGCAAAAACACCTGCTTCTAGAGCCTGAACAATAAATCCATCAATTTGTTATATACGGTTTCGGATCAGCGCAGCACGATATCCACCGGGTTAGCCTCGGACCGCCAAGACCGCTCTTCACCGGGCCGGGGCGTGATCACCGGGGCTGTCAGGACGCCCGAACGGTTGGTGCGCCTGTCGCGGAGGATCTCGGTCACCGAGCCCAGGTGCCGGGACAGGTCGATCACGTTCTCCGGCGCGGCCAGCAGCAGCTGGAATCCGAACTCGTGCAGCGCCTTGATGCCGGCACCGGCGAATTCCTCGGAGGCCAGGACGAACGCCTCATCCATCATCACGGTGCCGTACGTGGTGAAGCCCTGTTCGGCGATGCCCAGCTGGTAGCTCAGGGCGGCGGCCATGATGAACGCGGTAAAGCGCTGCCGCTCGCCGCCGGACATGGAGCCCGTGTCCGCATGCATGAAGACGTCGGTCTTCTTGCCCGCCTTTTTGCCCGACGGCGCGCCGGTCACCTCACGGTGCTCCTTGCACTGGATGAACAGGTGTCCGCGGACGTCCAGCACCTCGGCCCGCCAGCGCCGGTCTTCCGGCGCCTGCGAGCCCAACCGCTTCACCAGCGTCTCCAGCGACTTGTAGCGCGCGGTGAGCTCGTCGTCGTCGTTCTTTTCCGCTCCCGCGGCATCGGAACGGGAAGGCCGGGTGTGGCGGGCCTTGAGCGCGTTCTGGATGGCGTCCTTGAACTGCTTGGCCGTGGGCGGCAGGGTCTGCTTGATATCCAATTCCAGGTAGCTGCCCTCATGGAAGTTCACCTGCGACAGGATGCCGTTGAGGGGCAGGATCCGGCTGGTGATGGAGCGGCGTTCCTCGTCCAGGAGGTGCAGCAGGGTGCTGAAGGACTCGTGCGTGCGCTGGTTGAAGAACTGCCGAAACTCCGCCTCCTGCGCCGGCAGCCCGTCGCTGACAATAGCGTGGTACCGGCTTTCGAACTCGCTGGCGGCGCCGATGGTGGTGCCATGGTCGGCGGAGATGGCACTCCCCCAGTCCCGCACGAAGCCCTCGAAGATCCGCGTCAGCCGCTCGGCGGTGGCCTGGCCCCGGGACTCGGCAGCATGCAGCTCCGCCAGCAGCGCCGTCCGCACCCGGTTGGCCAGGTTGTCCAGTTCGTGCATTTCAGCCACGTCGCCAAAGTCGGCGAAGCGCGGTTCCAGCGCGGCAACCGTGGCGTCCGACGGCGGCGCCTGGGCCAGGCGTTCACGTGCGCCTTCCAGCAGGGAATCGGCAGCGGTCAGCTGACGGTCCAGGGCCTTGTACTCGCTCTGCAGGACCGCGGCAGCCTCGGTGCTGGACTGGTGCTTCTGCCGCACCTCCTCAATGGTGGCACGCAGCGGTTCAAGGTCCGCCTGGGCGGCGAGGGCGTCCTTGAGCCGCTGCTCAATGCGCGCCAGCTCATCCGCTGCCACCGCAGCTGACACCTGTTCCCAGGGGCGGTCGTCCTCCGCAATGCGGCGCAGGGCTTCAAGCTGGCGGCTCATGCCCTGGTGCGAATCCTCACGGCTTTGCGCGAGTTCGGCGGCCTTGGCCACCTCTTGCCGGAGATCCTCCACCTGGCCGGCCACGAGTTCCAGCTTGGCGGCGTTGTCGAAGCCCAGGACATAATCCTGCCGGCTGGTGAAGCGGTCGTCCTTCTCCACGGTGTGGCGGTTGCGCTTGACCACGCCACCCAGGCTCAGGCCCTTGTCCAGGCCGGCCAGTTCGTCCGGATCCTCCACGCAGGGGTAGGCGAAGTCGAGTGCGATCCGTTCACGGATCCAGGCTCCGGCCTCAGCAGCCGCACCCGTGGCGAGGATGTCCAGCTTGGTGAGCAGGTCGCCGTCGCGCACGTCCTCCACGGCCAGTGCGCCGCCGGCCAGCGGCTTGGAGACATCCACTGCCCGCAACGCGCCGCGCACCTTGTTGTCATTCAGGTACCGCGTGACGGCGGCGAAGTGCTTGCCCGGAACCAGCAGCGTGGTGGCGAGGCTGCGGAGCGCACGTTCAGCAGCTGGCCGCCAACGCTCCTCCCCCTCAGCCAGGTCCATCAGCTCACCCGCGAACGGCATCCGCTCTTCCGGGATGCCGGTGGCGGCAGCAATCGCGGAACGGTTTTCAATGCTCGACGGCGGAAGCAGGGACTTGCGCGTCTTCAGCGAGACAAGTTCCTGCTCAGCCGCTGCCAGCTCGCGCTTCTTCGTCGCTTGGGCGTCGAAGGCCTCGAACCGCAGCTCCTGGAGGGCCTGCGAATCGTCCTTCAGCTCGGCCGACCGCGCCGCTGCCTGCTCATGCGCCTGCTCCCAGCCCCCGGCCGTCCACTCGAGCCGCAGCCCGGCGTCGGCGAGCGCCTGCTGGGCCGATCCTTCCACTTGCTGGCGGAGCTTCAGCCCCACCCGGGCGTTTTCAAGCGACTGCTCAATCGCGGAAATCGCGTTGCCGCCCTGGCTGTTGTAGTCGGTCTCCAGCTGGCGCAGTTCCTTGGCCAGGCCGTCCCGGACCGCGCGCTCGGCCCCAAGCTCCTTGGCCTTCGCCTGTGCCAGCTCCTTGAACCGGGCCAGTGTCTTCTCGTGGACCGTGACAGCCAGCCGCTGCCGGTACGCCTCGAACTCCTCGCCGGCGAGCTCCCGCAGCCGGTTCGCGTCAAGGAGCGACTGCGCGTACTCGCGGTTCAGCCCGGGAACGGGAGCCAGCTGGTCGCGCTGCTGCCGCACGTCCTCCAGCCGCTGCCGGATGGACATCAGGTTGCTGAACTCCTCCACCACGTCGTCAGCGGCGGCAAGTGTGGCCGGCGCGTCCAGCACCTGGTCCCGGAAGAACGTGTTGACGCTGCCGCCCAGCCCCTTGCCCGCCTGGATGACGCGCAGGAGCGGAAGCGCCTGGTCCGAGTTGATCCCCAGCAGCCGGCGGAAGCGCTCGGCGAAGGCCTTGTGCACGTCGAAAACCTGCGCGTGCGGGAAGGTCGTCTCCAGTACAGCCTTGGTGAACCGCTTGGCGGCGATGCCCTCCACGGCCTCCAGGTCCAGGGGCGTGCTGTCGATCAGGTAGAACCGGCCCACGCTGGACTCCGTGCCGTTCTTCGGCAGGTCGAACAGCGCCGAGACCGTCACCTTGGTGCCCGCGGCGTTGTCGAACGTCAGCGCGACGGCGGACCAGGTGGCACCCGGGCGCTGGAACGCACTCGCCGATCCCTCGCCCACGGCCTTGTCGCCCACCTTGCCGCGCATGTACGTGAATGTGGTCCGCTTGTCCTCCACGGCCCCGCCCGAACGCTGCGCCGCCGCCTCGTTGGACCGCGGCCGGGCATCGAACACCCGCAGCATGGCATCGAACAGGGTCGACTTTCCCACGCCTGAGTTGCCGGTGAGCAGCGTGCCGTCCCGGTCCACGTGCATCGTGTGCGCGCCGTGGAAGGTGCCCCAGTTGACCACCTGCACCAGCGCAAGCCGCATCTGGCCCGGGTTGGTCACCTCACCCATCGGAAGTATGCTCGCGATACTCACTGTCCTGACTCCTCCGTGGTCGTGGCTGGGGCCGACGACGGTGCTGCCGCCCCCGCCCCTTCGCCGGGCGGCCATCGTCCTGCGGACGATGCGCCCGGCTCCGACAGGCCCGATGCCACTCCCTGGGCGGCAGCACCGTCGTCGTCGCTCTTATCGTCGCCTTCGGAGTCGTCACCGTCCTCGGCAGCGTCCTCTTCCGCTTCCAGATCCAGGAGTGGTTCTGTTCCTGACTGGTCTGCTGATGCGGCCACCAAGGCTTCGATGTGGGCCGGGATGTCCCCGATGTTTTCGAACGGGAGGGCCAGGGGCAGGGCGTTGGAGATCGTGTAGACGTCGTCCAGGCCTGTGGGAAGCAGGAGCTGGCGGGCCAGTAGTTTGGTGATGGCACGGGTGACGACGTCGGAATCGCGGAGGGCGTCCTGCTGGCCGGCGGGCTGGTAGTGGGCCACGAGGTCGGCGATTTCCTCGCGGGTGATGGTGGGATCCGTCTGCGCCGTGACGTGCCGGTCCAGCAGCAGGCGCAGCCGGAGCAGCACGATGGTCTCCACCCGGCTCAGTGCGCGCTGCTGCCGCAGGATGCTTGAGCGGGCGCCGCCGCCGATCACCTCGGGGTCCACCGGGCGAAGGACCGCGATTTTGCGCTCGTGGTCAAGCTGCATGGCCAGGAACAGTTCGGACAGCCGGCTCCGCAGGATCACCTGGTTGTCCAGCAGCACGGTCCACAGCTTCTCGTCCCGGCCGCCGTCGATGTACGGGCCTTTCAGGAGCTTCACCAGCGCCTGCCGCACTTTCATGGACAGCACTCCAGTGTCCCCCGGGAACAGGGCAGCACCGTCAACAAAGGTGTCGCGGGGAGTGACGCCGCCGATAACCGGGCTGGTCGCAGTCCCGGCAGGCTCGGCTGCCGGAACCGCCGTCGTGCTGTCTTCAGTCATCGTCAATCCTTTGCGAGCGTGACCACGGGCAGGTAGGCCCTGCGGGTGGTGCCGTCTATCTGTTCAAAGTCCAGGCCGTCGATGGCTTCGCGGTCAAAGTTCGCGCCGTCGTGGAGGGCCTGGGAGAGGAGCGCCCGGATGGAGTTGATGTGCTGCTCCTCCGGCGGCAGGTTTTGCCACGCCTCGGCAAGGGTGGCGGCTCCTGCCATGGCGGAGCGGATGGCCTGGGGTTTGGCCTTGCCCGTCCGCACGGATCGCACCCTGTCCGAGTCGCTGAAGGCGATGGGGTCCGCGAGTTTGGGCGGAGCGGCGAACTCGTCCGGGTCGAAGAGCTTCACCATGGAGAGGGATTCGAAGCCCGCGTTGTAGAGCACCGGGCCGGGCACCAGTCCCGGGCGGTCGCGCTCGTAGGGCAGTGACCGGATGGCCTGCTCGGCCTCGCGCAGCACCTGGCGCAGGCGGATGGACTGGCGGAAGTCGTCGCTCTGGATGTAGGTGTTGAGGCTTTCGCTGAGTTTGCCGTAGATGCGCTGGATCTGGCTGTGCTGCTGGCGCAGTTCCGCCACCAGGTTCTTCAGGGTTTCGCGGTCCTCGGCGGAAAGGTCGTCGGCGAACTGCCGGCTCAGCACCTCGCCGATGGCCGAGCGGAACCGCAGCTGCTGCTGGGGATCCTCAAGGAAGGCCGTGAACGAGCGGAAGGTCCTGCCCTCCGGGCTCTGGCGGAGCCGCTTGTCCGCCTCCAGCACCTGGGCCATGGTGGCGCCCTTGGTCAGGGATTCCTCGATGATCTGGTTGCGCAGCTCGCCCACCAGCTCCTCGATCCGGTCACGCATCTTCTTGTAGTCCGCCGGCAGGCTCGCGGCGAGGTCAAGGATGTTGCCGGCGGCCTCCACCGCTTCGTCATCGTCCAGCAACCCGTCGAACTCGCCGCTGCTGATGTCCTGGATCAGCTGCTGGCGCTCCTCGATCTCCTCTTCAAGGGATTCAAGGCGGGCACTCTGGTCCGGGTTGGTCTCGTTGGCGAGCTTTTCCACGTCCCCCAGGAGGGTGCCCAGGCGGGAGCCGTTGAGGGTGGAGCGCTCACTGGACAGGCTGTCCAGGAAGGCGAGCACACGGGCGGCGGGCTCGGTAACTTCGTACACGATCTGGCCCGACTGGTTCCGGCGGGTCAGGAACTGGCGCCGCGTCCATTCGTCGCCGAAGGATTTGCCGTTGGCTCCGCCGCCCAGTCCGGGGTCCTGGCGGCGCAGCTCCTCGAGGAAGGAGTCGACGTCGGCGTGGAACTCCTCAAGCGGCAGCTGCGGACGGGTGCGGGTGAAGGATGCCTGCAGCACCGCGATCACCCAGGGCGCCGACCGCGTCAGGGCCCAGGCGGGCCCTTTGGTGAGGAGTTCGAGGTCCCGGAGCCGGGCGCTGATGGCGTCAGCGGATGACCTGGCGGAGCGGGGCACACACTCTCCTTGGGCTGTTTGCGGGGCGGGGGCGGGGGCAGGAACGGAAAACTGCCAGCTACAAGGTTAACCCAGCGGCCGCGACCCCTCCGTGACCTACTGCGCCGTAGGATTTCGATCCCATATCAACAGCGGTCTCCGCAGGCCGGGGCTCTGGCCCACCGCGAAGAAGTACCCCTACGCTTCTGCTACTGATCTTCGCCATCGCAACGCCGCAGCAGCAGGGGGATACATGCAGTTCGACCTAAGCACACTCGAAACCGGCACTCTGGTCTTTATCGGAACGCTGGTCTTCGCGTTCATCCTGGCAGCTTTCGTCCTAGCCGCAGGGCTGGCGGCCCTGGTGCTGCTGGGCGTCGGCAGGCTGGCATGGGTGATGGTTGTGAACTCGCTCCTGGCAGTGGTCCACGGCATCAACGCGGGTTGGGACCGCCTGATCAACCACGCGTCAACAGTGGACGTAGCCGGAGAACTCCAGGCCCAGTCCACCCCTAGCACCGGAACTTACCCGCGGGTAATATTGAGAGACAGCTAAAGGGTTCTCCAACCCGGCGGATCCATGGCTTCACCGGCCACTCCGGCCAAGGAGATAACCCATGACCTCCGCCACTGAATTCCCGTCCACAGACGCCCCCGCCGAGGAAACTCCCGTACCGGCCGGCCATATTGGCTCCGGCGCCACGTCCGCCGATGCCCGGGCCGTCGCAGAAGCCGCCCGCCAGACAGACTGGGACCGCCCCAGCTTCGCCAAGGGCCTCTATTTGGGCAGCTTCGACCTCAGCCTGGTCCATCCCTGGCCCACCCCGGACCCTGCGGACGTGGAGCGCGGCGAGGCGTTCATGGCCCGCCTGACTGGGTACGCGCGGACCATGGACGGCCGCATCATTGAGCGTGAGGCGAAGATTCCGGACGAATACATCCGGGACCTGGCCGATCTCGGCGTCTTCGGCATGAAAATCCCGCAGGAGTACGGCGGCCTGGGACTCTCCCTGGTGTACTACGGACGTGCACTCGCCCTGCTGGGCAGCGTGCATCCCAGCCTCGGAGCCCTGCTCTCGGCACACCAGTCCATCGGCGTGCCGGAGCCGGTCAAGGTGTTCGGCAGCCCGGAACAGAAACGGGAGTACCTGCCGCGCTGCGCGGCCGGTGCCATCACCGCGTTCCTCCTGACCGAGCCGGACGTGGGCAGCGACCCCGCCCGGATGGGCAGCACCGCAACGCCAACGGACGACGGCGAGGCGTACCTCCTGGACGGCGTGAAGCTCTGGACCACCAACGGGGTCATCGCGGAACTGGTGGTGGTGATGGCGGTAGTTCCGGCCTATACCGCCGCCGACGGAACCAGGCACAAGGGCGGGATCAGCGCCTTCGTGGTGGACATGGACTCACCCGGCATCACCGTGGAAAACCGGAACACCTTCATGGGCTTGCGCGGGATCGAAAACGGGGTCACCCGATTCCACCAGGTGCGCGTACCCGCGGCCAACCGGCTGGGGCGCGAAGGCCAGGGCCTGAAGATCGCGCTGACCACCCTTAATACGGGCCGGCTCTCCATCCCCGCGCTCTGCGTGGCGTCGGGGCGCTGGAGCCTGAAGATCGCCCGCGAATGGTCCAACGCGCGCACGCAATGGGGCAGGCCGGTGGGTGAACATGAGGCCGTGGGCAAGAAGGTTGCCTTCATCGCCGCCTCCGCGTTTGCCCTGGATGCCGTCTTTGAACTCTCTGCCGAACTCGCCGACGCCGGCCAGAAGGACGTGCGGATCGAAGCCGCCCTGGCCAAGCTGTGGGCAACGGAGATCAGCTGCCGGATCGCCGACGAACTGGTCCAGGTCCGGGGCGGGCGCGGCTTCGAGACAGCGGAGTCACTGGCAGCACGCGGCGAGCGGGCCGTACCGGCTGAGCAGCAGCTGCGGGACCTGCGCATCAACAGGATCTTCGAGGGATCCTCCGAGATCATGCGCCTGCTGATCGCCCGGGAAGCGGTGGACGCGCACCTTGCCGCAGCGGGCGACCTCGCGTCCATGGACGCGAGCCTGTCGGACAAAGCGAAGGCCGCCGTCGGCGCCTCGGGCTTTTACGCCAAGTGGCTGCCTAAACTCGTGGCCGGAGCCGGCATGGATCCGCGGTCCTACACGGAGTTCGGAAGGCTGGCCAAACAGTTGCGCTTCGTCGAGCGCTCGTCCCGCCGCCTGGCCCGGCAGACCTTTTACGGCATGGGCCGCTGGCAGGCCAAACTGGAGCGTAAACAGGCGTTCCTTGGCCGCGTGGTGGATATCGGTGCCGAGCTGTTCGCCATGACGGCCTGCTGCGTCCGCGCCGAAATGCTGCTGCAGACGGCTCCGGAGCGGGCCGCGAGCGCCTACGAGCTCGCCGAGGCGTACTGCGAGCAGGCACGGGTGCGCGTGGAGGAATACTTCGACCAGCTGTGGCGTAACACGGACGACGCCGACCACGGGCTCACGCGCAAGGTCCTCGCCGGGGACTACACGTGGCTGGAGGAAGGCGTCCTGGACCAGTCCGAAGGGACCGGACCATGGATCGCCGACGCCTCCCCAGGCCCCTCCAAAAAGGACAATCTGCACCGCCGGTACCGGTAAAACCGCAGGTCACAAAATAGTAAGCAGGCTTGCTATCGCTGTGCGTCAATGGTTGAGTTGAAGCATGAGCAGCTCAACTGACCCAGAGAACCTGCCTCCGCGGCGCGCCCGGGAGGACGACACCCCGAGCGGGAGCCACCGCACCGCAGACGCGGACAGCCAGAGCACCCGCTCCTTTGACCAGGTGCCGGCAACGGACGCCGCGCCGGCCTCCACGTATTCGGAGCGGCCTGCAGCCTATGCCGAGCGGGACTACACTCCTGCCGCCACTGCCCCGGCGGTGGATCCGAACCTCACTGACCAGCAGACCGCAGTGGCGCGGGAAAAGGAACAGTTCGGCGGAATCAAGGTGGGCTCAGCCTTCTTCGGCTGGCTCACCGCCACCGGCATGGCAGTCCTGCTGACCGCCCTGGTGGCAGCCGCGGGAACAGCAGTGGGCCTTGCCAGCAACACTGATGTCAACGAGGCAGTGAACCAGGCGGCACAAAACCAGGGCACGGTTGGACTGGTGGGCATCATCGTCCTGCTGGTGATCCTGTTCCTGTCCTACTACTGCGGCGGCTACGTGGCCGGGCGGATGGCCCGCTTCAACGGCGCCAAGCAGGGCCTGATGGTATGGATTTGGGCGCTGATCGTGGCGATCCTCGTATCCATCCTGGGCCTCGTGGCCGGCCAGCAGTTTAACGTGCTGGCCAACCTGAACAGCTTCCCCCGCATTCCCATCAATGAGGGCCAACTGACCACCACCAGCATCATCGCTGCCGTCGTGGTTGCCGCCGTTGCCCTGGTGGGTGCAGTCCTGGGCGGACTCGCCGGCATGAGGTTCCACCGCAAAGTGGACCGGGCCGGGTTCACGCCGGACAGCGACTACGACGACGAGTAATTCAGTGGGTAAGCCGTGGCTACAGCAGCACAGTCCCACACCTCAGGCGCTGACGTCCCCGTCTACGTAGTACCACCGGCCGTCTATTCGGATGAACCTGCTGACCTCGTGCAGGACTCCCCGCTCGCAGCCGTACCGGTAGTACGCCTTGAACTCGACCGTCCCTGCGGTGTCGAAAGGACCGCCTCCGCTGGTGGACAGGATGTCCAGGCGGCGCCAGCCCATCCCCGGATCAGGCTCCAGGGTGGCAGGGGCGGTGTCCGGGTGCCAGGTGCGCAGAACGTAGTCCGCGTCCAGACGCACAAAGGCGCTGTAGCGGGACCGCATGAGCTGCTCCGCGGTGGCAGCCTCCGCCGCGCCGGAGTGGAAGCGCCCGCAGCACTGCGCGTACGGCTCCCCGGACAGGCACACGCAGTTTTCCTGCCCCGCACTTTTTGTCATACCCGGGATGCTGTCATATCCGGTAACAGCTTCGCTACAACCCCCGGCACACCGCCTCCGCCGGCGGCATGGAACACCAAAAATCCGTATGGTGGAGAAGGTGCCATGGCCCGGGCACAGTGGCAGAGGCGGGGGTCCGCTGCCTGCAGAAAGGAGGGGTGACGTGGAAAATCCGGATACGCTCGTCCTCAACCTGACCTTCCTGGGCACGGTGGGCGTTGCCTTCCTGATGTTCTTTATCCTCTTTCTCCTGGGCGTCATCACCCTGGTGCTCGCGGGCGTGGGACGGCTGGCCGCCATCATCCTGATGGGCCTGTTCGGCTGGCGTCCGCGGAAGGAATCCCTACCGCTTGTCCAGCTCTACGGCACCCGGCTGCAGGGCCGGAAGGATGCCGCCGACGGCGGTGCTGCGGCGGCATCAGCATCCGGCGCAGCGCGCCCGGGGCTGCTTGCCCGCACCTCCGGGAAACCCGCTGCGGGGCCGAACGGCGGGAGGCAGCCGCGCGATTGGCGCGCCGCGCTGAAGCCCGCACACCTTAAAACGGCGCTGCGCACCGCCGTCGACCATCACCCTGCGCTGACCGCCGCGCGGCGTGAACCGCCCGTCCTGGCCGAGGACTGGGCCTCCGCCGTGGCCGAGGCCGACGCCCGTGCCATCGCTCGGGCACGGGCAGCCGCGCCCGAGATCAAACTCTCCGTACGGGACCTGCCGGATCCGAAGGTGCCGGCGGAGAAGGTGGCTGAAGTGGCCCCGCTGGTTGAGTCCTCCCTGCACAACCACCGGCCTCCGCACGAGGTTCCACGGTCGTTCAAGAAACCTCCGCACCCGCCAGCCCTCGCGCCGTTGGACACAGGATCGCTCGTGTCCTTGACCGGCCCCCAGCAGATACTCAAGGAAACGTCGCCCGCCAGCGAACAGACGGATGGAAAAAAGCCCTTACCCTGAGCAACCATCTGGGCTAGCGTGAAGCGCATGGAATTCAGATACCTCGGAAACAGCGGTTTCAAAGTCTCGGAAATCACGTTCGGCAACTGGCTTACCCATGGTTCCCAGGTGGAGAACGACGTCGCCACCCAGTGCGTGCGGGCGGCCCTGGACGCCGGGATCAGCACCTTCGACACGGCCGACGTCTATGCAAACACCGCGGCGGAGACCGTCCTGGGCGAGGCGCTCAAGGGCGAGCGCCGCGAATCATTGGAGATTTTCACCAAGGTCTACGGACCCACGGGCCCCAAGGGCAAAAACGATCTTGGCCTGTCACGCAAACACATCATGGAATCCATCAACGGCTCCCTGCGCAGGCTGCAGACCGACTACGTGGACCTCTACCAGGCGCACCGCTACGACTTCGAAACGCCGCTGGAAGAAACCATGCAGGCGTTCGCGGACATCGTCCGGCAGGGCAAGGCACTCTACATCGGGGTCAGCGAGTGGACCGCGGACCAGCTTCGCGAAGGCCACGCCCTCTCCAAAGAGCTCGGCTTCCAGCTCATCTCCAACCAGCCGCAGTACTCCATGCTGTGGCGGGTCATCGAGGCCGAGGTAGTGCCGGCGTCGGAGGAACTGGGCGTGTCCCAGATCGTTTGGTCACCCATGGCCCAGGGCGTCCTCAGCGGCAAGTACCTGCCCGGCCAGCCCGCGCCGGAAGGCAGCCGGGCCACGGATGAAAAGGGCGGAGCCAAGATGATCGAGCGCTGGATGCGCGACGACGTCCTGTCCGGTGTGCAGGACCTCAAGCCCGTTGCGGAGGAAGCCGGCCTCTCCATGCCGCAGCTCGCAGTCGCCTGGGTGCTGCAGAACCCCAATGTGGCGTCTGCCATCGTGGGTGCCAGCCGTCCGGAGCAGATAGCGGACAGTGTGGCGGCGGCCGGCGTGACGCTGGAGCCGGAGGTCCTGAAGAAAATTGACAACGCCATCGGCTCGCTGGCGGAACGCGACCCGGCAAAGACCCAGTCCCCGCCAAAACGGGAGGCGTAGGCCGGGAAGAGGCGTTGACGTGCCGGCGGTGCGGGCGTAGACCTGTGGCATGACCCAGACCTCCCGGCATGAGCAGCCCACCGGTCCAGATTCAGCACCCGTCCAGCCGGGGGCAGGCCCCACCACCGGCCCCCTGACCCGGGAAGAGCTGCAGCTGTCCGCCCGGAACCATTCGATGCCGCTGGAGGCACTTCGCAGGGATGTCACACCGCCGGGGCTCCACTACGTCCTGACGCACTTCGACATTCCGGACCTCGACGCCGGCTCCTGGCACCTGCGGATCAGCGGCGCGGTGGAGCGCGCGCTCGAGCTGAGCATGGCGGCGCTCCGCAAGGACCCCGCCATCACCGTACCCGTGACGCTGGAGTGCGCCGGCAACGGCCGGTCGCTCCTCTCGCCCCGGCCCATGAGCCAGCCCTGGATCCAGGAAGGAGTGGGCACCGCGCACTGGACAGGTGTTCCGCTCGCCTACCTCCTGGGCAAAACTGGCGTTCTCCAGAACGCCGTGGAAGTGGTCTTCAAAGGTGCCGATGCAGGGGTCCAGGGCGGCGTCCCCCACCACTACGCGCGGAGCCTGCCAATCCGTGAAGCGCTGCGTGCCGACGTCGTACTCGCCTACAAAATGAACGGCGCCGAACTGCCGCCCCAGCACGGCTACCCCCTCCGCCTGGTGGTTCCGGGCTGGTATGGCATGGCCAGCGTGAAGTGGCTTGAGTCCATCGAGGTGGTCACCGCCCCGTTCACCGGATACCAGCAACAGGTGGCCTACCGCTACCAGGACTCCGCGGACGACGCCGGCACCCCGGTTTCGCGGATCAGGGTGCGTTCGCTGATGGTTCCGCCGGGCGTCCCGGACTTCTTCACCCGCAAACGCATCCTGGCCCCGGGCCCGGTGCTGCTACAGGGCCGTGCATGGTCCGGCGGGGGCGCGGTGACAGGCGTGGAGGTGGGGATCGACGGCACGTGGCTGCCCGCCCAGCTGGACAAGCCCGCCGGCGGATTCGCGTGGCGGAAGTGGACGCTGCCCTGGGTGGCGGACCCGGGCGAGCACGTCCTGTCCTGCCGGGCCACGGATGCCACCAGCGCCACGCAGCCCCTGGAGCAAAACTGGAACTACCAGGGGATGGGCAACAACATGGTGCAGCAGGTCAGCGTAACGGTGGAATGACCCAGCACTGAATGCCGGCGCGCCCGGGGCTATACTCGGTGCCAGCCATGACCAGCCTTCCTGCCTCCCCCGCCAGCGTCCGTATTGATGCCTGGCTGTGGGCCATCCGCGCCTACAAGACCCGTTCCGCCGCCACAGCCGCCTGCCGGGCAGGACACGTCCGGCTGAACGGCAGCCCGTCCAAAGCCTCTGCCACTTTGGTGACCGGCGATACCGTGACAGTCCGAATGCCCGGATACGAACGCATCCTCGAAGTGCGGCGGCTCATCGCCAAGCGGGTGGGCGCGGAAGCGGCATCGCACTGTTTCACCGACCACACCCCGCCCCGGCCGCTCGCGCCGGCGCTGGGCCTCCCGCAGCGGGACCGGGGCACCGGACGGCCAACCAAGAAGGACCGCCGCGAGATGGAGCGGCTCCGCGGGCAGGCCTGACGAGCCGGCCAGGGACACCGAGCTCGTGCCCGTTGCGAACTCGTCTTGGCGTCAGCGGCCGGTCTTTGTGCGCGCCTGCACGAGGTTGGCGAACGGCAGCTTCCCGAATTCCTGCAGGAATGCTGCGTGGTAGTCAGCTTCCGCGTCGTTCAGCTGTTCGGGGGCCAGTTCCTTCCAGGCAATTGACAGCGATCCGGCATCAGTGAGCTGCCAGATGGCCCGGCCGTCCCAGTGCCCGGGCGGCTTTCCTTGCCCGAAGTCCACAAATTCCTGGATCTGGCGCCGTAACCCCCGGTTGCCCTTACTACCCGGCCCCGCCTTTCCGACGTAAAGAACGACGGCGGCGTCCACCCACGCCGCGATAAGTGCGGCTTCGGGGAGGGACGGGTCCTTTTTCTTGAAGGTGCCGGCCCTGCTTTTCTTCAGGAAGCGCGGCTCGAAGCCTTCCGGGGCCACGACAGCGAAGAGCCCTGTCCCCTGCGGGACCCGCATGGTCTCGAGGTCACGGACAAGGCGGAAGCCGGCAAAGCCTTCGGCCTTCAGGCCCTTCCTGGTGAACTGCATAGTGTCATTCAACAGCACCTGCCCGCGCTGCTGCGTTCCGTTTTCCCGCGCGCACTTCAATCAACTGCTCCAGGTAGGGTGCCATGGCCCAAATTTTCCTGCCTACCCTCAGAGCGGAAGCGTAGAGTGGCCTAAGACGCCTGGTTCTGACCACCTTGCTGTGAGGGAGAGATCGTGACGATTGACTGGGATGAAAAGAAGGCCCTGCTACAGGAACCGAACATCGCGAAGGTAACCCAGCTTTGCGACGAACTTATGGAAAGGAAGCCCGGCTCCACCGTTCCGTACATTGATCCGGTGCACGACGAGGACGAATGCCGGATCGTCAGCCTGCAGGGCAGCCCCGGAAAAGGCACCGAGTCCGGTTTTGTGTCGCACAATAATGACGATGAGGCCGCGCGGCGGGCCACCCAGATCTACGAACTCGCTGAGCTCGACCCCCGCTATGTGATGCCGTGGAACGCCTATCCCTGGGTCCGGGAGCCCGGCAGCCCGTCAGCGCTGAGCGTGCAGGAGAAGACCGACGGCCTGCGCCCGTTCCGCCAGTTCCTCAAAATCAACTCCCGTGTCTCGGCGATCATCGCCCACGGCACCGACGCCTCCGCCTTCCTCACCCTCTACGAGAAGACCTACCACTCGTCACTGAAGAACAGCGGCATCAAGATCTACAAGGCAACCGCGCTCGGAGGCCGGGCGTTCGCCGTCTCCGAAGCCAAGCAGGAAGAACTCCTGGCAAAGAACGTCGAGATCTATAAAGACGCCATGCAGCGGGCCGGCATCCAGCACCTGTGACACCTGCCGCGCAGCGGATGGTGCTCGACTGGCTCCTGGCCGGCGACCCTGCCATCCGCTGGCAGGCCCTGCGGGACCTCGCTGATGCTCCTGCCGCCGAAGTCAGGGCCGAACGGAACCGCGTTGCCACCGAAGGCTGGGGTTCCCGTTTGCTCGCCCTGCAGGGAACGGACGGGCAGTGGGCCGGCGGCACCTACTGGCCGGCAGTCGACGATGATCCCGACAACCAGCCCTGGACCGCCACCACCTACAGTCTGTTGCTCCTGAAGGACTTCGGTCTGGTCCCGGGCAGCCCGCAGGCCCGCCGTGCTATCTCGCTCGTCAGGGACAACAGCCGCTGGGAAGAAGGCAACCAGCCGTTCTTCGAAGGTGAAGTGGAGCCCTGCATCAACGGCATGGCCACGGAGCTGGGCGCCTACTTCGGGGAGAACGTGGACAGCGTTGTGGAGCGGCTGACGGGTGACCAGTTGCCCGACGGCGGCTGGAACTGCGAGGCCGTCAATGGCTCCACACGCTCCTCATTCCACAGCACCATCTGCGTCCTCGAAGGACTGCTGGAATACGAGCAGGCCACCGGCGGGACGACCGCATCCAGGGCTGCCCGGGAACGGGCTGAAGACTACCTCCTGGAGCGCCGGCTGATGCGGCGGAAAGCGACCGCGGAGATCATCAGTGAGGACTGGCTTCGCTTCTCCTATCCGACCCGCTGGTTCTATGACGTCCTCCGCGGCCTGGACTACTTTCGGGCCGCGGGAGCTGCCCCGGACCAGCGCCTGGCAGAGGGCGTGGAGCTGGTCCGCAAGAAAGAGCAGCCGGACGGAACTTGGCTGCTGGAGAACACGCATCCCGGGAAGGTCCATTTTGCGCTGGAGGACGGCGATGGCAGCCCCAGCCGCTGGAACACGCTGCGCGCCCTTCGGGTTCTCCGTTGGTTCGACGGTCCTTGAGCCTCCACCAGGCGGGGTTTGCCTTACCCCTCAAGGAGACGCCGGCGGTGCTTCAGCTCCTTGACCCACGCCCTGGTGACCATGTCCGGGAAGGGTGAGCCGCCGTCGTCGTCCCTTTGTGAACCTTTGACGACGGCGAAGGCCGTTCCTGCCTCAAGGTCCGCTACCAGGGGTCCCGATGCTTTAAGGGCGAGCTCCAGCACCTGGGCGGCTGCGCGTTCGGGGAGTCCGAGCTCCGTGGCCCAGCCCAGGAAGTGGCGGCGCGAGATCCCTGTCCGCTTGCCGTTCAGGGTCAGCGCCAGGGTCTTGTCGCCGTAAACCACTGTGGAGGGAATGTCGTAGACCGGAGCGATCGCCCATTCGCCATGTGGCTGCTGGACCATGGAGACGTTCTTGGCGTGGAGGTCGCCGTTGCCGGTGAGCCATGCAAAGGCGCCCTGGAGGGCGAGGTTGCGGAGCGCGGGAAGCGGTGCCGAGCAGTGGTCCGCCAGCGCGTGGCAGACCTGTCCGTACCCTACGTTGTACTTGTCTGCCGGATAGAGCTTCAGAACCTGAGCGCCGTCCTCGACGGCGAGGCGCAGCACATCGTCCGGCCCGCCACCTGGACGCGGTATGCGGTCGAAGCGCTCCACCAGCAGGCCCGGCCGGCCGGCCACGTCCCGGATCAGCTGGACCCGGCTGAGCGGAATCCGGAGCTTGGCGGCGTAGCGGAACATGACCAGCTCGTTCTCCACCACGTGGGGGAATTCGGGGGCGTTGAGCTTGAGGATGAACCTCTTGCCTGCACTGGCCACCGGAAGCGAAATCATGCCTGCCGACAGCTTGTCCTGCACGCCGGCCAGCGCAACCGGGTCGATCAGGTCCGGATCGCCCAGCAACTGGTCGAAATCCACGGGCTGTTTCGGGTCCAGCTGCACCGCGTGTTCGTCGGGGTCCAGCGGTTCCCCGTGGCCCACGATCTGGACATCCCCCACCGGGTTTCCGCCGGCGGCGATGAGCAGGGACAGGTCATCGTCCGCACTGGTTTTGATGGAACGCCGCAGCGCGTTGAGCCGGCGGCCCTCCGGCAGCAGCCCGGTGAAGTACGGCGGGGCGGCCCCGGCGGCGGACAGGACGGGCTCGCGGGTGAGCGGCAGGGAAGAGGCGACGGCGGGACCCCCGGAGGCGAGATACGCGGGGAGGTAGCTGAAGCGGGTTCCGCCGTCATACCGTTCCAGCTTCGCGGCCAGGATCCCCGCTTTGTAGATATCGGCGATGCGGTGCCTCATTGTTCAGTGCTGTTGTCAGTGGGCAGCCCGGCAAGCGCAAGGCCGGCACGGCTGGTCCTCGCGACGACCTTCAATTCCAGCCCCAACGTCTCAAGTACGGCGACCAGGGAGTCCAGCTGCACGCTCGGCTTGCCCTGCTCGACGAAGCGAACGAAGCGCTCCGAGACCCCGGCCATGTCGGCCAGGTCCCGCTGGGTGAGGCCGAGGGCGCTCCGGCGTGAGCGCACTTCAAAAGCCAGAGAGTCGGTGAAGTTCTGGTCCATGACAGTCCTATAGGTACGTTCGTGCTGGTCTTAGGCGTATTCGCAAGCCTACTCGCGGAGCCACGCGGAGGAAAGGGTAAAGCGGCACGAACGTGCCGGTTTACCCTTGGGCGAATGGGAGGGGGATGGCAAGACTACGGCAACCTTGAGCAGAACTTGAGCTGAAGCTGAGGGGTAGCGCCCAGCATTAAGGAGAAAGCTTCAGGGTTCATCGAGGTCAAGCAGGGTGCCGCGGATTTCTGATGCGCCAACCCAAGGGGGACCTCCATCAAGAATCTAATCATTGCATCAGTCGCAACGGCCGGTCTGGTTGCAGGCTCGATAGCCGTCAGCGCAGCAGCCAACGCTGATAATGGCACGGTCGTCAGAATTGTGGACGGCGACACCTTGGTGGTGTCGATCAACAACGCGGATCACACAATCCGCCTGCTGAACGTGGACACCCCAGAGACCAAGGACCCGAACCAGCCTGTCGAATGCCTCGGGCCGCAGGCCACTGATTACCTTGCCAGCACCCTCCCGCCTGGCACCTCCGTTCGCCTTGAGTTCGACAAGGACCGGCACGACCGCTTCGGCCGTACTCTCGCAGGCGTATTCGCTCCTGACGGCACACTCGTCAACGCAGAAATCGCCCGTGAGGGACTGGGCATACCGGTTCAGTACGACGGGAACGTCAAATTCCTGCCGCCGGTGGAAGAAGCCTACGAGGAAGCGCGAACCGCGAAGACGGGGCTCTTCTCCGAAACCATGGATTGCACACTACCCGCACAGCTGGCCCAAACTGCGCAGGCACTCGAAGAAGCTGCCGGTGCTGCACCTGCAACCACTTCGGCCGCCGCCGGCGCAGCCGCCGCACTGCTCGCGACCGAACTGGCAACCGCAAAGTCTCTACGGGCAGTCTTTGCTGCGACAAAGGACGCAAACAGGGCGATCTATTGGGCTGGGCTTTCCGCTGCCGCAACTGCGGCCGCTTTGTCTATCCTCGACAGCAAGATTTCGTTGGGTGAAAAGAAGCGGGACGAATTCAAGTCCCTACAGACAAGCTTGGCCACAGCCGAAAAGAAGGCGGAAGAAGGACGCCTGGCAGCTGAAGCCCGCGCTGCCGCAGAAAAGAAGGCCGCGGAGGAACGTGCGGCAGCTGAGAAGAAGGCTGCCGACGAAGCAGCTGCCGCGGCCAAGGCAGCCGCAGAGGAGGCGTCCCGGCAGGCCGCTGCGGAAGCAGAGCGGCTCCGTAAGCTGCCCGTACCGGCGCCATACGTGGCTCCGGCCCCCCAGCCATACGTTCCACCGGCTCCTGCCCCGTATGTACCACCGGCACCGTCCAAATACACAGGTCCGAGGTGTTACGCACCGGGCGGGAAGACCTGGAGCCCCTGCTAAACACCCAAGGACAGCGGGTCCGAGAGCTTGGATGCTCTTCGGACCCGCTGTTGTAATTGTCGAATCAGGACGTCGTTTGATCGTCCGAGTGGGCGCTCTTGCGGCGTTCCTCAATGCTCTGGGCGACCTGCAGAATGCCGTCCTCCACGCCTCCGGCGATGGCCTTTGGTGCTGCCGCAACGGTGCCAGCCGCAGCACCAAGAGCTCCGGCCACGGCGCTTCCGGCTGCGTGGCCCAGATCGAGAAGGGACGTATGCCATTCCTTGCGCTCGAATGCCTCCGTCGCCGGCATGCCGTAAGCCTTAGAGAACACCGTGAGAAGCCGCTGGATTTCGGATACCGCGTCATAGAGTTTCGGCAGCTCGAAGGGATTCGCCACGCGGGTTAGGGTGTCCACTTTGGAGGCTTTCGCGGCGGCGTCTGCCAATTTCTGCACTTTGGACCTCGTGAGCTCAAGGCGGCGGTCCCTGGCATGCTCCACGTGCCGGATATGCGCGCCTGCCTGGTCCCCCTTGGCGCCATGGACAATTTCGAGAGAATCCATCCGAACCATGTTCGTGAGTGCGACTGCCGTGATAATCAGCCAGTGCTGGAGTTCACCGGACGCGGCATTCCGTGCACCCTCTAACCGCTTTCCGAAGCTCTTGGCGCTGAGTCCATCCGCAAGCGCATCTATGTGGTTCAGAGCCACCGCGTGCATTTGTGACAGAGCAGCAGCTTGCCCCGCCACCTGGTCCCACAGCGTGGGGGTCAGCTCTCCAGTTTCTTCAAAGTACCCAAAGGCCTTGTCCAAGATAAAGGTGGTCCCCTGGATGTTGCCCAGCGCTTCGTTCCGGGTATCCCGCAGCACTGTATCGAGCTTGGCGTCAATGGATTCGAGCTGCACCTCCAAGCTGTGGATAGCAGATCGAATCGCGATCGCGGCCGCTAACATCGCCGGGTTTGGCCCGGCTGGAAGGCCCACGGGGGAGGATTTCACCAGCTCGACGACGGTGTCGATTCTTCCATCAGGCTGGCGAAGGACGCCGCTGACGATGCCGAACGCTTCTTTGGTGGAACCGGCCAACTCCAGGTACTTGGCGTAGGACTCCGGTGTCATTTGGAAAGAGTTGCCGCTGACTGCTCCCTGGCCCATCATGCTTAGCAGTCCGCCTGCAGCTGCCAGCATGTCAGTGACGGCCGTCCCGACCTTTGAGGTTGATTCGGGCGGTACATCAAGCTTCCGGAAGAGCTCCGCAATCGCGTCAGGTGACCCTGCTACCAAGGCGGTCTCGCCTTCAACGTAGAGGGCAAGGTCCGGATTCAAATCATTCATAGGGGACATCTTCACACATGGTTCAGACAGTCAGCCGGCGCCGCGTTGAGTGTTCGATCCAACACTTGGCGGCACAACCGACGAAGGCCGAGCGCTACCGGTCTGGGCACTAAACTCACATGGGTGATCACAGGTGAAATCAAGTCCCAAGTAGACAAGGTCTGGAATACGTTCTGGAGCGGGGGCATCTCCAACCCGCTGGAAGTCATCGAACAGATCACCTACCTGCTGTTCCTGAAGCGCCTGGACGAGAACCACACCCGTGAGGAAAAGCGGGCCAATCTCCTGGGCCAGCCGCTGCAGAACGCCGTGTTCCCGGACGGCGTGGACCCGCAGGGCCGGCCTTACTCGGACCTCCGCTGGTCCCGCTTCAAGGACTTCTCTCAGGCCGAGATGTTCACCGTCTTCTCGCAGAGCATCTTCCCGTTCCTGCGCAACGAACTCCCCAAGCTGTCCAACGGTGAGGACTCCACCTACAGCCGCCACATGAAGGACGCGCAGTTCAAGATCCCGAACGCCGGTGTCCTCAAGCAGGTTGTGGATGTCCTCGACAGCATCAACATGGACGGCAAGGACACCAAGGGCGACCTTTACGAGTACATGCTGTCCAAGCTCGCCTCCGCCGGCACGAACGGCCAGTTCCGGACACCCCGGCACATCATCGACCTGATGGTGGCCATGACTGCGCCCAAGCCGCTGGAAGCCATCTGCGATCCAGCCTCGGGCACCTGCGGTTTCCTGGTCCAGGCCGGCGAGTTCCTGTGGAAGAACAACCCGAACCTGCTCACCAATGACGAGAGCAGCAAGTTCTTCCACAACCACCAGTTCCACGGCTTCGACTTCGACAACACCATGCTCCGCATCGGCTCCATGAACATGCTGCTGCACGGCGTGGAGAACCCGGACATCTCGTACAGGGACTCCCTCGCCGACCTCCACGCCGAGGAGGAGGAAAAGTACAACGTCATCCTGGCCAACCCGCCGTTTGCCGGCAGCCTGGATTACGAGAACGTCGCCAAGGACCTCCTGACGGTCGTCAAGACGAAGAAAACGGAACTCCTGTTCCTGGCGCTCTTCATCAAGCTGCTCAAGCCCGGCGGCCGGGCGGCTGTCATCGTTCCCGACGGCGTGCTGTTCGGTTCCACCGGGGCGCACAAGTCCCTGCGGAAGACGCTCGTCGAGGGCCACAAGCTCGACGCCGTGGTAAAGCTCCCGTCCGGCGTCTTCAAGCCGTACGCGGGGGTCTCAACCGCCATCTTGTTCTTCACCAAGACCAACTCCGGCGGTACGGACAACGTCTGGTTCTACGACGTGAAGTCCGACGGCTTCAGCCTCGACGACAAGCGCACCCCACTCGGCACATCCGACCTTCCCGATGTCCTCGCCCGCTGGAATAATCGCACGACGACGGAGCTTGAGCGGGTGCGCACGGACCAGTCGTTCTGCGTGCCGCTTTCGGAGATAGTCGCGAATGATTACGACCTGTCACTGAACCGGTACAAGGAAATCGAGCACGAAGACGTCGAGCACGCCGAGCCGCAGGAGATTCTGGCGGCGCTGGACGGGCTCGAGGCTCAGATTGCCGAAGGACTGGCAGAGCTGCGGGAGCTGCTGAAGTGATGAAAGCAGAGATACCCAGCTCCCAGGTGAAGCTCGGAGACGTTGTTGAGTTCCTCGATCATCGTCGCAGCCCAATTACTGCGAAGGACCGCATCCCTGGTGAAATTCCTTATTACGGAGCCAACGGCCAACAAGATTCCGTGCGCGGGCACATTTTCGATGAACCGCTCGTCCTCCTAGCCGAAGACGGCGGCTATTTTGACAACCCGAGCCGTGGCATCGCATACAGGATCGAAGGTAAGTCTTGGGTAAACAACCATGCGCATGTACTCCGCCCCCGAACCGGTACGGATATTGCATTTCTTGCTCGCGTTCTCGAAAACTATGACGTTCGCCCATTCCTAACGGGAACAACCCGCGCAAAGTTAACCAAAGCAGCGGCTTCTCGGATTCCAATCAGCCTTCCGCCCCTCGACGAGCAGCGGCGGATTGCGGCGATCCTGGACAAGGTCGACGAGCTTCGCACCAAGCGCCGCGAAGCCCTTGCCCACCTCGCCACCCTCACCCAGTCGATCTTCCACTCCATGTTCAGCAATGCCCGAGGAGGCTTTGAAAAGGTAAGACTGGACGATCTGTGCGAAATCAGCTCGGGCATAACCAAAGGTCGCAAGACTTCGGCAACCGAACTCACCGCTTTCCCATACCTTGCCGTTTCCAACGTCCAGGATCGTGCCCTCGACATGTCGATTGTGAAGGAAATTCAAGTCACTGAACTTGAAGCGGAACGGTATCGGCTAAAACGGGGTGACCTCCTGCTAACCGAAGGCGGTGACCCTGACAAGCTGGGCCGAGGGACTATCTGGAATGATGAGTTGCCTTGGTGCCTACATCAGAACCACGTTTTCCGGGTCCGTCCGCAAAAGGATGTCGTTCCGATTTATCTCAATTGGTATCTCTCTTCCCGTGACGCGAAGTCGTACTTCCTGCGGATGGCAAAGCAGACGACCGGAATCGCTTCGATCAACAAAACCCAACTGTCAGCCGCTCCCGTCAAACTTCCGCCGTTCGAGCTTCAGCAGACCTTCGCTAACCGCGTTGCCGCCGTCGAGCGTTTAAGGGACATGCACCGCATGCACCTGGCTGAGCTGGACGTCCTGTTCGCATCACTTCAGCACCGAGCGTTCAAGGGAGAACTGTGATGTCGGAAGTTCAAGCGGAGTCGACAGCTACAGAAGTTCCGATCTGGCCAGCATTGATTGTTCCTGTTCTGCGGGCTCTTGAAGATGGTCGGACGCTGCACCGTAAGGACCTGTTCCATCAGGCGGCGGAGCAAGCAGGACTTTCTGAGTCGGCCCGACTGGAAACGCTCAATTCCGGGGGACTGCGTTACGAACAGCGCATGGGGTGGGTCCTCAGCCACCTCACGCGCGCCAACTGGATCGACCGTCCGGCGAAGGGCCACTACTGCATCACCGATGCCGGCAGGCAGTGGCTTCACACCAACCCGGATGGAATCAACTACAGCCAGGCCCACGAGCTTTTCGCCCAGTACTGGCCCAAGTCCGAGAAGCAGATACCGACGCGGGAAGAATTGACCACCAGCCTTCCAGCCGTGGAAGAACTGGAACCCGTCGAACAAATCGAGGACGGTATCAACCGCATCCACGATGAGGTAGGCGCAACGCTCATCCGGAGGCTCCGTGAAGGCCATCCCGACTTCTTCGAAGAGGCAGTGGTCAAGCTGCTCCTCAAGATGGGTTACGGCGGCGCAGAACAGCGGGGGCGTCGCATCGGCGGATCGGGCGACGGCGGCGTCGATGGCGTCATCGACCAAGACGCACTCGGGCTTGACAGGATCTACGTCCAAGCCAAACGCTACGCCGATGGCAACACGGTGGGGCGCGAAACCATCCAGGCCTTTGTGGGCGCGCTGCACGGCGTCGGGGCATCGCGCGGAGTCTTCATCACCACCAGCACCTTCACATCCGGCGCCCGGCAGTACGCCGAGAACGTTCCCTCCCGGATCATCCTGATCGACTCCGCCCGCCTGGTGAGTCTCATGATCAAGTACCGGGTAGGCGTCCAGGTGAAGCAGAGCTACGACGTGGTGGAACTGGATGAGGACTTCTTCGAGTAGGCATGGCGTGCCAAGATTGTCATAGCCACGGTGCACCATGGAACCACCACCAAAGGAGGCCACTATGACACCGAAAGTAATTCACCTAAGCCGCGCTGACGTTGGCGATCGAATCGACCAGCTCCGTTCTCACTTCGCCATGTCCGACGAAGAACTGGCAGATCGCGCTGCTAACTACCAACTGACCGTGGATGAGCAGGCCGATTACGAAGAGATCCAGGACCTGAAGTTCCTCCAGTCGGCATGACCGACCTCGGCGCCAATGCACTTGATAAGGCCGCTGCAAACTTCGCTTCCGAACTTCACCAGACTCTTTCCAACACCTTTCCTGGGCCCTTCGCGCCCTTCAACGTGCTTGTGAGCGAAGGGAGAAGTGGCCACAGGAACGTCCTGATCACCCAGGAGCCCCGTCTCGGCCTCGACCTGAAAGCCGTGGATGGCGACCGCCTATTCACCGTGCAACTCAAGTACAAGTGCACGTGGGACGGGGATTACCTGGCTGTCGAGGAGTCTGAGTTCAAAATAGGGCTGAGTGGCGTCAGCGAACCATTGCTTCGCTTCGACTATCTTCGTCACCCTCTCGGTGGTCTTGCTGGCGCGCATGTAAATGTCCACGCGCACCGTGACGAATTCGTCTACGCCATGGCCCGCGCGGGGAAGAAAGACCAAGTAAATTCGAGCGGCCTGAGCATTCCTAAGCTGTCACATCTGCACATTCCGGTTGGCGGCAAGCGCTTCCGGCCTTGTTTGGAAGACATTCTCGAGTTTTTGGCAACAGATTTTCGGCTCGACACGCTCCCCGGATTCCGTGACCACTTGGCCACGGGGCGCAAACTTTGGAGGGAGCGGCAACTTAGGGCGATGAGCCGCCGGCACCCGCTGATTGTTGCTGACGCTTTGCGTGCACAAGGCGCAGAGGTCTCATGGCCGCACGGTGCACCTGTGGATGGATCCGATGACGCGTTAGGCGCCTATTGACATGAGCGGCAGGCCGCGTCACTACACCTCAATGATCTCGACCACGTCATTGACCAGATCGAAGTCCCGGGCGTTCCTCGTCATCAGCGGAATGCCCAGCGAATGGGCCTGCGCTGCGATCATGATGTCCTTGCTTCTGGCATGCTGCGGCCTGAGTGAGCGTACTTTGGCCGCCAGCTCGCCGTAGCTCTCCGCCGCTGGCTCATCGAAAAGGATCCAGTCCATCAGCTCCCGCCAGACGGCGAGGCGTCGTACCCGCTGCCGCCGGATCTCCTCCGAGACGGACGAACGGATGCCAAAGTGCAGTTCCGCCAGCGAAATAATGCTCGAACCCAGCATCTCCCCTTCCGGCCACTGCGACGGCGGGCTGATCAGGATGTTTGTGTCAAGGAGGATCACTGAGACTCCCATGGGTCCACCAAGGGGTCCGCGTCCCGGGATTCCCGGTGCTGCTCCAGCCAACCGGTCTGGTCCGCGCCGAGCCCGGCCACTCCAAGAGCCCGGGCCACGTCGGCGGAAGGCGTCCACCTCCTGCGGTCTGTAATGGGTGACATCCTGGCCACAGCCCGCCCCTGCAAGGTGATCTCCACGGTGGCTCCGTGCTCAACCCGCTCTATGACAGCCCTGGGATTTTGCTTGAGCTCCCGAACGCCGACCTTATCCATACGTGCAGTGTATTCCCGAAGTAGTCTTTGTTCTACAAGTTCTGGACTGTCGCTTGCCCATGGTTGACTAGTGCCCATACGCGGTGTGGCAGTAACGGGGGTCAATAGTGGGGGCAGGCAACAGCAACTTCAGGTTTCTCCTGGCCGATTGGCCCGACCTTGCCCAGAATGCCCGCCGGGCCGAGAAGTTCGCCCGCATCGACCCGCGCGCTTCCATGTTCTACTCCCGGTACACGGTTGAGCGGCTGGTTGAATGGCTCTACAAGGTGGAGAAGGCGCTGGCCCTCCCGTACAAGGACGACCTCAACGCTCTGCTCAATGAGCCCGCGTTCAAAGGTCTGGTGGGCGGCGCCATCGGCAGCAAGCTCACCATCATCCGCAAAGCCGGCAACAACGCCGTACACAACCCCGTCAACCCAACCGCGCAGGGCGCGGAAATCGTCCTCCGGGAACTGCACCACGTCTGCTACTGGCTTGCCCGGAACTACGCGAAGAACGGCAGCCAGTTGCCGCCGTCGCTGGCGTTCGACGCCGGCCACCTCGCTCCGGCCAGCGCCACTCCCGCCCAGCAGCACTCCCCCGAAGCACTCCAGAAACTGGAGGAGGAGCTCAAGGCAAAGGACGAGGCCCTTGCTCAGGCCGCGGCCGAATCGGCAGACCTCGCAGCACAGCTGGCGCAGTTGCAGGCCGAAATCGCCGCCACCAAGCAACAGAACCAGGCAGTCCCCGACCAGCACGACTACGATGAGGCGCTGACCCGCCGGCACCTCATCGACTGGGACCTCAAGGAAGCGGGCTGGCCACTCGAAAATCCCGAAGACCGCGAATTCAGGGTGGACACCATGCCTACCCAAAGCGGCACGCTCACCGGCACCGGCTACGTGGACTATGTCCTCTGGGGCGCCGACGGACTCCCGCTCGCCGTCGTCGAGGCCAAGCGGACCACCAAAGATCCGCACGTAGGCAAGCAGCAGGCAAAGTTGTACGCCGACTGCATGGAACGCCGGTACGGCAGGCGGCCCATCATCTACTACACGTCCGGCTACGAAACCTGGATCTGGGACGACAGCATGTATCCCGAGCGTGCCGTCCAGGGTTTCCACACCCGGGACCAGCTGCAGCTCCTCGTCAACCGCCGGCAGACCCGCAAACCGCTGGCGCAGCAGCAGATTGACGACGCAATCGTCGAACGGCCCTACCAGCACAACGCCATCCGCGCCGTCACCGAAGCCTACGAGAACGGCTTCGAACGCAAGGCTCTGGTGGTCATGGCGACGGGCACGGGCAAGACGCGCACCGTCGTCGCACTTACCAAACTGCTGCAGGAAGCCAACTGGGCCAAGCGCGTTCTCTTCCTGGCTGACCGCGTCGCCCTCGTGAAACAGGCGGCCAACGCGTTCAAGACGCACCTGCCCGGCTCGGGCCCGGTGATCCTCGGCGCCGGCGAAGATACTGACAGCCGCATCCATGTGGCCACGTACCCCACGATGATGAACCTCATCAACCAGACCGAAGGGAAACTGGGTCAGCGCCGGTTCGGGGTGGGCCACTACGACCTCATCATCGTGGACGAGGCCCACCGGTCCATCTACCAGAAGTACAAGGCGATCTTCGACTACTTTGACTCGCTCCTGATCGGCCTCACCGCCACCCCACAGTCGGAGGTGGACCGCAACACCTACAGCCTGTTCGGCATCGAGGACAACGTCCCCACGTTTGCCTACGAACTCAACGAGGCTATCGAGGCCGGCTATCTCGTACCGCCCCGCGTGGTGCCGGTGCCGCTGAAGTTCCCGTATGAAGGCATCGCGTACGACGACCTCCCCGAGCACGAAAAAGAACAATGGGACGAGCTCGACTGGAACGAGGACGGCGAGATCCCCGAATCCGTGGACCCCGCCGTCGTGAATTCCTGGCTCTTCAACACCGATACCGTGGACAAGGCGCTCGAAGTGCTGATGACGCACGGCCACAAGGTGGCGGGCGGCGACCGGCTGGGCAAGACCATCATTTTCGCCAAGAACAACCGGCACGCCGACTACATTGCCGAACGCTTCGACAAGAACTATCCGCACCTCAAGGGCCACTTCGCCCGGGTGGTCACGTACCAGGTCAACTACGCGCAGAACCTCATCGACGACTTCTCGCGGCGTGACGCCGACCCGCACATCGCGATCTCCGTGGACATGCTGGACACGGGCATCGATGTTCCCGAAGCCGTCAACCTGGTCTTCTTCAAAATGGTCCGGTCCAAGACCAAGTTCTGGCAGATGGTGGGCCGCGGCACGCGCCTCTGCCCCGACCTTTTCGGCCCTGGCGAGGACAAGAAGGACTTCTTCATCTTCGACCTCTGCCGCAACGCGGAATACTTCAATGCCGGCATGCCCGGCAACGAAGGATCCCTAGGCAAGTCCCTCGCAGAGAGCACCTTCGCCACGCGCGTCCGTTTGCTGCGTACGACGGCGGACCTCGCCTGGGATTCGAACTTGCCCTTTGTTGTGGAGTTGCAGGAGTCGTTGAAGCACACGGTGGGCAGGCTGCCCTTGGAGAATTTCCTGGTAAAGCCAGCCCGCAAATGGGTAGACAAGTTTGTTGAACCATCCGCCTGGGAGTCTTTGGGTGCAGAGGACTTTGACGCCCTAGAGGCGGAAGTGGCACGGCTGGCACCCATCGGTGCACTGCCCGACACGGAAGAAGCCAAGCGCTTCGACTATCTCCTGCTGCAGACCGAACTGGCAGCACTCCAGGGCAAGCCCCTGGTCCCATTCCGGAAGAAAGTCCAGGCTGTGGCCGCCGCCCTTCAGGACCAGCCGGACGTTCCAGCCATCGCAGCGCAGCTGCCCCTGATCGAGGCCATCTTGGACGACGGCGAGTGGGAGTCCGTTTCAGCGGAATGGCTCGAAGAAATCAGGCTGCGGCTTCGCGAACTTGTGCACCTGATCGAAAAACGCAAGCGCAACGTTGTCTACACCAACTTCCTGGACGAGCTCGGGGAGCTTGAGGAGGCCGAGCTCACGGGTGCAGCCAATGGCACCCTTGATCTGGCCCGATACCGCGAGAAGATCCGCCTGTACCTTGCCGACCACCAGGACCACGCTTCCATCCAGCGCCTGCGGCGGAACAGGCAGCTGACCGCCATGGACCTGTCCGAACTGGAGCGGATCCTGCTGGAAAGCGGCCTCGGTTCCCGGGAAGACCTGGACAGGGCCGCGGCCGACGGCCTGGGGCTTTATGTCCGGTCGCTGGTGGGCCTGGATCGCGAGGCAGTAGAGGAAGCGCTCGGGGAATTTGTTGCCGGCACAACCCTGACAGCCCAGCAGCTCGACTTCCTCCAGGTCCTGACCAACCACCTGGTGGAAAACGGCAAGGTTAACCCAGCAGCCCTCTTCGACTCGCCGTACAACGAATTGGCGCCTTCCGGCCCGGACATCCTGTTCGGAGACGACGGCGTTGTGAAACTGTTCGGCATCCTGCGTTCCATTGAGGACCATGCCCGCGTCAGTTGACGGTAGGCTTCTCCTGCCCGCCGGAAAGGCGGTCAGAAAAGCGGTGCGGTGTTCTTCTCCACAAGGGCGGGGTTCCCTACGGATTCACGCTTCTTCTTGAGGAACCCGGCCCGCTGATAGCGCTGGGCCATAATGAACCCTGCAGGCGTGCCATGCTCGTAGGACTCGACGAAGACCGCCTCCTGCCGCCCCTCGGACGTGGTCATGTAGCCATCCCAGGCTACTGCCACGCGGTCCGGAAGCGGCTCGTCTTTGACGGACTGCCTAGCTGCGGCAACGCCTGCCTCGAGCTGGTTCCCAACGAGGTAGCGCTGCAGGCTCCGTTGGCCCGCCTGCTCCCGGATGACAAAAGGCACCAGATCGGTGCCCGACGAGACCACTGAATCGATCGCGTGATCCAAAGCCATGAAAGCAAGCTCAACCAGTTCCTCTGAATATTCGTCCATGGCAGGAGGCTACCGGGCGGGCGCCTCAGACGGCAGGGTTTCCAGGGAGAAATACCCTAAGTTCATCTGACGCCTTCGGCCCCCGGAGAATTGACACCGTCTGTGACCGGTGCCATATTTGAAGCGTGAACCTGTCAGACAGCCGGACAGCAGGACAGCCTGCTCCGCTCCCCCTCACGCGGCTTAGCGCCGCCGAAGCGGTATTCAACGCCGTCCGCGGTGATATCGAGTCCGGGCAGATTCCGGTGGGCGGCAAGCTCAGCTCTGAAGCCACGCTTGCCCAGCAGTACGGGGTGAGCCGGTCGGTCATCCGCGAAGCGCTGCGCTCCTGCACGGCTATGGGCCTGACGGTCACCAAGACAGGCAAAGGCACGTTCGTGGTCGCCAACAAGGTGGCCAACGACCTCACACTCGGCCAGTACTCGGCGAGGGATCTTACCGAGGCGCGCCCGCATATTGAAGTTCCGGCAGCCGGGCTGGCTGCAGAACGCCGGTCTGACGAGGAGCTCGAAACCCTCCGCCACGTCGTGGGCGCCATGGCCACCGAAACGGATCCGGAGTCCTGGGTGGCCCTGGACTCCAGCTTCCACGCGACCATCGCGCGCGCCAGCGGCAACAAGGTCTTTGAAAGCGTGGTGGCGGACATCCGTGACGCCCTGGCCTACCAGTCGGAAACGCTGAACATGGTGGCCGACCGGCAGCACGCCTCCGACATTGAACACCAGCGGATCCTCGCAGCCATCGAGGCCGGCTCCGCTGCTGACGCGAGTGCAGCCATGGCCAACCACCTGCGCGCCGTGGGCGAGGCCCTCGACTCCATCCTCAACAACTAGCAACAAAGCAACCCCAAGGACCCCATGCCCTCCCCTGTGTTTTCCGCTGCCCGCATTGCTGGGCCGGCACCATCAAGCCTGCCGCAGCACACTCCCCTGGTCGCCGCCATCCGCGACGGAATGGTGGAGAGCGTCCACTACGGCTCGGCCATCGCCCTCGATGCTGAGGGTTCCATCCTGGCAGCGGCAGGGGACCCGGCAACCCCCTTCTACCCCCGGTCCTCACTCAAGCCGCTGCAGGCAGTCGCCATGGTCCGCGCCGGACTTGAGCTCCCGGCAGACCTCCTGGCCCTGGCCGCGGCCAGCCACTCCGGCGCGGCAGAGCACCGTGACGGCGCCCTGCGCATCCTCGAAATGCATGGCCTGTCCGTCACCGACCTGGAAAACAGCACCGACCTCCCCTACGGTGGTATCGAACGCGAAGACTGGCTGCGCAGCGGAGGCGGCGCCACCCAGCTCACGCAGAACTGTTCCGGCAAGCATGCCGCCATGGCCGCAACCTGCGTCATCAACGGCTGGCCCGTCCAGGGCTACCTGAACCCGCAGCACCCGCTGCAGCAACTCGTCCGGTCCACTGTCATTGAGCTGGCCGGTGAGGAGCCGTCCGCCGTCAGCACCGACGGCTGCGGCACCCCGCTCTTCGCGCTGACGCTGGGCGGCATGGCCCTCGCTTTCGGCCGGATCGCGCGTGCCGCCTCCTTCAAGACCGGAAACCACGACGGCGGCGCGGAAGCCGCCGTCGGCCTCGCCATGCAGCAGCACCCGGAAATGGTGGCCGGGGAAGGGCGCGACGTCACCGAGCTCATGCGGCTGCTCCCCGGAGCGGTGGCCAAGGACGGCTTTGAAGGTGTCCAGCTGGTAGGCCTGCCCAACGGCCGCGCCGTGGTCGTGAAGATTTCCGACGGCGGCGACCGTGCCCGGATGCCGGCCACCGTGGCCCTGCTGGAAGCGATCGGCGTGGACACCGATGCGCTGGCTGGCATCGCCGCCGCACCGGTACTCGGCGGCGGGCACCAGGTGGGCCTGCTGCAAGCCACCGACTTTTTGAGCAACAGCCTGTCCAAACCCGACAACGAAGCCCTGTGAGGACTCCCATGACCATCATCGAATCCGCCACCGACGCCACATCCGTTCCAACCACCCGGTCCGAGCATGACCTGCTTGGGGACAGGGACGTTCCGGCCGACGCCTACTGGGGCGTCCACACCCTCCGGGCCGTGGAAAACTTCCCCATCACCGGCCAGAAACTCTGCTCCAACATGCACCTGGTCCGCGGCCTCGCAGCGGTCAAGCTCGCCGCCGCACGCACCAACCGGGAGCTCGGGCTGCTGGACGCCGAACGCGCAGATGCCATTGAACAGGCGTGCCAGGACATCCTGGACGGACAACTGGCCGACCAGTTCGTCGTCGACGTCATCCAGGGCGGTGCCGGCACGTCGTCGAACATGAACGCCAACGAGGTCATCGCCAACCGCGCCCTGGAAATCCTGGGCCATCCCAAGGGTGACTACGCGCGGCTGCACCCCAACGACCACGTCAACCTCAGCCAGTCCACCAACGACGTCTACCCCACCGCCGTGAAGCTGGGCACCATCTTCGCGGCGCGGGAACTGGTGGACGCGCTGGCCGAACTTGAGGAAGCCTGCGCCGCCAAGGCCCTGGAATTCCGCACCGTGGTGAAGATGGGCCGCACCCAGCTGCAGGACGCCGTACCCATGACCCTGGGACAGGAGTTCGGCACGTACGCCATCACCATTGGCGAAGACCGGCTCCGCCTGGCCGAAGCAGAGCTGCTCATCCACGAGATCAACCTCGGCGCCACCGCCATCGGCACGGGCCTGAACGCACCGGCCGGCTACGCCGAGGCAGCCTGCCGGCACCTGGCTGAAGTCACTGGCCTGCCGCTGGTCACCGCCGTCGACCTCATCGAAGCCACCCAGGATGTGGGCGCCTTTGTCCACCTTTCCGGCGTACTGAAGCGCGTGGCCGTGAAGCTCTCCAAGATCTGCAACGACCTCCGCCTGCTCTCCTCCGGTCCGCGCGCCGGCTTCGGCGAAATCAACCTGCCGGCCGTCCAGTCCGGTTCCTCCATCATGCCCGGCAAGATCAACCCGGTGATCCCGGAAGTGGTCTCCCAGGTGGCCTACGAAGTCATCGGCAACGACGTGACCATCACCATGGCCGCCGAAGCCGGACAGCTCCAGCTCAACGCCTTCGAACCCGTCATTGTCCACAGCCTCCACAAGAGCATCTCCCACCTGGAAGCAGCCTGCCGCACCCTCACCGCACGCTGCATCCGGGGCATCACCGCCAACACCGAACACCTCCGCCGCACCGTGGAGCAGTCCATCGGCCTGGTCACAGCCCTGAATCCCCACCTGGGCTATGCCACCGCCACGGCCATCGCGAAGGAAGCACTCGCAACGGGCAAGGGCGTCGCCGAACTCGTCCTTGAGCACGGGCTCCTGACCGGCGCCCAGCTCCAGGAACTCCTCAGCCCCGAACGCCTGGCAAACCTCAGCAAGTAGTCCCCGAACACCACGGACTTAGAAGGACACCCCCATGACAAATCCCCCCGTCACAGACCACACCATCCCGCCGCAGGCGCATGCATCGGAGCAGGCGCTGCACGCGGAGGACAAGGGCTACCACAAGAACCTGAAGCCCCGGCAGATCCAGATGATCGCGATCGGCGGCGCGATCGGTACCGGCCTGTTCCTGGGCGCCGGCGGCCGGCTCAACGCGGCCGGACCGTCCCTGGTCATCGCGTACGCCGTGTGCGGATTCTTCGCGTTCCTGATCCTGCGCGCCCTGGGCGAACTGGTCCTGCACCGGCCCTCCTCGGGCTCCTTCGTCTCCTACGCCCGTGAATTCTTCGGCGAAAAAGCAGCCTTTGTCTCCGGCTGGTTCTACTGGATCAACTGGGCCACCACCACCATCGTGGACATCACCGCCGCAGCCCTCTACATGAACTTCTTCGGCAACTACATCCCTTGGATGGCAGCCGTCCCGCAATGGGCCTGGGCCCTGATCGCCCTCGTCGTCGTCCTCGCCCTGAACCTGGTCTCCGTCAAGGTCTTCGGTGAGATGGAATTCTGGTTCGCCCTGATCAAGGTCGCAGCCCTGGTCATCTTCCTCATCGTCGGCACCTACTTCGTCATCTTCGGCACCCCCGTCGACGGCCAGCAGGTCGGTTTCAGCCTCATCACCGATAACGGCGGCATCTTCCCCAACGGCCTGCTGCCCATGATCATCCTCATGCAAGGCGTCCTGTTCGCCTACGCCTCCATCGAACTCGTCGGCACCGCCGCCGGCGAAACCGAAAACCCTGAAAAGATCATGCCCAAGGCCATCAACTCCGTGGTCTTCCGCATCGCCGTTTTCTACGTCGGCTCCGTCATCCTCCTGGCCCTGCTGCTGCCCTACACCTCCTACGAAAAAGGCGTCAGCCCCTTCGTCACCTTCTTCGGCTCCATCGGCATCCAGGGCGTGGACGTCATCATGAACCTCGTCGTCCTCACCGCCGCCCTGTCCTCCCTTAACGCCGGCCTCTACTCCACCGGCCGGATCCTGCGCTCCATGTCCGTCAACGGCTCCGCCCCCCAATTCGCCTCCCGCATGAACAAAGCCGGCGTCCCCTACGGCGGCATCGCCATCACCGCCGGCGTGTCCCTGCTGGGCGTCCCGCTGAACTACCTCGTGCCCGCCGAAGCCTTCGAAATCGTCCTCAACGTCGCCTCCGTGGGCATCATCATGACGTGGGCCACCATCGTCCTGTGCCAGATCCAGCTCAAGCGCTGGGCCGACAAGGGCTGGCTCAAGCGCCCCTCCTTCCGGATGTTCGGCGCCCCCTACACCGGCTACCTCTCGCTGCTCTTCCTCGTGGGAGTGCTGGTGATGGTCTTCATCGAATCACCGCTCACCATGCTGGTCACCGCCATCGCGTCCATCCTCATGGTCTTCGGCTGGTACGCCTGCCGCAAACGCATCCACGAAATCGCCGCAACCCGGGACGGCCACACCGGACTCTCCCCGGTGGTCGCAAACCCGCCCGCGGAGACGTTCATGAAGTAACCCTTCCAAACGTCCGACGGCGGTACCTCCGGATCCACAACCATGGAATCAGAGGTGCCGCCGTCAGGGTTTAAGGGGTTGGCCGGAAGGCTACCGCGACGGCTTGACCACCATCGCTGAGCCTCCGCCGCGCCTGACCGGTTCGGCTGCGGCCACAGTGCTGCCGTCATGGCGGAACTCGATGGCCGTGGCAGCGCCGATTTCCGCGGCGGAGGTGCCGGCGGCCCCTGCAGCGGCAAAATTGTGCCCATACCGCGTGGCAAGGTCCTTTCCATAAGGCGCGTCAATGAACGCCTGTTCAGCGGTCACATTGGCTGTGTTGCGCTGGGAGGCACGCGGAGCTGCCAGGGCGTCCTGAATGTTCATACCGAGGTCGATCCGGTTGATGAGCGTCTGCAGAACGGTGGTGATGATGGTTGAACCGCCTGGTGACCCGAGCGCCAGGAACGGTTCGCCGTCCTTGAGCACAATGGTCGGCGACATGGATGAGCGCGGCCGCTTCCCAGGCTCGATGCGGTTGGGGTCCGTCTCGCTGTAGACAGGCGAGAAGTCCGTGAGCTCGTTGTTCAGGATGAAGCCGCGGCCGGGAACCGTGATGCCCGATCCGCCTGTCTGCTCGATGGTGAGCGTGTACTCCACCACGTTGCCCCACTTGTCCGAAACCGTGAGGTTGGTGGTGTTGATGTTCTCGGTATCCGGTGCGTGGTTCAGCGCCGTCGGCTTGGCCGGGCACACGCCGTCGTACGAATAAACGTCACCTGCCGCGACAGGCTTGGTTGCTGCCCTGTGCGGGTCAATGGCGCAGGACCGTTCCTTTCCGAAGACAGGGTCCAGTAGTTCATCGGTGGGAACATCCACAAAGGCGGGGTCACCCACGTACTTTCCGCGGTCAGCAAAAGCAAGGGCACTGGCCTCAAGATAGTGGTGCAGAGCACGGGCCGTGTTGTCGTTGCCCTTACCCTCGCCCTTGGCCAGCTCGCCAAGGTCAAACACCTCGAGGATGTTCAAAGCCTCACCCACGGTTGTGCCGCCACTGCTGGAAGGTGCCATGCCGTAGACATCGTAGCCGCGGTAGTTTACGTGCGTGGGGTCCTGATCCAGGACCTTGTAGTCGTCCAAATCCTCCGCTGTCATAACACCCGCAGGTCCGGGGACGGCGTTTGGGTCCGTACTGCTGGGCGCGTTCTGGACTGTAGACACAATGTCCTCTGCGATCGGGCCGTCATACAACTCATCCATGCCCTCATGCGCCAGGAGTCGATACGTCTCGGCTACATCCTCGTTCTTCAGAATGCTCCCTACCGCAGGTGCATCATTGTCTGGACCGGTGAGGAACAGTTCCCGGGTGGCTTCAAACGGAAGGAACCGGTCCCTGTTGTCGAGCGTCTGTTGCCTGAAGGTCGCATCCACAACAAAGCCGTCTTCAGCAACCTCGATCGCGGGCTCCAGCGTTTGCCCCAGGGTCATGCTGCCCCAACGGTCCAAGGCACGTTCCCAAGTGGCCGGGGTTCCAGGGACACCGACGGAAATTCCGCTGGTTGCCTGCTTACGGAAGGGGTAAGCCTCCCCGGTGGCCTTGTTGATGAATGCGTCCCTGGGCATAGCGGCGGGCGCAGTCTCCCGGCCGTCGATGGTGTCGACGTCCCCGCTCTTGGCCTCGTAATAAACAAAATAGCCGCCGCCTCCGATGCCGGCGCTGTAGGGCTCCGTGACGCCGAGGGTGGCGGCCGCGGCGACGGCGGCATCCACAGCGTTCCCGCCCTTGCGCAGGACCTCGATCGCTGCGGCAGACGCGTCCACATCGACGGTACTGACGGCGCCGCCATAGCCGGTAGCCGTCGGGGTCTTCACGAAAACGTCCTTCTGCCGCTCGTGCGCAGAGGCGGGGCTCATGATCGCCCCGGTGGTCACGCTCATCGCCAGCGCTGCCGTTACGGCAGCAAACCGGCGTCCCAGATATGGCATGGTTGCTCCTGAATGGGGTGCGGGTGAGGTGAGCCACACGTTACTCCTCGGAAATGGGGCTCTCAACGCCCCCGGCTACCCTGCGGGCACGCCGGCCTACCCTTTGTTGGTGGCATGCTGGCATTGTCGGCGGTACACCAACAGGGCACGTGCCCGCCGGTCCTGCACCTCGCCCAAGGCACGCAGTTCGTAGCGGGACCACCACAATCGCGGGCGGTGGTGGCTGAACCCACGCGGGCGGCCAGTTCCAGAGCGCCGTAATGCAACGCCGCCGCAACCTTCAGCCCGCCGCCGTTCGCTAAGCTCGGCAGTGGCACGGACATGCCGGCTCAATGACGAACCACCCGGGAGATTAGGCGGATATGACCAACTGGCGCATCAGGGATTTCCATTCGGCCGACCTGGACGGGATCCTGCATCTCTGGGAAACCCTGAAGGCGAGCAACGTCGAGCCGGTCTACGCCCTCTCAGAGGTGCTCGCATCCTGCGAAAAGGACCATGCCGTGGTAGCGGTGCAGGGAGAGCAGGTGGTGGGCGCCGCCGTCGGACGCGCCGCGCACGACCAGGGCTGGATCGTTTTCCTGGCCACGCTCCCCGAATACCGCGGCCGCGGGATCGGCACCTCGCTGCTGGCCGCCGTCGAAAACCGGATGGCACCCCACGGACTGAACAAGCTTTCGGCGCTGATGCCGGATTCCGAAACGCGCGTGGAAGCATTCCTGGGCCGCGGCTTCGCCCTTAAGAAGAACCTGCGCTACTTCGAGCGGACCATCCCCGTCCAGCGGCAGGAGCTGGGCGCGCTGGGCCAGCTGGGCGGCCGGGTCCTGGCCCGCGACCTGTGGGAAAACGTGGCCGGCATGCACCGGGAAAAGGAACTGCTGGAACGCCGGCTGGTGCTCCCGCTGGCCGAGGCGGACCTGGCCGATGAATTCGGCGTGGTCCCGCCACGCGCCGTCGTCCTCTTCGGCCCGCCCGGCACAGGCAAGACCACCTTCGCCAAGGCCATCGCCTCCCGCCTGGAATGGCCCTTCGTGGAGGTCTTCCCGTCCCGCCTGGCCGCCGATCCCCAAGGCCTGGCCGGGGCGCTGCGCGAAACTTTCCTGGAGATCGCGGAACTGGAACACGCGGTGGTCTTCATCGATGAAGTGGAAGAGATTGCCTCGCAGCGGTCCGGTGAACCGCCGTCGCCGCTGCAGGGCGTCACCAACGAACTCCTGAAGATCATCCCTGCCTTCCGCGAACAGCCGGGCCGGCTGCTGGTGTGCGCCACCAACTTCATCCGGGCGCTCGATTCGGCGTTCCTGCGGCACGGCCGGTTCGACTACGTCATTCCCATCGGCCTGCCCGACCGCCACGCACGCGAAGCCATGTGGCAGCGCTTCATCCCAGCACCCGTGGTGGACGACGTGGACGTCGAGCTCCTGGTGGAACGCACGGAGGGCTTCTCCCCCGCGGACATCGAGTACGCGGCCCGCAGCGCGTCCCAGCGCGCCCTGGAAAAGGCCGTGTACGACGACGGCGGGCTGGCCTCCGGAGCGCGGCCGTCAGTCCGGGAAGCCGTGCGGAAAGGCCCGTCCACCCAGGACTATCTGGATGCCATCGCCGAAACCCGCACCACCGTCAGCAAGGAGGTCCACCAGGACTTCCTTGAGGACATCGACGCCCTGGCCCGCGTCTGAGAAGGGGCGGCTACATCTGGACGGAATGGGATGGCGTGCGGCGGTTCACGGAGGACTTCGCGGCTGCCCTGGAGCAGAAGGCGGTCCAGAGTAATCTTTGAGGCATGTCCTCAAACCCTCTCCGGCATGCCTTCGCGCGCATGGGCGGCCGTGACCCGCACGAAAAACACCGGGCCGCGACGCCCCTGGAGCTCTTCTTCGACCTGACCTTTGTCATCGCCTTCGGGGTGGCGGGCAGCCAATTCGCCCACGAGATTGCCGAGGCCCACTTTATGGAGGGCCTCATCGGGTTCTCCTTCGCGATGTTTGCGGTGATCTGGGCCTGGATCAATTTCACCTGGTTCGCCAGCGCCTACGACACAGACGACTGGGTGTTCCGGGTGGTCACCATGGTCCAGATCGTCGGGGTGCTGATCCTCACGATGGGGATCGAGCCGATGTTCCACTCCATTGTGGAGGGACGGCACGTGGACAACCGGGTGATCGTGGCCGGCTACGTGATCATGCGCCTTGCACTTGTAACGCAGTGGATCCGGGCGTCCCGCCAGGATCCTGCGCGCCGCCAGACGTGCCTGCGCTATGCCAAATACCTGGCTCTCGTACAGCTCGGCTGGATCGCCGTGCTCATCGTAGACACCGATGTGGCCACAACATTCCTCCTTGCCATCCCCCTGATCGCATTGGAGATGGGCACTCCCTATGCCGCGGAACGCGATGACAGGACCCCATGGCATGCACACCACATCGCCGAGCGGTACGGCCTGCTGGCCATCATCGCTCTGGGTGAGTGCCTGATCGGGGCGATCGAAACCCTGCGGGCCATCGTGGCAAACCACGGCTGGAGCGTGGAAGCGGCGCTGGTGGGCTTTGGCGGTACGGCCCTGGCTTTCGGGATGTGGTGGGTGTATTTCATGCTCCCGGCCGGACGGGCCCTGCACCTGCAGCGGCACCGCTCGTTCCTCTTCGGCTACGGGCACATTCCGCTCTTCGCGGCGATCGCGGCCACCGGCGCCGGGCTCCACGTGGCCGCCTACTACATCGACCACGAGGCACACATCAGTGCCGCAGCGGCCGTCGCCTCCATTGCCGTGCCGGTTGCCGTCTTCAAACTCACACTAACGTGGCTGTACAGCACCATGATGGGGCCGGACCGGACGGTGATTGCCGTTGCCGCCGGGATAATGGTGGTCCTGGCCGGGGCGGTTGGCCTGGCGGCGTTGGGGGCATCGGTCCCGGTGTGCATGCTGGTCATCGTGCTGGGGCTGGCAGCGTCCATTGTCATCGATGAGCGCCGCGGAACAGAGCGGCTGCACCATGCGGTGCAAAGGCTGGAAGCAGGAACTACCGCTCCTCAGCCCTAGCGTCAGCCGATGCGGCGCCGGCGTCCGCTTCACCATAGGAGAGATTCTCGTAGTCGGTGGTGTCTTCCTCGTCCAGGCGGTCGTCCAGCTCCTCCAGCAGCCACGGATTCACCCGGGCCAGGATCTTGCGGACCTCCTCCACCTCGACGGCGGCGTAAAGCACGGGCCGGGCGTCGCGGTATTTGGTGACCGGCGGTTTGTCCGGCCATTTTTCAGCAAGAGCCTTTACCCTCTCCGGCAAGGAGTTGTGGGCGTTGTCCGCAATCTTGACCAGGGCGGCGTCGTGGTCCTGGGCGATCTCGCGAATCCCGGCCTGGTAATCGTCCGGGTTGCTGTGGAGCCGGTTGGTGACCCGCTCAATGATCTCCACTGCGCGCTCGGAGACGCCCATCTCCAGCAAGGCCTGCCGGGTGATCGGAGTGTCCTCGGCGATATCGTGCAGGTATCCCGCGATCCGGATATCGTCGTCGAAGTCCGCCAGGGCGTCGCCCACAGCCAGGACGTGTTCCCGGTAAGGCCTCTTCAACTTGTCCTTCTGCCGGTTGTGGGCCACCTCGGCCAGGACCTTGGCAGTCTCTACGGTGAACCTGGGGGCCGGGCTGTGGTCCGGAAAATGGTCATTTAACATGCCCCAAGCCTACGGGCCGCTCCAGATCCAGGGCTCCCGCGGCAGTGCGGCCGGATTGAAGGCTGCCAGCACCTGTTCAAGGGTGCCGGCGGGAAGGTTCAGGGAGGCGAGCAGGCGGTCCCGCACGGCATCAGCGGAAATGCCCGCCCCGGCAAGGTCGGCAAGCGTCACCGCCCCGTCCCGCTTTGCCAGCCGGGCGCCGTCGGAGTTGATCACCAACGGGACGTGGACATATTCCGGTAGCGGAATATGCAGCAGGGATGCCAGATAGGCCTGCCGGGGGGTGGAGGGAAGCAGATCGTCGCCACGGACCACCTGGTCCACGCCCTGGGCGGCATCGTCCACCACCACGGCCAGGTTGTAAGCCACCACGCCGTCGTTCCGGCGCAGGACAAAGTCGTCCACCACGCCAGTACATCCGCCGTGCAGAATGTCGTGGACAGTGAACTCCTGGACCGCAGACCGCAGGCGGATGGCCGCAGGACGGATGGAGCGCTTGAACTCCAGCTCCGCGGGGCCCAGGTTCCGGCAGGTACCCGGGTAGGCTCCTTGCGGAGCATGCGGGGCCGACGGCGCCTCCTGGATTTCGCGGCGTGTGCAGAAGCACTCGTACGTCAGCCCGGCATCGCCGAGCCGCCGGATGGCATCCTCGTAGAGCCGGCCCCGGGCAGTCTGCCGGACCACGCCGCCGTCCCACGTCACGCCGATCGCCTCAAGATCCCGCAACTGCACTGCCTCCGCGCCGGCCCGCGCGCGGTCCAGGTCCTCAACCCGGAGCAGGAAGCTCCGCCCCGTGGAGCGGGCGAACAGCCACGCCAGCATGGCAGTGCGCAGATTGCCCACATGAAGCTCACCGGAAGGACTGGGGGCGAAGCGGCCGGCTGAGGTCATGGATCCAGCCTATGCGGACAACACAAGAGCCCCTCAGCTACCGATTGCTACGGAAATCCGATGATCGGTGGCTCAGGGGCTCTTGCCGTGAAAGGTGCGGAATGACGATGCGTGAACAAGAGTCAATCAGCGGCGGCCTCCTTGCGGGAGGCGGTCTGCAGCGCCCGGGTGGTGTGCCGAAATGCCGTTGGCCTGCGGGGTCCGGCGGTAGCCGTTGCCCAGTTGCCAATATTTCAGCAGACACCCTACAGTTGGTGCAACCGGCGTGAGTTGTACTGGTCAATCCGATCAATCCTCCCGCGCTCCCGAGACAGGAACTGATCAGATTGCAGGAGCTGGACCCCACCGACAAGCGGATCCTTCGTGCCCTCGACGAGGACCCGCGCGTTCCCATCATGGTGCTCGCCCAGCGGTTGGGACTGGCGCGCGGAACGGTGCAGACCCGGCTGGAACGCATGGCAGCCTCCGGCGCGCTCCGCCCCAACAGCAGCAGGGTGCTGCCCGCCGCCTTGGGACGCGGAGTGGCCGCATCCGTCAGTGCCGAGCTCGACCAGAGCCACCTCAACGAGGCCATCGCGGCCCTACGCGAAATCCCCGAGGTCCTCGAATGCCACGCCCCGGCCGGAGATACCGATCTGCTGATCAGGGTTGTGGCCACCAGCCCGGACGACCTTTACCGGGTTTCCGAGGAGATCCGGCTATGCCCGGGCATTGTGCGCACCTCCACCAGCATGTTCCTCCGGGAAGTCATTCCCTACCGCACCACGGGGCTGCTCGCCGCAGACTGACCAGGCTGCCCGCCGCCCCTACAACAAGCATCGGGGACCTCTCCCCATCGCCGCCTGCCACCCGTCCCGGTTAGGCTGGCAGCCGGGGGCATCCGATCAGGGGGAATCATGGCGGGGACGTTTTATGGCGGCGACGTGGCGCAGCTCCGGCGGCTGGCGAAAGAGCTGGCGAGCGGTGCGAACAGGCTGAACGCCCTCAGCCAGCAGTTGGGCAGCAGCATCGGCACAGGTCTGTGGAAAGGGCACGACGGCGAGCGGTTCCGGAGCGAGTGGACCTCGTCCCACGTGAAGCTGCTCAGGTCGGCCACAGCCGGGCTCGAGTCGGCGTCGAAGGTGCTGCTCGCCAATGCCGACGAGCAGGAAAAGGCCAGTACAGGAGGGGCCGGCGGCGGGCCAGGCGGCGACCCCGGCGGCCCGGGCGGTTCCGGCGGTGGGACGGCGCAGGAACTGACAGACACGCTGAACTCGATGACACCAGAAGAACGTAAGCAGTACCTGCAGAGCGGCGAGTTCAAGCGGTGGGCGTTGGCAAACCCGGAGGCGGCGAAGGCCGCCCTGGACGCCGCTGCGGATTCGGGCATGATCCCCGTCAACTCCAGGGGGTACCAGGAGTTCCTCAGCTCCTACTGGAACCAACAGGCAATGCTGGACATGGGCATCGATCCTGCAGACTGGGACACCTCCAAGGGCACGGAACACAACTGGGAAACCATTGCAAAGGTCTACGACTTTTACGGCCAGGCGTATCTGGCCAACCCGGACCTGCAATGGGCAGGCATGGCCAACATGATCGGGCCGTCCTTCGCCGGAGGTTTCCGCGACATGGCAATGCTTCGCGACCTCGCCCAGCAAATCGCCGATAATCCGGCCTCGGACATCCCGCTTCCCGTCCTGGACCAGATCGAACAGCTGGCGGGCATGACAGATGAAGAGATCCGTTTCTACGAAACCAGCATGCTGGACATGAACAAGGAAATCTTCCTGGACCAGGCGCGTCAGCACCAGGCATACCTGAGCGGCGGCATTGACGAGATCAACCGCCTCCGGGATTCCGGCGTCATCGACGTGTCCACGGCCAACGCCTGGGCCCAGATCGATTCCGGCGATCCGGAGCTGGTCCAGAAGGGCAATACAACCCTCCTGTACCGCGAACAGAACGAAATCATCGCGGACGACTACGACAACATGCGCAGCCACGCCGGCGGCGAGGCCGTGACCTACATGGTGACCCTCGCCGGCGAGCCTTCGATCCCGGGCGCGCGAAGCTATCCGGAGGTGTTCCCCTACACGTTCAGTGTTGAAAGCCCCGGCCCGGAGAACATTCCGCTGACAAGCTGGGACAACCCCGCGCAGTTCCGCACCGACTTCACCACCGGCTTTCCGGACGGCAACATCGCCGATGCGGGCCAGCGCTGGGGACTCATCCGGCAGGACACCCTGCCTGCGTACCAGAATCTGCTGGCCACCGATCCGGACCGGGCGGCGCAGATCATCGGTTCGGACTTCGATGACCGGGTGCAACAGTACCGGCCCACCAACAACATCCCGGGCATCATGGACAGGTTCCTGGACGGCTTTGACGCGGAGGTCCACCAGTGATGCACACCAGCCCCGCCGCCACCAGGCACGTACGGCACCGTCCCGCCGTCGTACTTCTTATACTGCCGGCGCTGGCAGTTGGCCTTGCCCTCAGCGCCTGCCAGCCTGCCAACCCCGTTCCAGCCACCTCAACAACAGCCGGGAGCACCGTGAAAACCTCCGAATTCTCCACCCTTGACGCTGCCGGAGTGGACGCTATCCGGGAAACCAAAACCGCCCGCCTGGACATGAGTTCCGGCCGCCTTGAGAAGGAGGCCGTGCGTGTTGCCCAGGACAGCTACGGGCCCGAGATCAACACCCGGGACTCGGGCAAGATCAGCCTGAGCATCGTGGCCCCGAACGGCGAAATAACCGCGGAGACGGACCGCATCCGTTTCAACACCACGGACACTCAGACGGACTTCAGTGAAGTGACCTACTTCCTCACCGCCGGTTCGCCGGAGGAGTACTTCGCCCTGATCCGGGACGGTGTAGAGCGGTACGGGATCTCCGAGGCCTCGGCAGAGGACTGGATCAGCAGCACGCAGGCAGACCCGGATTCAAAAAGCGACTTCTCCATTACGCCAGGCACGGCCACCGGGCTGACGGTCAACTACGACTTGAGGTACGACGGCGGCAAGGACACGCAGGTGATCATCGTCCACATCCTGCCTGCCGGGTGAGCGGGCGCTATACCGGCGGGCCGGCGTTCGACTTCAGGTTCTTCATCACCAGCGTTGAGGTGAGGCGTTCGACCCCGGGCAGGGACGTCAGTTCGGCATCGTAGAAGCGCTGGTACGAGGGCAGGTCCTCGGCAATGACCTTCAGCAGGTAATCCGGGGAGCCGAACAGCCGCTGCGCCTCCACAATGTTGGGATGGTCCGCCACCCGGTTCTCGAAAATCTCCATGGTGGGCCTGTCCACCTGCCGGAGCGTCACGAACACGATCGCCTCAAACCCCAAGCCCACCGCGGCGGGGTCGATGTCCGCCTTGTACCCCCGGATGATGCCTGACTTCTCCAGGTCGCGCAGCCGCCGGTGGCAGGGTGCCACCGTCAGGCCCACCTTGGCGGCGAGCGCGGTGGCAGTCATCCTGCCGTCCTCTTTGAGGTGGCGCAAAATATTCCTGTCCACAGCGTCAATCACGCAAGAATCATACTCCAAGGGCCGGGTGGCGGGCGAAAAGAAGAAAGCACTTACGGGCTGAAAATCCCTATCGTTTCTCCTGAGAGAACCGACAGGAGAAAATCCCATGAATCCGGAGCTGTTCCTGGCCTTCATCCTGGTAGCTGCCGCCCTCGCCTGCACCCCCGGAGTGGACTGGGCCTACACCATCACCGCGGGCCTGCGGCAGCGCAGCTTCGTTCCGGCGGTGGCCGGGCTCTGCGGCGGGTACGTCCTCCACACCGTCCTGTTGGTGGCGGGACTGGCGGCCCTGCTGGCCGGGATGCCGGGGGTCCTGGGATGGATCACCCTGGCTGGCGCCGCCTACCTCATGTGGCTGGGCATCAGCACCCTGCGCTCGTGGCGCGGCGCCTCCTTCAGTGCGGCAGACGCCGTCGTCCGTCCTGCCGGAAGCCAGCTCCGCACCTTCCTTCAGGGCATGGGCACCAGCGGAATCAACCCGAAGGGGCTCCTCTTCTATGTTGCCCTGATCCCCCAGTTCGTCAGCGCCGAGGCCTCCTTGCCGGTGCCAGTGCAGTCCGGACTGCTGGGCATGACCTTCGTGGCGCTGGCCGGCCTCGTGTACACCGCCGTCGCACTGCTTTCCCGGACGCTGCTGCAGAGCCGACCCGGGGCAGCCCGTGCCGTGACCCTGGCAAGTGGGGTCATCATGGTGCTGCTGGCTGTGGTCCTGCTGGGCGAACAGCTGGTGCCGCTGCTCGCCGCCGCATCTAGTCCCCGCTGAGCTTCTTCCAGTCCTGTTCCCAGATCCTGCGCATCTCCTCGTCCTTGCGGATGGGAATGGGTGCGGCGATCTCGCGCTGCGGCTCGGGATCCGGCCGGCGCCTGCCCCAGTCGCGCGGGTTTAGCGACCGGCGGCTGGACTCCAGGACCAGCAGTGCCCGGTCCGTCAGGGCATCGTTGCGCAGCACCATGTGCGTCTTGCGCCGGCGCAGGACCTCGCCGATGGCCTCATGCGCGGCCCCATAACGGCCCTCCCGGCGCAGGGCGCGCGCCCGCACGAGGAGCAGCGCCGCGGAGAGGTCATCCGCGTTCAGCAGTCCTTCCGTCCAGTCGATCACGGTCCGGCTGCGTCCCAGCGTCAGCGCCAGCGAGCAGCGCGCCAGGGCCATGGGGAGCGAGGGCGGCAGGCCGGTCAGTGCGTCCAGCGCCGCTTCCGTTCGGCCGGTTTCGCGCAGCGAGTGGGACAAGGCCAGGAACACGGATTCCTCGCTGAAGAGGACGGGTATCTCCACGCGCTCCGCAAGTTCGATCTGGGTAACAATCCTGGTGAGGTACGTGGACGAGTAGCGGTTCGCCTCCTCGTCGTTGCGGATGGTGAGCCCGCGGTGCAGCAACTCGGAGGCGCGCAGGTAGCCGCCGTGCTTGTAGGCCAGCAGCCCGGCCATCAGGTAGCACAGGCCGGCCCAGCCGGGATAGGCGCGCGCCAGCGTGATCAGCCGCTCAGGCTCCCGGCTGGCGAAGACGGCCTCGTGGACGGCCTTGGCGGGCTTGGGCAGGAGGAGCTTCAGGCGGGGGACGTCGCCGTCGATGGACAGCAGGGCGGGGTTCCTGCCTCCCAGCACGCCGCTGAGCAGGCCTCCCACTCCCCCGGCCAGATCGTGGACGGGAGTACGGAGCTGCGGGTTCCCGAAAGGGGTGAGGTCCCGGCTGTCCCAGTAGATCGGTGCAGTGTCCCCGGCGGTCATCTTTCCATGCTAACCGGGACGAAGCGGCGGATTGGCCCCTTGTCCCGCTTCCTGATATGGGGAAAGGTAATAAGCATCCTTAGCAGTTGTGGACACCAGTAAAGGAGAATGCCATGCAGATCGACAAGTCCCAGATCCTTGAGTTCCTGCGGTCCCAGGGAGACCACGAAAAGGCAGACCGGGCGGACACGGAACTTCCGGACCAGGTGGATACGGACCAGCACTCGGACCTGCTGGCGAAGCTTGGCATCAACCCGGCTGACCTGCTGGGCAAGCTTCCGGGCGGGCTGGGGGACAAGCTCGGCGGCCTGGGACTGTAGCGGGCGCCGGTCAGGCCCGTTCCATGAACCACTCGGTGAATGAGCTGGCACGGCCGGTGCCGTCAAACCGGATCACCCACAGGTTGTCATAGGTGGGCCGGCCGCCCGAATAGGTGGTGAGCCCCTGGACGAAGGCGGTATTGCCGTCGGTTCCCAGCAGTTCCCAGCTGAACGTCCAGTCCCCCGGCTCGTCCCGGGCGGCCAGCCAGCGGTCCACGATGTCGTCCCGGCCCACCCAGGGGTCCGGGTCCGCGGGCCGGGTCTCGTACCGGGCGTCGGGTGTGAACAGCGCGCGGATGTCTTCGGGCAGGTTGCTGCTCCAGGCCGCCTGATACTTTTCCACCCACGCCTGGACCTGTTCCAGAGCTGAACTTGGCTCGATCATGCCTCCGTTTTACGCGGCAGAAATCCCGGCTGCAAGCTGTTCAGCCGCCGGCCGCTGCAATCCACACCCCGATGACCCAGGTGCTGGCCGCGAGGGACGCAAGCCCGAACTCGGCCAGCATGCCCAGCCCGGTGGCTTTGAGGGCAGCCCAGCTGGACTTGGCCGCCCGGCCGATGTTGCGGGTGCGGAGGAACTCGCTGATCAGCAGGCCCGCCGCGAAACCGACGAAAAGTCCCACCACAGGGACGATGAACATGCCCACCACCCCGGCCACCAGCGCGGCCCCGATGCTGCGGCTCGGGATGGCATGCTCCTTCAGCTTCCGTCCGGTGAGGACGGCGCTGGCGCCCATGCCGGCGGCAACGAACAGAATGGCAACCGCAAAGACCACCCAGCCCGCCATCCCCGCGCCGCCCCAGATGGCCCAGGCCAGGAGGCCCGCTCCGATCAGGATGCTGCCTGGAAGCACCGGGATAATGGTGCCGGCCACACCCACCAGGATGGCCAGGCCGCACAGGATGGTCACCACGGTCTCGGAGCTCATGCACCCCAGTTTATGGCCGCTGCCCTTAACCCCCGACGGCGGTGCCTCCTGTCGCAAGGAGGCACCGCCGTCGTTACTTCACAAGGGAGGAATTACCCTGCTGCCGCAGCGGCAGCAACGGCCGCGGTGACGGCGGGGGCAACCCGCGGATCCAGCGGGCTGGGGACAATGTAGTCCGCGGACAGGTCCTCGGCGGCAAGTTCGGCGATGGCCCGCGCTGCCGCCAGCTTCATGGCGGGGGTGATGCGGCGGGCGCCGGCATCCAGGGCACCCCGGAAGATGCCGGGGAAGGCCAGGACGTTGTTGATCTGGTTCGGGAAATCACTGCGCCCGGTGGCCACCACGGCGGCGTACTTCACGGCCACCTCCGGCAGCACCTCGGGATCCGGGTTGGAAAGGGCGAACACGATGGAGTCCTGGTTCATGAGCGCGAGGTGGTCCTCGTCCAGCTTCGAGGAAGAGACACCGATGAACACGTCGGCGCCGGCGAGTGCCTCAGCCGGGCCGCCGGAGACGCCGCGCGGGTTGCTGCGGCCGGCGATATCGGCCTTCTTGCTGGTGGTGTCCGCGGCCAGCTCCGCGCGCTGGCTGTTGATGACGCCGCGGGAGTCCAGCAGGACGACATCGCTGATGCCGGCGGCCAGCAGGATCTCGGCGACGGCGATGCCGGCGGCACCTGCACCGGATACGACCACCTTGAGGCTTTCCAGGCTGCGGCCGGTGACCTTGGCGGCGTTGGTCAGCGCGGCGAGGGCCACCACGGCGGTGCCGTGCTGGTCGTCGTGCATGACGGGGCAGTCCAGTGCTTCGATGAGCTTTTCCTCGAGTTCGAAGCAGCGCGGGGCGGCGATGTCCTCAAGGTTGACGGCGCCGAAACTGGGGCGGAGCCGGACCAGGGTTTCCACGATTTCGTCAACATCGCTGGTGTTGAGGACCAGGGGGATGGAGTCCAGGTCGCCGAAGGTCTTGAACAGTGCGGACTTGCCCTCCATGACGGGCAGGGAGGCACTGGGGCCGATGTTGCCCAGGCCCAGGACAGCGGTGCCGTCGCTCACCACGACCACCAGGCGCTCGGCCCAGGTCAGGGTGCGGGCGAGTTCCGGCTGCTTGTGGATGGCACGGCTTACTTCGGCCACGCCGGGCGTGTAGGCGATGGACAGGTCCCGCTTGTTGGACAGCGGCGCCGTGGTGCCGATGGTCAGCTTGCCGCCCTGGTGGGCGCTGAAGATCTCATCCTCGGTCAACGGGGTGGCAGCGGAATCGTCAATGGCTGTGATTGCGTCAATGGACACGTCGTTGTCTCCTGGTGCTCGCCGTGCGCACACGGCACATGGAAGCCCGGCGCCCGGGCGGGCGCAGGCAAAGGGAATGGTGCGACAGGAAACCCAGGGGTGGCGGGTCCGCGGGAGCGTGGGGATGTTTTGTTCCTCCCTGTTGCTCCGGTGACCCCATGGTAGGCAGCGGTTTTCCGGGTTCCGCGACGATTTGACACGGCCAACGCGTGCCAAAACGCTTGATCGGGAAAAGTTGTGACTCACGTCACGAGATAAAGGCGTACTTATTGGCTGATTGGTCTAGGCCGGTTACGCGCTTTGGGACAGTGTGAACCCGGCTTCGGCCCCCGGAGAGAGGCGGGCGCAGGCCTTTTTGAGGTCCTCTTCGGCTTCGAAGAGGGAAAGGCGCCGGTTCCGGACGGACTGGACCAGACCAGTGACAGTCAGGAGCAGGACGCGCGCAGCAACAGCGTCCGTGGCCGCAGCGCCCACCACCTTCTCGCCCAGCACGTCGATTTCCCGCAGCAGCGCGGTGGTGTCGCGGTCCGGATCGTAGATACCGCGGCTCAGGCACTGTTCCACGGCTGGCTGCATGACCCGCATATGGAAGATTTCCATTACCAGTCCGGGCAGGGCGCGGCCGCGGAACCGGGCAGACCCACTTCGGGTGCCGGCCTGTAATTCATCCAGCTGGTGCCGGTACAACGCCAGCATCAGGTGGGTGGGGGACGGAAAATACCGGTACAGCGTGCCCAGCGGCACATCAGCCTTGGCTGCCACCTCCGCGAGTTCCACCGACTCCAAGCCCTTGCGGGCAAACGCGGCCGCGGACTCCAAAATGCGGGTATAGCGGAGCCGTTGGCGAGGAGCGGAGGGCCTGGCGGCCATGGGCGGATGGTCTGAAATGGTTTCGGGCATCAGCATTCCGGGGTTGTGATCCTGTAGTGCAGCAGCCGGGAGCGTCCCCATCCCGAGTCCGCCTGCAGTCAGGGATCAACTATACGACACGGTTGTATGACGTATTTGTCAGTGGCCTTACTACCCGGTCTTCCGCCGGTTAGGCCACGCTCTTGATCTTGATCACGAAGACGGCCCCCAGAAGGCCGATGATGGCTGCCATGACGAAGAGTGTTGAGTAGCCGCCCCACCGGGTGACGGCCAGGAGTGCCAGGGTGGGCGCCACCACCTGGGGCAGCGAGTTGGCAACGTTGATCACGCCCATGTCCTTGCCGCGGTCCAGGGCCTGCGGCAGAACCTGGGTCAGCAGCGCGAAGTCCACGGCCAGGTACGCGCCGAAGCCGACGCCGAGGACGGCTGCGCCGGCCAGTGCGCCCGGCCAGACCGGGAAGAACGCCATGATGAGGCCCGCCATGGCAATGATGGCGGAGGATCCGATAACGAATGGCTTCCGCCTGCCGACCCTGTCGCTCCAGGGACCGGCTACTACGGCGGTGACCATCACCATGACCGCGTAGATTCCCGTCAGGACCAGCACACCGGTGGCCGGGTCCTCGTGGCCGATGATGTCCCGCAGGAAGAAGAGCAGGTAGACGATGGTCAGCTGGTTGCCGACATTGACCAGGAATCGGGTCAGCCACGCCCAGGCGAAATCCGGATACAGCCGGGGGCTGATCCAGAATCCCACAAGGAACTCCTTGATCCGGAACCGACGCAGCACCCCCTTGTGCAGGACGGGATCGTTCCGGTGGAAGAGGTACGGCAGCACGGACAGCAGCAGGGCGGCGGCGCACAGCCAGTAACCCACCATGAAGTTTCCGGAGACGACGGCGCCGAAGACCGCTCCGGTGAGGATGCCGAGGGTCTGGCCCATGGCCGCAAGTCCGCCCACTCCGCCCCGCTGGAGTACCGGGACGCGGTCCGGAACTGCCGCGGTGATGGCCGCGTAGGCGGCGTTGGCGCCCAGCTGGACCAGGCACCAGAAGAGCACCATGAGGGCAACAGTTGGGGACACGGACATGGCCAGCAGCGCGGCGGCTGCCAGCACTGCGCCCGCCAGCACCCAGGGGGCGCGGCGGCCAAAGCGGGAGGTAGTGCGGTCCGAGAGTGCGCCGAAGAGCGGATTCGCCACCAGGGACACCGCTGCACCGCAGGCCGTGACCAGCGACAGGATGGCTTCCTTGCTGGGCGCATCGATACTGATGGCCTGCTGCCCGATGAAGACGTTGATGGGGCCGAAGAATGCTGCGTTGATGCCGACGTTGACCAGCACCAGCCCGGTGACCCACCGGGCTGTGACCCTCTGCGTGGGCTCGGCGAGCGCCGCCGCCGGACCGTCAGGCCCGGCACCGCGTTCCAGTGGCGCGGGTATATCGGACCTGTTCATGACTTGTTCCCCCGGGACGGACGGCTGACGACGGAATCAGACTATCGTGGGCAGCAACAGCGCCGCGTGCCGCCCCGGCGGCAGCCCGCAACCCCGCCACAAGACCAGGAGAACCGATGGCTCCAGCAGCAGAAGAACACTCAGTTTCCACCGTCAACACCGCGGACCTGTACGACGAGCGCGGCGACGAGCTGGCGTCCGTGGCACTGCAGTTCCAGTCCTTGGGCGGACGCTCCCACTTCAGCGGGCGCATCCGGACCATCCGCTGCTTCCAGGACAACGCCCTGGTCAAGTCCACCTTAGCCACGCCGGGCGACGGCAATGTGCTGGTAGTGGACGGCGGCGGTTCTTTGGGCACGGCCTTGATGGGGGACATGATCGCCGAAAGCGCCGTGGCGAACGGCTGGGCCGGCGTCGTGATTCACGGGGCCATCAGGGACCGTGAGGCCATCGCACAACTTGAGCTCGGGGTGAAGGCGCTGGGCAGCAACCCGAGGAAGAGCGCCAAAGCCGGCGCGGGCGAGGTGGACGTGGACGTAGTGGTGGACGGCGTGACTTTCCGGCCCGGCGCCATGGTGTGGTGCGATCCGGACGGCATCCTCGTGGAGCGTTAGCAAAAGAATCTCCAGCATGGGGAATAACCGGCGGGCGTACGATAGTTACTGAAAGCAACTATCCCTGCCGGCCATTTCCCCACCCTTGGAGTTTCCATGCCCAAAGCCCCCGCGGCGCGACCTGCCGGAGAAGCGCTGACGCAGCGCCAGATCGTGACCGTGATGGTGGGACTGATGCTGGGCATGTTCCTCGCCTCGCTGGACCAGACCATCGTGTCCACCAGCATCTACACTATCGCCAATGACCTGGACGGCCTGTCGCTGCAGGCCTGGGCAACCACTGCCTACCTCATCACGTCCACGGTCAGCACGCCGCTGTACGGCAAGCTGAGTGACATCTTTGGCCGGCGGCCCCTCTACCTCATTGCCATCGCCATCTTCCTAGTTGGCTCGCTGTACGCCGGCTCGGTCAACTCCATGACCGAGCTGGCCTTCGCCCGCGGCGTCCAGGGCCTGGGTGCGGGCGGCCTGCTGGCGCTGGCGCTGACCATCATCGGCGACATCGTCTCGCTCAAGGACCGGGCCAAGTACCAGGGCTACTTCATGAGCGTGTTCGGCATCTCGTCGGTGCTCGGTCCGGTGGTGGGCGGCGCGTTCGCCGGTTCCTCGAACATCCTGGGCTTTGACGGCTGGCGCTGGGTGTTCTTCATCAACCTGCCCATCGGCCTGGCGGCACTGGCCGTGGTGTTCCTGTTCCTGCACCTGCCGGCAAAGCACGTCAAGCAGAAGATCGACTACTGGGGCGCCGCCGCCATCACCCTGGCGATTGTGCCGCTGCTGCTCGTGGCCGAACAGGGCCGCAGCTGGGGCTGGACGTCCCTGAACTCGTTCCTCTGCTACGGACTCGGCGTGGCGGGCATCGCCTGGTTCCTGCTGGCCGAAAAGCGGGCCGGCGACTCCGCCCTGATCCCGCTGCGGCTTTTCCGGAACACCACCTTCGGGCTGTCCTCGCTGCTCAACTTCATCATCGGCATCGGCATGTTCGGTGCCATCGCCATGCTGCCGCTGTACCTGCAACTGGTGAAGGGGCTGACGCCCACCGAGGCCGGCCTCATGATGATCACCTTCACCGTGGGCATCCTGACCGGGTCCATCACGGCCGGGCGGACCATTTCGGCGTCGGGAACCTACCGGATCTTCCCTGTCATGGGCACCGGCATCCTCACCGCGGCGGCCGTGGTGATGGGCTTCTCGCTAGGCGTGGACACCGCCCTGTGGGTTCCGGGCGTCATCGCCGTCTTCTTCGGCGTGGGGCTGGGTTTCTGCATGCAGCCGCTCACGCTGGCCATGCAGACCTCGGTTCCGCCGCGGGACATGGGCGTGGGCACCTCCTCCGCGGCCTTCTTCCGGTCCATGGGCGGCGCGGTGGGAACGGCCGTGTTCATCTCCCTCCTGTTCAGCCTGGCTGCCCGCCGGATCGCTGACAGCATGAAGTCAGCGATGGCCGATCCCGCTTACCTGGCCGTGCTGCAGGACCCGGCCGTCGCCGCGGACCCGGCCAACGCCAAGCTCTACGAGTTCTTTCGTGACGGCGCCTCCAACGAGTCCCTGAACGACACCAGCTGGCTGCACACCGCGAACAGCGTGCTGACCCGGCCCATCACCGAGGGCTTTGCCTACTCCATCGATGTGGTGATGTTCACCGCCGCGGCCCTCACCGGCATCGCGTTCCTGATCAGCTTCGCGCTCCCCAACAAGAAGCTCACCGACCAGAGGGCGGCCTCTCCGGAGGCGGCAGCCGCGGCAGCGCACTAACTGCCCCCGGCAGAAGGAGGACGACGACGGCGGCGCGGCCCGCCGTCGTCGTCCCCTATTAAGGGGCGCAGGCTGCCAAGTGGAACCTAGGGCGGTGACGTGCCACACTGTTTAGCGCGTGTGCGCCGGCCCTTCTTGCCGGTACCGCAGCCGACGACGTCCGCACCGCATTCCACCAAACCCAAACCCAGGGAGAACCATGCCCACTGCCCAGGAGCAGACCACCGCCCGGATACCGCAGCGGGTGATCTGGCTGGCGCTTGCAGGGGCGGTGGGCGGATTCCTTTTCGGCTTCGACTCGTCCGTAGTGAACGGTGCCGTCGACGCCATGAAAGACGAATTCGCGCTGTCCGAGGCGGTGACCGGGTTTGCTGTCGCCATTGCCCTGCTGGGCTGTGCCGCCGGCGCCTACCTCGCCGGCAAGGTGGCAGACCGGTACGGCCGCATCCCCGCCATGAAGCTCGGCGCCCTGCTCTTCCTGGTCAGCGCCCTCGGCACCGGATTCGCGTTCAGTATCTGGGACCTGATCTTCTGGCGCCTGGTGGGCGGACTGGGCATCGGCCTGGCCTCCGTGATCGCGCCGGCCTACATTTCCGAGATCTCGCCGCGCAAGATCCGTGGCCGGCTCGCGTCACTTCAGCAGCTGGCCATCACCACCGGCATCTTCGCCGCCCTGCTCTCCGATGCCTTGTTCGCGACCAGCGCCGGCGGCGCGGACCAGGCGTTCTGGCTGGGCATCGAGGCCTGGCGCTGGATGTTCCTGGCCGCGGCCCTGCCGGCCGTGGTCTACGGCTGGGTTGCCTACACGCTCCCGGAGTCCCCGCGTTTCCTGGTGTTCCTGGGCAAGGAGGACGAGGCCCGCAAGGTCTTTGACGCGATCGCTCCCGCAGAGGACACCGACCGGCACATCCGCGACATCCGGGAAGCCATCGAGGAAGACAAGCTGGCCGGCCAGAAGGGCTCGCTCCGCGGCAAGGCGTTCGGGCTGCAGGCGGTGGTCTGGGTGGGTATCATCCTCTCCGTCCTGCAGCAATTCGTGGGCATCAACGTGATCTTCTACTACTCCACCACTCTCTGGAAGGCCGTAGGCTTCCAGGAGAAGGACTCGCTGACCATCTCCGTGGCGACGTCCGTCACCAACATCCTGGTCACCCTGGTGGCCATTGCGCTGGTGGACCGAATCGGCCGCCGGCCCATCCTTCTGGCCGGTTCCGTGGGCATGGCCGTGTCCCTGGGCGCCATGGCTCTGGCCTTCGCCTCCGCTGTTGGCACGGGTTCCGAACTGACCCTTCCGGGCGCCTGGGGCCCGGTTGCCCTGGTGGCCGCGAACGTGTTCGTAATCAGCTTCGGCGCCTCCTGGGGCCCGCTGGTATGGGTGCTCCTGGGCGAAATCTTCCCCTCCCGGATCCGTGCCCGCGCCCTGGGCCTGGCCGCGGCAGCCCAGTGGGTGGCCAACTTCGCCATCACCCTCAGCTTCCCCGTGATGGCTGCCGGTTCCCTGCCGCTGACGTACGCCATGTACGCGCTGTTCGCGGCGGCGTCGTTCTTCTTCGTGATGTTCAAGGTGCCGGAAACCAACGGGATGTCCCTGGAGCAGGCCGAGACGCTGTTCGTACCCAAGGGCTCCGTGAAGGCCTAGACGCCCGCTCACTTCCGGCGGTTCTGGAGCCAACGCCCGCTCACTTCCCGCGGCATTACAGCGCCAGCTTCATGCCTTCGTGGCTTGCCTCGAATCCCAGGCGCTCATAGAAACGGTGTGCGTCGGTCCGGGACTTGTGGGTGGTCAGCTGCACCAGCGCGCAATCCCGCCGCCGGGACTCGTCAATGGCCCAGCGCACCATGAGCTCTCCGATGCCCCGACCGCGCCAGCCGCCACCCACCCGGACGCCTTCGATCTGCGAGCGCCAGGCACCCTGCCGGGATATGCCCGGGAGGAAGCTCAGCTGGAACGTGGCAATGACCGGACCGGCAGCTTCGCCGCGCGGCACCACTTCGCCCACCACCAGCAGGTGGGCCGGATCGCCGTCGATCGCTTCGAAGGCCCGCTCGTAGGGAGCCATATCCCCACCGGTTTCACGGCCCGCGCCCAGTGCGTCGTCAGCCAGCAGGCATACGACGGCGGGAAGGTCGGCACGCGTGGCGCGGCGGAGGCGGAAGGTGCCGCCGTCGACGTCGGCGGTCAGCAAAGGAGGCAGGGCATCAGGGGCGGAAGTCACCGGACCAGCCTTGCACAGGAGTGAGCGGGCGTCCGGCTCATACCCGCCAGAAGTGAGCGGGCGTCCGGCTTCTACCCGCCGAAGCTGAGAGAGGATCGCTGTTTAGGCTGATAGGTGGTGGAATCACAACGACGACGCCGGCACTTGCGGAAGTGCCGGCGTCGTGCGTTGAGCAATACGTCGGGCGCTGCGGACGCAGGAGCGGGGTCAGGCGGGCGTGCGCGCCACCTCCGCCTGCCGCTCCTCCACCAGGGTGGCGACGGCGCTGAACAGCGGGTGCCCGGGCTCCAGCCCGGTGATTTTCGCCGTGGCGTCCGCGGGGCCGTTGGCAGCCAGGATGCCGGCCAGTTCCGTTGCCTCGGTGTCTGCCGGATCGTTGAAGCGCAGGGCAGCGGCGATGGCACCGAGCAGGGCTTCCGGGACCATACCGCGCTCCGCCAGTTCAGCGGCCGGGCCGATGAACCGTTCATGCCGGCCGAGCTTCCGCAGCGGCGCACGGCCCACCCGGTTGACGGTGTCCGGCAGGTGCGGGTTGGAGAACCTGGCCAGGATCTTCTGGACGTAGGCCTCCTGCTCGTCGTTGCTGAAGCCATGCTTGGTCACCAGCAGCTGCTTGGTCTCCTCCAGCACGGCACGGACGTCCTCTGCCACGTCCTGGTCGGCCATCGCATCGGAGATCTTTTCGATGCCTGCCTCGAACCCGAAATAGGCTGCTGAGGCGTGGCCCGTGTTCACCGTGAACAGCTTCCGCTCGATGTAGGGCGAGAGTTCGTCCACGAAGGTTGCCCCCGGGATGGACGGGGCGGCACCAGCGAAAGGCGTCCTGTCGATGACCCACTCGTAGAAGGTCTCCACTGTGACATCAAGGCCCTTGCCGGCTTCCTGGTTGGGAACGATCCGGTCCACCGCTGTGTTCGCGAACACCGCACGCCCTTCCAGTGCCCCGTTGGCAGCCTCCGGACGGGAGGCCACCTCCCGGGCCAGGATGTCCGAGGCATTGATGGCGTTCTCGCAGGCCATGACCTGCAGCGGCGCCATCCCGTCTTCGCGTGCGGCGATGCCCCTGGCGATGACCGGCGCCACGAACTTGAGGATGTGCGGGCCCACGGCCGTGGTGACGATATCGGCCGTGGAGATCTGCGCGACGAGTTCGGCTTCCTGCGTGTTCGAGTTCAGTGCGCGGAAGTTGTCCACGGTCCGGACGGCGGGGTTCTCCCCCACTTCGTGGACCTGGTAGCTGTCCGCCTCCGCGAGCTGCGCGATGAGGGCATCAGCCACGTCCGCGAAGACCACCTCGTACCCTGCGTCATGCAGGAGCAGTCCAACAAAGCCGCGGCCGATGTTCCCGGCACCGAAATGTACAGCCTTCACTATGCGTTGACCTTTCCGAAGAGCTCCAGGACTTCGTCCACGGATCGGGCGGCTTCCAGTCGGGCCACCTGCTCCTTGTTGGTGAAGACCTTCGCGATGGAGGACAGGATGTGGAGGTGTTCGTTGTTGACGCCTGCAACGCCCACCACGAACTTCACCTGCTTGCCGTTCCAGTCGATGCCCTCGGGGTAGCGGATCACGGACACCGCGGATTTGCGGATGTGGTCCTTCGCGGCGTTTGTGCCGTGCGGGATGGCCAGGAAGCTGCCCATGTAGGTGGAGACGGACGCCTCGCGCTCATGCATGGCCGAGATGTAGCCCTCATCCACGGCGCCGCGGGCCAGCAGCAGCCGGCCGGCTTCGTCGATGGCAGCGTCACGGGTTGTGGCCGAGCCGTCCAGCACCACGCTTTCGCGGGCCAGGATCTCGCCTCCGCCGGACGCCGTTCCAGTATCCGCACCTGCCGCAGCACCCGCGGCCGCACCTGTTCCTGCCGCCCCTCCGGAGGTTCCGGCAGCAGGCTCGGTGCCCGGCACAGTACCGTCCCCGGCGTTGCTTTCCCGGACCAGCTCAACGATCTCGTCGTAGCGAGGGCTGCTCATGAAGTTGTCCACGGAATAGTGGACAGCGCTGGACGTGGCGGGCTTGGCCCGTTCGGTCAGGTCCTGGTGCGTGATCACCACATCGTAGGTGTCGCTGAGGTTGGCGATGGAGGCGTTGGTGACCTTGACGTCCGGGAAGCCGGCCGCCTTGATCTTGTTCCGGAGCACGGAGGCGCCCATGGCACTGGAGCCCATGCCGGCGTCGCACGCGAACACGATGTTCTTCACCGGTCCGGCCAGCACTGCAAGCCCACCGCCGGCTCCCGTGCCCGTCAGGGTGGAGGCAACGGAGCTCTTCTTGCCCTTCATCTGCTCCATCCTGGCGGTGGCGTCATTGAGGTCGACCTCGTCGCTGTGCTTGGTGGTCTTAAGGATGATCGCGGCTACCAGGAAGGACACTGTTGCCGCGAGCAGGACCGCGAGGATGACCCCCACATAGCTGTCACGGGAGGTCTGGGCGAGCACCGCGATGATGGATCCCGGGGCTGCCGGTGCAACCAGGCCGGAGTTGGTGATAGCCAGGGTTGCGACGCCGGTCATGCCGCCGGCGATGGCGGCCAGGATCAGCAACGGGCGCATCAGGACGTAGGGGAAGTAGATTTCGTGGATGCCGCCGAAGAAGTGGATGATCACGGCACCGGGGGCGGAGGCCTTGGCGGCACCGCGGCCAAAGAACATGTAGGCGAGCAGGATGCCCAGGCCCGGGCCGGGGTTGGCCTCGAGCAGGAACAGGATGGACTTGCCCTGCTCCAGGGACTGCTGCACACCCAGCGGGGTCAGCACGCCGTGGTTGATGGCGTTGTTGAGGAAGAGCACCTTGGCCGGCTCAATGAAGATACTGGTCAGCGGCAGCAGGCCGTTGTTGACCAGGAACTGCACCACATTGCCCGCGCCGGTGCTGAAGGCGGACACCAGTGGTGAGATGCCGTAGAAGCCCAGCATGGCCAGGAGGGCACCCCAGATACCTGCCGAGAAGTTGTTCACCAGCATCTCGAAGCCGGGGCGGATCTTGCCGTCCCAGATCGAGTCGATCTTCTTCATGGTCCAGCCGCCCAGGGGGCCCATGATCATGGCGCCGATGAACATTGGGATGCCGGCACCGACGATCACGCCCATGGTGCCGATGGCCCCCACCACGCCGCCGCGGGTGTCGTAGACCATCTTGCCGCCGGTGTAGCCGATCAGCAGGGGCAGCAGGTAGGTGATCATTGGTCCCACGAGGCCGGTGTTGGGCTCGCCTTCGGCGTTGGTGCCGAAGCCGCCCAGTTCAGGAACCGGCAGCCAGCCCTTCTCGATGAAGAGCGCCGTGATGAGGCCCCAGGCGATGAATGCACCGATGTTGGGCATGATCATTCCGGACAGGAACGTTCCGAATTTCTGGACGCCCACCCGCATGCTGGTGCGGGGTTTCGCAACTGTTTCTGTTGCCATGTGATTTCCTAACCGTCTGTCCTGCTGCTGTGCAGGATGGTCCGATGGTGACGAGCGACGTATTGCTGTCTAGCGGGGTAATGCGCAGGAGGCTGCCTCAGGACGGGCTGGTGGAAATTCTGTGCAGCCATTCGAGGAAGAGTTTGAGTTCCGAGCTCGAGAGCTGGTCTGAGTGCGAGGCCTGAAGTGCGGCGTTCAGGGCGATCGCAGCCACCACTACCGAGGACTTCCCGGTCTCGCCCGGAACCGGGCCCGTGGAGGGCTCGGCGGACACCGCGAAGATCATGGCGTCCCGGGTCATGGTGGACAGTTCGAGGTTCCGTTCGGAGGCGGGCTCCGCAATCAGCATCAGCGTCACGCCCACGTTGGCCGCCAGGATGGACCTGGCCGCTTCCCGGGGCTGGACGTTCAGCTGGCCCGCCGCCGCTGCCTTGTTCAGCATCTCCTCCATCAGGGCCTCGGCATCGGCAACGATGGCGGGGCGGCTCTCCGGACGGATATTGCCGAACATCACCAGGTACAGCTCCGGCTGGTTCAGCCCGAACTGCACATGGTTGTCCCACATTCTCCGGATGTCCTCAAGCGGATGCCCGGAGGGGGCGAAATCCCTTTCACCCGCGACATATTCCTCAAAACCCGCGGCGACGACGGCGTCAAACAAGCCTTCCTTGTCGCCGAAGTGGTGGTACAGGGTGGGAGCCGAAACCCCTGCCAGCTGTGTGATCTGGCGGGTGGAGACGGGAGCTCCCGCGGACTTTGCCAGCAATTCGGCCGCCGCACGCAGCAGTCGCATTTTGGGGGGAAGCTGGCCATCCAAACTCATAACCGCTACCCTAGCACCTATAGCATTGCTATATGAACTGAATCACATACAATTTTTTCAGGCACGTTTCCCGCCCTGGACGTAGCAGTCCCCGGGTGGTGCCGGCACGGCGCCGGAGATCATGACGCGCCTGGCTACCGGAAGAGAATGAGGACCTTCAGTGCAGAACTTCCCAGGAGTAGGCGTCAGTCCAGGCCGCGTCATCGGACTCATCCGGCAGATGCCGAAACCGATCAGCGAACCTCCCGCCGGTGAACAGCTGGCACCGGGCACGACGGCCGAGGAAGCAACTGCAGCCCTGAAGGCGGCATCCCAGGCAGTACACGATGAACTGAAGGCACGCGCCGCCCACGCAACCGGCGATGGCAAGGCAGTCCTCGAAGCCACCGCACTGATGGCCAAGGACACCATGCTGATCAAGGGCGCCAGCAAGCTCATTGCCCGCGGGGTGTCCAGCGAGCGCGCCATTTGGGAATCCGGCTCCTCAGTTTCGGAAATGCTGCATAACCTGGGCGGTTACATGGCCGAACGGGCCACCGACGTCCTGGACGTACGTGCCCGGATCGTCGCTGAACTCCGCGGTGTCCCCGCGCCGGGCATCCCCAGCGCCAACTCACCATTCATCCTGGTGGCCGAGGACCTTGCCCCGGCCGACACAGCCACCCTGGACCCCAACAAGGTCCTGGCCCTGGTGACCTCCGGCGGCGGCCCGCAGTCCCATACCGCCATCATTGCCCGCTCCCTTGGCCTCCCCGCCGTGGTCGCCGCGGTGGGCGTGGACGAACTCCCGGACGGCACCGAAGTCTACGTGGACGGGGCCGCCGGCAACATCACCTCCCAGCCCGACGGATCCCTGCGCGCTGCAGCGGAAGCGTGGGCGGCCACGGCTTCCCTGCTGGCCGAGTTCAGCGGTACGGGCGCGACGGCGGACGGCCACCTTGTGCCGTTGCTCGCCAACGTGGGCGGCGGCAAGGACGCCGAGGCGGCCGCCAAGCTGGGCGCCGAGGGCGTGGGCCTGTTCCGCACGGAATTCTGCTTCCTGGAGCGGGACACCGAGCCCAGCGTTGAAGAACAGGCCGCAGCCTACAAGAGTGTTTTTGATGCCTTCCCGGGCAAAAAAGTGGTCCTGCGCACCCTTGATGCCGGCGCGGACAAACCGCTGCCGTTCCTGACTGACTCCACTGAACCCAATCCGGCCCTCGGTGTCCGCGGCTACCGCACCGACTTCACCACGCCCGGGGTCCTCGACCGCCAGCTGGAAGCAATCGCCCTGGCGGAGAAGCAGTCGGAGGCTGACGTGTGGGTGATGGCACCCATGATCTCCACGGCAGAGGAGGCTGCCCACTTCGCGTCCATGTGTGCAGGCGCCGGAATCAGGAACCCCGGGGTGATGGTGGAGGTCCCCTCCGCTGCCCTGACGGCCGAGTCCATTCTGCGCGAGGTGAACTTCGCCAGCCTGGGCACCAACGACCTCACCCAGTACGCCATGGCGGCCGACCGACAGCTGGGGCCGCTCGCCAACCTGAACACCCCGTGGCAGCCGGCCGTCCTGCGCCTGGTGGGGCTCACCGTTGAAGGCTCCCGGGCAGAAGGCAGCGGCAAGGCGGTGGGCGTCTGCGGCGAGGCTGCCGCGGACCCCGCCCTCGCCGTCGTGCTGACGGGCCTGGGCGTGAATACGCTGTCCATGACCGCGCGCTCCATCGCGGCCGTGGCCGCCGTCCTGAAGACCGTTACGCTCTCCGAGGCGCAGGAACTTGCCAAGCTGGCCTTGTCCGCACCGAGCGCCACTGAGGCCCGGGCCTGGGTGCGGGAGAAGCTGCCCGTCCTGGAGGAGCTGGGGCTCTGATCAGGCGCTGACGCCGAACTCGTCCACCGCACGGACCCATCCGCTGATGGTTTCCGCTGCGGCTTCGGGGGCGGTGTGCTGGAAGACGTGGCCCTGCCCGGGGATTTCGCCGGCGGTGCCCTGCGGGGCAACGCCGGCCAGGCGTGCGCACCACGGGCGCCGGGCGATCGGGTCCTTTTCGCCCCGGAGAACCAGCACGGGCTGGCTGACGCCTGCCAGGCGCTCCGTGATGGGGTATTCCATCATCACCGGCAGCTCCGTGAGGTACCAGCGCAGGCCGGCCCGGAAGTAGTCGCCGAACACGATGACGTTGGCGGACAGGGATTCGCTGAACATCGCATCCCTGGTCAGTGCCAAGGACTGCCGCGCCACCGACTTCCGGCTGTCATCCACCACCGGCCCCATCAGGACGACGCCGGACACCTGGCCGGGTTCCTGCAGGGCCAGGTCCACTGCCAGCTGGGTTCCCATGGAATGGCCCACGGCCACATAGCTTCGCACCCCGGCGCTGGCCAGGACGGCAGTGACGAAGGCAGCATAGTCTTCAACCTCCAGCCTCCGGCGGGGGCGGTCCGCATTGCCGAAGCCCGGCAGGTCAAGGGTGTAGACGTCCGCTGTCTTGGCCAGCTCCTGATGCAGCCGGGCCAGGTAGCGGTGGGAGACGCCGATACCGTGCAGCAGCACGTACGTAGGCCTGGCCCCGACAGCGGCAGGCAGGACCGAAGCATAGAGCTTTCCATGCAGGCCGCCGTGTTCCACATCTTGTCCGCCACTCAATTCCATCAGCCGAGCATACCGTCCGCCGCAGCAGGGCACGGGTAGGCTGAAATCATGGCACTGATAGCTCCCCGGATGACCGGCGCCCTTCCAGGGGAAGATGCCGACAGGCTCCAGCGGGCACTTGCGGGCAGCGATGACATCACTGTTTTCGTGGACGGCACTGTCCACCGGCTGCCGCCCCTGGCGCGGGACGCCGTCGTCGATCTGCTCCACCGGTTCGGCCGCGGCGAAGCGGTGACCGTCAGCAGCGTTGAGGAAATGCTGACCACCTCCAAGGCGGCGGAACTGGCCGGCATTTCGCACACCTACCTCCGCAACATGACGGACCGCGGCGAAATCCCGGTGGAATACCGCGGCTCACACCGGCGCATCCCGCTGGCGGCCATCATGGCCTGGCTGGACAAGCAGAAGCTTGAACAACAGAAACTGGAGCAGCAGAAGAAGGAATCCAGGAGGAAGGCAGGCCCGCAGGAAGCGGTGGACGGGCAGGACGCCTAGATCCTTGGCCGGCCTGCCCAGCGCCGCATCTTCAGGGCTGCGTGGAGTTCCAGCCGGGGCAGCCCCTTGAGCGGGTCCACGCCCAGGAGCTGCCGGATCCGGCCCAGCCGGTTGTAGATGCTGCTGCGGTGCAGGTGCAGCCGGGCGGCAACGTCCTGCACCGAGCCGTCGTTGTCATAGAGGAGTTCCAGGACGGGAATGAGCTCACCGTTGCGGTCGTGGTCCTCCAGCATCCGGAAGTAGACCGAGCCGGAGTCCGCCCAGGCGCCAACCCCTCCCCCGGCCGAGGCCAGCAGCTGGTACACGCCGGCGGCCCGGCAGTCCACCAGCTCGCCCAGTTGCGGGTCCACCGCCGCAGCCTGCGCCGCAACCCTGGACTGGCGGTACGCCTCTGACAGCTGGCGGGTCCGGCTGAAGCCTTCGCTGATGCCCAGGATGATGCGGTGGACCGGCCGGCCCGAGCGTTTGGCCAGTTCCAGCTGGTAGTGCACCAGCACCTGGGCGTGGTTGGCCCGGCCTGTCGATTCGCGGAACAGCACCACCGAATGCGTCTCGGTGCCGGCGCTGAACAGGGCGGCATCAACACCCACGGTGGCCTGGAGCGCGGTGGAGCGGTGGGTCAGGGTGGCGGCAATGGGATCGGGGCCGCTGGCCCAGCCGTCGGCGTCGAGGACCGTGACCATCTGCCAGGGCCCCTTCCCCTGGACTTCCTTCCACCCGGCTACGGCAGCCACCGCGTTTGGTTCCCCGGCGCAGGCAGCCAGGAACTCCCGCTCACGGCTCCGCCGGTACTCCGATTCGGCCGTGTTGGAATCCAGCAGCAGCCCGGACAGCAGTTCCAGCTCGTGGTTGACTGCCGGGAGCTGGGTGAGGATTGCAGCCGGATTTTCCTCCGCCGAGTCCTGCTGCACCCACAGGTATCCCACGCGGAAACCGCGGACCATCAACGGGACGCACACGCGGCCCAGCATCCCCAGGTCCGGGTTGGCCGGGACCACCACGGGCCGGACGGCGGTGGCGATGCCGTGCGAGAGTTGCCAGGCGCTGACGTCCGCCGGCACCTTCTTGCTGAGCAGGAAGTTAACCCGCACCCGGTCCGCGTGGGACTGGTTGGAGCTGTAGGCGAGCAGCACCCCGTCCAGGTCCTCGAGGGACAGCCCGCGGCCGAGCTTCTGCGCCACCTGCTCCACGAGCTGCTCCACACCCTGCTGCATGGGGCAACACTACTGCTTTTGAGCGGGCGCGGACGAACGGACAGCAGGCGACACCTGACGTTCCAAGGCTCGACATCTGTCGAATGAAAGCCGATAAAATCGGCAGAATTCCGCGGTTCTCCCCACACGTCCACCACTACTCCATGTCGGCTGGCTCACAGCCGGATTTATCGTGGAAACACAGAACCTTCCGCACTTTCCGGCCCACACGGCCGAGAACCTGGAGCCCACGATGATCATCGGTGTCCCCAAAGAAATCAAGAACAACGAATTCCGGGTGGCCATCACTGCCGCCGGCGTCCACGAGTTCCGCACCCACGGCCACACGGTCCTGGTGGAGCGCGGCGCGGGCCTCGGCTCCGGCATCACCGATGAGGAATACTCGATCGCCGGTGCGGAAATCGTCAACGAGGCGGACGACGTCTGGGCCCGTGCGGACATGGTCATGAAGGTCAAGGAGCCGATCAAGGCCGAGTACCACCGCTTCCGCAAGGGCCTGATCCTCTTCACCTACCTGCACCTCGCCGCCGAGCCGGAACTGACCCGCGAGCTCATCAACTCCGGCGTCACGGCCATCGCCTACGAAACCGTGCAGGAGGGGCGCACCCTGCCCCTGCTCGCGCCCATGTCCGAGGTCGCGGGCCGGCTGTCCGTCCAGGTGGGCGCCTCCTCGCTGATGGCACCCGCCGGCGGCAAGGGCATCCTGCTGGGCGGCGTGCCCGGCGTCCGCCCTGCCAAGGTTGTTGTGCTGGGCGCCGGCGTTGCCGGAACCAACGCTGCAGCCATGGCGCTGGGACTCGGCGCAGACGTCACCATCCTGGACATCAACATCAACCGGCTCCGCGAACTGGACGCCCAGTACCAGGGCCGGCTGAAGACGGTGGCCTCGAACAAATACGAGATCGAGAAGTCCGTTGTGGACGCGGACCTGGTGATCGGCTCGGTCCTGATCCCCGGCGCGAAGGCCCCCAAACTGGTGACCCACGACCTCGTGGCGCGGATGAAGCCCGGCTCGGTCCTGGTGGACATCGCCGTTGACCAGGGCGGCTGCTTTGAGGACACCCACCCCACCACGCACCAGGAACCCACCTACAAGGTGCACAACACCATTTTCTACTGCGTGGCGAACATGCCCGGCGCCGTCCCCAACACCTCCACGTACGCGCTGACCAACGTCACCCTGCGCTACGCGGTGGCCCTGGCCAACCTCGGCGTCAAGGCCGCGTTCGACCGTGATCCTGCCCTGGCGGCAGGGCTCAACATCGCCGCCGGCCACGTTGCACACCACTCGGTTTCGGAAGCCCACAACCTGCCCCTCGTGGCCGACTGGCACGAACTCGTCTCGGCGTAACAGGAGGCGCTACCGGGCCAGAGCGCGTGCCGCCTCGATGATCTTGAGGGTCTCGACGGCGTCTGCTGGGTCCACGGGAAGGGGCGCCGCGGAGGCGGCACCGCCGTCGTGGATCTTCCCGGCCAGCAGCCGGTAGAACTCGGGATAGGCCCCCCGCTCGGTGGGCAGGGCATCCAGGTGGCCGTCACGGCCCAGGAGCCCTGCCCATTCCGGTGACTCCACCCCGTATTCCTCGTCGAGCGGGCTGCCTCCGGCCACGATGTAAGGTTCCTGCGGGTCCACGCCGTGCTTGGTGAAGCCGCCCACCGAACCCAGGACGCGGAACCGCGGGGCCTGCTGCGCGCAGAGCATGTTCATGTGCAGGTGGCTGAGGACCCCCGTCTCGTGGCGCAGCACCACGAACACATCATCATCCGCCCGCTCCTCAGAGCGCCGAGCCCGCAGCTCGGCATGGGTCACCGCGGCCGGGCCGAAGAGCTGGAGCGCCTGGTCAATGAGGTGGCTGCCCAGGTCGAACAACGCACCGCCCCCGTCGGCGGCCGTGGCGCGCGCCTTCCAGGCTTTGGCGATGATGGGGGACCAGCGCTCGAAGCGCGATTCGAACCTGGTCACGGTGCCCACGGCGTCCACCGCCAGCAATTTCCGCAGGGTCAGATAATCGCCGTCCCACCGCCGGTTGTGGAAGACCGTCAGCACCCGGCCCAGCTTCCGGGCCAGTTCGATCAGTTCCTGCCCCTGCGCGCTGGTGACAGCGAAAGGCTTGTCCACCACAACGTCCAGCCCCGCTTCCAGGGCAGCCCTGGCCAGGGGGTAGTGCGTGGCCGGCGGGGTTCCCAGCACCACCAGGTCCAGGTGGTCCGCAACGTCCAGGACGGCGTCGCCGTCGCGGACTGTCTTGACCCCCGGATAGCGGGCGGTGGCAGCCGCCTGCCTGCCGGCGTCGGACGTTGCAATGACGTCCAGCGAGTAACTGGGGTCGGCCGCGATCAGCGGGGCGTGGAAGACGCTCCCTGCCAGGCCGTACCCGACGACGGCAGTGCGGATGGGGCGTTCAGCAGCAGTTCCGGTCATGGAAGCTACGCTACTCCGCTGCCTTGCCGGGCGCGCCGGCTGTCCTTATCCGCTGCTACTTAAACGCCGCGGCCGGCACCCCCTGGCGGGAATGCCGGCCTTGGCGATTATGAAGCAGTTACTTCTTTTCCCAGCCAAGGGTGGTCCAGTCCGGAACCTGGGACAGGCTCTGGAACAGGGACGGGCCGTAGTTGGCAAGGCCGGTGCGGACGAAGGAGATCTGCGGGCCGTTCATGACCACGCCCATGGAAAAGTACTTCGCCATGTGCTCCTTCTCCACTTCCATGGCTGCCTTGTTCCGTTCGGCGTTGTCCTCGATGGAGGCGAGCTCGGCGATCCTCTTGTCCAGTTCAGCGTCTCCCAGGCCGTTTTCGTTGGTCTTGGAGTCGTAGTACTGCTTGACGGCGGACGTCGCGTCGGCGCCAACGGTGTAGCCGGAGACGCTCAGGTCGAACTCGCGGCCGCCGATGACCTTTCCGAAGTCGGCCGAGGCCCGCTGGTCGATGCCCACGTCCATGCCGCCGGCCTGGAGCTGCTTCTGCAGGGTCTGGGTAAAGGCCAGCGTGGTGGGATCGTCACCGAAGTTGCTGATCTTGAAGGAGACAGGCTTGCCGTCCTTCTCCATGACGCCGCTGGCGTTCTCCGTGTACCCGGCGTCGGTCAGGACCTTCTTGGCGGCGTCCGGGCCGGTCTCCTTCACGGGGTAGTTGTCCTGGTAGTAGTCCGAGAACGGCAGGAGCATCATGGAACCGGAGCTGGGCTCCTCCCAGTTCAGGCCGTTGAACCGGACCTTTCGCAGGGCCTCGCGGTCCACTGCGGCAAAGATGGCTTCCCGGACAGCGACGTCGGTGATCCGCTGGGCGTTGATGTTCAGGCCGCCGGCGAACAGGCGCTGGCCGCGGCGGACCTCGGCGTCCTTGGTGCCTTCCAGCTGCTTGTAAAGGGCGATGGTGTTGGCGGACATCGCGTCGATCTCGCCGTTCTTGAAGGCTGCGATCTGGGCGCTGGTTTCCAGCTGGCGGAAGACCACGTTCTCCAGGACCGGCTTTGTGCCCCACCACTTTTCATTGGGGACCAGGGAGAGGGTCTTGGCGGCCGGGTCATACTGGTCCACCTTGAACGGGCCGGCCATCCACTCCGGGTGCATCTCGCCGACAAAGCCCTCGTTGAAGATCTCCGGCGTGTTGACGGCCGGGTGGATCAGCCCGAAGAACAGGTCTTCCAGGGGATAGACCGGCTGCGTCATTTTGACGATGACTTCCTTGTCGCTGCTGCCGGCCTCGACCGACTCCACGAAAGCGTAGGAACCGGAGGTCACGATGTCGTAGCCGGCGTCCGGGCTCTTCAGGATGTTCCAGGTGTTCTGGAAGGCCTTGATGTCGATCGGCGTGCCGTCGTTGTAGGTTGCCTTTTCGTTGACCTTGATGGTGACGGTTTGCTTGCCGTCAACCATCTCGCTTTCCACGGACTCGCAGAAGTCCTTGTTGGGGCTCGCCTTGCCCTCGAAATCGACCTTCCAGCAGCCGCCGATTCCGCCGCCCGACACCGCAACCGGATTGATCGGAGCCATCAGCGCGGAGTTGTCCGAGCTGTTGCCGTTGTTGGAGAACCCGTTGAAGTCCGGACCGATGCTGCCCAGCGGAAGTGTCACCTTGCCGCCCTGTTCAAGATCGGCTGCAGGCTTCTCGTTGATGCTGATGAGCTTGGACAGGTCGCTGCCTGCCTCCTGCCCCTTGGCCGTTTCGGGGCCAGTGGCACCGCCACCACCGCCGCAGGCCGTCAGCGCCAGGGCAGCAGCAATGGCAGCTGCCCCGCCGATCCTGTTCAGATTCCTCATGGTTTTCCCTTCGTTTGGTGCTGGTGGAGTGATGGGTCGGCTAATCCTGGGGTGCATGGTGGTCCGCTGTGTCGTGGACCACCAGCATGTCCTCATCCAGCGGTCCGTCCGGGAAGAAACAGGCAAAGCGCTGGTCCGGCAGCGGCACGGGGGCAGCCTCCAGGGTCCGTGCCGCCATTGAGGGCGTTACGGGCTCCAGCGGCGGCTCCAGGGTGAAGCACTTTTCCTGCTTTGCGGGCGGCAGTGCAGCGAAGACGGGGCACCGCGTGGCGAAGTTGCAGCCCTTGGGAGCGTCCAGCGGGGAGGGCAGGTCGCCCTTGAGGATGATGCGTTCGCGGGTGCGTTCCACTTGGGGGTCAGGTACCGGAATGGCGGACAGGAGGGCCCGCGTGTACGGATGGCGGGGGTTGCCGAACACCCGGTCAACCTCGCCGATCTCCACAATCTTGCCCAGGTACATCACGGCAACCCGGTTGGAGATGTGCCGGACCACGGAGAGATCGTGCGCCACCAGGAGGTAGCTCAGGCCCAGCTCGGCACGGAGCCTGTCCAGGAGGTTGATGACCCCTGCCTGCACCGAAACGTCGAGGGCCGAGACGGGCTCGTCAAGAACCACCAGTTTGGGGTTCACGGCCAGCGCGCGTGCAATGCCGATCCGCTGGCGCTGGCCGCCGGAGAACTGGTTGGGGAAGCGGTTGACGTGGTCCGGCTGCAGGCCCACCAGCCTCATCAGCTCCATGATCCGTTTCTTGGCGGCCTGCCGGTCCATGCCTGCGTTCTGCAGCGGTTCGGCGAGGACTTCGTAGACGGTGAACCGCGGGTCCAGGGCACCGGTAGGGTCCTGGAACACCATTTGCAGTTCCCGGCGCATGGCGCCCTTGGTCCTGGCATCCGCGGCCTGCTTGTTGCTCAGGCCGCCGATGACCACTTCGCCGTCCTGGTCCTTGTGGAACTCCATGATCTCCAGGAGGGTGGTGGTCTTTCCCGAACCTGACTCGCCCACGATCGAGAAGCACTCCCCCTCACGGATGTCGAAGCTGATCCCGTCCACGGCCTTGACGGTGCCCATGCGGCGCTTTATCAGGGCTCCCTTGGTGAGCGGGAAGTGCTTGCGCACGTCCTTGAGCTCCAGGACAGCTGTGCGCTCCCCGCGGGGAATGGCATCGAAGCGGGACACCGGCACCGGCGGAGCGGAAAAGACGTCGCGGACGTCCACGTCACCGCCCAAGGCCCCGGATTTGATGCAGGCGGCGCGGTGAAGGGCGCTTCCCGGTACTGGTGCCAGCGCGGGTTCGCCGTCCAGGCAGGCCTCGGAGGCCAGCGGGCAGCGGGGCGCAAACGAACAACCGGTGGGGGTATGGATCAGGTTGGGCGGCATGCCCTCGATGGGAATCAGCGATGACTTCTCCGCAGCGTCAACGCGCGGCACGGCGCCGAGCAGGCCCATGGTGTAGGGCATCCGCGGGTTGTAGTAGATGTCATCCACCGCCCCTGTCTCCACAGGCTTGCCGGCGTACATCACCATGATGTCGTCTGCCATGCCGGCCACCACGCCCAGGTCGTGGGTGATCATGACGACGGCGGCACCGGTCTCTTCCTGTGCCGTGTGGAGCACCTCAAGGACTTGCGCCTGGATGGTCACGTCCAGCGCCGTCGTCGGCTCATCCGCGATCAGGACCCGAGGGTTGTTGGCGATGGCGATGGCGATCATCACGCGCTGGCGCATGCCGCCGGAGAATTCATGCGGAAAGGCCCTCAGCCTGTGCTTGGGGCTGGGAATCCCCACCATGGCCAGGAGTTCGACGGCGCGCGCTTCCTTCGCCTGCCTGCTCATGCCGGGGTTGTGGATGGTGAGCGCTTCAATGATCTGGGTGCCCACTGTGTACACGGGCGTCAGGGAGGAAAGCGGGTCCTGGAAGACCATGGCCAGTTCGTTGCCGCGGTAACCGCCCATGGCTTTGTCGCTAAGGCCGAGCAGTTCACGGCCGTTGAGGCGGACGGAGCCGGAGACCTCGGCGGCTGGGGGCAGCAGGCCCATGATGGCCAGGGAGGTGACGGACTTGCCGGAGCCGGACTCTCCCACGATGCCGAGCGTCTTGCCGGCCATCAGGTCGAAGTCCATGCCGCGGACTGCGTGGACAACGCCGTTTTCAGAGTTGAACCGGACGTGCAGGTCGCGGACCGACAGTACGGCGTCGGTGGGGCCGGAGAGCCCTGCTACGTGGAGCCGCTCCGCCGGCGACCCCGTGGACTCCGCCGGCCCGGCGGTGGTTTCGCTGCTCATGACGCCTTCTTCTGCACAGGTGCCTGTTGGATTCCGTTGTTGCGGGCTCTGTTTTTCCGCGCCTTGCCGCTGGAGCTGGAGCTGGGGTCGAAGGCGTCACGCAGGCCGTCGTTCATCATCGCCAGGGACCCGGTGAGGAGGAACATGACAGTCAGGGGCACCCAGAACATCCACGGGAATGTCTGGACCTGGGAGGTGGCGCCGCCGATCAGCACGCCAAGGCTTACGTCCGGGAGCTTGATGCCGATGCCGATGAAGGAGAAGGCAACCTCGGCCAGGATGGCGGCGGTGACCCCGCGGGTAATGTCCAGGACCAGCAGCGAGCCGATGTTCGGCACCAGGTGCCGCCAGATGATCCGGAGCGGCGGCACACCCATGTACTGGGCTGCTTTGACGAAGTCCCGCTGCATGAGGGACATGGACAGCGAACGGATGAGGCGTGCGGTTCCCATCCAGCTGAAGACCAGCAGCACGATGATCAGCAGCAGCCAGGATGGCAGGTCCTGTTTGAGTCCCGCTCCGCCGCCGCTGGTGGCCACGGCGACAACCAGGAGTGCCGGCATCATGATGAGCGCTTCGAGGACGAAGAGCATCAGCTTGTCCACTTTGCCGCCGAAGTAGGCCATGGTGCAGCCGTAGACCGCGGCTACGAGGACCGAAACCAGGCCCACCACCAGGCCGATCAGGATGGAGATCCGGGTTCCTTCCACGGTCATGGCGTAGAGGTCGATGCCGGCCTGGGAGGTGCCCAGGTAGTGCACGGCGGACGGCGGCATCCCGATGTTAAAGGGGTCGATGGTTTCCTTGTCCCAGGGCGTGAAGTACCCGCCCACGAAGGAGAACAGGGTCAGGGCAAGGAAGATGGCCAGGCCGGCCACGGCTGTCTTGTTCCGCATGAAGCGGCGGAAGATGATGGTGGACTTGCCGATGACGGCGTCGGCGCCCTCCAGGTGGGCGTCCTGCGCCGCGGCTGCCGGATCGACGGCATTGAGGTTGGTCACGGCTACTGCACCCTCACTCTCGGGTCAACCAGTGTGGTGGCGAAGTCGGCCAGGATGGCGCCAAGCGCGAAAATGACCGAACCGTAGGCGAGGGTGGCAGTGGCGGCGTTCACGTCCTGCAGCGAAATGGCGTCAATGCTCCAGGAACCGATGCCGGGCCAGGCGAAGATCTTTTCCGCGAAGAATCCACCGGCGAAGATGGCCGGGATGGTGAAGGCGATGCTTTGTGCCACCGGGATGAAGGAAACCCGCAGGGCATGCCGGGTTATGGCCTGGTTGCGGCTGAGGCCCTTGGCACGGGCCGTCCGGACGAAATCAGCATTCACGTTGTCCAGCAGGTACTGGCGCTGGGCGATCTGGTAGGAACCCCACCCCACCAGGGTGATGGCGACGGTGGGTACCGCGTAATGCGCCAGCATGTCCACGAATTGCGCCCAGCCCGGTTCTATCCCGGGTGTGGAGATTCCGGTGACGAAGAAGATGCGCTCACCCACGGACTCGTTGATGTTGATGGCTCCGAGCTGCACCAGGAAGTAGGCGATGGGTGCGGGCACGATGTAGGCAAGATAGCTGTAGGAGGTGATGACCCGGTCCTGGAACTTGTACTGCCGGGCGGCGGAGTAGACCCCTAGGGCCACACCAATGACGAGGGTCAAGACGATGGATGCCAGGAACAACCTGGTGGAGATCCAGACTCTGTCGCCGAACTCCGCGTTGATGAAGGCCCCGTTGGGGCTCCTGCCCCAGTCCCAGCGGGTGACGATGGCGGTCAGCCAGTCGACATAGCGCTCCCAGGGGCTCAGGTCCGGGTCAAGTCCCTTCAGTCGCATCGAGGTGGCAACCTGTTCAGGAGTTGGGCGCGGAATGCGTTCCTGTTCGAGCAGTGCAGGCTTCAGGGAACCCACCGCAAGGAAGTAGCCCGCGGAGGTGGTCAGGAAAATCATGACCACATAGATGAGGCCGCGCCTTGCGAGGTACCTGAGCACGCTATCTGGATCCTTCCGTCCTCCCCGGATCAGCGGGAGTTGTACCGCGTCACCGGGACCAGTGCCAGCGGATAGCTGGCGTCCCGCAGCCCTGGCCGGGCGTCCTGGCGGACTATGTCGCGGGTCACATTCCAGAGGAAACTACCACAGGCCATCAGCGAAAATGGGGGCGGACGCGGGGAAAACTACCCGGGCGTATCAGATTGTTATGAACAATTCTGTGAAGTTGATTTGACTGGACGCTGGGGCTTCTGCCCGCGTAATCTATGCGCCTTTGACCACCCGTGTGACAAGATCCCGCCACGACGCGGCCAACCTGTCAGCGGTGATCCCGTGGACGCGGACCAGGTTGAGGAGCCGCCCGGGGTCCAGGGCGGCACCCAGGGAGCCCGCCATGAGCCAGGGGTCGGAGGTGAAGCCTTCTTCCCGGAGCAGCACTTCGATATGCCGGTGCCACAGCGCCGCTGCGGGCACCTCAAAACGGCTGCTGCGGGAGGCGTTCTCCGCCGCGAGCACAAGGTCGCCGAACTCCACCACGTAGGCGATCCGAGCGGCACCGAAGGCAACCAGCCGCTCCAGGCCGGGCGCGCCCGGCCCCAAAGGCGGCGGGCCAAACAGGAAGCGCTCCTGGAACGCCGCTTCAGAATCGTCCAGCAACGTCAGCAGGAGGCCTGCCCGGCTGCCGAAACGGCGGAATACAGTGCCCTTGCCCACACCGGCGCGCTCGGCCAGACGGTCCATGGTGAGCCCCTGGGCGCCGCCCTCCCGGATGATTTCCCGGGCGGCCACCAGCAGCCGCTCCCGGTTGCGGGCGGCGTCACTCCGTTCAGCTGCCGTCGCCGGCATTCCCGGCCGCAGTGGGATCAGGCTCACAGCGTCATTCTAGCCCCCGGGAATAGAACCGGACCACGGTCCGTTTAGTCTGGTGGAAGGCATGACCAGCCTGAGCGAAAACCGGCAAGCGGCGTCCCGCTGCCACCAAGACAAGGAGTTCTTATGACCAAGAGCAAAGTACTGACTCTCGTCGGCAGCCTGCGTGCCGAATCCACGAACCAGAAACTGGCGGAGGCAATCCAACTCAACGCCCCCGAGCAGGTGGACGTCGTCATCCACGAAAGCCTGGGCAATATCCCCTTCTACAACGAGGACATCGACGTTGAAGGCAAGGTTCCCGCCGCTGCCGCCGCCCTCCGTTCCGCAGCCAGCGAAGCCGACACCGTCCTCCTGGTGACCCCCGAGCACAACGGCACCGTGCCCGCAGCCCTGAAGAACGCCATTGACTGGCTGTCCCGCCCCTTCGGCGCCGGCGCCCTGGCCGGCAAGCCCACGGCCGTCGTCGGTACGGCGTTTGGCCAGTATGGCGGCGTGTGGGCCCAGGACGAGGCCCGCAAGGCCGCCGGGATTGCCGGCGCCCAGGTCCTCGAGGACGTGAAGCTGGCCGTCCCCGGCTCGATGGTCCGGTTCGCCGAAGTTCACCCCAAGGACGACGCCGAGGTTGTTGAGCAGATCAAGGGCGTGTTCGATGTCCTTGCTGCTGCCGCACCTGCAGCCTAAGGCTTGAAATGCCCGCAACGCCCGGTCCGCCCGCCAGCGGACCGGGCGTTGCCGCATGCCGGCACCGTGACCAACTCTTGTCCCAACCGGTACCTACCGGACATACGCGGCCGGAAGAGCCAGCCGTAGCATTGATCCACGAAAAAGTACCGGAACGGAATCGCGGTGCAGTCATGGCAGCAGAGCAGAGCGCCGGGAGGCGCCCCGCAAGGAAGCGCTGGGCGGCGGCAGCCCTCGCCCTTCCGCTGCTCCTTGCCTCCTGCGTGGACCAGGCTCCGCAGACGCCCTCCGCCGCTTCCCCCAACCCAGGCAGCGGTTCCGTCAGCAGCCCTGCGCCGCCTCCCGCCCCCACCGTTCCTGCGCCACAGCCGCAGGAACCAGCCTCGGCCGGCACTCCCGCCATGCCGCCCGGACCCACCCTCGCCCCAACCCCAAGCCGGCCACCCACCAGCCCGCCGGCCATGGCGCCACCTCAAGGCATGTCCGTCCCGGAGGCGGGGAAACCACGGGCAACGCCGGCAACACAGACCCCCTCCCCCACTGCTTCGAATCCCCCGGTAATCCCGGCGGCACCGCGAATGCTGACCGCCTACTACGTTCTCCTTGACGACGGCGGCAGCAGCGGCGTGCGTTTCGGCTGCAACGACAGCCTGGTGGGACTGTCCCGGGCCGCGCCAGGGACCGAGCCCCTGTTGACTGCCGCGATGAACGCCCTGCTCGAAGGGGCAGGGGGCGGTGACATTCCACTGGAGCCGATCGAGGTCTCGGACGTCTACAACGCCTTGGACGGCTCCGACCTGACTTTCCTGTCCGGGAGCTTTGACGGGACCACTGTCACGGTCTACCTGGCCGGCACGCTTACCCTTGGCGGCGCGTGTGACATCCTGCGCGTGGAAGCCCAGCTGACCCAGACCGCGGTGGCCGCCGCCGGCGCCATCAGGGCAGAGGTCTACGTGAACGGACAACCCCTCGCTGAAGTGTTGCGCCAGGATTAGTCGGCAGGGCACGGTAGCGCAACAGGTGTTGCTTTTCAGGCAACCTTCAGCTGTATCCTGTCCGTGTGAGCCACGAAACAATCGACGCAGCAGGGACGCTGCCAGCGGAAGCAATAGATGCAATCGAACGGGCCGCCACGTCCGCCCACCGGCACGAGGAACTATTCTCGGACCGGGCCGCGAATATCCGGCAGTCGGCGGTGCGCGACGTCTTTGACATCTCCATGCGCCCGGGCCTGGTCTCCCTTGCCGGCGGAAGCCCTTACCTGCAGTCCCTGCCCTTGGACCGGCTCGCGGCCACGACGGCCCGGATCATTGCAGAGGACGGCCTGACCGCGCTGCAGTACGGGACCGGCCAGGGGACCCTGGAGCTGCGGACACAAATCTGCGAGGTGATGGCCGCCGAGGGAATCCTGGATGCCCTGCCTCAGAACGTGGTGATCACCGCCGGTTCCCAGTCAGCCCAGGATGTGGCCACCAAAGTCTTCTGCAATCCAGGTGACGTGGTGCTGGTGGAAGATCCCACTTATGTGGGAGCACTGAACACGTTCGAGTCGTACCAGGTCCAGGTGGAAACAGTGGACATGGACGAATCCGGCCTGGTCCCGGAGGTGCTGGAAGCGAAGATCGCGGCGCTCCAGCTGTCCGGCAAGAGCATCAAATTCCTCTACACCATCCCCAACTTCAACAACCCTTCCGGAATCACCCTCGCCAAGGAACGCCGCCAGCAGGTGGTCGACATATGTCGCAACGCGAATATTTTGATCCTCGAAGATAACCCCTACGGCCTGCTGCGGTACAGCGGCGAGCCCCTGCCACCGCTGCGTGCGGGAAACCCGGACGACGTCATCTACATGGGTTCGTTCTCCAAGATTTTCGCTCCCGGCCTGCGCATCGGTTGGGCCCTGGTGCCGGAGCATCTGCAGCGCCGGTACTACCTTGCCGCCGAATCCGTCACGCTGTGCCCGCCAACCCTGAACCAGATGCTCGTCTCCGCCTATCTCCGCGAATACGACTGGCAGGGCCAGATCCAGACCTACCGGAGCCTGTACGCGGACCGTTGCCAGGCGATGCTGGCCGCGTTGAAGGAGTTCATGCCCGCGGGGACTAGCTGGACCAGCCCGGAGGGCGGCTTCTTTGTCTGGGTGACGCTGCCGGAAGGACTGGACACCTACCCGCTGCTGCACAAGGCGATTGACGCGGGCGTGGTCTTTATACCCGGTGCCGCCTTCACGCCGTCGGACGATCCGTCCAACAAGCTGCGTCTCGCCTTCAGCGCCGTGCCGCCCGAGGCAATTACCGAGGGCGTGCGCCGGCTGGCCCCGGTGCTTCAGGAAGCCATCGCCGCGCTGTAGCGTTGGCCTCACCAGTGCCGCGGAACCAAGCAAAGGAGCAAACATATGAGCGGAATCATCGTTGTGGGAGTTGACGGCAGCGGAACCGCAAAGAAGGCGGCAGAGTCTGCCCGGGACCTGGCCTTGGCCCTGGATGCCTCACTCCACGTCGTTAGCGCCTTCGACAGTGACAGGACAGAGGTGTTTGGCAGCGGCAGCGACCAGTGGATCGTCTCAGATGCCGATGCTGCCGAGCACGTGGCGCGGACAGTGGCTGAATCACTGGGGGGCGGCGGGAAGGTAACGTATTCGGCTGCCCGCGGGCGGCCCGCTGACGCCTTGATCAAGGAGGCCATCCGGATGGAGGCCCGCATCATCGTAGTGGGAAACCGCAGGATGCAGGGCATCGGCCGGGTCCTGGGCAGTGTGGCGAACAGCGTGGCCCACAACGCGCCCTGCGATGTCTACATCGCCAACACTTACGACGCCGACTAGGAGTTACCGCGGACACTCCCCCTGGTGGCCAACGTCGCGCCGGGGGGTGTTCGTTCTCACCCCCTCTACGCCATTTAAGCCCTGAGCGCAAGGATAAAATCGGATCAGGCCCCAACGGTGCGGACAACGCAGACACCACTATCAAGGGGCACCATTGATCACTCTCCAGCGCCGCCAGCTCGTAGGTCACGACATCCTCCTGGCCCGCCACGGAAACCACATCTGCTCCATGCGGGTTGACCGCAGCAACGGCACCGTTGTGGCGCTGCTGGATGACGGCAGCGTTGACAGCGCCCCTAACCTCATCGCCCCGGACCTGCAGCTTCCCGCAACCGTGGGCAGCGTGCTGCGCGAGGACTGGAAGCTGCTGACCGCGTGGGCCGGAATAGCGGCCGCGATGGGTGTGCTGCTGACGGCAGCGGCTGTGGCCCTGGGGGACACCGCCGATCCGGCCGCCCTCGAGATGTTCACCACGATGTCCTACGGCGCCATCAGGCCCTGAAGCATCCACCAGATGCCCGCCATCACCACCCCGCCGAATAGTGAGCCTGCCACCACCTGAGCAACGGTGTGGGCGCGAAGCACCACGCGGGACCAGCCGACCGCCGGCACCAGGAGCAGCAGCGGCGCCCACGCCGGCCCCAGCATCAGGACGGCGATAACGGCGGAGCAGGAGATGGCGGCGGCATGGCCGCTCATTTTCCAGAACGGGCTCACAGCGGCCAGGACCACCACCCCGCCCACAACGGCGAGGACCATGGCAACAACACTCCGCGGCGCCCCGGCCACCTCCAGGACCAGCAGCCCGGCCAGGATCGAAACCAGCGCCATGAGCAGGACCGGCGCACGCTGCCTCCTGTCACTGACGTGGTGGTCGGTGACCTTTCCAAGCCGCACCAGGACCAGCAGCAGGATCAGCGGGAGCACGCAGACGAACAGGGCTGCCAGCGCCCCGTACACCATGGTCCCGGGGAACCCGTCCTCCGTCAGGGGGCTGATCAGCAGCTGGACGCTGACCACCACAGGCGGCTGGAACGCCTCGGTCAGCCACCTGGCTGTCCTGTTCTTCGCCCGGATGGTATTGCTGTTGACAACCACGTCCCTTAGTCCAGGAGCAGCGCCGGCTCTTCCAGGATGGCAGCGACGTCGGCCATGAAGCGCGCGGACAGGTCACCATCCACCACCCGGTGGTCGAAGGAGCCGCCGAGGGTGGTGATCCAGCGCGGGATGACCTCACCGTCAAGGACCCAGGGCTTCTGCTTGATGGTGCCGAACGCCACGATGGCCACCTCGCCCGGGTTGATGATGGGCGTCCCCGTGTCGATGCCCAGTGCCCCGATGTTCGTGATGGTCAGCGTGCCGCCCTGCATTTCAGCGGGCTGGGTCTTGCCGGCCCGTGCCGTGGTGGCAAGGTTGTTCAGCGCGAGGGCCAGTTCCTTGAGTGAGAGGTCCTGGGCGTTCTTGATGTTCGGGACCATCAGGCCGCGCGGTGTTGCTGCGGCGATGCCCAGGTTCATATAGTGCTTGACGTGGATCTCGGCGGCGTCGCTGCCGTCGGCGTTGTCCACCCATGTGGCATTGACGCTGGGATTCCGTGCGGCAGCCCAAATGACGGCCTTGGCCAGGATCAACAGCGGCGAAACCCGGATGCCCTCAAAGTCCCGTGACGACTTGAGCCGCTTGACGAACTCCATGGTCCGGCTGGCATCGACGTCCACGAAGATGCTGACATGGGGAGCGGAGAAGGCCGACTCCACCATCGCCCTGGCCGTGGCCTTGCGGACGCCCTTGACCGGAATCCGTTCAATCCGCTGGTCCTGCGGCTTGCCCACCTTGCCCCAGAATCCGTCCGCTTTGTCCAGTTCGGCGTCGCGCTGGGCCTGGTAGCTCACCAGGTCCTCGCGGGTCACCTCGCCGCGGGAACCGGTGGCCACCACATCCGCCAGGTCGATGCCCAGGTCCCGGGCGATTTTGCGGACGGGAGGCTTGGCCAGGACACGGTTGACCAGCCCGGTGATGGTGCCGCCCAGGGTAGGCCGGTTGTCGATACCTCCTGCCGGGGACGCAGCGGCGGGGCGCGGGGACTGGACGACCTCAGCCGGCGTGCGTGGCTGGACCGGTTCCACCTCCGGGGCGTTGACGGTCACGGCGGCGGAGGGCTGCGTTTTGCGCGGGCGGCGCTTGACGGCGTCGGCCTTGGGGCCGGAACCCACCAGCGGACCGCCGGCCGGGGCATTGTCCTGGGCGCCGGCGTCGTCCTCCGCGCCCTCTTCACCAGCCGGCAGCGTGCCGTACACCGGCTGCAGGGGCACTTCCGGGGCGCGCACGTCAGCGGGCGTTGGATCGCCTTCCACCTCGTCGCTGACGCTGATGATGGCCGTGCCGACGTCGATGGTCACCCCTTCCGGAACCAGCAGTTCGGTGACGGTCCCGGCGAAGGGGGACGGCAGTTCCACGATGGATTTGGCCGTTTCGATTTCGCAGAGGACGTCGTTGATGGCAACGGCGTCGCCGGGCTTGACCTTCCAGGAGACGATCTCGGCCTCGGTCAGGCCCTCGCCGACGTCGGGCAGGTTGAACTTGTTGAGAGTCATGGGGTCCTCAGTAGGAGAGGGCGCGGTCCAGCGCCTCCAGGATGCGGTCGATGTCCGGAAGGTAGTCTTCCTCCACCTTCGCGACGGGGTACGGCATGTGGAAGCCGCCCACGCGAATGACGGGGGCTTCAAGCGAATGGAAGGCCCGCTCGCTGATGCGGGCCGCGATCTCGCCGCCGATTCCGCCGAACGTGGGCGCCTCGTGGGCGACGATCAGGCGGCCGGTCTTCTGGACGGAGGCGGTGACGGTGTCAAAGTCGAGCGGCGAGATGGAGCGGAGGTCAATGACTTCCACACTGCGGCCGTCTTCCTCGGCGGCGTTGGCGGCCGCGAGGGCGACGGGGACCAGCGGCCCGTAGGCGACGACGGTGGCGTCAGTGCCTTCGCGAAGGACATGGGCCTTGAAGGGGTCGGCAGCGTGGCCAGGTGCGTGGGTGTCCACCTCGCCCTTGAGCCAGTAGCGGCGCTTGGGCTCGAAGACGATCACCGGGTCCTGGCAGTCCACGGCCTGCTGGATCATCCAGTAGGCGTCGTGGGGATTGGACGGGGTGATGATCCGGAGCCCTGCGGTGTGGGCGAACAGCGCTTCGGGCGATTCTGAATGGTGCTCCACGGACCCGATGCCGCCGCCGTAAGGGATGCGGATGACCACCGGCACCGTGAGGTTGCCGTTGCTGCGGGCGTGCATCTTGGCCAGCTGGGTGGTGATCTGGTTGAAGCCGGGGAAGACGAACCCGTCGAACTGGATCTCGCAGACCGGCCGGTAGCCGCGCAGGGCCAGGCCGATGGCGGTGCCGATAATGCCGGACTCAGCCAGCGGGGTATCCACCACCCGGTCCGGGCCGAACTCGCCGATCAGCCCGTCGGTCACCCGGTACACGCCACCGAGGGGACCGATGTCCTCGCCCATCAGGAGTGACTTGGAATTGCCGGCCAAGGTGGCACGCAGGCCCTGGTTGATCGCCTTGGCGATGGTCATGGTGGTCATCAGTGGCCTGCCTTTGCTGCTGCCTGTCCCTGTTCCGCCGAGGAGTCCAGACCGGCAAACCCGGCCTCGTATTCTTCGAACCATGCCAGTTCCTCGGCCACTAGGGGGTGGGCCTCAGCATAGGTGTTGGCAAAGGCGGAGCGGATGTCCGGAGTCTCTAGGTCATGGGTGGTGCGCCGGACATAGGCCGCGAGTTCGTCGCCGTCGGCCTTGACCCTGGCGAAGAAATCATCATCCGCCAGGCCCTCGGCACGGAGGTACTTCTCCAGCCGGAGCAGCGGATCCTTGGCACGCCAGGCCTCTTCTTCAGCCGAATGGCGGTACTTGGTGGGATCGTCAGCGGTGGTGTGCGCACCAACGCGGTAGGTGAAGGCCTCGATCAGGACAGGGCCCTTGCCCTGCCGGGCGTGCTCCAGGGCCCACTCGGTGACGGCGTGCACCGCGATCACATCGTTGCCGTCCACGCGGATGCCCGGGAAGCCGTAGCCCTTAGCCCGGTTGGACAGCGGAACGCGCGTCTGCACGTTGGTGGGGACGGAAATCGCCCAGTGGTTGTTCTGGCAGAAAAACACCACGGGGGCGTTGTAGGAGGAGGCGAAGACCATGGACTCGTGGACGTCGCCTTCGGAACTGGCGCCGTCGCCGAAGTAGGCAATCACAGCGGCGTCCGGTTCCTGCCCGGCCGCGCCGCCCGTCGCGGCCAGCTTCTGGTCCCGCTGGATGCCCATGGCGTAGCCCACCGCGTGAAGTGTCTGGGCGGCGAGCACCAGGGTGTACAGGTGGAAATTAGTGTCCTTCGGGTTCCAGCCGCCATTGGACACTCCGCGGAACTGGCGGAGCAGTTCCGCAAGGTCCACGTTCCTGGTCAGTGCGACGCCGTGTTCCCGGTAGGTGGGAAAGATGTAATCCTGCGGCTGGCTCGCCCGGCCCGAGCCGATCTGCGCTGCTTCCTGTCCGGTCAGCGGAACCCACAGGGCAAGCTGCCCCTGCCGCTGGAGGGCGGTGGCCTCAACATCGAACCGGCGGATCGCGGCCATGTCCGCGTACAGCCCGCGCAGGCGGTCCGGCGTCAGCTTGTCCGCGTACTTGCTGTAGATCGGGTCGGCGCCGAGCTTGCCATCAGGTCCCAGCAGCTGCACCATCTGCGCCGCGGGCTCGCCCATGACGGCCTCCGCATCAGCTTCCCGCTGGTCGTCTACCGCTGTTCCGTCAAACTCGGTGGAAGGCAGATGTGTGCCCATACCGTCTCCTTGCTTGCCGCATCCGGATGCAATGCATGTCGCTGGGATATATGCCTCTTAGGGAATACATTCCTCTTGCGGCATATACATTGGCTTACTGATCCTAACTTTATCTTCAGTAGGTAGGCGCGGGGGTACTTGTTAAGCGCTAGGAAGCACCTGAGGGCTTTGTATAGTCCGCACACAACTGCAGGAACCGGGTGTTGGCCTCCTGCTCTCCGATGCTGACCCGGACCCCGTCCCCTGGGAACGCCCTGACGGACAGGGCCCGTGCGGCGGCGAGGTCTGCAAAGCGTGTACTGTCAGCACCCAGGGCCAACCAGACGAAGTTTCCCTGGGCATCGGGAACGGCCCAGCCCAGGTCCCGCAGGCCGGTTTCCACCCGGGTCCGCTCATCCACGAGCGTTTGTACCCTTTCTACAACCTGCGGAAAATTTTGCAGCGAAACCATTGCGGCTTTTTCTGCGATCTGCGACACGGCGAACGGGGTGGCGGCCACCCTGAGGTGTTGCGTGAGCCCCGGATTCGACACGCTGTAGCCCACGCGGAGCCCTGCCAAACCATGGGCTTTGGAAAACGTGCGGAGCACCACCACGTTGGGGTATTTGCGGTAGAGCACCAGGCCATCCACCGCGTCAGCTGCCCGGACGAACTCCTGGTACGCCTCATCGATGACCACCACTACGTTGGAGGGCACGGAGCGGATGAAGGCTTCAGTTTCGGCTGCTGCCAGTGCAGGACCGGTGGGGTTGTTGGGCGTGCACAGGAGGATCACTTTGGTGCGGGCGGTGACTGCGGCGGCCATGGCTGCCAAATCGTGCCGGCCATCGGCGGTGACCGGGATCGGGACGCTCTCGGCGCCTGCCAGTCCGACGCTGATGGGATAGGCCTCGAACGACCGCCACGCGTAGATGACCTCATCGGGTTTGCCGTCGTCATTCTGGCCCGCAAACGTGGCCAGGACCTGGTTCAGCGCGCCCAGGCTGCCGGCTCCGGTGACGATGTCATCCGCCGGGACGTCCAGGAATTCGGCGAGGGCCGCCCGCAACCGGCTGCTGAGCGGGTCCGGATAGCGGTTGAAGTCCTGCTGGCGCGCGATGGCCTCAACGACGGCGGGGAGCGGCGGAAGCGGGTTCTCATTGGAGGAGAGCTTGTAGCTGGCCAAGCCTTCGACGGCGACTGGCGGCTTCCCCGCCGCATAGCGGGGCAGCCGGCCCACCACCGGGCGCGGCGGAATCCCGCCGGCCAGGGCATCTGAAGACGTCATGCAACCCAGCCTACTTCTCTCCGTCCCGCCCTCCCGTGTGCAAGGCCCTGTGCAAGCATGGGTCAATGGGCTCCTTCATTCTTCGGATCATCATTAACGCCGCAGCGCTGTGGGTGGCGAGCTGGCTTCTGCCGGGACTGGAAATCTCCAGCTCCGCCGCTTCCGAAGCCGTTGCGGAAAGCGGCGTCACGGCGGGCACCGACGCCGTCGGGCTTGTCCTGGCCTACCTGTTCATTGGCGCCCTCTTTGGCATTGTGAACGCTTTCGTCAGGCCGCTGGTCAGGTTCCTCGCCCTGCCCATCACCATCCTGACCCTGGGGCTGTTCACCATCATCATCAATGCGGCCATGCTCTACCTGACGTCCTGGATCAGCAGCTACACACCGGTGGAGTTCACCATCGACTCCTTCTTCTGGACCGCTGTGCTGGCCGCAATCATCATCTCGCTGGTTTCGGTTGTGGCCGGCGTGCTGCCTGGGGCACGGAAGCGCTAGCCGCGGCGCCGGGGCTAGCGACCGCCGTGTCCCCGCTCATGGGCGCGGGGGTCCTGCGGGGTGAGCGTTTGCGCAGGGCCCTTCGTGCGCGACAGGGAGAACCGGGTGGCCGTAGCCGTACCGCCGGCTCCGAGGACGCCGGCCAGCACCGCTGTGGAGTGCACCAGGGACGGATCGTTACTGTCCGCCACGAGGCGCGCGGCTTCCTGGTACCCATCGAAGCTGTGGCCAGGGCCCAGCCCCTTATCCTCCCGGGACGAGACAGGCGTGGACGTGGAGACGGTGACCCGGTTCCGGGTTTCCGGGTTGGCCACACCATCGCTTCCAGGCACCCAGTCGGCTTCATGCTCAAGATGCAGTGCGCTGACTTCCTCTCCGGGCCTGGTTCCGGCCACCGGGGAGCCCGCCGTCAGCACATACTTGACGTCGTACCGTTCCAGGACGCGGGAATCGGCAGCCAGGTTCATGGCATGGATTCCGCCCTGGCTGTAGCCCACCGCGACCACGGCCGCGCCACGTTCCGCCCCGGCCAATGCCAAAGCATCAAGGACGGCCTGGTTCAGTTCCTCCGAGCCGTACAGCATTCCTTCCAGAATGCCGGCTTCGTCGAAGGGGTTGTCACCGCCCGCGTATCTTCCTGACGCCTGGGTGCCGGGAAGGACCACCACGTACGTCGCCTCCCCGCCGTTCTCCACCTCCAGCACCTCAACGTGTCCGGGACCGCGGGCATCTACGTCCCGGATCCGCTCCAGAAGGCCGGCGGGCGACGTATCCAGCTCCACCCGGACGGGTTCTTCCGGCCGTACAGCGATAGGCCGCGGGACGTAATTTGCCACGAGGAACATCAGGGCGTCCCGGACGAAGGGTTCCTGGTCAATTCTTGCCCGGACGTCGGGAGCCGCCAGTCCCAGCATGGTGATGATGGATTCCGTGGTTCGCCGGTCCGGGACTCCTGCTGCCGCCATGGTGTCCCACGAGCTGCTGAACTCCTCCACCCTGGTGATGCCGAAGAACCGTCCCACGTTGGCACGCCACTCGGCGTCCTCGTAGTCGCGGAGGCAGGCACGAATCTGGCTGCTGATGCGCTGCAACTCCGCCCTGGCGGCCTGGACGCGCCATTGACTGTTCCGGACGGCAGCAAGGTGCGCGGACCCGGACCACGCCGGCTGCCGGTCAACCCAGCAGAGGTGGTCCAGGATCCGTCCCGCTTCCTGCTCCACGGCAACGAGGTCCCGGGCAAGGGCATCCAGTTTCTCCGCGCCTGCCGTCAGCTCTTCGAGCTGGACGCTGATGCCACTGCTGCCGCCCCGGATCGTCAGGTGTCCGTCCCTGCCAGGGCCGAACAGTTGGATGCGGTCGTTGTCCATGGATTGTCCGGCGTGCGTTACAGCTGGCCTTTGGCAAGGGCAGCCGTGAAGCTCTCCTGGACGTGGCGTGCAACGGCGGCCCTGGCTTCCTCCAGGCAGTCCGACGCCTGACGCAGGGCAGCACCCTGCCGGGCGACGGTGTTCCGGTAAGCCTGGCCGGCCGGCGACTGCCAGTCGAGCAGTTGGATCTCACGCAGTCCGGCTATGACTTCCTCGACTCCTGCCACGCAGGATGCAAGCCGCCCGGCCAATGGCATGAGATCGGCGGCGACATGGTCTGCAGCTCCCGGCATGCCGTCCCCCAACACGTTCCCCATGACACATTCCCCATCCCGGGCAGCTCCCGCCGGCCCGCATCGCTTTACTGATGCGCCAACGCTAAGGAAAGCCCGGCACCATCCCCAGCACCGCCGTCGGCTATGTGGACAAGTAACGTGGGCAGGCACGCTTCGGGGGCCAACGGAGTTCGTGAAAGAATCAGCACATGCCTGAAACTGCCGCCACAGCTGATACACGTACGCCCTCAGGACGCCTGGCCCTCGCCGCGTCACAGGAAAAGATCGCCCTCGGTCCCCTGGACGGCCGCTACCAGTCCGCCGTCGCGCCGCTGGTGGATTACCTGTCCGAAGCTGCCCTGAACCGCGACCGTGTGGCTGTCGAAGTTGAATGGCTTATCCACCTGACCAGTAACAACGTGCTCCCCGGCGCCGGCGCGCTCAGCCAGGACCAGCAGGATCAGCTCCGTGCCATCGTCACCGAATTCGATGCCGCTTCCGTGGCCGAACTCGCGGAAATCGAAGCCGTGACGGTTCACGACGTGAAGGCCGTGGAGTACTACATCGGCAGGCGCCTCCCCGGCATCGGCATCGAAAACCTGACGGCCATGGTGCACTTCGGCTGCACCTCGGAGGACATCAACAACTTGTCCTACGCCCTCGGCGTCAAGGGTGCTGTGGAGGACGTGTGGCTCCCCGCCGCCCGCGCCCTGGTGGCCCAGATCAGCAAGATGGCAGAGGACAACCGTTCGGTCCCCATGCTCTCGCGGACGCACGGGCAGCCGGCCACGCCCACCACCCTGGGCAAGGAGCTCGCGGTCACCGCTCACCGCCTGAACCGGCAGCTGGACCGGATCGCAAGGACCGAGTACCTCGGCAAGATCAACGGCGCCACCGGTACTTACGCCGCGCATGTTGCCTCCGTTCCCGGCGCCGACTGGCAGCAGGTTTCCAGGTCCTTCGTAGAGGGTCTGGGACTGACCTGGAACCCCCTTACCACCCAGATTGAAAGCCACGATTGGCAGGCGGAGCTGTATGCCGACGTGGCCCGCTTCAACCGCATCCTGCACAACGTCTGCACCGACATCTGGAGCTACATCTCCATCGGCTACTTCGCGCAGATCCCGGTTGCGGGGGCCACCGGCTCCTCCACCATGCCGCACAAGGTGAACCCGATCCGCTTCGAGAACGCCGAAGCGAACCTGGAGATCTCCAACGGCCTGCTGGACACCCTGGCGGCGACACTGGTTACTTCCCGCTGGCAGCGCGACCTCACGGACTCCTCCAGCCAGCGCAACATCGGCGTCGCGTTCGGGCACTCGCTGCTGGCCATCTCCAACGTGGCCAAGGGCCTTGAGCGCCTGGACGTTGCCGAGGACGTGTTGGCCGGCGACCTGGACACGAACTGGGAAGTGCTGGGCGAAGCCATCCAGATGGTCATGCGTGCCGAGGCCGTTGCCGGCGTCAAGGGCATGGAGAACCCCTACGAGCGGCTCAAGGACCTCACCCGCGGCCAGCGCGTGGATGCCGCGCGCATGCGGGAGTTCGTGCAGAGCCTTGGCCTTTCCGCCGATGCGGAGGCACGGCTGCTCGCGCTGACACCGGGCAAGTACACGGGCATCGCGGACCAGCTGGTGGACCACCTCAAGTAGGTCCGCCGCGGGGCGCAGGAGAATTACGACGGCGGCGCCGGGCTTGGAAAGGCCCGGCGCCTTCGCGTTATCAGGGGCAGCTGACGGGTCCGCAGCCAGGTCCCCGGGGTGCGAAACTGGAGAGCATGAAGCTGCTGCTCATCCGCCACGGACAGACCCCCGGCAACGTCCTCGGCCAGTTGGATACCGCCCATCCGGGGCCCGGACTGACAGAACTCGGTGAGCGGCAGGCCGAAGCCATGGCGCGGTCCCTGGCCAATGAGCCAATTGGTGCCCTGTACGCGTCCACGCTGATCAGGACCCAAATCACAGCTGCTCCACTGGGCAGGCTGCGCAGCCTTGACGTCGAAGTGCTGGATGGCCTGCATGAAATCGAGGCCGGCTCGCTGGAGAAACTTACGGACCACGAGTCGCACAAGCGGTATATGGGAACGGTCATCTCCTGGGCCGCCGGCGACCTTGGCCGGCGCATGCCGGGGGGACCTGACGGCCATGCCTTCTTTGAACGTTTTGACGCCGCTATCAAGCAGGTAGTGGAACGTGCCTTCCGGGGCAAGCATGGAACCGCCGCGCTGGTAAGCCATGGCGCCGCGATCCGAACCTGGGCGGGCCGCCGTGCCGAGGACGCCGACCATGAATTCGCTGCCCGCCATGTGCTGGCCAACACGGGAATCGTGGCCCTCGAAGGCGATCCCGATGCCGGCTGGAAGCTGATTCACTGGGATGGAAGCCCGATCGGCGGGCTGGCCCTGGCAGACCCGACGGCGGAAGACCCCATGGGCAGGGACGTAACCGGCCCCTAGACGAGCTGTCGGATGCTGCGGGCAGGAAAAACAGCCGTCCTGCGGCAGGGGCTGATGGCCTCAGGGGCGGGTACGGGGAGAAGCCGGAACGCCATCCGCGCGGCCTCTGCCGCCGTCGGCCGCTCTGCACTGTCCATCGCTGTCAGGGAGCGGAGGAAGGACTGCCAGGCGGGCGGCAGCGAGTCCGGAATATGGGGGCTCCGGAGCGTCCGGGCCACCAGTGACTCGATGGCGGTCCCGGGAAATGCCTCGGCCCCGGTCAGGAGTTCCAAGAGGACAAGCCCCATCGAGTAAACGTCCCAGGACGGTTCGCTTTCCCCGCCGGATGCCTGTTCTGGACTCATGTAGTGCACGGTGCCGGAGGATATGCCGGGTTCCGGCGCCGACCCCGCCGCCGCAGCGATCCCGAAGTCGATGATCCGCACCGGACTCCGCCGCACTCCGCTCAGCATCAGGTTGGCGGGCTTGATGTCGCGGTGCACCAGCCCACGGCCATGCAGATGGGCGAGCGCGCCGAACAGCCCGACCGCCCAGCCGGCTACCTCCCCGGGTTGTTTGCTGTTGCTGCGGACGGCCTCTGCAAGGCTGGTTCCCAGTGCAAGCTCCTCCACAACGAACGGCAGTCCGCCGTGCGGCCCGCCGGACGGCATGAGGCCCTGTGCAATGAACCTGATGATGGACGGGTGATGAAGGGCTGCCAGGACAGCCGCTTCGTTCCGGATGCGCCCGTGTTGCTTGTCCGAGTTCTCCACTGCCAGCTTGACCGCAACATCCGGCCCGCCGTTGATGTCAACAGCCCGGAACACCTCCGCACCGGAACCGCGTCCAAGGCGCTCCCGCAGCAGGTACCGTCCGGCGAGGACGCCGTCTGCGGCAGGAAGCGTTTCGCGGCGCCCACGAACCGGGGGTGCAAGGGCGGGCGAGTTCATGCGGCGTACGGCGCAGCGGCCTCGACGGGAGTGGCCGCCGCCGTGGCGTGCCAGTCGGAGGAAGTGGAAGGCTGCCAGGCGTCAAGCTGGAAACCGCACTGGCAGCGCCAGACCGGCGGCAGTTCCACCGCTCCTGGTCCTTCCGGTTCGAAGGTGTAGACCGCGGCGCCACCCCGGATGGCAGGAGTCACCAGTTCCATGGGCATACCGCAGTGCATTCCGTTGCTCTGCTGCGGCAAAACTTCGGTAAAAGTAATCAACAGGCTCACGACTCCATCGGGCAGTTTCATTCAAAGGACCGATCGTAAGCTTACATATTACTAGTCAGGCTAGCTAGTCCAACTAGCTACTTTTTGCATGGCTGGCCTCCTGCGCGCTGACCGCCTCGGTCATCCGCTTCAGGAATTCCACTACCACGCGCGCCTCCTCCGCGGTCAGGCTTTCCGCCACGGCCATCATCCTGCGGTGCATGGCACCCAGCGTCTCGCGCACTTCCTTGTCGGATTCCACCGTGGGGACGATCACGACGGACCGGCGGTCCGACGGGTGGGCCTCGCGCCGGACGTGGCCGCTCGCCACGAGCCGGTCGATCAGCGAGGTGGTGGAGGCGCTGGTGATGCCGAGGAACTGGCTCAGGTCCTTGGGCACCACGGCCTCGCCCGAGGCCTGCACCCGCAGAAGGTACCGCAGCGCCAGGAGGTCGGTTTCCCCCATCCCCATGGAATCCCTGGTGGAACGGCGCATGGTGGTTTCTGCCGAGCGGTAATCGCGCAGGGACTTCAAAACGGCAGCGCCGTAGTCCAGCTGCCCGTCCGGACCGTACCAGTAGCCGGAGCCTTCGTTACCTGTGGAAACCATAGGAATAGTTTAGACTGCCTGATAACTAGACCGCCAAGTAACCTGCTTATTGCTAGCCCTCGGTGTTATCCAGCCCCTTACCCGGAAGAAACACCAGCGTAACCACATGCTTCTAGTTTTTTAGTGCATAACCCTCCGGCGAAACGAGGCACGTATGCAGACCAATCCAAGGCTGAACATCCGCCAGGTTTCCTGGTCGAATCCCGTCGGGGCAGACCTGCGCCGGGCGCAGCAGGCGGAACTTGACGCCCGCTTCGGCACCACGGACCACGAACCAGGCACACCGCCGTCGAGCGCTGACTGCGCCGTCTTCATCGTCGCCTATGACAAAGGCTCGGGCCAACCCGTGGGGTGCGGGGGCCTGCGACTCCTGGACCCGACCACCGCAGAGATCAAACGGCTGTATGTGGTCCCCTACACGCGCGGCTCGGGCGTGGCCAGCTCCATCCTTGCGGCACTGGAGGCGGAGGCCTTCAAGCAGGGAATCACGCGAATCAAGGCGGAAGCCGGCTCCGCGCAGCCGGACGGCCGGAACTTCTACCAGAATTCCGGGTTCGAGCCGGTACCGAATTTCGGCCCTTATGTTGGTCTGGAGCATTCCTACTGCTACGCCAAAAGCATCCACGCGCGCAGCGCCGCCCATACCGCCATGGCGTAAGAGCGGCCGCGGACCTGAATGCGAACGGGACGTTGTTTGGCGGCAGCCTGCTGAAGTGGATCGACGAGGAAGCGGAGATCTACGCCATTCTCCAACGGGGCAACGGCCGTGCCGCCGCAAGTACATCTCCGGCCACACGGAGTTCACCTACGACCGGGTCCGCATTCCCACGCACCACCTGACGGAGACCGTCAGCCAGGAGTGACGTTTCATCCGGCGTTCACCCCGCCGCTTCCATCAGTTCTCTCGACTGGACCACATTGGACAGCCGGGCTGTTTATCGAATCGATAGCAATAACAGCCCCTTATTCCGCATGCCCGGCTATAGGCTGTGCGGACATGCTCCGGTTCCAGCAGAAATGAGTCCTGATCGTGCGTAAATTGCAGACTTTGGTTGCCGCCGCCGTCGCCGTCACCCTCCTTGCCGGATGCGGCGGGGGTGCCCCTTCCCCGGGCGTTTCCGGCGAAGCTTCCTCCCCTGCCGACGGTTCCGGCGAAACCTTGGTGGTGTACACGAACTCCAACGGCGAAGGCCGCGGCGAATGGGTGACAACCAAAGCCGCCGAGGCCGGGTTCAAGATCGAGATCGTTGGCGCCGGTGGTGCAGACGCCACCAACAAGCTCATTGCAGAAAAGAACAATCCCATCGCTGACGTCGCGTTCGGGCTGAACAACATGTACTTCTCGCAGATCAAGGCCGAGGACGTGCTGGAACCCTATGAGCCCTCCTGGGCAGGCGAGGTGGACGAGGAACTGGCCGACGGCGAGACGTACTGGCCGCTGGTCAAGCAGGCCATCCTGCTGGGGTACAACTCCGACAAGATCTCCAAGGATGCTGCCCCGCAGGACTGGACGGACCTGTGGACCAAGGACGAGTTCAAGGAGCGCTACGAGCGCGTGACAGGCCTGGGCACCGCCACCGCGCAGCTCGTATTCGCCGGCATCCTCAGCCGCTACCGGGACGATTCCGGAGACCTGGGCATCTCGAATGAGGGCTGGAAGCAGGTGGAACAGTACTTCCAGAACGGCAGTCCCGCGGTGGCGAAGACCGACCTCTTTGCCCGCATTGCCTCCGGCGAGGTGGACATGGGGCAGATGCCGTCCTCGATCATCGCGGACCGCGAAAAATCCTTCAATGTGAACGTTGAGACGGTGATCCCCTCCGTGGGTGTCCCGCTCGCGGTCGAACAGATTGCCCTCGTCAAGGGCACGGACAAGAAGGACCAGGCCCAGAAGTTCATTGACTGGTTCGGCAGCGCGGACGTTCAGGGCCAGTTCGCCAAACAGTTCAATTCCATGCCGGTCAACGAAGGTGCCGCGGCCCAGGCCAACCCCGAGGTGGTGGACTTCTTCGCTGACCTCAAGCAGCAGGACATCGACTGGGAGTTCGTGCAGGAAAACATGGGCGCCTGGGTGGAAAAGATTGAACTGGAGTACATGACGTAGTCCGGTTATCGGCAGCTTTCCGTTCCGTTCCGCTTGGGCCGCTCCACCAGACAGGTTTGCCATGATCCGCTTGGACAACATCGAAGTTACCTTTGGCGATTTCACCGCCATTCCCAACCTGGACCTGCACGTCCAGCCGGGTGAATTCTTCACCTTGCTGGGGCCCTCCGGATGCGGGAAGACGACGGCGCTGCGCACCCTGGCCGGCTTCATCCAGCCGGCCAAGGGAACGGTCAGGGTGGACGGCAAGGATGTCACCCGGCTTCCCAGCGACAAACGCCAGGTGGGCATGGTGTTCCAGAACTACGCCCTCTTCCCCAGCATGAGCGTGTGGGAGAACATTGCCTTCGGCCTGCGGGTCCGAAAGGAGAAGCCGGCCGACAGCGACCGCCTGGTGCGGGACATTGCCCGCCGGGTGGAGCTGAGCGACGAGCAGTTGGCCAAGAACGTGGCGGAGCTGTCCGGCGGGCAGCAGCAGCGCGTGGCCGTGGCGCGGGCACTGGTGCTGCGGCCCAAGATCCTGCTGCTGGACGAGCCGCTGTCCAACCTGGACGCCAAGCTCCGCCACCAGCTCCGGCAGCAGCTCAAGGACCTTCAGAGCGAGTTCGGAATCACCACCGTCTATGTCACGCACGACCAGGATGAGGCCCTGGCGATGAGCGACCGGGTGGCAGTGTTCAACAAGGGCGTGGTGGAACAGGTCGGGACGCCACAGGAGATCTACGACCATGCCGCCACGGAGTTCGTATGCAACTTCATTGGTGACAGCTCGGCCCTTACACCGGAATTTGTCGCAGAGCTGAACCGGCTCTCAGGGGCCGGGCTCAGCACGGACGCCAAGTCCTACCTCCGGGTGGAAAAGGCGTCCCTGGACGCTCCTGCCAACGGGGGCGCCGGCGTCGGGATTTCCGGCAAGGTGGTATCCCGCACCTATCACGGCCTGCACAGCCGGTACGTGGTGCGAAGCTACGGCACGGAGATCCGCCTGCTGGTGAGGGAGGACGGCGGAGCGCACCCCGAGGCCGGGACCGAAACCACCATCTACCTCCAGCCGGCCCACGTCCTCCAGTACCACCCGGAAACGGGGATTGCCCTGCGGCAGCAGGATGCTGCGGTAGCCCTGCCATGAGCAGCACGTCCGTCCGTGGCATGGCCCGCTCCCCGTTCGTGCTGGTGGTGGGCGTGGTGCTCACGTGGTTCATAGCCGCTTTCCTGGTCTGGCCCAATGTGAACGTGCTGATGGCCACCTTCTTTCCCGACGGCAGCTTTTCCGGACGGGCGGCGGAAAAGCTGTTTTCATCGGAGCGGGCCATGAAGGCGCTGGGCAACAGCTTCCTGCTGGCGGTGGCACTCTCCATCACCGTCAATGTGGTGGGCATCTTCATAGTTCTGGTAACCCACTATTTCCGGATCCGGGGTTCGCGGATCCTGTTCCTGGGCTACGCCTCCACGTTCATCTACGGCGGCATCGTGCTGGCGGCCGGGTACAAGTTCATCTACGGCGACAAGGGAATCGTCACCTCGCTGCTGGTGAAAGTGTTCCCGGGCATGGATCCTGCGTGGTTTTCCGGTTTCTTTGCCGTCCTGGTGGTCATGACCTTTGCCACCACCACCAACCACATGCTGTTCGTGGCCAACGCGCTGAAGGGCGTCGACTATCAGACCATCGAGGCAGCGCGGAACCTTGGTGCATCCACCTGGACCATCCTGCGGCGCATCGTGCTTCCCATGCTCAAGCCCACGCTGTTCGCGGTGACCATCCTGTCCTTCCTCACCGGCCTTGGTGCCCTGAGCGCCCCGCAGGTGCTGGGCGGCCGGGACTTCCAGACCATCACCCCGATGATCCTGACGTTCACCAACAGCCCCACTTCCCGTGACCTTGCCGCACTGCTGGCTGTGATCCTGGGCCTGGCTACCGTGTTAATGCTTACCGTCATGACCCGCATGGAGAAGGGCGGCACGTACTTTTCGGTGTCCAAGGTGTCCTCGGCGCTGCAGAAGCAGCAGATCACCAACCCGCTGGCGAACGCCGCCGTCCATGTGGTGGCATATCTGCTGTTTGCGGTGTACACCCTTCCGGTGGTGCTCATTGTGCTGTACTCGTTCGCCGACGGAGCGGCCATCCAGACCGGTCAGCTCTCCCTGGGGAGCCTGACCCTGGACAACTACGTCCGGGTCCTGACCGAGCAGTCCGGGCTGCGGCCCTTCATTGTCAGTGTTGTGTACAGTGCCCTGGCTGCCCTGATCGCCGTCGGCGGCCTGCTGTTCGTGGCCCGGCTGCTTCAGAGGTACAGGAACTGGGTGTCTTCAGTTTTCGAATACCTGCTCCACATCCCTTGGATCCTTCCTTCGGCACTGCTGGCCCTGGGCCTGATCATCAGCTACGACCACCCGAATCCGCTGGTGGGCGGTGCCGTTCTCACCGGAACCACGGTGATCCTGCTGATCGCGTTCGTCACCGTGAAGATCCCCTTCACGCTGCGCATGCTCAAGGCGTCCTTCGCGTCGGTGAACTCCTCGCTGGAGGAAGCCGCGGCGATCATGGGGGCAAAAACGCTCTATGTGTTCCGGAGGATCCTCCTGCCGCTGGTGCTTCCCGCGGCCGCCGCCATCACCGCACTGAACTTCAACAGCCTGCTGGACGACTACGACACCGCCATCTTCCTGGCACACCCGCTCGTCCAGCCGCTGGGCCTAGTCATCAAGGCCAACACCGACGGCGCCGAAGGCGTGGAAGGGATCGCCAACACCTTCGTTTACACGGTGCTCCTGATGGTGATTACCGGCATCACCATGTACCTGGTGTACGGGCGGTCCGGCCGCCGAGGAGCGGGAAAGAAGCGCCTGCCTGCAGTTGCTCCAGCCTCCCCCGGGGCAGAGCCGCCACCGGCCGCCGCGTCCGCCTCAGGGGAGGACAGCAAGCTTCCAGCCGCGCCCGTGCCCTGATCAGGCCGCTGTGCCGCTTCCGACGGCGGCCCTTCCGTTCCGCCATCGGGCCAGGTTCAGCAGGTGGTCCCGGAAGGGCTGGGCAGCGTCTGCCAGGGCAAGCCGCATCAATGCCATCGACCCCATGCTGAGGGCACGGGTGCGCAGCCGTCGCTGCCTGTTGTACAAGGCGAGTGCCTGACTTGGCGGAAGGCTGTTGAGCAGGTCTGCCAGTGTCACCGCGTCCACGAGCGACTCACAGGCACCGCGGCCCAGGTTGGGGGTCATTGCGTGCGCCGCGTCCCCAATGAGGACAACGCGGCCGCGGACGAAGCTGCGAAGCGGCGGAGTGGTCCAGATCCTCTGGGCAAGGGAGGAGTCCGGAACGGCAGAAGCCAGCACCTGGCGGATCGCCGGCGCATGCCCGGCGAAACGCTGCCGTGCCTGCTCCAGTGCCTCTGCCACGTCGATCCCGGTCGGGCCGAGCCCGGAGCACCAGCTGGCGTACCAGTTGGTGCCGCCCGGCGCGGCCGCGATTCCGAACAGGTCGCCGCGCCCCCAGTACTCCCCAACGTCCCCGGGATTGACGGGAAGGGACCGTGCCGCGTACGGCAAGGTAGGGCATAAGCCGGGCATTGCTGGCCCCGCCCCACACGTCGCGGCGGACAACACTGTGAACACCGTCGGCACCCACCACCAGGCCGCCCTCCGCCGGAAGATGCCGGACGTGCGCAGTGTTGCGGCGGACGCTTGCCGGCATGGCCGAATCAAGCAACCGGAGCAGATGGGTCCTGGAGATGCCGAACATCCCGCGGCCGTCCACCGTGACCCAGGGCTGTCCAGCAGCGTTACGGACGGAACCGCTGCCGATCACCGGGCTGGCCGCCCGCGCCTCCGCTAGGATGCCAATGCGGGCCAGGGCACGCTGGGCGTTCGGCCACATCGCCAGCACAGTCCCGACGGCGGGCAGTTCCGGCCGCTTCTCATAGACAGTGACCCGAAACCGGGTTTGATCCAGGCAGGCCGCGAGCGCCAGCCCGGCGATGCCACCTCCGACGATCGAGATCGTTTCCATGCGCAAATCCTACTACTTTTGTAGTAGAACCGGAGCGGGTCACTAGACTGGCTTCATGCCGGACCGCCGCACCCAACTGCTCGATGCCGCACTGACCGTGGTAGCGGACAAGGGGATGAAGGGCCTCACCCACCGGGCAGTGGATGCCGCAGCAGGACTGACGGAAGGGACAACGTCAAACTACTACCGCAACCGCGCAGCCCTGGTTGATGCAGTCCTCAACCGCCTGCTGCAACTGGATGCCGAACTCCTGCGGAACGTCGGCCCGGCCGGCCCGCCGTCGAACATCGCCGAACTGGCCGGACAACTCGCCGCGATGGTACTGGGCCTGGCCAGGCAGCACACCGGGCTGACCCGCGCCCGAATGGCCCTTTCCCTGGACCACCCCGAGGCCGTGATGGCCGGGCATCGGCTTCTGGTGGGCGGATTGGAACAGATGCTGGTGGCGATGGGCGTCCCGGACGCACCGTCCCGGGCACGGGATGTGGCGGACTATGGCGACGGCCTCCTGCTCCACCTGCTGACCGTACGGCGCGACGACGAGCCGGACGCGGCCGCCGTTGCGGCCGCCATAGGGCGCTTGATCGGCTAGCGTGCGCCCGGCCACCCCGTGTAGGCCTCCGCGAAGTACGCCAATGGTCCGGCACCCAGCGTACCGGGCAGCGGTCAGCCCGCCGTCGTCCGTTCCCGGAACCGGCGCCAGGCAACCGGGGCCAGCACCACGGCAATGCCGACGGCGGCTCCAATCACCGTTTCAATGATGCGGTCGCGGAGCAGGATGGCCGGCGAGGACGGGACCACCAGAAGCGTGGAGATCAGGGCAAGCGGTGTCACGAAGACCTGGGCCAGCAGATACTGGCGGATGATGAACATCTCCGCACCGAACTGGCAGAGTGCCATGACCAGCACCGTCTGCCACGGCTGCAGCTCCAGGAGCACGACGCCGGCAAGGATCACCAGGCCCAGCATGGTGCCGATGATCCTTTGGATGCCGCGGCGGATACGGTGGCGGGTGGTGTGCCCCACCAGGGGAACCACAGCTGCCACCATGGCCCAGTAATTGTGGCCGAATCCCAGCCGCTCCCCGGCCCAGGTGGCGAGCGCTCCGGCGAGTCCGGCAGCCACCAGGTAGCCGAGGCCCTCCAGCCAGGCCGCTCGCTTTTCGTCGGTGGTCCGGCGGATGGGCCGGGGGCGGGTCCAGGGGGTGCGGTGGCAGGGCAGAATCCTCGCGGAGATCCCGATCAGCAGGCACAGCGCCGTGGTGAGGACCGACACCAGCATCCCCTGCCAGAGCGGGGGCTGGTTGGGGATGGATGCGATGGCGGCGAAGGCGAAGATGTGGAACAGGGAGCCGGCAGGCCGCAGCCGGAACCAGGAGATGGCCATCGAGCAGGCGCCGGCCACGACGGTGGTGGCGAGCACCAGGAGCCAGGTGGTGGTTGCGGTGTCCAGCCCCCACGCCGCCTGCATCCTCGCGGCCAGCGAGGCGAGGAGGATGACCAGCAGCATGAGCAGGCCGGCCCGCAGTTGCAGCCCGAAGCGGACGCCATGGGGTTCGCCGCGGCCGTAGATCCCGGTGAAGGCGCCGAAGGAAGCGAAGATCGCCAGGTCCAGCCGTCCCAGGAGCACCAGGGTGAGCAGTGGAACGAAGACTCCCACAGCGCACCTCAGGGCAGGGTGGTGGTCCTTGTTGCCAGGGGCAATGCTGAACATTTCCGCGAGCATCTTCACGTGGACAGTGGCGCCTTTCCTGCAGTTTCCGGGAGGAGGTTTCTTACGGGCGGCCGCGCTGACGTTCCTGCTAAATCCTAAGGGGCACACACCGGAAACCATCCGGCGCGTTCCCTTGAATGGAACGAGGAGGCAATGCGACTGAAACAGCGGCCCGTGATGCTTATGCCATGAAGCCCAGTGCACGGAACTCCCCCGCGGCCGAACTGAGCTGTGAAGTCTGCGGCCTGATGCCCCAGCCGACTAAGGCGCGGCTGACCCTGGCGAACGTGGCCGTGATGCTCCCGATCGAACTCCTGGTGCATGCTCTGGTGGTGGGCACCGAGCTTCCATACCTGGCAAAAGTACTGGCCTTGGCGGTCACCGCCACTGTCCTGGTCATCTGGGTGGCGGAACCCTCGGCCAGCAGGATCCTGCGCGGCTGGCTGCACGCTCCCGCCCTGCGGCTGCGCAGGAAGCTGGGCACCGCACCCGCGCTGTGGCGGGCGCGCACCGTCCTGCGCGATGAGCCCGGCTCGCTGCAGCGTGTCACCAGGGCGCTGGCCCGGACAGGTACCAACATCCTGAGCATCCACGTGCATCCGGTGCCCGGCGGCGTCCTGGACGAGTTTGTCCTTGCGGCACCCGGCGGCATCGGCGAGCGCGAGCTTCTGGACGCATTACGGGACGCCGGCGGCTCCGCCCCGCAGGTGTGGCCGACAACCAGCCTGGCGATGGCTGACGGACAGACCCGCGCGCTGAGCCTTGCCGCGCGGATCGCCGATGCACCTGATGAACTGCCGCTTGCCGTGGCGGAACTGCTGCGGGCCCGGATCCTCACCCCGGCCGAAGAGGCTGCGGCCCCCGCCGCGAACGACGCCGGCACCCGGCTCAAGATCCCCACCGCATGGCACGGCCCCATCACCTTCGCCCGGCCCGGCGAACCGTTCACACCGGCAGAGTCCGCCCGGGCCCACCGGCTCGCAGAACTCGCCGAAATCCTGGCATACCGGTCGCCCGCGCCACCGGAATAGCACTGCCAGCCCGGCTCCGCGGCGGTCACAATCCGTTTGCAGCAGTTTCCGGCGGGGATTTCGGGAAAGTCCTTGACAGTGGTGCGGGTCACTCCTACCGTTGTTTTTGGGATCCCAAAGCGGGATCCCAAAACTGAACAGCCGGCGCTCCGGATCGCTGGCCGACGCGTTGCCCCTGATTCCGCGGAACCCGCCATCTCAGAGCCGGCCCGCCCATCCCGCACTTTCCCCATCCGTATACTTCCCCGTGAAGGAGAAGCTGTGTCCATTCCAAACACCGAGACAACGGCGGCGTCCGCCGGCGATACTTCCCCAGACCAGACCCCGGGCGAGACCCGCAAGGACGGCGTGCAACGGCGCACCTCCGTCCGCTGGAAGCTCTTCCTCCTGCTGCTGGTCCTCGTTGCCGTCAACTACATTGACCGGGGCTCCATCTCGGTTGCCCTCCCCATCATCCAAAAGGAGTTCAATCTCGCTCCTGAACTGGTGGGCCTCCTGCTCTCCGCCTTCTTCTGGACCTACGCCCTGATGCAGATTCCGGTTGGCTGGCTGATCGACAAGTTCGGACCCCGCAAGGTCATGACCGCCTCATGCGTCGGCTGGGGTGCGGCCACTGCCGCATCCGGCATGGCAGGTGGTTTCCTCAGCATGTTCATCGCCCGGATGGGCATCGGCGTCACCGAGGCGGGCGTGATGCCCGCCGGCGGAAAACTCAACGCCATCTGGATGCACAAATCCGAACGCGGCCGCGGTGCCACCATCCTCGACGCCGGCGCTCCCCTGGGTGCCGGGCTCGGCGGCATCATCATCGCCGGGCTCATCGCGGCCACCGGCAGCTGGCGCTGGGCGTTCGTCATCGCCGGCGCCGCCACGGTACTCATGGGCGTGGCCGTCTGGTGGTACGTCCGCGACAATCCCCGGGAGCACCGTGGGGTCAACGAGGCCGAGGCTGCCTACATCGAGGCCTCCCACGCCGAAGAGGATGCCGAGGCAAAACTGGATGGCAGCCAGGGCAAGCGCGCATTGCTCCCCTACCTCAAATTCCGTTCCTTCTGGGCCATGTGCTTGGGATGGCTGGGGTTCAACGGCGTGTTCTACGGCCTGCTGACCTGGGGACCCCTCTACCTGGCACAGGCAAAGGGCTTCGATTTGAAGACCATCGGCTGGTCCACCTTCGTGATCTTCGGAGCAGGTTTCGTGGGCGAGATCATCGGCGGCACCATCGCCGACAAGTGGCGGGCCTCCGGCGCGTCGGCCAACCGCGTCATGCGCACCCTGCTGGGCATCTCCAGTGCCGTGGTCATCGGCGGCCTGGTTGGCGTCACGCTGGTCGCGGACCCCACCACCGCCGTCGCACTGCTCTCGCTTGTCATGTTCTTCCTGCGCTGGGTGGGTCTGTTCTGGAGCATCCCCTCCATCTTGGGCGGCCGCACGAATGCGGGTGTCCTGGGCGGGGCGATGAACTTCAGCGGCAATATCTCCGGCTTCGTCACTCCCATCGCCGTGGGACTGATTGTGGGTGCAACGGGCTCCTACACCTGGGCGCTGCTCTACTTCGTGGGCTCGGCGATTGTCATGGGCGCCTCCGTGCTGACGCTGAACTACAACAAGCGGCTTCCTGTCTAAGCTAGCCATCCAAGGCAACACCTGATCCGCGTTCCCGCTGCCGGGAGCCGTGTCCACCAAGAATCCGATTGGAGCACCATGCTGACCGCAGAAGAAACCCAGGACAAAGAACGCCCGCTGCGCGAGGCCGTCCGGGACACGCTCCGCACCCGGATTTTCGAAGGACACTACCCTCCCGGCACGCGGCTGGTGGAACGCGACCTCGCGGCTGAATTCTCCGTCTCCAGGCTTCCGGTCCGCGAAGCACTCCGCATGCTCCGCCAGGAGGGGCTGATCAGCGACCGGGGCGCCCGGGGAGCAGAAGTCAGCACCCTGAGCCCCAAGGATGTGGAGGACCTCTTCGATGTCCGCCAGTCCCTGGAAGTCCTGGCCTGCCGGCTCGCCGCTGTGCGGGCCACCGCAGAAGACCTTGCGTACCTGAAGGGGCTGCTGGACAGCGCAGACGATTTCCTGGCTAAGGGCGCCGTGATGGAAGCGCACCGTGCCAACAGCGAATTCCACGATGCCATCACAGGCATCGCCGACAACAACTTCCTTAAGTCGGCACTGGAGCCCCTGCAGGGCCGGATGCACTGGCTGTTCCGCCATGTGAGCGACCTGCCGGAGCTGATCAGAGAACACCGCGAACTGTATGCCGCGATTGCCAGCGGCGATCCCGACCGTGCCGCGGCACAGTCTGCGTCCCACATCGGCAAGTACCGGGAGCAATTCCCGGAGGACTTCCAAAAAACCGAACCCCAACTTCACCGGAAGAGATAATGCGACTCCTGGTCATCAACCCCAACATCAGCGACGATGTCACAGCCCTGATCGAATCCGAGGCACTGCGCTCCGCCGCGCCCGGGACCGAGCTGGTGGTCCGCACGGCCGGCTACGGCATGGAGTACATCGAGACCCGCTTTGAATCCCTTGTGGCCGCCGGCGCCGTGGCTGAAATCATTGCCACGCATACCCTCCCCGGCGCTGAAACCGTGGATGCAGTGGTGGTTGCGGCCTTCGGCGACCCCGGGATGCCGGCGCTGAAGGAACTGGCCGGCGTGCCCGTCATCGGCATTACCGAAGCTGCGCTCTGCGCCGCTGCACTGCAAGGCCACCGCTTTTCCATCATCGCCATCTCGGACCGGATCAGGCCCTGGTACCAGGACTGCGTGGACCGGTTCGGCCTTGCCGGACGCCTGGCCTCCATCCGTTCGATCAACGAATCCCTTAAGGGCATCAGCTCCGTCCAGCAGGACTTCAAGGAAACCCTGCTGGCACTGAGCCGCCAGGCCGTGGCGGAGGACGGCGCCGACGTCGTCATCCTGGCAGGAGCCCCGCTCGCCGGGCTCGCCCGCGAACTGAAGGGACAAATCCCTGTTCCCGTGGTGGACGGGATCTCCGCCGGAATCCGGATGGCGGAAGCGGTGGCGGGACTCCAGTCCGGCCCGCACCGTGCAGGCGCCTTCGCTCCGCCGCCCGCCAAGTTCCGCGCCGGCCTCAGCCCCGACCTCGACGCAGCCCTCACCGCAGCCCAGGACAGCGCAGTCCCCGCGCTGCCCACCGCCTGAACCAGCAGCTTTCCCCGAAGGAGGACACCGATGTCCCGCCAGCCAGACCTAGTCATTGCCAACGCCACCGTGGTCAACAGCGATGGGCGCAGGGCCGCCCATATCGTGGTCCGGGACGGCCTGGTCACCGAACTCGCCGACGCCGCTGGGCCGGCGCCTGCCGCCGCACGTACCATCGACGCCGCCGGCAGGCTGGTGATACCCGGCGGCGTGGACGGCCACTGCCATGTTGCCCAGGTGACAGGCCGCTTCCGCACCCTGGACGACTACCGCACTACATCCACCGCAGCCCTGTGGGGCGGCACCACTACCATCATCGACTTCGGAATTCCACGGGACGCCCAGGAGACACCGCTCGCCGCCGTCCTGAACAAGAAGGAGCTGGCCATCGAATCCCGGTGCGACGTCGCCCTTCACGGTGCCGTGATCAACTGGGACGAAACGGTGCCGTGGCAGCTGGAGCAGCTCGCCGCCGAAGGGGTGCGGTCGGTGAAGATGTATACCACCAACCGCGGCACCACCATGGCCGACGGGGACACCATCCTCAAGGTCATGCGTGAGATGGTCCGGCTGGACGGCCTTACCTACATCCATGCCGAGCACGACCCCATCATCGCTGACTGCACGGAACAGCACGCGCAGGATGGCCGGATCGGCATCGGGCACCTGCACCGGACCCGGCCCGAGCTGGCCGAAGAAACCTCCGTCAAGGAGACCCTGGCCATGGCCGAATACATCGGTGCTCCCGTGTACTTCGTGCACCAGTCCACCCCCGGGGCGGTAGACCTGGTTTCCAATGCGCGCGCCCGTGGATTGGAGGCCTTCTCAGAGACCTGCCCCCATTACGTCACCCTGGACGATTCGGTCTACGGCTCAGCCTTTCCGGAGTGGTTCGCTTGCTGCCCTCCCATGCGCAGCGCCCGGACAGTGGCCGCACTCAGGGAACGGCTGGCCAACGGTGCCATCCACACCATGTCCTCGGACCACTCCTGCTACGACCTCTCCCAGAAGCGCGAACGGACTGACGACGTCCGTGCCATGCCGCATGGCCTGCCCGGCGTGGAGACCAGGATGCCCGTCACCTTCACGGCAATGACAGCCGAGGGCGCCAGCGTGGAGGCCTTCGTGGAGGCCTTCTCCGCTGGCCCGGCGCGGATTAACGCCGTGCCCGGAAAAGGCCGCATCGCCGAAGGGTTCGACGCCGACCTCGTCATCTTCGACCCCGCCGAGGAACGCACCGTTGACGGCGCAAACCTGCACATGGGAACCGACTTTTCGCCTTTCCACGGGGATGTGCTGGCCGGCTGGCCCGCCGTCGTTGTTTCCCGCGGCCGGGTGGTGCTGGACGGGGAGGGATTCCACGACCCCGGCGCCGCCGGCCGCTTCCTTGCCCGCAATGGCTTCCGCCAGCACCAGTCCACCTACCCCGCCGGCGTTACCCACGCCGCCGCTATCTAGGAGCACCCAATATGCCAGCGACAACACGGCCCCGCAGGATCGGCATGATCGTGCCTTCCTCCAACACCTGCCTGGAGCCGCAGACCTACCGGATCCTCGGTAACCGCACCGACGTCACGGTCCATTTCACCCGTATTCCGGTCACCAGGATCGCCTTGGACGATTCTTCCGACCGGCAGTTCGATGCGACTGTCATGCGCGAGGCGGCCAGGCTTCTTGCGACGGCGGACGTGGACGTTATTGCCTGGAACGGCACCTCCGGCTCCTGGCTCGGTTCTGCACACGACCGTGAACTCGTGGCAGAAATTACCGACGCCACCGGCATCCCCGCCACCACATCCACCCTGGCCTACCTCGAGGCCTTTCGCACTTTCGGCACAGAACGGATGGCGCTGTTTACCCCGTACACGGAGGACGTCAACCGCCAAATCATCGCTTCCTACGAACGGGAAGGGATCAAGACAGTTGACCACCGTGCCCTGGGCCTAAGCGACAACGAGTCGTTTGCCCGGGTCACCGACGATGAAATGCGGCCCGGTTCGCGGGAACTGGCAGCTGCTGCCCCTGACGCGCTCATCTACCTGTGCACGAACCTCTACGGCGCCAGCATCACGGCGGAAATCGAGGAAAGCACCGGCGTTGCCGTGCTGGATTCGGTGGCGGTGACGCTGTGGCATGCCCTGAAGCTCGCAAACGCACCGCTGCTGGAGCCGCGGTGGGGCAGGTTGCTGGGGTAGCAACATCTACATGCGAAGCGTCAGGGCCCCCGGATCCAGGGTCATCAGGACGTGCTTGCCCTGGCCCTCATGGTCGCCGTCGAGCTGGTAATCGTCCTTGTGCTCCAGGATGATTTCCACGGATTTGCCCTGGAAATACTCCACGGAAGTATCCTTGTTCCGGCCCTTGACGATCATTCCGGCGAGTACCGAGAGCCAGCCCAGCCGCCCATGGTGGGGGGCCAGGACGGCCACATCCAGCAGCCCGTCATCCATCTTCGCCTCCGGGAAGATCTCCAGGCCGCCCTGGACCTTGCCGCAGTTACCCACCATGACGCTGCGGACCCCGCGGTGCACGGCCCGCTTGCCGTCGATCACGACGGTAGCCCTGACCGGCTTGCCGGGCAGGTTGCGGATGCCGGCGTCCACGTAGGCCAGCCAGCCCACCTTGTGCTTCAGCTCCTCGTCCGTGTCCGCCATGATGGTGGCGTCGTAGCCAACGCCCGCCATCACCAGGAACAGCTGTTCCATGTCAGGGTCGCTCCGGCGGGCGCGGACGACGTCGATCTTCCGCTCGGTTCCTGCGAGGGCGCCGGCCATGGCACCGTCAAAGTCCGTGATGTCCATGCCCAGGTTGCGTGCCAGCAGATTGCCCGTGCCCAGCGGCAGCAGGCCCATCGGCACCTCCCCGCCGGAGAGGACTTCGGCCACGCACCGTACGGTGCCGTCACCGCCGCCCGCAATCACGATGTCAGCGCCCTGGGCGAGGGCCTCCCTCGCCTGGCCCACGCCGGGGTCCTCCTTGGTGGTCTCGAACCACATCGTCTCGCCCCAGCCGTTTTCGGCGGCGTGCCGGGCGGCAAGTTCCTTGACGTCGATGTCCACCGTTTTGGCCGGATTGATAATGATGGCTGCGCGCTGGGGGGTGAGCGGGCGGGTGGCAGTCATGGCGTCCTTCGGTGGCAATTGGAAAGGCTACTTCTGAAAGAAGAGTAGCCTGCCGGGGCCGGGTTCGGAGCCGGTGTGGCAACGTCCGCAGGCTACAGCGCCTTCACTGCTCCCAGCACCTGCGCCAAAGATTCCTTCGCATCGCCGAAAAGCAGGGACGTCTGCGGCTGGTACAGCAGCTCGTTTTCGATGCCCGCGAAACCCGGCCGCATGGAGCGCTTGAGGAACACTACCTGCCGCGCCTCGGCCACCTCCAGGATGGGCATGCCGTAGATCGGTGAACCGGAGGAGGTCTTGGCTGCCGGGTTCACTACGTCGTTGGCGCCCACCACCAGCGCCACGTCCGCCGTCTTGAACTCGGGGTTGATCTCCCCCATTTCCTTGAGCGACTCATACGGCACGTTAGCCTCTGCCAGGAGCACGTTCATATGCCCGGGCATCCGGCCCGCCACCGGATGGATGGCGAAATCGACGTCGATGCCGCGCGCTTCCAAGGCGTCAGCCAGCTCTGCCGCCGTATGCTGCCCCTGCGCCACCGCCAGGCCGTAGCCGGGGACAATGATCACCCGCTGCGCGTATCCGAGCAGCACCGCCACGTCCTCCGGACTGGAGGACCGGACGGGACGTTCGCTCACGGCGGTGGAACCCGCCGTCGACCCTCCCCGGAAGGCGCCGAACAGGATGCCGGCCACGCTGCGCCCCATCGCTGCGGCCATGGCGCGCGTGAGGATGGTACCGGAGGCGCCCACCAGGGTGCCGGCCACCACCAGGAGGACGTTGCCGAGCACTACGCCGGACGCGGCGACGGCCAGGCCAGTGAACGCGTTCAGCAGCGAGATCACGATGGGAACGTCCGCCCCTCCCACAGGCAGCACCAGCAGGACGCCGGCGGCCAGCCCCAGCACAAGGAGGAGCACTGCAAGTACGGGGGAACCGGTGAGGACGACGGCGACGGCGGACGCCACAGCGGCGAGCAGCACCGCCGCCATCACCACCGGGAGCCCGGGAAACACCACGGGACGGGTGGTCATCAGTTCCTGGAGCTTCGCAAACGTGACGCCGGACCCGGCGAACGAGACGGCACCCACCAGGAGCGTGAACACGATGGCAAGGCGTACCCAGGGATCGTCCGTGTGGGCCAGTTCGAGGAGGGCCACAAGGGCAGCGGCACCGCCGCCCACGCCGTTGAAGATGGCTACCAGCTGGGGCATTTGCGTCATTTTCACACCCCGGGCCACCGGGGCTGCCACCACGGTGCCCACCGCGATGGAGCCGAGGATCCAGGGGATGTTGTCCAGCCGCACGGACAGGAACACAGTGAGCACGCCGATCAGGGCACCAAATGCCCCGATGAGGTTGCCGCGGCGGGCGGTCCGCGGGGAGCTGAGGCCGCGCAGCGCCAGGATGAAGAACACGGCAGCCACGAGGTACAGCAGCGCCGTCCAGACGGGATCGAGGAGGATCATTTGCTGCCTGCCTTTTTCGCCGCCGGCCGGGTGACCTCTTTCTTCGCGTGGAACATGTGCAGCATCCGGTCCGTGACCACGAACCCGCCCACCAGGTTGGCGGTGGCCATGACGACGGCCAGCAGCGCGATGGCCAAGACCCATGGGTCGCCGGCCTGGCCGGCGACGATGATGGCGCCCACCAGGATGATGCCGTGGATGGCGTTGGCGCCGGACATCAGGGGTGTGTGCAGGGTGCTGGAAACTTTGGAGACCACCTCGAACCCAACGAACACGGCCAGGACCGTGATGGTCAGCAGGCTCATTCCGTCCATCAGAGTGCCCCTTCCTGCCGTGCGTGGATCCTCTGCGCCAACAGTTCGGCGGTGGGCTGGTGCCGCACCCCGCCGTCGTGCGTCAGGCATGCGCCCGCCAGCACCTCGTCGCCGAAGTCCGGGGCAACGGTGCCGTCCCGCACCATGAGCGCCAGCAGGTTTGCCACGTTCTTGGCATAAAGCCGGGACGCATCCGAGGCCATTGCGGAGGCCGGATCCTTGAGCCCCACCAGGCTCACGTGTCCTGCGCCGTCGGCTGTGGGGACCGCGATATCCGCACCGGCGACCACGCCCTCCACGTTGCCGCCCGATTCGGCAGCGAGGTCGACGACGACAGAGCCGGGCCGCATGCCCTGCACCATTTCCCGGGTCACCAGGAGCGGGGCGGGCCTGCCGGGGACGGCCGCCGTCGTAATGAGGACGTCCGACTGGGCGACGTGTGGTGCCAGCAGCTGCCGCTGCCGGGTTCCGGCGTCGCTGCTGAGCTGGCGGGCGTAGCCGCCGGCCTCTTCCGCCGTCTCGAGGTCCAGCCGGATGAAGGTGCCGCCCATGGATGCGACCTCGTCGGCGGACGCGGGGCGGATATCGTTCGCGAAGACACGGGCGCCCAGCCGCTTCGCGGTGCCGATGGCCTGCAGCCCTGCCACGCCGGCGCCGAGCACCAGGACCCTGGCGGGGGGCACCGTCCCGGCAGCCGTCATGTAGAGGGGAAAAAAGTGCGGCAGCCGGATGGCCGCTTCCAGGACGCAGCGGTAGCCGGCCACCAGGGCCTGGGAACTGAGGGCGTCCATTGACTGCGCCCGGGAGATCCGGGGGACCAGTTCCAGCGCGAAGGAGGTGATGCGCCCGTCCGCGAGCGCCTGCACGGTGTCCAGTTCGGACGACGGCGAAGCGAGGCCAACGGTGACGGCCCCCGGCTTCAGGGAAAGGGCCGTATGCGGGTCAAGGGGCCGGACGTGGGCCAGGACATCGAGTTCCTTCGCTTCCAGCAGGGGCACGACGGCGGCTCCGGCCTGGCGGTACTCGTCATCCGCATGTCCGGCGGCTTCACCGGCGCCGGACTCTATGAGCACTTCAAGGCCCATGCCTGCCAGTTGCTTGACCGATTCCGGCGTCGCGGCCACGCGCCGCTCGCCCTCGCGGTGTTCCCGCGGTATGCCCAGTTTCACCCGCCAAGCTCCCTCCTGCCGCGACCGGCAGTCGTGTGGCAGCCGCTCTGCTGCGCACAGTTGGCTTGAGTCTAGAGCGCGCACTGCTGCTGCGGGAGTAGGACGGCGGCTTGAATGGCAAACAGTTACGTTTGGCCCACGCCCGCCCGCCCTAACCAGAATTTTTGGGCAGGTATGGTGACCTCCAAGGGCTGCCGGGCGGCCTAGTCATCTGGCGGGCGGGAACGACATCAAATTCACACTTTTCAGGAAGGGAAGGCTACCCTAAGTCGTTCCCATCTTTTGTTCCTGCTTCCCCGGCAGCACTGCAAGGCGGTATTTTCGTGCGCTCGTTCCTTCGGCCCCGCGTCCTCGTGGCAGCCCTCACCACCCTCACCCTGGCCGGCTGCGGCTTCAGCGGCACCCAGACGCAGTCCGTCCAAAGCACCGCCGCCGCGGACACCAGCCAGCGTATCGTGGTGGACAACTTCCGGGCCCCGGTGGCCAACTGGGCCCTCGAATCAGATGCCGCCTACATCCTCTCCCTCTCCGGCTGCCTGGAGACGCTGACCAAGTATGACCAGGCCGAGGGCAAGGTTGTGCCGTTCCTGGCCACCGAATGGAAGCAATCCTCCCCGCTGGACTGGGACTTCACCATCCGCCAGGACGTGTCGTTCCAGGACGGAACCAGGCTCACTGCCGAATCCGTGGTGGCCGCACTGAACCACGTCCTGGATGCCAAGGTCCCCGCCCGCGCCTTCAACCGCACCATGATCAGCAATGTCAGCGCCGTGGACGCGAGCACCGTCCGTGTGAGCACCCCGGCCGAGAACCCTTTGGTCCCGTACCGCCTGGCGAGCGTCAACACCGGCATCCTGGCCCCGGCAGCCTACAAGGACACCGAGGTGGACCCGTTCGGCCACTGCACCGGCCCCTTCACCCCGGTCTCGGAAAAAACCAAGCAGTCGCTGACGCTTGACCGCAATGAAAACTACTGGGGCGGCGACGTCCAGCTGGCAGGGGCGGAGATCCGCTTTATCACCAACGGCGCCACCCGCGCCGCCCAGGTCCAGACCGGCGAAGCGGACATCTCCCTCTCCATCCCCGTCGCCAGCCTGGCCACCCTGAAGGGCGCTGCCGGCGTCACCGTGTTGGGCGCCGACTCACCACGTACAGCCACGCTTTACATGAACAACGGCCGCGCCCCGCTGGACAACGTCGACGTGCGCAAGGCAATCCGCGATTCCCTGGACCTGGAGGCCCTGGCTGCCAGCGTCTACGAAGGCGCGGCCCTGCCAGCCACGGGACCTTTCGCACCGTCGGAGCCCTGGGCCGGCGACGCGCAGGAGGAGTACAAGCAGGACCTGGAGGCGGCCCGCGCCCAGCTGGAAAAAGCCGGCTACACCCCTGACCGCCCGCTGGAGATCATCGCCATCGTGGAGCGCGCCGAGTTCGCGGACGTCGCCGCGGTCATCCAGGAGAACCTGAAGGCCATCGGCATCCCGCTGTCCATCCAGGCAAAGGAATACGCGTCCGCGGAACCTGACGTGCTGGCGGGCAACTACGACATGCTGCTCAGCCAGCGCAACCGGCTGATCGACATCGCCGACCCCATCGGCTTCCTGACGGCCGACTACACCTGCAAGGGCACGTACAACCTGAGCCACTTCTGCGATGCCGAGTACGACAGGATCATCGCCGAGGCGGCCAAGACAGTGGACACCAACGAACGGTACAAGCTGTACGCGGAAGCCGGTCAGATCCTCCGGGACAAGGCGGTCAACGCCTGGCTGGTCAACGAACAGGCCACCGACGCGATCCGCACGGATGTCCTGAACTACGTGCAGGATCCCCTCTCCCGGTACGTCCTGACGGCAAAGACGGCCAAGGCCGCCTCCTAGCCCCTCAGGACCACCGCATGCTGCAGTTCATCGCCAAACGGACCGCCACCCTGGTGGCCGCCGTCGCTGTGTCCTCTTTCGCGGTGTTCCTCATCCCCTACGTCACCCCCGGCGACCCGGTCCGGAAAATCATCCGGTCCAGGGTCACCGGGGATGCCATCGAAGACTCCTCCGTCCAGGCCCTCGCCCAGAGCCTGGGACTGAACGATCCCCTGGCCGCCCAGTACTTCCGGTGGCTGGGCAACTTCTTCAGCGGCGACATGGGGCTGTCCTACGTCAGCCGCACCCCCGTCGCCGAGCAGGTCCTGCCCGCGCTTGCCGTCACGCTCAGCCTCGTGGCCATGTCGCTGGGGCTCGCCGCCGCCGTCGCCCTTCCGCTCGGCATCATCTCCGGACTGCGTCCGGGCAGCCTGCCGGACAAGGCCATCACTGCTGTGACCCAGGCGTTCATCGCAATGCCGGAGTACTGGGTGGCGCCGGTGCTGGTCCTGGTCTTCGCCCTCAAGCTCTCGGTGCTGCCCACGGCCGGGTGGAACGACCTGTCCTCGGCGGTCCTTCCTGCCTTGACCCTGGCACTGCGGCCCATCAGCTTCTTCGCCTCCGCGGTCCGCGCCGGCATCATCGACGCAGCAGCAGCGGACCACGTCCCGGCTGCCCGGGCGCGCGGCCTGAGCCATGCCCAGTCCATCGTCCGGCATGTCATTCCCAACGGGCTGGTACCCCTGTCCACCCTGTTCGCCGTCTGGTTTGCCGGGCTGCTGGGTGGCTCCGTGATCGTGGAGGTGATCTTCGCGGTGCCCGGCATGGGCCGGCTGCTCTTTGATTCCGTGGTCAACAGCGACATCCCCCTCGCACAGGGCGGCGTGGTGGTGGTCGTGGCGCTTGCCGTGGCGGTAACCACCTTTGCCGATTTCGTCCACCGTTTCCTCAACCCCACGGTGGGAGGTTCCCTTGCGTAGCCGGATCACCGTAACAACCGTGGCAGCGTCGGTCCTGGCCCTGATCGTCCTGGCGGTGCTGCTGGCCCCGTGGATCTCGCCCTACCCGCCCGCGGAGCAGAACCTGGCACTGCGCCTGGCACCGCCGTCGGCAGCGCACTGGCTCGGCACCGACAACCTGGGCCGGGACACGCTGAGCCGGATCCTGGAGGGTGGCCGGTTCTCCATGTCCGTCGCCGCACTGGCAACAGTGCTGACCTGCATCCTGGGCGCGGGCATCGGCATCCTTAGCGCCCGGCGCCGCGGCTGGGTGGATGAGTTCCTCACCCGCACCAACGATGTCCTGCTCGCGCTGCCGGAGATGGTGGTGGCGCTGTTCATCGTGGCAGCCCTCGGCACCGGATTCGGCCCCCTGCTGCTGGCGCTCACCGTCACCGGCTGGACGCCCTTCGCCCGGCTGGCCCGGACCCTGGCGTACGACGTCTCCGCCCGCGGATTCGTGGACGCCGCCCGGGTGCTGGGCTGCAGTCCGCGCTTCATAATCTTCCGGCATGTCCTGCCGCACCTTGCCGCACCGATCCTGGGCCAGGCCACCCTGCGGTTCGGCCACCTGCTCATCAGCGTGGGCGCCCTCTCCTACCTGGGCCTGGGCGTCCAGCCGCCGCAGTCGGACTGGGGCTCCATGCTGGCCGCGGCGCAGCCGTTCGCCGACCGCGCACCGCTGGGCATCCTGGCCCCGGGCCTGGTCATCTTCACGGTTGCCCTCTGCGTCACGCTGCTGGGCCAGCGCGCCGCCCACATGGCCGCCGGGCCCCTGCTGCTCCCTGCGGCGGCAGACACGTGAGCGCCCGGCTGGTGCTGGACCGCCTGGAGGTCCGGCAAAAAACGGACGACGGCGGATCCGGCCGCCGTTTGCTGTCCGACGTCTCCCTCGCCGTCGAGCCTGGCGAGTTCGTGGCGCTGGTGGGCAGTTCCGGATCGGGAAAGACGCTCACCGCCATGTCCTGCCTGCGGCTGCTGCCCCCGCAACTGGAAATCACCGGCGGGTCCATCCGGCTGGGGGACCAGGACCTGACCCGCGCCGGCGAACCCGAACTCAATGCGGTCCGCGGCGGGCGGCTGGGCATGCTGTTCCAGCAGCCCAAGCGGATGTTCAACCCCAACCGGACCATCGGCAACCACTTAAAGGAGCCGCTGCGCCTGCACGCCGGGCTGCGGGGGCACAAAGCCCGGGCCAAGGCACTGGAGCTGCTGGAGGAAGTGGGTTTCGCCGACCCCGGCAAAGGCCTCCGGGCTTTCCCGCACCAGCTCTCCGGAGGCATGGCCCAGCGCGCCATGACCGCCCTGGCGCTGGCCGGGCAGCCGGACATGCTCCTGGCGGACGAGCCCACGTCCGCCCTGGACAAGATGCTGGAACGCCAGGTGCTGCAGCTGCTGGACCGCGAACGCCGGGAGCGCGGGCTCGGCATCCTGTACATCACGCACAACCTGGCCTCCGTCGCCGCGTACGTGGACCGTGTCCTGGTCATGAACTCCGGCAGCATCGTGGAGGGCGGACCCGCAGGTGAGCTGCTCACCCGCCCCGCAACGGACTATGCCCGGGACCTGCTGGCGGCGGCGCAGCTGGCACCCGCATCCCGGCGTCGTCCGTCCCCCGGGGAAGGCGACGTGCTGGTCCTGGACAAGGTGGGCAAGCGCTTTGGGCGCAGGCGCGGCAGTACCGTGCTGGAAGATGTCTCACTCTCCCTCCGCCGCGGGGAGATCCTGGGCGTGCTCGGCCAGTCCGGGTCCGGCAAGAGCACCCTGGCCAAGGCGATCGTCGGGCTTGACGAGGCCAGTGCCGGGACAATCAGCCGGCGGTTCGACGGCGGCGCAGCCCGGCGGCCCACGGCGGTGCAGCTGGTGTTCCAGGAGCCGCACGGCGCATTCGACCCCCGCATGACCCTGCGGGCCAGCCTGCAGGCGCCGCTGCTGCCCCGGCGGGACCTGTCGCCGGCACAGCGGGACGAGCGGATCGCGGCCGCCTTCAAGGAGGTGGAGCTGGATGCCGGCCTGCTGGACAAGCGCCCCGGCCAATGCTCCGGCGGCCAGCTGCAGCGGGCAACCATCGCCCGCGCCCTCCTGCTGGAACCCCGGGTCCTGATCTGCGACGAAGCCACCTCGGCACTGGACGCGCTCACGCAGCGGACCACCCTGAACCTGCTGCTGCGGCTGCAGCGCGAGCATGACCTGTCCCTGATCGTGATCTCCCACGACATGGACGTGGTGCGGTACATGTGCGACAGGGTTGCGGTCCTGCTCGAGGGCAGGGTTGTGGAGGTGGCCGAAACGCGCGACTTTTTCGCCGCCCCGCGGCACCCGCACAGCCGGGCACTGGTGAACGCGTCCATCCCCTGCCGCGCAGACGGCCTGTGGAGCATGCTGGACGCCAGGAACCCGGCCGTCCGGGGAAACACCTAAGGCCGGCCGGTCTCCAGGACGGAGGCAAGGTCAAAGTTGACCGGCTCCTCGAGCTGGGCGTAGGTGCAGGACTCGGGGTCCCGGTCCGGGCGCCAGCGGTTGAACTGGGCGGTGTGCCGGAACCTGTCCCCCTCCATGTGGTCGTACCGGACCTCCACCACCAGTTCGGGCCGCAGCGGCACGAAGGACAGGTCCTTGCCGGCGCTCCAGCGGCTGCCCTCGGCGTTCCGCGGCGTCCGTTCACCTTCCTCCTGCTTCGCCCACGCCCAGGGGTGGTTGTCGAAATCGGTCACGAGGGGCTGCAATTCCTGGAACAGCTCTTTGCGGCGCTTCATCGGAAAGGCGCCGATCACTCCAACGCTCGCCAAGCCGCCGTCGTCCTTGTACAAGCCAAGCAACAACGAGCCGATGCTGTCCGGCCCGCTCTTGTGCAGCCGGTAGCCGGCCACCACGCAGTCGGCCGTGCGCTCGTGCTTGATCTTGAACATCACGCGCTTGTCCGGCTCGTACCGGCCATCCAGCCTCTTGGCCACCACGCCGTCCAGGCCCGCGCCCTCGAACTGCTCGAACCACTTTCCAGCGGTTCCTTTGTCCGTGGTGGCGGCCGTGAGGTGGACCGGCGCCTTGCTGGCCGCCAGTGCCTTCTCCAGCGCGGCGCGGCGTTCGGAAAAGGGCCTGCCGGTGTAGTCGTCGTCGCCCAGGGCCAGGAGGTCGAAGGCCACGAAGGATGCCGGGGTCTGTTCCGCCAGCAGCTTCACCCGGCTGGCGGCGGGGTGGATGCGCTGCTGCAGGGTATCGAAGTCCAGCCGGTCGCCCGAGGCGCCCACCACGATGATTTCCCCGTCCACCACGCACCGCGGCGGCAGGTTCTCCTTCAGCGCCGCCACCAGCTCGGGAAAGTAGCGGGTCATGGGTTTTTCGTTGCGGCTGCCGATTTCCAGCTCGTCCCCGTCGCGGAAGATGATGGACCGGAAGCCGTCCCACTTGGGTTCGTAGCTGAGGCTCCCTGTTCCCGGAATACCGTCGATGCCGCTGACGGATTTGGCGAGCATGGGCGGGACAGGCGGCATCACGGGAAGTTCCATGTGCCCATTCTTGCCCGGCAGGCGCCCGGCGCGGAACCCCTGCCCGGCCCGCCGGCGCGCCGGATCAGCCCGCGAGCAGCCAGACGATGAGGATCAGTGCCGGCGCCGCGGCGGCCGTGGACAACATGATGGTTTCCCTGGCCACGGCCACACCCCGGCCGTACGTGCTGGCAAAAAGGAAGGCGTTCTGGGCGGACGGGAGGGCAGCCATCAGCACCACGCCCAGAAGCATGTGCTGGTCCAGGTTGAACAGGAAGCGCCCGACGACGAACGCCACCGCCGGCATCACCGCTGACTTGAGCACAGTGGCCGTGAGGATTTCCGCCGTGTGCCCGCCGCTGCCCAGCATTCGGCTGCCGTGCAGCGACATGCCGAATGCCAGCAGCACCACCGGAACGGCGGCGCCGCCGAGCAATGCCAGCGGGGCCATCACCGGCTCAGGCAGCTCCACGTTGAGGGCAGCCAGGACCACGCCCAGGAGGGTGGCGATGATCATGGGATTCCGGAAAGGCTGTGTCAGCATCAGCCGCGGCGAGAACCTGCCGGCGGCGGAGAGGTCCAGCAAGGTGAGCACCAGCGGCGCCAGCAGGAGCAGCTGGACCAGCAGCACCGGCGCCACGGGCGTGGCGTCCCCCAGGGCGTACAGGGTGATGGGAATGCCGATGTTGTTGGCGTTGACGTAGGAACTGGCCATGGCGCCGACTGCCGTCTCGGCCAGCGGCCTCCGGAACCACAGCCGGCTGATCCCCACATACAGCAGCGCGGTGACCAGGGCGGTAATCAGCGCCAGCGGCACGTAGGCGGAGAACACCACGCTGACGTCTGAGTCCAGGACCACCGTGAACAGCAGGACCGGGTTGGTAATGAAGAATGCGGTGCGCGTCAATGCCGTGACAGTGGGCTCGCCGCCCAGGCCGCAGCGCGCGGCGATGTACCCCACGGCGATCACGACGCCGATCACCGCCAGCCCGATCAGCACGCCGCCCATTGAGGTACTTCCTTCCCGTTCCGCCGGCCCCCGCATCGTCGACGGGAACGCAGTACTACAAGTTTCAAACTTATCCGACAAGTAGTCGGGTTTCCGTACCGGGGCCCGGGATGCCCTCGACAGGGCACCGTGCCGGACGGTAGAGGTTAACGATGGTTACCGTCGGCTTTCACGCCTCGCACGAACAGATCAGTCCCGGCCAGCTGCTCCAGGATGTCCAACACGCGGAGCGTGCAGGCTTTGATGCCGCCATGTGCTCTGACCACATTGAGCCGTGGTCCGCACGCCAGGGCCATTCGGGGTTCGCCTGGTCCTGGCTGGGTGCTGCCCTGGCCACCACGGGCCTCCGGTTCGGGGTAGTGACGGCGCCGGGCCAGCGCTACCACCCGGCGATCATCGCCCACGCGTCCGCGACCCTGGCCGCGATGTTCCCGGGGCGGTTCTGGTTTGCCCCCGGCAGCGGCGAAAACATGAACGAGCACATTACCGGCGATGCCTGGCCGGCCAAGGACATCCGGCAGCGCCGGCTGGAAGAGTGCGTTGACGTCATCCGCCGGCTGCACCGCGGCGAGGAGGTCACCCACCGCGGCCTGGTGACGGTGGAGCAGGCGCGGATCTGGGACGTCCCCGACTCTCCGCCGCCGCTGATCGCGCCCGCCATCAGCGTGGACACAGCCCGCCGTGCAGCAGCGTGGGCTGACGGGCTGGTCACAGTGAACCAGCCCGCGGACAAGCTCCGGCACATGCTGGCCGTCTACCGGGACAACGGCGGCCGCGGCAAGGCCGTGCTGCAGGTCCACCTCTCCTGGGCACCCCGCGAAAAAGATGCCGCGGCCTTTGCGCTGGACCAGTGGCGGACCAACACCTTCGCCCCGCCCGTCCCCTGGGACCTGCCCACCGCCGGGCACTTCGACGGCGTGGGCGAGCACGTGGGCGAGGACCAGGTCCGCAAGTCGGTGAACGTTTCGGCCAGCACCGCCCGGCACGTGGACTGGCTGGCCGGGTACGCGGAGCTCGGCTTCGACGAGCTCTACCTGCACTTCGTGGGGCAGGAGCAGGCCCCCTTCATCGACGCGTTCGGCGCGGACGTTCTTCCGCACCTTCGCACGTCCGGCGGGACCCCTGCCGGCATTGCCGCTGAACCGCCTCTTGCCGCGGCAGCTGCCGAATCGTCGTCGAAGGCCCGGGCATGAGGCTCGCCGAGACGTCCGACCTGTGGTGGAAAAACGCGGTCATCTACTGCCTGGACGTGGAGACGTTCTTTGACGACGACGGCGACGGCACTGGGGATTTCGCCGGGCTGACCCAGCGGGTGGACTACCTGGCCGCCCTGGGCGTGACCTGCGTCTGGCTCATGCCGTTCTACCCGTCCCCGGACCGGGACGATGGCTATGACGTGACGGACTTCTTCACCGTGGACCCCCGGCTCGGCACCATGGGCGACCTGGTGGAGTTCATCCGCGCGGCCAGGGACCGGGGAATGAGGGTCATCGCAGACTTCGTTGTGAACCATACCTCGGACCAGCATCCCTGGTTCGTCGAGGCCCGGAAATCCACGGACAACAAGTACCGGGACTACTACGTGTGGCGCAGCGACCCTCCGCCGGACACGTCCTCGGAGGTGGTGTTCCCCGGCGAAGAGGACTCGCTGTGGGAAAAGGATGACGCCACCGGGGAGTGGTACCTGCACATGTTCGCCAAGCACCAGCCGGACCTGAATGTCACAAACCCCGATGTGCGCGACCAGATCGCCAAGGCGATGGGCCTGTGGCTGGAACTGGGCCTCGACGGGTTCCGGCTGGACGCTGTGCCCTTCTTCGTGGAAACCCGCGGGCAGCCCAGGGACGAGGCCGCCAACCTGGATCCGCACGGCTTCCTGGCCGCGCTGCGCAGCTTCGTGAGCCGCCGCAATGGCAGCGCTGTGCTGCTGGGCGAGGTGAACCTGCCCTATAAGGAACAGGTCGAATTCTTCGGCGGGCCGGACGGCAACGAACTCAACATGCAGTTTGATTTCATGTCCATGCAGTACATTTACCTGTCCCTGGCCCGCGGGGATGCCCGTCCCCTGGCCGAAACACTGAAGGGCCGGCCGCCGCTGCACCCGGACAACCAGTGGGCAATGTTCGTGCGCAACCATGACGAGCTGACCCTGGACAAGCTCAGCGACGGCGAGCGCGAAGAGGTATTTGCAGCTTTTGGACCCCGGAAAAACATGCAGATCTACGGCCGCGGGCTGCGCCGCAGGGTGCCGCCGATGCTGGGAGGCGACCAGGAACGGATCCGGATGGTGTACTCGCTGATGTTCTCGCTGCCGGGCACCCCCGTGCTGTTCTACGGCGAGGAGATCGGCATGGGCGAGGACCTCCGGCAGAAGAGCCGCGCCGCGGTGCGCACCCCCATGCAGTGGACCAGCGAAAAGAACGGCGGCTTCTCCAGTGCCAAAGCGGCGGACCTGGTGGCGCCCCTGGTGCGCGGTGAGTATGGGGTGGAGAACGTCAACGCTGCGGCCGCCAAGCGCGACCCGGACTCACTGTTCAATTTCATGGCCACCCTGATCGCACGTTACCGCGAGTCCCCGGAGCTGGGGTGGGGTGAATTCAACATCATCGACCAGCCCGAGCCCGCCGTTTTCGCCCACACGTGCAGTTCCGACGGCGGGACGCTGGTGCTGCTGCACAACTTCGGCGAGGACTCGGTAAAGGTCAGCGGCCTGGTGGGCGGCCAGGACGCCCCGCCGCAGGCCTACAAGGACGCCATGCTGCTGGACCTGTTCGACGGCGACAATGTGGAGTTGGAACCCGACGGCGGCTTCACGGCGGAACTGGGGCGCTACGGATACCGCTGGTTCCGGGTGCACCGGAAGGGGGACCGGCTGGCGCCGTAACGGGGGCGGCGGGCGCCGGCGGTGTGTAAAGATCAACCATGCGCGCCATGCAACACTCCAGCAAACTCCAGAACGTCCGCTACGAGCTCCGGGGCTCCATCCTCCAGGCGGCCAAGAACATGGAGGCCGAGGGGCACCGCATCCTCAAGATGAACCTTGGGGACACGGCGCCGTTCGGGCTGGAGGCGCCGGAGTCCGTCGTCGTGGACATGATCCACCACCTTCGCGGCGCGCAGGGGTACAGCGATTCCAAGGGGATCTTCACAGCCCGGACCGCAATCTCGCAGTACTACCAGACCCATGGGCTGATGAACATCGGCGTGGAAGACATCGTGATCGGCAACGGGGTCAGCGAACTGATCTCCATGTGCCTGCAGGCATTCATGGAAAACGGTGACGAGATCCTGGTCCCGGCGCCGGACTATCCCCTGTGGACCGCTGCCGTGACCCTGACCGGCGGCAAACCGGTGCACTATCTCTGTGACGAGGCGGAGAACTGGTGGCCGGACATGGCGGACGTGGAAGCGAAAATCACCAGCCGCACCAAGGGCATCGTCATCATCAACCCGAACAATCCCACGGGCGCCGTGTACCCCCGCCACGTCCTGGAACAGTTCGCTGCCCTGGCACGCAAGCACAACCTGGTCCTGTTTTCGGACGAGATCTACGAGAAGGTGCTGTATGACGGCGCCCGCCACATCCACACTGCCTCCGTGGCGGAAGACGTGTGCTGCCTGACCTTCAGCGGGCTGTCCAAGGCCTACCGGATGCCCGGTTACCGTGCGGGGTGGGTGGCCATCACCGGACCCCTCGCGGCCACCGCGGGCTACCGGGAAGCCCTTGAACTGCTTGCCTCGCTGCGCCTTTGCGCGAACGTTCCCGCCCAGCACGCCATCCAGACCTGCCTGGGCGGCTACCAAAGCATCGAGGCGCTGGTGAGTCCAGGCGGGCGGCTGCGGGAACAGCGCGACCTCGCCCACAAACTGCTGACCGCCATTCCCGGCGTCACCTGCGTGCCGGCGTCGGGAGCCATGTACCTGTTCCCGCGCCTGGATCCGGACCTGTACCCGATCGCCAGCGACGAGCAGTTCGTCCTGGACCTCTTGCAGGAGCAGAAGATCCTGGTCTCCCACGGCACCGCGTTCAACTGGCCCGCACCGGACCACTTCCGGTTCGTGATCCTTCCGTCCGTCCTGGACATCGAGGAGGCGGTGGAGAGGATTTCCGACTTCCTGGCCGGCTACCGCAGCCGCGGTGCCGCCTGAGCGGGGTCCCGTTTCCCGGCCACGCCCGCCGGACTGCCAGTAGGGTGCCGCAGAAACAACACCGGCTCGAAGAACTAACTGTTACCTAACCGGAGGGAAACCAGCGCGCAACATTGCCCGGCCACACTTGGTAGTGCAGGCAAGAGCCGGCACCAGCTCCAGCCAGGAGGCCACGCAATGTTGAAGAAAGCGACCACGCATGTAACCAGAGTCCGCGCCCTGGACCAGCTCCACCGCGGTGACGAAATCGAGGCCCGCCTTTCCGTGGGCCCCTCCTACGACGACGTGGTGATCCGCCGCGGCAGCGTCCAGGAAACAGCGCCGGGCATCGGCGTCGTCTGGATCCTGGACCGGATTACAGGGCTGCGGAAAGCAATCAATACGGACGAATGCAGCGTGTGGCGGGTCGCCTAAGCCTGCCTGGTCCTACACCACGGCTGCGGGCGTAGTCAGTAAGGACTGCCCGCCGCCTATGTTGGATTCGACAGGGCATGGAGCCACTCGAGCGTTCCGTCCGTCATGGGGTGGGAGACGCCAAGCGTTTCCAGGAACGAGCGGGCCTCACGCATCTCGGCTTCCCGTCTCGCGGCGTGCAGCGCCGTGCCCTCAAGTACACGCTCCACCAGTTCGGGTCCGGAAGGGCCCAGTTCCGAGGCGATCTGGCCGACGAGCCAGTCCTCGGCCCCTGCTGCCCTGGCGGCGGTGCCTGACTCGATGACGGTGGCCGCGAGACCTTTCATGAAAACGCTGCGGAGCAACTTCAGTCCGGCGGCCGCGCCTGCTTCGCCTCCTGCACTGGTCACCGGGATTCCCCATCCGGTGAGGACAGGCAGCAGGTTTTCCGCGCCCGAACCGCTCACCACCAGGGGCGTCTCAAGCCGGTTGCGTGGAACCGGCGCCAGGATGCCAACGTCGACGAATTGAATGTTGCGCCGGGATGCGCGTTCCGCCAATCGCCGCTTTACTGCGGGGCCCGCTGTATTCATGTCCGCGAAGATGCTCGCCGATTCCATCCCGGGCAGCGCTTCCTCGAGGACAGACTCTGCAGCATGCCCCCCAACCAGGCTGAGCACCACCCCTGTTCCACGCACCGCTTCGCCGACGCCACCGGCGGGGGTAACGCCGGCTGGAACAGCGGCGACCGCCGGATCGGCCGCCGTAACGCCCACTCCACGCCGGGAAAGGTCCTCCGCGTAGATGCGCCCGGCTTCCCCAAGCCCCAGGACGGCGACCCGCATGCGGTCCTTGTCCCCCCTTGCTCCTAAGATTGTAGACAAAATGGTGCTCACTCTGGGCCCCTCACTTGTTCGGCGATTCTGGGAGTTGAGTGGAGATGGCATCTCGCGGTCATTCACTGGAGGCGGAAGCGGCGGCCACCGGCGACCCGAGGGTCACCGACGTCATCCGTGACGCGATCATCCGGGGAGAGTACGCACCCAATCAGCGGCTTATCGAAGCCGACCTTAGCGTGGAGCTCTCGGCGAGCCGTGCCACGGTCCGCACCGCACTGCTCGAACTCGCAGGCGAAGGCCTGGTGGAGCGGCTGCCGAACCGCGGATCCCGGGTCCGGGCGATCTCCGTGGACGAGGCCATCGAGATCCTGGAGGTACGGATCGGTGTTGAGGGCCTGTGTGCCGCGAAGACGGCTGCGCGCATCTCCGACGAGGATGCAGCTGCCCTGGAGCGGCTCAGGGCCCGGATGATCGAGTCTGTCACCGAGGGTGATCTCGTCGAATACGCGCGCCTGCACCTTTACCTCGATGTACGGATCCGCGAACTCAGCCACCATGCCACTGCCGCCGAGGTGTTGGCCCGCCTGCACGCGCAGAGTGTCCGGCACCAGTTCAAGCTCTCGTCGCGGCCGCAGCGGGCGAAGGTCTCGGTGTTGGAGCACGCCGCCATCATCGACGCCGTAGTCAGCCGTGATCCAGACGCGGCCGAGCACGCTGTGCGAAGCCACCTGCTCAGCGTCATCGATGCCCTCCGCGAAGTGTCATCCGCCCAGTCCGAACCAGCACCGGTCACCTGACGTGCAACCCTGGCTGCCGTGCGCGGCAAGCCGGCAGGCTCACTTGGCAGTGGCGCCGGCGGTGCGCCAGCCGCCGTGGTATTCCGTACGCGCCGTCACGGCGTAGGGCGCGGGGCTCACGACGGCGCGCACGCTGATCTGCTCGTGCCGCTCCACTGTGGTCTTGCGTGACCCCCCGTCAGGTTCGCCCCAAACCACGTGGACCTCGGTCCCGATGTCCACGTTGGCGTCAACCGTTGCCAGCGACAGCCCCCGGCGTTCATTGGCTGTTACGCCGGTGAAGAGCGAGAGGCCAACTGCAGTCCCGTCGGCGTCCACCACGGAATCGTAGTTCGACGAACCGTAGTTGGCGTTCGGGAGGTCGAAGAACTGGTAGCCCGGGTTGTCACGGTCGAGGAAGGACGCCCAGATCCTGGCGAGGTCCTCGTCGTTCCAGGCCAGCGTGACCTTCTTCCGCCGCCTGGCCGGATCAATCTGCTCAAGGGCGTCCCGGCCGATGAAGTCATGATCGAATTTCACGAAGGAGCCGTAGCCCAGTTCCCACGGCGTGAGGTAGTAGTCCTCGATGTCGTCCGAGACGAAGGAGCCCGCGAGCGCGTTGATGGCTTCGTAGCTGGTGGCCGGCAGCCATTCACGGTAGGCGCGCTCGGCGTCACTGCTGTAGACAGCAGGCAGCGGCGAAGGTACCCAGCCCGACTCGAGCGTGTTCGAGGAGTAGGCGCGCGACCCGCAGGGTTCGATTCCAAACTCGGCACCGGCCTCGAGTACGGCCTCACGGATCCTGGCGTGCTGCTCATAGGGTCCCCAGATCTCCAGCCCCGGGGCTCCTGCCATGCCATGGCGCAGGGTGCGCACCCGCCCTCCGGCAATGTCCAGGTGGCCCATGTGGAAGAACCTCACCTGTTCGAGGGTCCCACCGTTGAGCTTCTCGATGATCTGCCAGGCGTTGGGCCCCTGGATCTGGAAGCGGTAGTACTCCCGCTGTACGGCCTGCCCGTAGGGGCGTGACGGTGAGCGGTCATCGTACCTGCATTCGACGTCGTACCCGCCGGTCTCGGCGTGGAACTGGAGCCAGTTCGCAGCAGGTGCCCGCCCGACGTAGACGAATTCGTGCTCTGCCAGGTGGAACAGGATGCCGTCGCCGATCACGCCGCCGTTGGACGCCGTGGGAACGAACTGCTTGGCCGTGTTCACCGGGAAATTCGCGAAGCTGTTGATGCCCGTGTCCGAGAGCAGCCTAAGGGCGTCGGGGCCTTTCATGAAGAAGTTGACCATGTGGTGCGACTGGTCGTAGAGCACGGCGGTCTCGCGCCAGGCGCGCTGCTCCCGCCGCCAGTTGGTGAACTCCGCGGGGACCACAGGGTAGATGTAGGTGCCGAGTTGAGAGTTGCGCAAGAGTTCGACGGTGTTGCCTGCGGCATCGAGCACGTCCTGCAGGGACTTCCGGGCCATCGGGGTTCTCCTTCGTTTATTCCGGGTGGATGGCTACGCCGCTAGGCGGCGCGGTAACTTTCGCGTGCGTACTGCACGAACGGTGCCGGGGCCACCGTGGCCCGCAGGGCAACCTGCCGGTGCGGCTCCACTTGGACCTTGGCCGAGTTGGGCTGCTCACCCCACAGCACCGTGACCTCGGCGCCGGTGACCGCCGCGCCGGAGTCAAGGCTGGCCAGCGAGACGAACGCCTGCTCATTGGCGATGTAGCCGCAGTCGAATGATTGCCCGATGTCGGCGCCGTCCTGGAGCACCCGGTCCACCTGGTACAGGGCATAGCGCGCCTTCGGCAGGTCGATGTACTTGGCCGGGAGGCCGGGCCGCAGGAGCGAGCCGATCGCCTCCTGGACATCGTCGGGGTTCCACACGAGTGTCACCTTGCGGCGGTGGGGCCTTTCGGACATGCCCTCGAGCGCGTCCCGTCCCACGAAGTCATGGTCAAACGCGATGGACCGCCCGTAGTCCAGGTCGTAGGGCGTCAGGTAGTAGTCCTCAATGTCCGCCGAGCCGAAGCTGCCGCCGAGTGAACCGGCTGCTGAGGCCGGCAGCCATTCCCGGTAGGCCCGCAGCCGGGGGTCCGAGAAGATCGCCGGCACCGGCGAGGGCACCCAGCCCGACTCGAGGTTGGCTGTTGAATAGCCTTTTGCCCCTACTTGGGTAAGTCCGAATTCTGCTCCCGCCTCAAGCAGCAGGTCCCGGACACGTGCACCCTCCGCCCACGGGCCGAAAAGTTCGTAGCCGGGCTGTCCGGCCATGCCATGCCGGATCCCGCGGACCTCCAGCCCGGCAATCGGGAAGCGTGCCATATGGAAAAACCCGATCTGCGGGACCGGGCCGCCGATGAGCTTCTCCACGATTGCGACGGCGGTGGGCCCCTGAAGTTCGTAGCGGAACAGGCGGGGGTCGCCGGCACGCACGATGGAGTTGCCGTCCCGTTCCGCCTCCACATCCAGGTCTCCTGTTTCGGCGTTGTACTGCACCCAGTCGATCACCATCGGGTGTCCCACCAGGTTGAAGGAGTCCTGGTCCAGGTGGGCGAGTATCCCGTCGCCGATGAGTTGGCCCCGGTGGTTCACCGCGATGAACTGTTTTGCGCGGTCAACTGGAAACTTCGCGAAGGAGTTGACCGCAAGCCCCCGGAGCAGGCTTTCCGCTTCCGGCCCCTTCAGGAAGAGATCCGTCATGTGGTGCGACTGGTCAAGCAGGGCGCAGCTGGTGCGCCAGGAATGCTGCTCTGATCGCCAGTTGCTGAACTCGGCAGTCACTGGGAAGACATGGGGACGGGCCGGCGAGTTCCGCAGCAGCCCTACCGGCGAGCCCTCCCGGTCCACTGCTTCCTGCAAAGTCTCCGTCACTGCGAACTCCTTCGTGCGGCCCGCCGCGCAGTCACGACATTTGCACGGGAGCTTTGAGATCGAGATTGCTAACAAAATTGTATCGGATGCCTTGACCGGGGTGCCAGAGAGTGGTTGTCTGGCACTGTCCGCGGATACCGGGCTAGGTCAGGTTGCAGGAGCACTCCGGGAGGACTGAACTATGGGCGATCCGGGCAGTCTGCTCGTCGTCAGCGCACATGCGGGCGACTTCGTCTGGCGTGCCGGCGGCGCGATTGCCGCCGCCACCGCCCGTGGCGACCGCGCCGTCGTCGTCTGCCTCTCCTATGGCGAACGTGGCGAATCCGCCAGCCAATGGCTGGCAGGAAAGACGCTGGACGAGATCAAGGCGCTTCGGCGCGGGGAGGCTGAGGAGGCCGCCCGGGCCTTGGGCGCAGAAATCGAATTCCTCGACGCCGGCGACTACCCGCTTCTGCCGAGCCGCGAACTGCTGGATGAGCTCGTGCGGATCTATCGCCGGGTTCAGCCCACCGTTGTGCTGACCCATCCCCTCCTGGACCCCTACAACGGCGACCATCCTGCAGCTGCCCGGCTGGCGATCGAAGCCAGAATCCTGGCCCAGGCTATTGGCTACGACGCTCCCGGCGAGGTGTTGGGGGCGCCGCCGGTGTTCTTCTTCGAGCCGCACCAGCCCGAGCAGTGCGATTTCAAGCCCGACGTCCTGCTTGATATCACCTCTGCCTTTCCCGCCAAGCAGCAGGCCATGAAGTGCCTCCCCGCCCAGCAGCACATGTGGGACTACTACACGGACCTCGCCGTTCGCCGCGGGGTACAGGTCAAACGGAATGCAGGACCAAACCTCGGACTGCCCGTAGACACCAGGGGCGAGGCCTACATGCGCTACTACCCCCAGGTCACGGAGGTTCTCGAATGAAGCCCGTGGTGGTCACCGGCGTGCAGCGGGCGGAGGCGTTGTCCATCGAGGGCCTGGCAGGGCACGGTGTCGCCACGGTGCACGAGGCGATGGGGCGCAGCGGACTGGTGGGTGCCTCGCTCAGGCCTCTCCAGGATGGAGTACGGATCGCCGGCTCAGCCGTTACCGTCCTGTGCTGGCCAGGGGATAACCTCATGATCCACGCCGCGGTGGAACAGTGCCGCGAGGGTGATGTGCTGGTAGTGACAACCACCTCGCCCTCCCTGGACGGTTCATTCGGAGAGCTGTTCGCAACAGCACTGCAGCACCGGGGGGTGCGCGGGCTTGTCACCACGGGGGGCGTTCGCGATGTCCGCGAACTGCGCGCGATGGGCTTTCCCGTCTGGTCCGCCGCGATCAACGCGCAGGGTACGGTCAAGGCGACGGCGGGCTCGGTGAATGTGCCGATCCCCGTCGGTGGTGTGGTTATTCACCCGGGAGACGTGATCGTGGCCGACGACGACGGCGTGCTCTGCGTGCCGCGCCGCGACGCCCAGGCAACCCTCGAGGCCGCAGCCGCGAGGGTTGAGAAGGAGGCTCAGTCCCGTGCGGCCTATTGCGCGGGTGAGCTGAGCCTGGACCGCAATAGGTTGCGCGCGGTGCTTGACGGACTAGGCGTACGATACGTGAGCGCGGCGGAGTACGGGTCGGGCCATGGCGCCCGTTGAAGGCATCCCCTGCCTCCTCATGCGCGGCGGCACCTCGAAGGGCGCCTACTTTCTCGCGTCGGACCTGCCTGCAGATCCTGACGAACGTGACGATCTGCTGCTTCGGATCATGGGCACCCCCGATCCGCTCCAAGTAGACGGGATCGGCGGTGCGCATCCCCTGACGAGCAAGGTTGCGGTCATCTCGGCATCTCCCGACGACGGCGCCGACGTTGACTATCTCTTCCTGCAGCTCGGCGTGGATACGGCGTTTGTGACCAGCCGCCAGAACTGCGGCAACATCCTGGCCGGCGTAGGACCATTCGCCGTGGAGCGCGGCCTGGTGGCGCCCGGTGCCGACCATAGCGAGGTGCGCATCCGGATGGTCAACACCGGAAGCATCGCCACGGCGTATTTCGCCACCCCCGGCGGCACCGTGGATTATGACGGCACCCTCGCGATCGACGGCGTGCCCGGAACGGCAGGGCCAATCAGGCTCAACTTCGAGGCCACCGCCGGCTCGTCGACAGGGGCGCTCTTTCCAACGGGCAAGGTACTGGACCGGGTCGCCGGCGTGGAAATGACCTGCGTCGACAACGGCATGCCCACCGTGCTGCTGCGCGCGGCTGATCTTGGCGTAGCCGGCAACGAACTGCCCGGCGACCTGGAAGCGGACGACGCGCTGGCGGCCCGCCTCGCGGAAATCAGGCTTGCCGCAGGCGAGGTGATGGGCATGGAAGACGTCAGCGGCGCAACCGTACCGAAGCTCGTACTGCTGTCCCCGCCGCAGGCAGGCGGCACCATTGCCACGCGCAGCTTCCTGCCCCTGCGCGTGCACACGTCAATCGGCGTCCTTGGCGCCCTCACTGTCGCAGCGGGAGTGCTGGCCGAAGGGTCTGTGGGGCATGGGTTTGCCGTGTTTCCCGCACCGGAGCGACCCTTCCGCCTCGAGCATCCCTCCGGCCATTTCGACGTTGACGTCGGCGTGGAGCCGTCCGCGGATGGCTACAGCGTCACCCACTCGGCAGCGCTCCGGACGGCTCGAAAGATCTTCGAGGGGCGCGTTTTCCCGCGCCCCCGCCTGTAACCCCAACCTTGAGGAGAGGACTGTTCCATGACCGGGTACACCTCGTTCGACGTCGCCCACTTGGGAAACGTGGAACTGCTCACTCCCACCTTCGACGAAAGCCTCTGGTTCTTCCGTGACCTGCTGGCCATGCGCGTCGTGGCAGAAGCCGGGGAAGCTGGGAAGAAGTCGGTGTACCTGCGCACGTGGGACGAATACCAGCTCTACACCATCAAGCTCTCCGCCTCGGCCGATGCCGGCGTCGGACGGACCACCTTCCGGACCACAAGCCAGGAGGCGCTTGAGCGCCGGGTGGCGGCCATCGAAGCCACCGGCCTCGGCATCGGCTGGGTGGACGGTGAGGTGGGGACGGGACCTGCCTACGCGTTCCGCGACCCGGACGGGCATGAGCTGGCAATCTACTACGAGACCGAGCGGTACACCGCCACGGACGACAAGCCCGCACTGAAGAACCAGGCCTCGGCCTTTCCCGGCCGGGGCGTGAACGCCAGGCGGCTGGACCATATCAACTTCCTCGCCAAGGACGTAGTGGCAAATGGCGAATTCGTGCTGAACGCACTGGGAGCACGTGAGAGCGAACGCATCAGGCTCGACGACGGGGGGTACGCCGCATGGTGGTTCCACTTCAACAACAAGTCCTACGACATCGTGTACTCGGACGACTGGCTGAAGCATGGCAACCGCCTGCACCACGTCGCTTTCGCCCCCGACACCCGCGAGGACATCCTGAAGGCGGCCGACATTTTCCTTGAGAACGGAATCCACATCGAGTCCGGCCCGCACAAGCATGCCATCAACCAGACCTTCTTCCTCTACGTCTGGGAGCCCGGCGGCAACCGCATCGAACTGGCCAACGCCGGCGCCCGCCTGCTGCTGGATCCTGACTCGCCGGTGGTGGAGTGGACGCAGGAGGAGCGCAAAAAGGGGCAAGCCTGGGGCATGAAAACGATCGAAACCTTCCACACCCACGGAACGCCCATTGTCCGCCAGTGACAAAATTAAAGAACCCGGCAACACAGCACAGAGAGGTGTGAAGTCATGACAAACACAGTAGACACGTCCGCGCCGGTGACCACCGGCCTGTACATCGGAGGCGCTGAACGCCAGGCTGCCTCGACCATGGAGATCGTGGACCCGGGAAAGCCGGGCATCATCGTCGGCCACGCGGCCGCGGCAGGCTCGGGTGACGTCGATGATGCGATTGCGGCGGCTAAGGCAGCTTTCCCCGGGTGGGCCGCCCTGAGCGCGCCGGAGCGCGCAGAGCAGATGGGGGCGGCGCTGGAGGGCATCGCCAATTTCCGCGACGAGGACGCCGCCATCCTGTCCCAGGAAAACGGCAAGATCCGCATGGAGGCCTGGGTGGACTCGCTGGTGTTCGAGATCCGGTGGAACCTCGCGCTCGCCCTGGCCGAAGAGGTGGACGCCACCAAGCTTCTTCCACCGGCACCGGGAATCCCGGTGTCCACCACTGTGGAATACCAGCCGATCGGCGTAGTCACGGTCATCGTGCCCTTCAACTGGCCCATCGCGATCCTTGCGGCCTCACTGCCGCACGCGCTTCTCGCCGGCAACACGGCGATTGTGAAGCCCCCGCCCACGGCTCCGCTCGCCACAACCCGGGTGGTCCAGAGGATCGCGGAGAAACTGCCGCCGGGCGTTTTGAACGTCGTGACCGGCAAGGACGCGGAGATGGCCGCCCTCATCACCAGCCCGGACATCGCAAAGGTATGCTTCACCGGGAGCGTCTCCGGCGGCAAGCGGATCATGGAGATGGCCGCAAAGTCGCTGACGCGGGTGACGCTGGAACTCGGTGGAAACGACGCTGCCATCATCCTGCCCGACGCCGTCCTCGATGACGCGCACCTGGACCGTCTCTACGCGTCCATTTTCGACACCACGGGCCAGATCTGCATGGCCGCGAAGCGGATTTATGTGCACCGTTCCCGGCTGGAAGAGCTCGCCGAAGGGTTGTCCAGCCGGCTTGAGAATGCCGTGATCGGTTACGGACTCGATGAGGGGACCACGATGGGGCCGCTGCACTCGCCGGCGCAGAAGGCCTTCGTCAGCGAAATTATCGAGGAGGCGAAGGCTTCAGGTGCCGAGGTCAGGGAGTACGGCGTGATTCCGGCGGATCCGGACCTGCAGGGCGGAAACTTCCTCCGGCCCGCACTGGTGATCGATCCTGAACCCTCGCTGCGCGTGGTCACCCAGGAACAGTTCGGGCCCGTCATCCCGCTCATTCCGTTCGACACTGAGGATGAGGCGGTCCAGGCGGCGAATGACACCTGGGCGGGCCTTTGCGGATCCGTGTGGACTGCCGACCCCGCAACGGCAAGCCGAGTGGGCGGAAAGCTGGTCTGCGGCTATGTCTGGGTCAATGACCACGGTGCCACCCGGCTCGACCTGCGGGCACCATTTGGAGGCATGAAGCAGTCCGGCATGGGCAGGGAACAGGGTATTGAGGGTGTCCGGGCGTTCCAGGACACCCGCGCCGTCGCGCGCCTCGACCCCGAGGCGCTGCGGGACAGCTGACATCCCCAGACTACGCAAAAGTACCTATGGCTTTTACCTATCAACGTAGGTAAAATTGCGAGTGCAGGGTGCACCGTTGCAGCTGCCGAAAGGATCCTCCGATGGCCACTCGAATCAGGCCCGGCGTCAACCGCGCAGCTTCCTTGGAACTCATCCGGGACTTCTCACTCGAGATGACCGGCAAGGATGTTCCCGCCCTCATCGAGGCAAGGGGGCAGATTCCGCCCGGCACCCGGATCAACGTGACCTCTCTGGCCAACGAAGACCTTGAGATGCGCGTGGCCGCGGCCAAGGCGGCCAGGGAACTCGGCTTCGTTCCCATCCCCCACATTTCGGCGCGAAGGTTAAGGTCGGAGCAGCACCTTAAGGAGTTCCTAGGCCGCTTGCAGGAGGTTGGCGCCGCCGAGCGTATTTTTGCGGTCGGCGGTGATCCAGCCCGCCCGGAGGGGCCCTATCATGATTCGCTTGCGTTGATACGCAGCGGTGTCCTGGAGCAGTTCGGCGTCCGTGAAGTCGGACTCGGCGGGTACCCCGAGGGCCACCCGGATATTCCGAAGGAGATCCTGTGGCGGGCGCTCGAAGACAAGTACGCGGCACTCATGGAATCGGGCCTCAGCGCGGTCATCCTGACGCAGTTTGCCTTTGACACCGATCCAGTGGCTGACTGGATCGAGGCCGTGCGCTCCAGGGGGATCTCCGCTCCGATCCGCGTAGGCACTCCCGGACCAGCCGGGATAAAACGCCTTCTGGGTTTTGCGAGGCGGTTCGGTGTGGGCGCCAATGCAATGATCGTGAAGAAGTACGGCTTTTCACTCACCAACCTCGTCGGCGTCGCCGGTCCAGACAACTTTGTCAACGACCTTGCCGCAGTTCTCGCCGATCGATCCGCGGTGAAGGGCGATGGGCTCCTTGGCCAAGTGGGACTTCACTTCTACACTTTTGGCGGCCTCCTGGAGACAGCCGACTGGGTCCGCCGGTTCATAGGCGGGCAGGAGTGAGGAGGCACGAATGGCACTCCATACCCACGACCACAAGGACCAGGCCTGCCTGATTGTCCACGGCCCCGACCAGCCCGGCATAGTCTCAGCGGTGGCGGCCTTGGTCACCCGGAACCAAGGGAACATTGTCTCCCTCGACCAGTACTCCAGCGATCCGGCCGGAGGCGACTTCTTCCAGCGGGTCGTCTTCAGCCGGCCAGACCTTGCCGTTGCACTGCCGGAAATCGAGGCGGACCTCGGCACGAGCCTGGCCGGTCTGAGGCTGGAGTGGACCCTTACCGACCGGTCCGTGCCCAAGCGAATGGCCATCCTGGTTTCCACCTCGGACCACTGCCTGCTCGAGCTGTTGTGGCGCCACCGCCGCGGTGAGCTGCCCGTGACCATCCCCATGGTGATTTCCAACCACACCAACACCGCCGAGGATGTCCGGTCCTTCGGCGTTCCCTTCTTCCACGTGCCCTCGTCCGGTCCGGACAAGACGCACTCAGAGGAACAGATCCTGAAGCTGCTGGCGGGCAATGTGGATTTCGTCGTTCTCGCGCGCTACATGCAGATCCTGTCGCCGGGCTTCCTTGACGCGGTGGGGGTGCCGCTCATCAACATCCACCACTCATTCCTGCCCGCCTTCATAGGCGCGGCGCCCTACCGCAAGGCGAAGCAACGCGGCGTGAAGCTGATCGGGGCGACCTCACACTATGTGACCAAGGACCTTGACGAAGGCCCCATCATCGAGCAGGACGTAGCCCGGGTGACGCATGTCCACAGTGCCGCCGATCTCCAGGCCCGCGGCGCTTACGTTGAAAGGGCCGTGCTTTCCCGCGCTGTCGAGTGGCACGCCGAAGACCGTGTCATCCGGCACGGCAACCAGACCATCGTCTTTTGACCACACAACAAACCGATACAGAACGAGAGGTTCGTCATGGCACCCAGGAATTTGCAGGAAGTCCTTGATTCGTCCCGCGGCGCGGTGGACCTGCTCCGCAATTCCCAGATCGGCTCGTATATCTATCCGGTGGTCCCGGCCGACTTCCAGAACTGGATCAAGGAACAGACCGCCTGGCGCCAGACGGCCGTGCTGTACGACCAGTCCCACCACATGGACAACCTGTTCATGAAAGGACCGGACGCGATCAAGCTCATCGCCTCAACGGCCATCAACTCTACTGCCGTATTCCCCGTGAACAGGGCAAAGCAGTATGTGCCCACCACCGAATCGGGTCACGTTATCGGCGACGGCATCCTTTTTCGGGAGGCCGAGGACGAATATGTCTACGTAGGCCGTTCGCCGGCGGCCAACTGGCTGCTCTACCACGCTGACAAGGGCGGCTATCCAAACCTGGAAGTTACCGTCGACCGCCGTTCACCGTCCCGTCCCTACGGCCAACAGGTCAACCGCCAGTACTACCGCTTCCAGATTCAAGGCCCCAATGCATGGCAGGTGATCGAAAAGCTGAACCGGGGGCCGGTGGAACAGCTAAAGTTCTTCAACATGTCAACAATGGCCATCGAGGGGACACGTGTCCGCACCCTGCGCCATGGCATGGCAGGCGCTCCGGGTCTTGAAATCTGGGGGCCCTATCCCGACCACGGACGCATCCGGGACGCCATCGTTGAGGCGGGCGCCGAGTTCGGCCTGGTGCCTGTCGGTTCGCGTGCCTACCCGTCCAACACCCTCGAGTCCGGCTGGATCCCCTCGCCGTTGCCCGCGATCTACAGCGGCGAAGCCGAGCGCGGCTACCGCGAGTGGCTCCCCGCGGATGGATACGAGGCGACGGGGACGCTCGCCGGGTCGTTCGTGTCCGCGAACATAGAAGATTACTACCTCACTCCGTATGAGCTGGGCTACGGTTCATTCGTCAAGTTCGATCACGACTTCATTGGCCGCGATGCCCTTGAGCGGATCGACCCGGCCTCGCAGCGCAAGAAGGTCACCCTGGCTTGGGACGGAGAGGACGTGACCTCGATTTTCGCGTCGCTGTTCAAGGTGGAGGGACCGAGCTACAAGTTCTTTGACCTGCCGCTCGCAAACTACGGCTCGGCGAACTACGACTCCGTCATCGACGCGGACGGCACCGTCGTCGGATACTCCATGTTCACCGGGTACAGCGCGAACGAACGCCGGGCCCTCTCGCTCGCCACCATCAACCCCGACGTACCCGAAGGCACGGAACTGAGGGTTGTGTGGGGCGAGCCCGACGGCGGCACCGCAAAGGCCGCCGTCGAGCCGCACGTGCAGACCGAGGTGCGCGCCGTCGTCAGTCCTGTGCCCTACTCCACCGTCGCCCGGGCAACCTACCAAGGCGGGTGGCGCACCAACTACAAATCCGCCTAGGCTGATAGCCGGGTTTGTCAGGGGCGCTTGCCCCCTGACCCCGCGTCCGGTCATCGAAGGAGTTACTCCATGAGCCTGCGGTACGCGCTGCTTGCGTTGCTTCGCGTGGGGCCGCTCTCAGGCTACGACCTGCAGAAGCAGTTCTCCTTGTCGGTGGGGCATGTCTGGCATGCTCCGGACTCGCAGATCTACCCAGAGTTGCGCAAGATGGAGGCCGAGCGCCTTATCGAAGGCGAAGAGCAGCCCAGGGGCCAGCGCGCCACCCGCCGGGTGTATCACGTGACGGACGCCGGGGACCGGGCCTTCCTCGACTGGATGCAGACACCGCTGGACTATGCCAGGGTCCGCGATCCTGCCCATCTAAGGGCTGCCTACCTTGAGTCGGTGGCTCCCGGGGTGGGACGGGAGTTCTTCCGGGCCCACATTGCACAGTGGGAAAGCGAGCTCGCCCAGTGGGAGCACGAACTCCTGCGGATCACTGAAGTTGCCCACCCGATGCTGATCCGCCGCCTTGCAGTAACCGAGCCAGCTGAACGCGAGCGCACCATCGCCTTCAAACGGTTTACCTATGAGGGACTTGTTGACCGGGCACGGGTCGAGATCGCCTGGGCGCAGAGGGGGCTCAGGCTCATCGACGAACTGGAAATGCTTTCCGATGCCAGGGCAGCCCACGTTTAGCGCCGCCATTCCCGGCGGAAGTCCGGAGATGGCGGCGCTGCCGCAACGGTGAAGGCGGGTTTTTAGCCGAAGCTTTCCGCCGTGTCGTAACCCCTGCCGTTGTACTTCTGCACCAGGACCGAAGACACGGCCGGCTGTCCGTCGACCGTGGTGTCAACCGCCGTGCCCTCCAGCATCAGGGGCGCCTGCAGGCCCTTGATGTCGCGCAGCGCCGTCATGAAGCTGTCACGGGTCGGCTCACTCATATTCTTGAAAGCCCCTTCCAGTGTGGCTCCCACCATGTAACTCCACATGCAGTGCGGGAAGGCCGGCATGTCAGGGTAGTTGCCATACTCCTTGAGGTCGGCGAGAAACTTGACGACGTCTTCGTCCTCTGCAAATGCCGGGCTCTGCGGGGCCTTGGAGAACGACACGGAGTAGATGCCCGGATACGCATCCGCACCGCCGGGCTGGAGGATGGCGGTGGGACTCGACGTATTGGACGGAAGGAACCAGCTCGGCTTCCAGCCGATCTGCTGGGCCTTTTGCAGCGACGAGATCACCAGCGGGGTGATGGACATGGCGTTGAAGAAGACATCCGCTCCCGACGACGCCAGCTGGGTCAGCTGGGCGTCGACCGACGTATCGGTAGCCTCGTACGTCAGTTCTCCGACAACCGTGACGTTGTCCGCACCCTCGATGGCTTCCTTGAAGCCCTCTACGTAGCCTTTGCCGTAGTCATCGTTCTGCGACAGGATGGCGACCTTGTGCTCCCCCTGCGATTCCGCCAGCAACTCACCGAAGGCTGCTCCCTCGTTCTGGTAGATCGGAACGAAGCCGAGTTGCCATGGGCTCTCCTCCCGATCGCTGAACAGGGGGTCACCGGTCATCACGAGCACCTGGGGGACCTCTTGGCTGATGGCGGCATCACGGAAGGCGCGGTTGGTGGGGGTACCGAGACCGGACGTGACGGCAAAGACGCCGTCGGACATCATCTGCTGGAAGTTCGACAACGACTTCTGCGGATCATATGCATCGTCGTAGGACTTGATGTCGACGGTGCGCGTCTTGCCGTCACCGAACTCCACGCCGCCGGCCGCGTTGACGGCGCCGAAGTAGGCTGCAAGGCCCGCGACGGTGCAGGTTCCAGGTCCTGCTGTAGGACCGCTGAGGGGAGTGGTGACGCCCAACGTAATGGACGTGTCCGTGATCCCGGGGCTGGCCTCGGAGCCGCCGCCCTGGCCACCGCCGTCACGGGCACAACCTGACAGGGAGAGCGCGATGATCGACGCCGTCGCGACGATACCGAGGACCCCGTCTGGCATTTTTCTGATTTTCATGATCGATCTTGCCTCTCTGTTTTTTCGAGTCCCTCCCGCGCGGCCTCAGAAGCCGGTTGATGCACGGGAGAGTTATGTTGCGGGGTATTCCCCGGTGATGTGCTGCGGGCGGTGAACCGGCGGTTTAGACGGCGGATCACCCGTGGAAGGCTCACCAGTCCATGGGGCAACAGGAAGAGCACCGCGAGGAGAATCGCGCCCTGGCTGATGGTGGTCAGGTTGGGATCGATGGCGTTCGTCAACTGGGGAACGAAAACGTAGTAGGCGCCACCAATAAGCGCACCAACGATGCTGCCCGCGCCGCCGATGACCATCGCGGCGACGAGACCGATGGAGTGGCCGAAACTGAGGGTCTCGGGCGAGGTGTACTGCACGGCCGCGAGGTAAAGGAAGCCACTCGCCCCACCAAATATGGAGGCGACCGTGAACGCGAGCACCTTGGTACGGTACGGCGAGATACCCATGGACGCGGCAACGGCTTCGTTCTCCCGCACCACCGTGAAGGCACGGCCGTACTTGCCGCGCACGAGGTTGCGGCCCAGCAGGAACGCGGCGACGGTGACCACCAGCACGATGTAGTACTGCCACTGGTCGTTATAGAGCCCTGACCAGTCGGGAGCGTCCGTGAAGCGGGCGGAGATGCCCTGCGAGCCCCCCGTGAAGTCGTCGAGCCGCTTGGCCAGGGGAACACCCACGATCGGCAAAGCGATGGTGACCATGGCGATTGCGAGGCCACCGAGCCGGGCTGCCGCCAGCGCCACAAGCAGCCCGACAAGGCCCGGCACGACGCAGGCCGCAATGAACACCAGAATGATGTTCCAGTCCGCCTTGACGCCGTAGGCGGTCACATAAGCGCCGAGCCCGAGGAAAAAGATCTGCCCAAGGTTCACTTGCCCTGTGTAGCCCATCACGATGTTCAGCCCCAGTACTGCGACGGCGTAAACGCCAATGCGCACGAGCGTTTGGTTCGTGAATGCCGGGAGGATGAGCGGGGCAATGATCAGCGCGATGGCCACCACTGCTATAAGGATGATGCGGGTGGATCCCTTCGCAAGGATTGAGGACAGCGTACGCATCAGACCCTCACCACGACCTTCCGCCCGAACAGGCCTTGGGGTCGGATGACCAGGATGACGAAGATCAGTACAAACGGCACTGCGATCTTGAGGTCATGGCCCACGAGCGGCACGTAAACGGCCACCAGGTTCTCCAGGACCCCAATGGCCCACGCCGCAATAACACATCCAATCGGGCTGCTCAGGCCTCCCAAAATCACCGCTGCCAGCGCGTAGACGAGCGCTGTGTCAAGCATGCCCGGGGTGAGGGTCAGCTGCGGGGCAACGAGGACGCCGGCGATCGCGCCCAGAACCGCGGCCAGGCCCCAGCCCACCATCAGCAGCCTGCCGACAGGCAGGCCTGAAAAAGCAGCGGAGGCCGGGTTATCTGCGACAGCCCGGAGCGCGAGTCCAAGCTTGGTGCCCAGGAAGAGCACCTGCAGAAGCACCATGATCGCCAGGATCGTGACCGTTGTGGCGATGGACCGGACACTCACCACCGCGCCAAAGATCTCCACACCGGTTAGCGGGAAAAGCGACTCGAACGGCAGGTTGTTGTAGCCCCAAAAAACAGCGGAGATACCGGTGACCAGGGTGAGCAAGCCAATGGTTACCACCACCGCAGTATGGGTATCGCCCCCCTCGAACCTGCGGATGAGAAACCGCTCAATTACTGCCCCGATGAGGAACGAAACCACCACTGCGATGAGGATGGCGACGACGAGGGGCAGGCCGAGCCGCGTAAGGGCGTAGGCGATGTAGGCGGACAGCACGGCCATGCCGCCTTGGGCGAAGTTGATCAGGCCGGTCGCCTGGTTCACCAGCACGATAGCGAGGGCCAAAGCAGCGTAGATGGAGCCGGTCGAGAGCCCGTCCACCACCAGTTGGATGAAGGTGCCCATATGGTTCAGCCCCCCAAGTAAGCACGGCGGATCTCGTCCATGCCTCTAAGTTCGGTGGAAGATCCGGTCAGCACGTTGCGTCCAGTTTCAAGCACGGTGGCAGTGTCCACCAGCGAGAACGCCAGATTTGCGTTCTGCTCCACCACCACCATGGCAATGCCGGACTCGAGCCGCAGCCGCCTGATCGCCTGGTACACCGCTTTTGAGGTGCTCGGGGCAAGTCCGAGGGATGCTTCGTCGAGCAACAGCAACTTGGGCCGGGCCATAAATGCCCTGGCTACGGCGAGCATCTGCTGCTCGCCCCCCGAGAGTGACGCCGCCCGCGAACCGACGCGGTCCTGCAACTGCGGGAACAGGTCAAGGCAATAATCGATATCGCCAGAGATCGCTGCCCGGTCCTTGCGCAGGTAGGCCCCCACCAGAAGGTTCTCCCGAACGCTTAGCTGGCCGAGGGTTCCGCGGCCCTCCGGAACGTGGGCGACCCCCAGCGCCGCCACCTGGTCAGGGCGCAGGCCGCGGATATCGCGTCCCTCGAACCTGATCCGTCCGCTGGTGCGCACCGTGCCGCTGATGGCGCGCAGCGTCGTCGTTTTGCCCGCCCCGTTTGCGCCCAGTATCCCGACTGACCCGCCCTCCGGCACGGTGAGATCCACCCCGTCCAGTACCTGCACGGGCCCGTAGGCCGCTGTCACGCCGGCAAGTTCAAGCAGCGCCATCCACCGCGTCCTTTCCTATATAGGCCTCGATGACACGGGGGTCGGACTGGGCTTCGGCGGCGGTGCCCTCCATGAGCTTGCGCCCGTAGTCCAGCACCACCACCCGGTCGGTGAGCGCGGAGATAAGCCCCATGTGATGCTCGACGATGACGATCGTGACGTCCTGCTCGGCGCGGAGCCGCTTCACGGTCTTGATAAATTGCTCCACCTCAGCATGGGACAGCCCGGCGGCAGGCTCATCGAGCAGCAGCAGCGAGGGGTGGGAGAGCAAGGCACGCCACAACTCGATGCCCTTGTGTAGTCCGTGGGCGAGTTCGTCGGCGGGCAGGTGGGCGGCCCAGCCCAACCCTGCGTGGTCAAGGAGCTCAAGCGCTTCCTCGCGCATCCCGCGCTCAGCACGGGCGGTGTAGGGCAACCGCGATGCCCAGGAAACAGGTCCGCCAGGAAGCCTGGTGTGCCCGCCAAGAAGCACGTTCTGCAGGACTGTGGCATGCAACAGCAGGGCCGGATGCTGGAAGGTACGGGCGAGCCCAAGGCGCGCAAGGCGGAACGGTGCATGTCCCAGGACCTCGGTGCCATCGATGGTGATGGAACCGGAACTGGGCCTGTAGTGGCCGCTGATGCAGTTGAAGAGGGAGGTCTTGCCGGCGCCGTTGGGTCCTACGAGCCCGAAGATGACGCCCGGCTCCACGTCGAAGCTCACTTCCTGCAGGACCTTGACGCCGCCGAAGTGCAAGTTCACGTCGTTGAGGCTCAGGCTTGCGGCCACCCTGTACCTTCCTGTCGCGTCATTGCTCCGGGCGGCGCGATCCGTCACGACCGCTCGAGACCGACGCTACGGATCGAATACTTAATTGTCAACGATTTTGAAACGAACGTTAGCCAACCTCAATCATGGCGCGCGGTAACCGCTCCTGGCGTAGTCCGAGAAGGGCGCCGGAGCCACGGTGGCACGGATTTCGACCTGTCGGTGGCGCTCCACCTGCCCCTTGCGGGAGTTGGGTTCCTCCCCCCAGACCACCACCACTTCCGTTCCGGTCTGCGCATGTGCCACGTCGAGCGTTGCCAGTGATAGAAAGACCTGCTCGTTGGCGAGGTAGCCGACGTCGAACGAGATGCCGATGGTCTCGCCGTCCTTTAGGATCCTGTCGGTCTGGTAGAGCGCGTAGCGTGATTTGGGCAGCTCAATGTACTTGGCCGGAAGGCCCTCACCCAGGATCGACCCGAGGGCTGCAGCGACGTCCTCGTTGTTCCACACCAGCGTTACTTTGGTGCGGCGCTGGTTTTCCGAGTGACGCTGAAGCGCTTCCTTTCCGAGGAATTCGTGGTCGAAGGACACGGAGCGGCCCAGTCCAATGTCATAGGGCGTGACGTAGTAGTCGGCTACATCGGTCGAGTAGAAGCTGCCTCCCAGCGAGCCCGCCTTCGACAGGTCGAGCCAATCGCGGTATTCCCTGAGCTCGGGCTGGAAGATGGCGGGCGGCGGGGACGGCACCCAGCCGGACCCAAGGTTGGCTGAGGAATAACCCTTCGCGCCGACCTGCGTGATGCCGAATTCCTGGCCGTCGGCCAGCAGTTTGGCATGCACCGCCGCGGCATCGGCCCAGGGACCCCACAGTTCGAAGCCCGGCTGCCCCGCCATGCCGTGGCGCAGTACACCCACCCGGCGCCCCTCGATCTCCACCTCGCCCATGTGGAAGAACTTCAGTTCCGGTGCCGGCTTGCCCGTGACCTTCTCGATGATGGCAAGCGCGTTGGGTCCCTGTAGTTCGTACCGGAAGAGCTTGGGATCGCCCTTGCGGATCAGTGAATGGTCGTCGCGGTCGAGGGTGACATCCCAGTCGCCGGTGGAGATGTTGTATTCAACCCAATCGCTCAGCATGGGAAGCGCCACCAGGTCGAACGAGTTTTCGCCGAGGTGGAAGAGGATGCCGTCGCCAATCAGGTAGCCGTCCTGATTGACTGCGACCAGTTGCTTCGCCCGGCCCACGCGGTAGGCGGCGGCGGAGTTTGTGCCGATCCAGGTGAAGAACTTCGTGGCGTCGGGACCGGTGACAAAGAGGTCTGCCATGTGGTGCGACTGGTCAAGCAGGGCACATGAGTCACGCCAGGAAGCCTGTTCGCTTCGCCAGTTGGTGAATTCAGGCGTCACCGGAAACGTGAACGGCCTGGACTTTGCATTACGCAACACTTCTACGGCGCTGCCGCCCTGCTGGTCGATAGCGGACTGCAGGCTCTGCTTTGTCATGATCATTCCTTCATGGGATGTGTTGGGCCGGCGGCACAACCTAGCCGCCGGCCACCGACTGGATCACCAGGACCTCCTGGCCCGGCGCCACCTCCGTTTCCAGCCCCTGCAGGCGACGTACCTCGTCGCCGTCCACATAGATATTCACGAAGCGGCGCAGGGCACCCGTCTCGTCGCGGAGCCGCCTGGCGAGTACCGCATAGTTTGATGTCACCGCATCGAGCAGCTCTCCCACCGTCACCGGCCCGTCGGAGGGCGCAGTCAGTACGGACTGCCCACCGGCGAGAGGCTGCAGGACGCTTGGCAGGACAACTGCGATGTCAGGCACCCGCCATCACTGCCGCCCGGACACACAGCACATCGGGCAGGTGTGTCGCTACTTCCGTGAAGGTCTCACCCTCGTTCGCGCTGGCATAGACAGCGCCGCCGCGCGTGCCGAAGTACACGCCCGCGGGTTCCGCCGTGTCAACCCAGGCGGCGTCGCGCAGCACGCTGTTGTATTCGCCGGTGGGCAGGCCGGACGCCAGCCGCTTCCAGGTGGAGCCGGCATCGTCAGTGCGGTGCACCGCCAGTTCGCCATCGGGCGGAATGCGTTCGCCGTCCGCCTTCAGCGGCACCACCCAGGCCGTCCCGCCGCGCCGGGGGTGGGTGAGCATCACGAACCCGAAGTCTGCGGGCAGGCCCTCCGCAATGGAGGTCCAGGTGTCGGCATTGTCGTCCGTGCGGTAGACGCCGTGATGGTTCTGGGCATAGAGACGGCCGTCAACGGCAGGATCCGCAGCGATCTTGTGAACGCACTGGCCGAATTCAGGGTTGGGGTCGGGCAGAAAGTAGGCTGAGATTCCCTTGTTGCGGGGCTCCCAGGAGGTGCCGCCGTCCACCGACCGGTAAACACCCCCGGTGCTCATGGCCACGTGGACAGTGTCGCCGGCGGGATGGACCACGATGGAATGGGCCGCCGCACCACCGTAGCCGGCACCCCACTCGCTTCGGTGCCGGTGGTCCCAGAGCCCCCGGTTCAATTCGAAATGTTCGCCGCCGTCGGTGGATTTCCACACGGAGATGGGCTCCGCACCGGCCCAGACCACCCCCGGCCGGGATTCGGCATCCGGATAAATCTGCCACACGCGCTCTACCGCCGCACCGGTGTCCTCCGGAAACTTGATGGCCCCCTGCTCCGGCTCGGACCAGGTGGCGCCGAGATCGTCGGAATGGGCAACCGTGGGTCCCCAGTGTTCATTCCGGACACCAACCATGATCCGGGTGCGCCCCTTGCGGGTATCGATCCCGATGCTGGGGATCTCGCTCATCAGGAAATGGGGGCCGGTGAAGGACCAGTTGCGCCTGTCCCGGCTGGTAGCCAGCCAGAGTCCTTTTTTGGTCCCGATCGCTACGACATAACTCTCTGCGGATGCCATGCCCCCATGCAACCATCGCTGCGGGCGGCCCGCAACGGTTATGTGGTAGCAGGAGTTCCCGGCCCCTGCGCTAGTCGACAAACTCCGACTGGGTCTCTATGAAGTCCCAGTCGGCGTCGCTGAGCACTCCTGCCGGGTTGTCGGGGTGCGGTCCGCCCGCCTCCGCGATGCCCTGGAGCACGGGAAGGGGCAGTTCCTCGGCACGCAGGTTCTCCCGCAGCCACTCCTTGGTGTCGAGGTCCAGGTCCAGCCACCACATGTAGATTTCCATGACGTCCACACACCTTTCGTATGCTTCAACGTTAGGCGCGGGGCAAACCGCGGACAAGGGAGCATCACGGAGTGGGCCGCTTCGCGCCGCAGAACAAGTAGTACTCCCCCGTTTCCGCGTAGGAGCAGGTATCGCCGCACGTCAGCGGCGCGCAAAGTCGAGTACCTCCTACTCGCGACCCGCCCCCGCCGCCGCTCCTAGCCTGAAACCTCAAGCAAGCTGACCGTGCTGCTGGGGCACAAGGCGTCAACGCTGGCACTCCCCGCGCGCATGGACCGCTACATATCACTGGGGAGAAAAAATGAAACGCACTTTAGCCGTCCTGGGGGTGGCAGGGCTGGGGCTGATTGGCCTCACCGCGCCGGCCCTGGCCGCTTCTGAGAGAGTTACCGTCTGCCACAACAACGGCAGCAGCTGGGAACCGCTGGAATTCAACGTCAATGGCCTCAGCGGCCACGACGAGCACCCATTGGACATCATTCCGCCGACACCGAAGCTGCCGGGCGGCCTGAATTGGACCGATGCGGGAAAGATCCTCTACGTCGACAAGTGCGCGGCGCTGCCGCCGGGCGAAACACTGCCGGTCGTCATTGACCCGCCGGTCGTGGTTGACCCGGTCGTCGTCGTCCCGCCCGTCGTCGTCGACCCACCCGTCGTCGTTGACCCAGTCGTAGAGCAGCCGGTGGTGGCGCCGCCCGTCGTCGAACAAACCGTCGTGGTGCCGCCTGCCGAGCAGCCGGTGGTCCACCCGCCGGCGGCCGCCGAGGTGGTTGTTCCTCCGGCCGCGGCGCCTGCTGCTGGTGCGCCGGTGGTTCCCGCGCAACCCGCCGCCGCCACGCCGCAGGTGCCGGCACCGACCGGTGCTGCCGCCACCGCTACCGCTACCGCTACCACCAACCTTGGCACCAACAAGGGCTACAACGCACAAACGGCCGTTGGCGGAGCTGAGTACTCCCCCGCCTGGGTCGCCGGCTTGGGCGCACTGGTGGCAGCAGGAGCCGCAGTGGCCGTACGCCGGAGGTCCGACGCCTCCGCGGCAGGCTAAGCCCGCGGCCCGAGCCGCTTTCCGCGGCCACTGACAAGGAAGGCGTCCCGCCAGTGCCCGGCGGGGCGCCTTCCTTCCCATCATCCCCCGCCAGCTGAGGAGTACAGATGTCCCAGGAACGCAGCCGGCACGCCGCCCGGACCGGCCGCCGATGGCGCCGCTGGAACCGCGGCGACCTCGCCATCCTCCTGTCCGGAATCCTGGCATTCCTGGCCATTACGTTCGGCGGCCCTTTGCTCCACCAGCCGCAGCCGGCCGCCGTCGGAAGCATTGAAAGGGCAACCCTTGCACCAGCAACCACCGCACCGCTGGCGCGCAGCACTCCGGATATACAAGGCCCGACGACGGCCCCCACCGCGGCTGCCCCGCTGTCACCCGCCTCCGCCCTGCCGGAGGCGGCGGCTCCGGTGCGCATCCGGTACGGGGCGGCAGGTTTTGACGTGCCGGTACACCCGCTGGACCTCGACGGCGCCGCGCAGGACAGCGGGACCATTGTGCCGCCGGAAACCAAGGACGGCTACTGGCTGGTTCCGTTCGGGACTCCCGGGGAGGGCTCAGCCAACACGACGTACGTGATCGGCCACAGCTGGGATGGAGCGGAGGCCCCGTTTAACCACTTGAGCTCGGCCTCGCGGGTGGGTGACCGCTTTGAGGTGGACACCGCCGCGGGAACCCTGCCCTACCAGGTGGACAGCGTGACGACGTACGTGAAGTCCAGCTTGAAGGACAGCCCCATCTGGGACATCGTGCCCAACCGGCTGGTCCTCATCTCCTGCTACACGGAGGACCCGTGGGGCAAGAACGTGGTGATAACGGCCTCACCTGCGCTTATGTGATCCGGCAGGACCTGTTCAAGGCAGTTGCCCGGGCGCACAATGAGCTATGACATCGGAACGGTTCAGTGGAACTGCCCCCCTGCTGGTGGGAATCATGCCCAAGCAGCATCCGGAAGTCCTGCAGACCGCGGCCACCCTGGCCGCACGGCTGGGTACGCCCCTGGTGTGCGCGTATGTGGACGAGGCCAGCTACCTGGTGGAGTGGGACCCTGCCCGCTCGGCCCACCGCCTGTCGCTTCATCCGGACGCCGACGACGAGGACATCCGGACCCTCACGGCGGAACTGAAGGCAGACATCCAGTCAGCCGTGGACAAGGTGCCGCCCGGCAGCGGCGTGGTGGACTGGACACTCCGCACCCTTGCCGGTGATCCCGCCCGTGCACTGGGCCGGCTGGCGGCCGAAGCCAACGTTCCGATCATTGTTGTGGGCACGTCCGAACGCGGCTTCTCGCACCGGCTTTCAGAGGCACTGAATGGTTCCGTGGGAGCATGGCTGACCCACCACCAGAGCAAGCCCGTCCTGGTGGTGCCTTACCGGATGCCGGCGCACGAGGACAGGCCATGACCCGTCCGCGGGCAGCCGACAGGGGACGGAAACGGCACGCTGAAAATAAAGCGAAAGTAGTTATTCGCGGTGCTGGCGGACGCCAATACCAGCCAGTAAGCTGATTCAAGCAGACCGATCCACGCAGGTGGACACCGGTTTTGCCCAAGAGCTGCTCCGGAGTGCGTATCCCCCAATAACGCACTCCGGAGCTTTTTTGTGCCCTGCTCTGGGATGTCCCTTTATACCCCTAGGGGGTACTTGATTTGATACCCCTCAGGGGTATACGGTGGATTCATGAACTCCTTTGAAGAGGCAACCGCCGGGTCCGCAGTGCAGCACGTGCCGGAACACGGGTACACGGGAAACAAGGACGCCTACCTCCGCCGGCTCAAGCGCATTGAAGGCCAGGTTCGCGGCATTGCGCGGATGGTGGATGAGGACAAATACTGCATCGACATCCTCACCCAGGTTTCCGCCGTGACCAAAGCCCTGCACGCCGTGAGCCTGGGACTGGTGGAGGAGCACATCGGCCACTGCGTGGTGGGGGCCGCCGCGGAACCCGACCCGGAAGCGCGCGCCGAAGCCATCGATGCAAAGGTCAAGGAAGCGGCCGACGCCATCGGCCGGCTGCTTCGCTAAACCCCAACTGCACCCATTGCCGGCCACCGCCGGCCAAACCATCAGGAGACAGCCATGAGCACCACCTCCCCCACCATCACAACCGTCAACGTTTCCGGCATGACCTGCGGCCACTGCGTCTCCGCGGTCAGCGAAGAACTCGAGGCCCTCGCGGGGGTGGAGGCCGTGGACGTCGAACTCAGCCCCGGCGGCATTTCCACCGTGACCATCACGTCCACGCAAAAGCTGTCACCCTCGGAAATCGGCGAAGCAGTGGCGGAGGCCGGGTACCTGGTCGTCGCCAACGAAGCCTGAAGGGCCAACGGGGACCAAACATGAGTCACCAGGATCTGCTCCGCCCGCCGGACACCCGCGTGGTGGAACTCGATATCGAGGGCATGACCTGCGCCTCCTGCGTCAACCGCGTGGAGAAGAAGCTCGGCAAGCTCGAGGGCGTGGAGGCAACAGTCAACCTCCCGCTCGAATCGGCCCACGTCACGGTGCCCCCAGGGATCAGTGATGAGCAGCTGGTGGACACCGTCAACGCAGCCGGGTACAAGGCAACGCTGCGGCACGCCCCAGCGCCGGACCCCATTGCGCCGGACGGCAGCGAAAGCGGGGAGGCGGCGCAACCCGCTGGCGCCTTCGTCGAACATGACCATCTGGCCCATGGCGGAACTGCCGGGCAGCTGAAACCCCGCCTTCTTGTGGCGGCTGTCCTGACGCTGCCAGTGTTCCTGGTGTCGATGGTTCCGGCATTCCAGTTCGCCAACTGGGGCTGGGTTGCTGCCGCGCTGGCACTGCCGGTGGTGACCTGGGCCGCCTGGCCGTTCCACCGGGCCGCGGCCATCAACGCGCGGCACTTCGCGTCCACCATGGACACCCTGGTATCCCTTGGCGTGGCCGCGGCGTACTTGTTCTCCGCCTGGCAGCTCGCGGCCGACCCCCGCATGACCGAACACCCCGGCATGGAGGGGATGGAAACCGGCGGCCTCTACTTCGAGGTGGCGGCGGTGGTCACCACCTTCCTGCTCCTGGGCAGGTGCCTGGAGGCGAATGCCAAGAAGAAGGCAGGCGATGCCCTGCAGGCGCTCCTCAACCTCGGCGCCAAGGACGCCACCATCCTTCACGAAGGCGCGGAGCAGAGGATCCCCGCGGACCGTCTGCAGGTGGGCCACATCCTGGTGGTCCGCCCGGGCGAGAAGATCGCCACCGACGGTGTAGTTGTGGAGGGCAGCTCAGCGGTGGACGCCTCCCTGGTCACCGGCGAGTCCGTTCCTGTGGAAGTGGGACCCGGTTCGGCCGTCACCGGCGCCACCATCAACACCTCCGGAAGGCTGCTGGTCAAGGCGGCAAGGGTCGGCTCCGAAACCACCCTGGCACACATGGCCCGCCTGGTGTCGCAGGCGCAGACGGGCAAGGCGCCCATCGCCCGGCTGGCGGACCGCATCAGCGCTGTCTTCGTGCCGGTGGTCCTGGCCATTGCGGCGGCCACTTTCGTGCTGTGGCTCCTATTCTCCGGCCCGGACGTGGCGGGCGGCGAGGTGCGCCCCGCCTTCACGGCCGCCGTCGCGGTCCTGGTCATTGCCTGCCCCTGCGCGCTGGGCCTGGCCACGCCGGTTGGCCTGCTGACAGGCACCGGCCGCGGAGCGCAACTGGGCATCCTGATCAAGGGCCCGCAGGTCCTCGAGGACACCCGCACTGTGGACACCATCCTGCTCGACAAGACCGGGACGGTGACCACCGGAGTCCTTGCCGTGGACGCCACCGCGGCCTTCGGCGGCTTCACGGAGGACGATGTGCTCCGGCTGGCCGGAGCGGTGGAGGCGGCGTCCGAGCACCCCGTAGCGCACGCCATCGCCGCAGCGGCAAGGGAGGCCATGCACGACGGCGCCGCCCTGCCTGCCGTCCAGGCCTTCCGTTCCGCGCCCGGCGGCGGAGTCCTGGGCACCGTGGAGGGCAGGCTGGTGGTGGCCGGCCGCACGGGGTGGCTTGAGGACAACGGCATTTCACTTGCAGAAGGGCAGCAGGGGGTGCTGGCGGCGGCCGAGGCGGGCGGCGCCACGGCCATCTGGGTTGCCGTGGACGGTGCCCCGGCCGGCGTGATCAGCCTGCGGGACACCGTCAAGGAAGGGTCCGCCGCGGCTGTTGCCAGGCTGAAGCACCTGGGGCTGCGGCCCATCCTGCTGACCGGTGACAATGCCGCCGTGGCCGCCCAGGTGGCCGCCGCCGTCGGCATTGATGCAGCGGACGTCTATGCGGGCGTTCTGCCGGAAGGAAAGGTGGAGGCGGTCCGCCGGCTGCAGGCCGGCGGGGCAACGGTGGCCATGGCCGGCGACGGCGTCAACGACGCTGCGGCCCTGGCGCAGGCGGACCTGGGGATTGCCATGGGCTCCGGTACCGACGTTGCCATTGAGGCCGCGGACCTGACCGTCATGGGCAACGACCTCGCCCAGGTGGCCCAGGCCATCGAGCTGTCCCGGAAGACCCTGTCGACGATCAAGACGAACCTGTTCTGGGCCTTCTTCTACAACGCCGTTGGGATTCCGGTGGCCGCGCTGGGGCTGCTCAATCCCATGATCGCCGGCGCCGCGATGGCTGCGAGCTCAGTCCTGGTGGTGGCCAGCTCGCTGCGGCTGCGCCGCTTCGGCAAGTAACCTGCCGGCTGGCCGCCGGGAGACCAGGGCGGTTTAGGCCGCGCCGTACCGGACGGCGGCGCGGGCCTTTGCCTTGGCAGCCTCGGTGTCCCGGTCCTTGGGCGGAGCCTGCGTCACCAGCGAATCGAGGAGGTGTTGGGTGATGTGGGCGATCTCGTGGACCGCCTCATCGAAGGCTGCCTGGTTGGCCTTCGAGGGCTTGGTGCTGCCGCTGATCTTGCGCACGTACTGCAGGGCGGCGGCGTGCACTTCCTCGGAGGTGGCGTGCGGCTCGAAGTTGTGGAGGGTTCGGATATTCCGGCACATAAGGCCATGCTAGGCTCTGGAGCGCCTGGGATCGACCCCTTCCGTACGGGGTGGCGGGCGTCCGTCCATGGGAAGTCCGGCATGGGCAGGGGTGCCCATCGACACTGTTTGAGCGGCCGGGATAGGTTCTAGGCAATGGATCTTCCGGATGAGCCGGGAGGCCGGGGGATGCCGACCCATATTCGGATCCACTAACCAAGAGGAGAAACTGATGGCTATTTGGGGTGCAGACGTTGAGCAGCTTCGCCAGCTCGGTAGCAAGCTTCAGGCAGGTGCGTCCGAGATCGAGACGCAGAAGTCCACTCTCACCAAGGTTCTGAGCAGCACCAACTGGGAGGGCCCGGACGCGGAGAAGTTCCGGAACGAGTGGTCCGGAACCCACACCGCCATGCTGACCAAGGTTGCCGAGGCACTCAAGGATGCCGGCAGCCAGGCCAAGCGGAACGCTGAAGAGCAGAGCCAGGCTTCCCGCTAACCTTCCGGTCGCGAAGGCTTTGCAGCAGGGCCCGGACACCACACGGTGTCCGGGCCTGCCGTTTAAGCCTTGGCTGCCGGCTGCTGCTGCCCGGCCTAGGGGACGGGTTCGACGTCGTTCGCGTGCTCCAGCGGGGACGGCGCCTTCGGTTCGGCTTCCTTGCCAGGCCCTGCTGCTGTTTCCGCGGCCGGGGCGCGCAGTTCATCGAGCCGCACCAGGATGACGCCGCCTACGATCAGCACACCGCCCAGCAGCTGGATGGCACCCGGCAGTTCGCCCAGCAGCAGCCAGGCCCAGACCACCGCGAAAAGAACCTCGGTGAGCGAGACGAAGGACGCCACCTTGGAACCCAGGGCCCGGGCAGCCACGATGCCGGAGACATAGGCGAGGACTGTCGCCAGGACCACCAGGCCCGCGAGGGAAACCCACCACGGGGCAACCCACCCCCCGAGCTTCGTGTCCGCTGTGCTGAAGGTCATGGGCAGCAGGCCGGTTGCACCGGCCAGCCACATGACCGCTGCCCCCACCATCAGGCCGCCCGAGGCCAGCACGATGGGGGGCAGGGTGTCGTTCTCCTTGGCGGTGATGAAGAAGTACATGGCCAGGCAGACCGCTGCGGCAATCCCCCAAAGGACGCCCACGGGATCCACCTTCACGGCGCCGGTGAGGTCCAGGACCAGCACCAGGCCGGCCAGGGAGAGCAGGGTACCGCCGAGCGTCAGCGCCCGCGGCCGCCTCCGGCTGGCGGCCCAGAGCCACAGCACAATCAGGACGGGCGCCAGATACTCCAGGAGCAGGGCGACGCCCACGGACAGGCGGGCCACCGCATTGAAGTAGAACAACTGGCATGCTGCCACCCCGATCAGGCCAAACAAGAGGATGGTCAGCCAGTTGTCCCGCAGCTGGTGCCAGCGTCCGCGCAGGGCAAGGACGGCCGGGATGGCGAGGATCAGGGCGGCGCCGGTCAGCCGGAGCGTCACGGCCGCTCCCGTGGACCAGCCGGTTTCCAGCAGTGCTTTGGCGAACGAGCCGGAGGTTCCGAAGACGGCGGAGGAAAACAGCGCGATGCCAAGTCCGGACGCCAGGAATCCCCGGCCGGCCACCTGGGCCACACGGCTCTGGGGTTGGTTGTTGGCGGCAGGCACCGTTGCCTCCTGTCAGGAGTAAAGTGGGGTATTGGTCATGACAGTACCCGTCTGCGCTGTAAGGAGTCAAGATGGTTTTTGCCCCTGACACTGAGGTGGCGCTGCGCTCCGTGGTGGACCTCATCAATTCAGCGGCGAACGGCCGGGAGGAGCTGGCCAGCCAGGCGGACCTTGACGCCTTTCTGGAAGCCGAGGGATTTACCGGATCAAGGACCAGGGACGCCGCGGAACTGGACAGCGTCCGCGCACTGCGCCGGGAACTCGCCGGGCTCTGGGCCGCGGATGAGGAGACGGCGGTGGGCATTGTGAACCGGTTGCTGCGCTCGGCCAACGCCCTGCCGCAGCTGGTCAAGCACGACGGCTGGGACTGGCACCTGCATGCCGCTGCGCCCGAAGCCCCGCTGGCTGACCGGATGAGCACGGAAGCGGCCATGGCTCTCGCGGACGTGATCCGCGGCAAGGAGATGGACCGGCTGCGCAGGTGCGAGGCGGAAGACTGCGACGCCGTTGTCCTTGACCTCACCCGGAACAGGTCCAAGCGCTACTGCGATACCGGGAACTGCGCCAACCGGGCGCACGTGGCCGCCTACCGGGCACGGCAGGCGGCAGCGGGCTGACCAGGCGGAAAGCCTGCCGCAGGCGGGTCAGCGCTCCGCTGGTCCTTCAGGGCCGGCGTCGGAAGCGGGCGGATTGGAGGCACCCGGAGCGCCGAAGCCATGGGAGGACTTCTTGGCTGAGCTGAGGTTAATGCCCGATCCCTTGCCCAGGTGCTCGGCGTTTTCCTTGTAGCTCATTGAAAGCATGGCCGCGATGACCAGGGTGACGATGAAGGCGATGCCGGCGCCGGTGAAGGCGAGGTCGAAGCGGGGCGTCTTGGCACTGCCTCCTGAGGCGAAGATCAGTACCGCCATGAAGGTGACGACGGCCCAGAACGCGGAGAACATCAGCGGCCCCTTCACCGAGGTCCGCAGCCTGCGCGGTTTTCCTGGATGCTGGTCTGCCACTGTAAGTCCTCCCTGCAGGCGGCATGCCGGCCGTCCTGGTTTAGGTGATGTGCTGGTGCGCCCGGCCCAATTTTCTACGAGAAGTAGAACCGCGCCCTCCTAGTTTACGGCTTGGGGGCGCCGGTCCGGGCATCGTGCCGGAGCGTCAGGCCGGAGAGCACCCACAACACGCCGGAAATGATGGCGCCGCCTCCAGCCACCCCCAGCAGGGCGTGGGCGCCAAGGCTGATGAAGAAGGGCAGGACGGCGGCGGTTCCGAGACCAATAATGCCGGACGCGATCCAGTCCCGGGCCAGGACGTGCCGGCCGCGGTGGCGGAGGCCGCACCACAGCTCAAGCGCCCCGGCGGCGCCCAGGCCAAGGGCCGCTACGACGGCGAACAGCAGGTCGCCGTGCAGCAGCACCAGCGCGAAACCGGCACCGGTCAGCACCGAGCCCGCGGCGGAGAGCAGTTTGCCGGGCACGGCCTCCCGCGGGAATCCCGTGGCCGGCGCACCCCAAAGGGTTACCACGCCGGTGGCCAGCAGGTACAACCCGCCGGCCCAGCCCATGACTTCAATGGAGGGCGAGAGCCAGAAGATGGTCACGGCACCGAACACCAGCGCAGCCGCCGAGCGGAGCAGGACCGGCTTCCAGAGGTCGGACCGGGGAGCGGCTTTGGGAGCGGCGCCTGCGGGGGTAAGTGGTTGCGTCACCGGACCAGTTTAGTGGGGAGCGCTTCGCCGTGTATCGAGGGTGGGCGCAACAGTCAGGCCGAGCCCAGGACCATCCACCGGTCCGCCCCGGCGCGGAGGCCCAAAGTCACTGCCCGGGCGGCCATATAACCCACTGCGAAGGCGGCCCAAAGCCAGCCCAGGCCCGCCACCCCGGCGGCGCCGGACCAGGCGACGGCGGCCAGCAGGGGCAGATAGACGGCGAGGTTCACCAGTCCGGCCAGCGCCAGGTACCTGGCATCCCCGGCGCCAATCAGCACACCATCCAGGACGAAGACATACCCGGCAACGGGCTGGCCGGCGGCAAGGATCCACAGGGCAACAGCCAGGACGGACTGCACCTCCCGGTCGGCCGTAAAGAGTGCCCCCACCCAGGGCGCCGCCGCCGCCAGCAGCAGGCCGGTCAGCACGCCGAAGCCGATGCCCCAGCGGATCATCGTCCGCGTGAGCGCACGCGCCTTGGCGGCATTCGCCGCCCCCAGCTCCTTGCCGATCAGTGCCTGGGCGGCAATTGCCAGCGCATCCAGGGCAAAAGCCAGGAACGAAAAGATTGTCATCGCCAGCTGGTGCGCCGCAAGGTTCACGGCGCCCTGCCCGGTCACCACCAGCACCGTCACCAGGATGGCTGCGCGCAGGCTCAGGGTGCGCAGCATGAGCCACGACCCCACCCTGGTCATGCTCCGGATTCCCCGCCAGCTGGGGAGGAGGCTGACGCCGTGCCGGACGGCGTTGCGCCGGACCATTGCCACATACACGAAGGCCATGGCCCACTGCGCCAGGCTGGTCCCGACCGCGGAGCCGGTGACCGACAAGCCGAGACCGTAGACCAGCCACAGGTTCAGGACAATGTTTATTCCGAAGCCGGCGGTGGCAACCACCAGCGGCGTCCGCGTGTCCTGCAGGCCACGGAGGACACCGGTCCCGGCAAAGACCAGGAGCATGGCCACCAGTCCCGGCATGGACCAGCGCAGGTAATCCACGGCGAAGGTGCGGACTTCCCCCTCCGCGCCCATCAGCCCGATCAGCGGCTCAGCTGCCGCGAAGCCGGCCACCGCAAGGACGACGCCTAGCAGCAGTGCCAGCCAGACGCCGTCGCGCCCCGCCGCCAAGGCTTTACCCAGCTGCCCCTCGCCGATGGCACGTGCCACCGCCGGGGTTGTTGAGTAGGCCAGGAACACCATGAGCCCGACGGCGGTGTGCAGCACGGCCGATGCCAGTCCGACCCCGGCCAGCTGCTCCACCCCCAGGTGCCCCACGATGGCCGAGTCCGCGAGCAGGAACAGGGGTTCGGCCACCAGCGCGCCGAAGGCGGGGACGGCGAGGCGGAGGATTTCCCGGCCGTGGCTCCGGCGGGCTGCCACGCGAAGGGGAGTTGATGGTTGGGGCACCGTGCCAGCTTAACGGGGAGACCCCTGGCCGCGCCTTGGGATAGACATTCATGACAAAGTTCACACTTCAGGCAGGATAGTTGACACTTCAACTATCTCTGCTGAAGACTGGAAGGCATGAACCAGTCCCGCCTTACCACCACCGCCCTCACCGCCCTGCGCATCGTCCTTGGCTTCCTCTTTGCAGCCCACGGCTGGCAGAAGTTCTCCGAGTGGACCATCGCCGGCACCCAGGCCTCCTTCGCCAAGATGGGCGTGCCCGCGGCGGAGATCGCGGCCCCGGCGGTAGCCGTCCTCGAACTCGCCGGCGGCATTGCCCTCATCCTGGGCATCCTCACCCGGGTCGTTGCCGCACTCCTGGCCCTCGACATGCTGGGCGCCCTCTTCCTGGTCCACGCTTCCGCAGGTGTCTTCGCTGCCAACGGCGGCTACGAACTGGTGCTGCTGTTGGCCGCAGCAGCCTTCGCGCTGGCGCTTACCGGTGCCGGCCGCCTCTCGGTGGACCGGGCTCTCTTCGGCCGCAACAACTCCAGGCTGGCCGTCCTGGCCTAAATAGGAACCAGGAAGGCTAACGCCCGACGGCGGCCGCGCACCCAGGTGCCTCGGCCGCCGTCGGGCATTTAACCACCAAGCCGGGCATCATTGGCCAACAAGTTCGAACAGCAAATATCATTTCCGTCCGGGAAAGATCGGGAAAACGCTTGCCTTGCCGCGCGGCAAGCTGATAGACCATGGTGAGTGCAGCGTGCGAGCTGCATCACCCGCACCCAGGTCTCAGCCTCTTTACCCGGCTCCCCCTTCGGGATCCACCCTCAAATGCAACGTGCACCCTCTGGAGCGCACTGCTTTTGAATCGTTCCAACCGACCGGGCTGCGTTGCTACCGCTCATCGAAGGAGATGTCCGTGAACCAACCCCCGCAACCTATCCTCCAAACCCTGGAAGGCCCGCCACGGCGACGACGCCTTGCCGCTTCCGGCGCCAAGGCCGCCACCGCAGCCATCGCCTCGGCTGCCATAGCCTTCACCGGCCTCCCCGCTGTCCATGCGAACACCGCCCTGCCGCCTGTGGGAAGCGGGTTCAAGTTCGACTTCGGTCCCGGGGCAACGGCGGCCGGCTATACGCATGTGGATGCCGGCACGCAGTACTCCGCAGCAGGAAAGTTCGGCTTTGCGGACACTGCCGCCACCTCCGGCGCGGACCGCGGCACTGGCGACGCTCTCCGTTCCGACTTCGTGCTGGCCCAGGGCAGCACCTTCCTCGTGGACCTTCCGAACGGCGATTACACGGTCAAGCTGATAGCCGGCGACGCCGTGGAAGCAACCAACATCGCCATCACAGCGGAGAAAATGGCCAAGGTCCAGCTCACGGACAAGCCTGCCGGCCAGTACCTGGAGATGGAGTTCCCCATTTCACTGGTGGACGGCCAGCTGAACCTCGACTTCAGCGGTAGCGCGGCCAAAATCAACTCGCTGGTCATCGCCGCGCGGGCCCCCCGCACCGCCACCAGCGATCCCGGCGTCTACCTTGCTGGCGACTCGACGGTCCAGACCTACGATCCCGGCTACGTCCCGCAGGCGGGCTGGGGCCAGATGATCGACCGCTACTTCGACGGCGCCGTGACCTTCCGAAACCACGCCATCGGCGGCAGGAGCTCGAAGAACTTCATCAGCCAGGGACGCCTGGACGAAATCCTCCGCGTCATCAACCCCGGCGACTACCTGATGGTCCAGTTCGGCCACAATGACGCCACCATCGGCGTGGATGACCGGTATGCGTCTCCCGCCGACTACAAGGAATACCTCCGCACCTACGTCCATGGCGCCCGCCAGCGCGGTGCAACCCCCATCCTGGTGACGCCGGTGGGCCGCCGCGACTACGACGAGGCCACGGGCAAATTCCGCGTCAGCTTCCCCGAATACGTTGCCAAGATGCAGGAGCTTGCAGCCGAGGAAAACGTGGCCCTGGTGGACCTCTCCGCCTCAAGCCGTGCGTACTACGACCAGATCGGCCCCGAGGACACCAAGTCCGTCTTCCTCCATGTTGATGCCGGCGTATACCCCAACCGGCCCACTGGCACTGTGGACAACACCCACTTCCAGGAATATGGCGCCATCCAGATCGCCCGCCTGGTCGCCGGCGGCGTGAAGAGCCTGAACCTGCCCCTGGCCACGCGCGTCCGGGAGGTGGCGCCGCCGTCGTCCGTTCCCGCAAAGCCGCTGGGACTGGTGGCGGGCAGCATCTCCAATGCCGGGGCACTGCTCAAATGGCAGCCGGTGGAAGGTGCCGACATCTACAAGGTGTACCGCAAGCTGGCCGACGAACCCGACAGCTCGTACCAGCTCACCACCACCGCCACCGTTCCCACCGCCAACCTGGCCGGACTTGCCGAAGGCACGGCCTACAGCGTCCGGGTGGCCGCGATGAACGGCAAGGGCCTGTCTGAGCCCAGCGACGCACTGGCCCTGACCACCAAAAAGGCGAAGTACAAGTTCGACTTCGGCCCGGTGGGGGCACCGGTGGAAGCAGGCTACACCGAGGTGAACCGGACCATGGCCTACACCCCGGAGCGGACGTTCGGCTTCAAGGACACCTCCGTCCTCAGCGACCGCGACCGAGGTGCCGTGACCAGCAACCTCCTCCGGGACTTCGTCCTGAGCGGCAGTAGCTTTGAGTTCCGGCTGGACGTCCCCAACGGCACCTACGCCCTGAAGACATACCACAGCGACTGGATCGGCTCCACCCGGACGGACGTTGCTGCCGAAGGCATCCCGTTCGGGCAGGTATCCTCCGGTAGGGAATCCTCCGCCACCAAGATCATCAACCAGGTCCTGGTCTCTGACGGGCAGCTGAACCTGGCCATCAGCGGCTCGGGCCAGCGGCTCAACGGCCTCGAGGTCACCCCGCTGCTGGTCGGGCCCACCAACCTGCGCACCACTGCAGTGAACGCCGCCGCAGACCCCGCCACCGTGGACCTTGCCTGGGATCCGGTGGCCGACGCCGCGAGCTACAAGGTGTTCCGGCAGGCCTCCTTCGAGACCGAGCCCCAGCTGGTGGCTGAAAACGTGGCGGCTCCGGCCTTCCAGGACACCACCGCCTTCCCGGGGCTCTCCTACAAGTACTTCGTGACCGCCCTGGACAGCACCGGCCTTGAGTCGGTCCGCTCCAACACCGCGGAGACCGCGCTGGTTGATCCGGCCACCCCGGTCCCGGCTGCCACCGCCAAGGTGGACATCAAGGCAGTGGAGAAGACCAGCGTCACCCTCAAATGGCAGAAGGTGGCCGACGCCGCCGCCTACCAGATCTACCGCTCCACCTCGCCGGACGGGCCCTTCGAGTACGTCGGCCGCGCGTCCGAGGTGAACTTCACGGACTACACCGTGCTGACCACCATCAGGTACTACTACCGGGTGACCACCGTCAACAAGGGCGGCGAGTCGCTCCCCTCCCCCGTGATCGGCACGGAAAAGGTCACGGTGGTCAACCGGCAGATGGAGCAGATTGACCGTGCTCCCGTGGCACTCCTGACCGAGGGCGGTGTACGGGTGGGCTGGCGCATGCTGGGCCTGGACCCGGAGCAGATTGGGTTCCACGTGATCCGCGATGGCGTGCAGCTCACCGAGGAGCCCATCCGCAACAGCACCACCTTCCTTGACCCGGCCGGGACGGCCGCTTCCCGCTACGCCATCAAGGCCGTTGGCGCCGGTGGGGACCAGCTGACCGCGGAGTTCACGCCGCTGGCGCAGGACTACCTTGCCGTGAAGCTTGACAAACCGGCTGACGACTACACCAAAGACGGGCAGCCCTACACCTACTCCGCCGGTGACGCGAGCGTCGCGGACCTGGACGGGGACGGCACGTACGAAATCATCCAGATGTGGTCCCCGTCCAATTCCAAGGACAACTCGCAGGCGGGCTACACCGGCACGGTCTACGTGGACGCCTACCGGATGGACGGCACCAGGCTCTGGCGGATCAACATGGGACCGAACATCCGTGCCGGGGCGCACTACACCCAGCTCCTGGCGTACGACTTCGACGGCGACGGCAAGGCCGAAGTGGCCATGAAGACCGCGGACGGAACGCGTGACGGCGCCGGAACGGTCATCGGCAACGGCGGCGCCGACTACCGGAACAGCAGCGGCTATGTGCTCACCGGCCCGGAGTTCCTCACCGTCTTCCATGGCGCCACCGGCACCGTGATGGACACCGTGGCCTACGACCCGCCGCGCGGGGATGTGGGGGCATGGGGCGATACCTACGGCAACCGCGTGGACCGGTTCCTGGGTGCCGTGGCCTACCTGGACGGCGAACGCCCGTCCATGATGTTCAGCCGCGGCTACTACACCCGCGCAGTCTTGGCCGCCTACGACCTTGTGGGCGGCAAGATCACCAAACGCTGGATCTTCGACTCTGACGCCAGCGGGGCGCAGTACCGCGGACAGGGCAACCACAATATGTCCGTTGCCGACGTGGACGCGGACGGCAAGGACGAGTTCGTCTTCGGTTCCATGACCATCGACGACAACGGCAAGCCGCTCTACACCACCGGCCTGGGCCACGGCGACGCCATCCACACCAGCGATTTCGACCCGTCCCGCCCGGGGCTGGAGACCTTTGCAGCCCACGAGGACATGGGATCCAGCGGCAACCGGGGCGCCACCTTCCGCGACTCGAAGACCGGCACTGTCCTGTGGAGCATTCCTGCGGTCAAGGACACCGGTCGGGCTGCAATGGGCGACATCGATCCCCGCCACCCCGGCGCCGAGGGCTGGGCCATTGGCGGGGACGCCGCGTGGAATTCCCCCGTCGGCCAGCTCCGCTCCGCCAGGGGTGAGCTGATTGCCGAAAAGATTCCTGCGGCCAACTTCCTGGCCTGGTGGGACGGCGACCTGCTCCGTGAGATCGTCGACCACGACTGGGACGCCACCACAAGCACCGGAACGCCCAGCGTCGCCAAGTGGAACTGGCAGGCCGCAACAAGCGAACGGCTGCTGACCGCAACGGGTGCAAAGTCGAACAACAGCACCAAGGGCACGCCTGCCATCCAGGCCGACCTGCTGGGTGACTGGCGCGAGGAAATCGCCTGGCCTTCAGCTGACAGCACCGAATTGCGGATCTACACCACCACGGCGGGCACGGACATCCGGCTCCGGACCCTGATGCACGATCCGGTGTACCGCCTGTCCGTGGCGCGGGAGAACATCTCCTACAACCAGCCGCCGCACCCGGGCTTCTTCATCGGTGAAGGAATGGGTCTTCCTGCCCAGCCGGACATCGTGTACACCCACGCCGGCTAGGGGGTTCCGCGACGCTGCCCCGTCCGCCTTTCCGGCGGGCGGGGCAGCGTCGTGTTTCGCCCCCAACCCGCCGGTAACCGGGGGCGTCAGTATGATCGCACCATGACTGCGACCGGCACTTCGAACTCCGTGACCCTGCGCTTCCTGGCCGCTCCGATGGATGTGGGCCACAGCGGCTCGGTGGATGCGGGGACAGTCCTGGAGTGGGTGGACAAGGCCGCCTATGCTGCGGCGGTGGGTTGGGCCAAGTCCTACTGCGTCACCGCCTACGTCGGAAACATCCATTTCGCGGACCCCGTGAACAGCGGCGATATGGTGGAGGTGGAAGCCACCATCGTGTACACCGGCCGGTCCTCCATGCATATCCGCACCGTGGTTTCCTCCGGGGATCCCAAGGGCGGGCCCGCCACCATGCGCAGCCAGTGCATGGTGATCTTCGTGGCGGTGGGCGAGGACGGCAAACCCATTCCCGTGCGGCAGTTCGAGCCCGCCACACCCGCCGAGATCGAGCAGCGCGACCACGCCCTGGCCCGCATCAAGGTCCGTGAACAGATTGTGGAAGCTATGAACCGGCAGGAATATACCGATGCCGGTACGGCCGAACGGGTGACCCTGCGGTTCATGGCGGCCCCCACCGACGTGAACTGGGGCGGCAAGGTCCACGGCGGCATCGTGATGAAGTGGATCGACGAGGCCGCTTATGTCTGCGCGTCCCGCTACTGCGGCAGGGACACCGTGGCGGTGTTCTCCGGCGGCGTGCGCTTCTACCGGCCGCTGCTGATCGGACACGTGGTGGAGGTGGAGGCCCGGCTGGTCTACACCGGGACCAAGGGCATGCACGTTGCCGTCCACGTCAGGTCCGGCGACCCCAAGGGCGGCGAGCTGAACCTCACCACCTACTGCCTCACCGTCATGGTGGCGCGCGACGCCGAGGGCAACTCCGTGCCTGTCCCCACGTGGGTGCCGGTCAGCGAGGAGGACAAGAGACTGCACGCGCATGCGCGCGAGCTGCTGGAGATCCGGGGCACCGCCCCTGGAAACCGGCTGCCGAACCACCTGCTTGAGCAGGCCGAGGCGCGCCGCCTGGCCGGACAGGATGCCGGGCAGGCCGCTCCGGCCTGACGCCTTTGCTAGAAGCCGCCGCCGCCGGCGTCGGCCGCCATGTTCGCGAACCGCGAGTAGTGGCCCTGGAAGGCGACCACAATGTCCTTCGTCGGGCCGTTACGGTGCTTGGCCACCAGGATGTCCGCTTCGCCGGCGCGCGGTGATTCCTTGTCGTAGACGTCCTCGCGGTGGAGCAGGATCACCATGTCGGCATCCTGCTCAATGGAACCTGACTCTCGAAGATCCGAAACCATGGGGCGCTTGTCCTGCCGCTGTTCAGACCCACGGTTGAGCTGGGACAGGGCAATGACGGGGACCTCGAGTTCCTTGGCGAGCAGCTTGAGGGCACGCGAGAATTCGGACACTTCCTGCTGACGGGATTCCACTTTCTTGCCGGAGCTCATGAGCTGCAGGTAGTCCAGGATGACGAGCTTGAGGTTGTGCTGCTGCTTGAGGCGGCGGCACTTGGCGCGGATTTCCATCAGGGACATGTTAGGGCTGTCATCGATGAAGAGCGGTGCGTCGTTCATCCGGCCCATCGTGGTGGCGATCTTGGACCACTGCTCGTCCTTGATGGTCCCCTTGCGGAGGTCCTGCAGGCCGATGGTGGCTTCCGCCGAGAGGAGTCGCATGGCGATCTCGTTCCGGCCCATTTCGAGCGAGAACATGACCGTTGCCAGGTTGTTCTTGATGGCCGCGGAACGGGCGAAATCCAGCGCGAAGGTGGACTTACCGACGGCGGGCCGGGCAGCGATCACGATCATCTGCCCGGGGTGGAGGCCGTGGGTGAGTTCGTCAAGCTCATAGAATCCGGTGGGGACGCCGGTCATGCCCTCCCCGCGGTGCCCGGACGCCTCAATCTCGTCCACGGTGGACTCCATGACGTCCTTGAGCACCACATAGTCCTCGGCCGTCCGGCGCTCAGCCACCGCGTAGACCTCAGCCTGCGCCTGGTTGACCAGCTCCTCCACCTCGCCATCGGAGCCGTAGCCCAGCTGGACGATCTTGGTGCCGGCATTCACGAGGCGCCGCAGGACGGCGCGTTCTGCCACGATCTCGGCGTAATACCCGGCATTGGCCGCCGTGGGAACGGTCTGGATCAGTTCATGGAGGTAGGCCGGGCCGCCAATCCTGTTGATCTCGCCACGCTTAGTCAGCTCGTCCGAGACAGTCACTGCGTCCGCGGGCTCACCCCGGCCGTAGAGGTCGATGATGGCTTCGTAAATGGTTTCGTGGGCCGGACGGTAGAAGTCCTGGCCCCGGAGGATCTCCACCACGTCAGCAATGGCATCTTTGGACAGCATCATGCCGCCAAGAACCGACTGCTCGGCGGCGATGTCCTGGGGAGGCTTTCGGCTGGAGTCTGATCCGCGGGTAGTCTCTACCGGGTCCAGTTGCGCGATTGACAAAGCTGCCGTCCTCCATCTGTACCGGGACATGGATTGCCCGGTGGTTACTGTCCTGTTTGAGGCTCACCCGGAAAAGTCCGTGCCCAGCCACCTGTCCAGTTCTACCGGCGGGGTCCGACAATGCTGCCGCCAACCGAAAAGCAGGTGTTTGGGAGTTATCCCCACTGTCCACAGGTTTTCCACAGAGGCCTCTCCTGAGGACAGTTACTGGCCGCAGTTTGGACTTTCGTCCCTAATGCCGGAACCATTTCATACCCTCACAACAGGTACTCCGCTACGCTAGCCCCCCGGGCCCGGGCCGCAAAGCCGGCAGGCCGGACAGACTGTGGATAACCTGTGCACTGAGGGGCATAGCTTGTGCACAGCCTGTGTGAAAGCCTGTGGAAAGAAAAAAACTTTTGTCCCCTAAGTGCCTCTGACCTGCGAAAACAATACGTTCAGTCTGTGGAGTAAATATTTCTTCTGTGGAATTTCATCCACAGAACCCGCCGCTTCGCCTGGGCCTGGGGGTGAACAAACGATTCCAGTGACACTCGCCACGTGCAGCAAGTGGCGCTTCTCATATTCCCCTTTCGGCCCTTCCGCTACTCCCCGCCGCACTGTATGCCCCCGCGTGAATATTGCTGTGGATAACGTGGATCTGGCATAAGCTCTAGGTATGGGCGAACTGCTGCTGGTGCTTCTGCCGGCAATTGTCCTGGTGGCGCTCCTTTGGGGTCTTTTCACCGCCCTGAGCCCCCGGGACTCCGGCATCTCCGACGCGGAAAAATATCAGCGCGACCTTGCCGAACGTTCGGCCCGGCACTATGCAGCACAGGTCGAAGCGGCCACCGCTGCCCGTGCCCGGCTGGAGGGGAAGACGCGCCATGGCCAGAACGCTGCACAGCAGGATGCAGGCAAACAAATCTGGCACCGGCCAGGAAACACATAGAAGGCTTTAGAACAATGGAATCGCTTGTGGTCCCTGTCCTTATCCTCCTGGCAGTAGTGGCTGGAGTCATTCTTGCCATGCGCGCTTTTGGGAAACGCAAGGCAGCACATCCGGCCGCCACTCCGCAGCCCGCGGCGTCCTCCGCCGAGCTTGCCCGTGCAGCTGCAGCCAAGCTCTCGGAGGACGAGCACCGGCGGCTCTACGCCCTCATCGCCCAGGGGCAGGCCATGGCCGCCATCAAGCTGTACTACGAGGCCACCGGCGACGGATTGCGCGCCTCCCGCGATGCGGTGGGTGCACTGGCCGCACACCCGCAGCCCTACCGGAGCCCGGAAGCCGCCGCCCAGGAGCCTGACGAAGACGACGACGACGAGCCGCAGCGGTTCCCCTACCGCTACCGCGCCATTGTGAGCAAAGGCGACGTCACCCGCGAGGTCAGCAGCAACATGCTTAACGACGAGATCTACGGCAGGATCCGCACCCTGGCACGGAACGGTGATACGGAGGCGGCTGCCATGGCATTGACCCGCCACTCGGATATTTCCATTAAGCAGGCCCGGGAGTTCATCGAACTGCTCGACGATTAAGGCTCCGGGCTAGAAATCGAACAGATCCCCCAGCCAGCCTTCCTTCTTCTTATGCCGGCGGTCGTAGTCCCGGTCATACCCTTGCTTGCCGTATTTCCGGTCGTCATATCGGGGCTGCTCACGCCCCGGCTGGAAGTTGGGATAGAGCGGCGGCGGTGTGGGGCCTGAGGCGGAGGGTGCCGGCCGGGCAGGCGCCGTGCCGGGCATCAGGTCCGCGGCCCGGTCCAGGATCTTGTCCAGCTCGCCACGGTCCAGCCAGACCCCACGGCACTGCGGACAGTAGTCAATTTCCACCCCGCTGCGCTCGGTCATCAGCAGGTCTACGGAATCCACAGGGCATTTCATATCCGGCACAACGACCGGCTGTCCCTGAAAGTTCGCTGTGTCCGGTTTCAGCGGTTGCCCGAAATGCCTGCCAGCAGTTGCTCGAAGGGGAGGGAATGCAGCGGGGAGGGCTTGCGGCCGGGCTGGGTGCCGGTCAGCAGTCCGGCGAACTCGCCGGCAGCACGGTCAATCCTCTCCGCGAGGGAGGAGCCGCCGTCGTCCACCGTTCCCCAGTCCTGCGGACCTGCGAAGACGCCCGTGGCGGCCATCCGCATCCGCAGGTAGCTGAACAGCGGACGCATGGCGTAGTCCAGGACCATCTGGTGGCGGTCACTGCCGCCGGTGGCGCCCAGCAGGACCGCCTTGCCGTCCAGGGATTTGGGGTCAAGAACGTCAATGAATGACTTGAACAGGCCACTGTAGGACGCACTGAATACGGGGCTTACTGCGATCAGTCCATCAGATGCTTCCACGCCCGCAATGACTTCCGCCAGGCGCGGAGCGGGGTAACCGGTCACGAAGTTGTTGGCGATGTCCACCGCCAGGTCGCGGAGTTCCACGACGTCCACCGTCACGTCGTACCCGGCCGCCGAGAGCTGCCGCTCCGCCGAAGCTGCCAGCTGGTCAGCAAGCAGGCGGCTCGACGACGGGACGCCGAGTCCCGCGGAAAGAACTGTGATGCGGCGGGTTTCCATGGCATTTCTCCTGTTGCTCGTTCATTCACCATACATGCATTTGCATCTAAATGGTGAACCGTGGGATTCCCGCGCGTATTCCCGCGGCCCCTTCTGGCCGCGGGGCTACAGGAGTACCGAGCCGCGGATGCAGGTGCTGGAGTTGCCCCCGATCCAGGTTTCTCCGCCTCCGGCCGTGACATGGATGCGTCCGGCACGGCCCAGGACGGTCCCCTGTGCGGCCACGTATTCCTCCGGGGCCCGGCCACTGGCGATCAACCATTGCGCCGCACCCGCATTGAAGCTGCCGGTAACGGGATCCTCCACCATCGCGTCCCCGGGAATGAAGGTACGGACTTCAAAGTCGACGTCCGCGCCCGGCCGGTGCGGCGCCACCACGCCCACCTTCAAATCACCCATCAGCACCAGATCGGGCTCCAGCGCAAGCACCTGGGCTGCAGAAGCCAGCAGCACGCCGATCCATTCCGGCCCGTTCACCAGCCAGGAAGCGTCGAGGATGTCTTCGTGCGCCAGGCGCAGTGCCGCCGCCAACTGCTGCCTGGTGGGTCCATCCACCGGACCAAAGCGGGTCAGTGGCGGAGCGGCAAAAGCCAGCCGGCCGCCGTCGTTCTTTATCCGGACCAAACCCGCCCCGCACTCCTGCACCAAACTGCCGGCCGACTTCGGCACTCCACCGGCCTCCAGCCAGGCGTGGGCCGAGCCCAGCGTCGGGTGCCCGGCAAAGGGAAACTCCTCGCTGCCGGTGAAGATCCGTACCCGGTAGTCAGCCCGGGGATCCGTTGGGGGCAGCAGGAAGGTGGTCTCGGACAGGTTGGTCCAGTTGGCAAAGTGCTGCATCTGGCTTCCGGTGAGGCCCTCCGCGTCAAGGACAACGGCCAGCGGATTGCCCCGGTACGCCCGGTCAGAGAAGACATCAACCTGGTGGAAGGGGCGCGGCCGCATGGTTTCGATAGTCACCGCTGCATGCTAGCAGCAGTGCTGGCAGGGCACTGGCGACCGCCACGTCATGGCCGAACTGCACAGCCCCTGAAACAAAGCAAAAGACCCCCGCCGCCGGAATCCGGCGACGGGGGTCCTTTAAGTGCAGTCCGTGACTACTTCCCCGCAACTACGTCGAGTTCGATCACTGCGGCAACGTCGTCGTGCAGACGGACGTTGGCCTGGTAGGAACCGACCGACTTGATGTGGACGGGCAGTTCAACCTTGCGCTTGTCGATGCTGCCCAGGCCTGCGGCCTCAACAGCGTTGGCGACGTCGGCCTGCTTGACCGTGCCGAACAGGCGTCCGGTTTCGCCGGCCTTGACGACGAGCTGAACCGGCTTGGACTGCAGTGCAGCGGCCTGCTTCTGAGCGTCTTCCAGGGAAGCGTGCTCGCGGGCGGCGCGGGCGGCCTTGATGGACTCAACCTGCTTCTCGCCACCGTTCGACCAGGTCAGGGCGAAGTTACGGGGCAGCAGGTAGTTACGTGCGTAACCGTCCTTGACCTCGACAACGTCGCCAGCAGCACCGAGACCGGTTACTTCGTGGGTCAGAATGAGCTTTGCCATGTTAGTTAATCCCTTCCTTAGCCGCGGCCAGCGCCGGAGTAAGGCAGCAGAGCAACTTCGCGGGCGTTCTTGATTGCCTGTGCGATCTTGCGCTGTTCCTGGACCGTGACGCCGGTGACGCGACGGGCGCGGATCTTTCCGCGGTCGGAGATGAACTTGCGCAGCAATGCTACGTCCTTGTAGTCGATGACAGTGATGTCAGCGGCCTTCAAGGGGTTGGACTTTGGTTTGGGCTTACGGAGTTCAGCCTTAGCCATCGTGGAGCTCCTATTCTAGGGAGCCCGTGGATGTTGATCCACGGGATGGTGGTGGTCCGGCAGCGGCATCCGCGCAAGTGCCGAAGGCACTTTTTGCGGTCCCGGCATCGGACCTTTATTGGTTGTTAGAAGGGAGGTTCGGAATCGGGGCCGTTGCCCCAGCCGCCCGCGTTGGAGACGCCGGGCGTAGCCCAGGGGTCATCCTGCGCAGCCTGCTGGTTGCCGCCGCCCCAGCCTCCACCGGAGTTGCCGCCCTGGCTTCCGCCAGAGTTGCCGCCTCCGAAGCCACCGCCGCTGTTGCCGCCACCAAAGCCGCCGCCCTGACCGCCGGAGCGCTGGGTGCGGTTGACCTTGGCATTGGCATAGCGCAGGCTGGGGCCGATTTCGTCGACCTCAAGCTCAATAACGGTGCGCTTTTCGCCTTCTTTGGTTTCGTAGGAACGGCTCTTCAAACGGCCGGTAACGATGACGCGCATGCCCTTGGTAAGGGACTCGGCAACGTTTTCGGCTGCTTCACGCCAGACGGCGGCGCGGAGGAACAGGGTTTCCCCGTCCTTCCACTCGTTGGACTGGCGATCAAAGGTGCGCGGGGTGGAAGCGATGGTGAAGTTCGCTACTGCCGAACCGGACGGTGTGAACCGCAATTCCGGGTCATTGGTGAGGTTACCGATGACCGTAATGGTGGTTTCGCCTGCCATCTACTGCCTCCTTGTTCGATCCTGGGTGAAGAGTTCGTTTCCTGCGGGGTAAAGAATGAAAATCGGTGCTGAAATTACTCAGCAACAACCTTCTGCTCTTCGGGGCGGGTGATCTTGGTGCGCATGATGGTCTCGTTAAGAGACAGCTGGCGGTCAAGTTCCTTGGCGGTTTCCGGCTTGGCGGTGAAGTTCACCACGGCGTAGATACCTTCGGACTTCTTCTTGATGTCGTAAGCCAGACGGCGACGGCCCCAGATGTCAACCTTTTCGATGGTTCCACCATCGTTGGTGATGACATTCAGGAACTTCTGAAGCGACGGCTCAACGGTACGCTCTTCGACCTCGGGGTCGATGATTACCATCAATTCGTAAGGACGCATATGTGAACCCACCTCCTTTGGGCTAAGCGGTTACGGCATTTCCGTAACAGGAGGTTCATTTGCGATGCCGTGCCGTGGCCAGCCACCGGAACGGGGCGGGACGCAGCACAGACTTCAATATCTTAGTGCATTTGGAACGGATAGGCGATTCGCCCTTGACTTCCAGCCTAGTGCCGGTGTCCTGCAGGCCGCAGCACGGATGCTCCTATGTGGAAAACCGCCCGCCCGGGAGCCAAGGCGGCTTCCGGGCGGGCGGTTGGTTGAACAGGAGGGGCAGGAATTACGACGCCGGGCCCACCGTAACGGGGACATCACGGGGTTCACCTGCGTCCGAGGACTCGGCGGAAGCCGGGCCGGACTTGCGGTAGCGCCACACGCCCACGGCCACCACCACGGCGGCCAGCGCCACGGACAACAGCAGGGACTCGCGGGTGGATTCCAGGATGACCATGCCCACCACGAGAGCCACGATGCTGGCGATGGCCAGCCAGGTCAGGTACGGGAAGAGCCACATCTTCAGCGCCAGGTCCTTGCCTGCAGCACCCATCCGCTTGCGGAGGATCAGCTGCGAGGACGCGATGACCAGCCACACGAACAAGGCAATGGCGCCGGAGGTGTTGACCAGGAACAGGAAGACAGTGTCCGGGGCGATGTAGTTCAGGCCCACCGTCACGAACCCGACCACGGTGGAGGCCAGCACGGCAGAGGCGGGCACCCCTCGGCGTGAGATCTTCGTCCAGGATGCAGGTGCGTCGCCGCGCTTCGACAGCGAGAAGAGCATGCGGCTGGCTGTATAAAGGCCCGAGTTCAGGCAGGACAGCACTGAGGTAAGGACCACGACGTCCATGATGGTGCCGGCGCCGGGAATGCCGAAAAGCTCGATCACGGCAACGTAGGGGCTCTTCGCCACACTCGCATCGTTCCAGGGCAGCAGGGTGACCACGATGGCGATGGAGCCGATGTAGAAGACCAGGATGCGCCACACGGTGGACTTCACAGCTTTTTTGACCGCATCCACCGGGTTCTCGGATTCGCCGGCGGCGATGGTGGCAATCTCGGCACCGAAGAAGGAGAAGACCACAACCAGGATGCCGGCCAGGACAGCACCTGCGCCGTTGGGCATGAACCCGCCGTTATCCACGAGGTTGCTCAGGCCGGGGGCGGGGACGCCCGGGACCAGCCCAAGGATGGCAGCGGCGCCGAAGAGCAGGAACAGCACGATCGCGGCGACCTTGATGGAGGCGAACCAGAACTCGAACTCGCCATAGGACTTCACCGAGCCAAGGTTGGTCAACGTCAGCAGGACCATCAGGATCAGCGCCCAGATCCACTGGTCGATGCCCGGCACCCAGCGGTGCATGATGGCCGCACCGGCGGTTGCCTCAATCCCGAGCACGATGATCCAGAACCAGGCGTAGAGCCAGCCGATGCTGAATCCCGCCCAGCGGCCGAGCGCCTTGTCCGCATAGGTGGAAAAGGAACCGGTCTCCGGGTTGGCCGCGGCCATTTCACCGAGCATGCGCATCACCAGGACCACCACGATGCCTGCTGCCATGTAGGCCACAAGGATTCCGGGACCGGCCTGCTGGATGGCGGCACCGGAACCGACAAAGAGGCCTGCGCCGATGACGCCGGCGATCGCGATCATGGAAAGGTGCCGCGGCTTGAGCGACTTGGCTAACTGCTGGTCAGCGGGCATGGAGCGCCGTCCTTTAGGTCATTGCGGAATGGATGGAAGCCGGACGCCGATGTCAGAGAGCTGGCCGGTTGCGTTTAACGCTGCATCCAGTGCGGTGGGTCACAGGGTTTTTCCAACCCTAAGCGGGTCGCGGGAAGGGGCGTCATGTGCACCCGCACAGATGGCCGGAACCGGATTCAGATCTTCTCACAGGTGCGAGCAGCAGGAGTAATCAAAAGGTATTTCCCGGGAAACGTTGGAACGCAGCGGAAATCACACGGCGTCAATCTTGAGCCAATCCAGCGGGTATTCGAATGGTGCCCCCTGACGGCGCGGCGTTATATTTCCTTTTACGGCTGGGTACCGTGCTGTAGGCGTTGGGCCTGCAGCTTGCCGGACCTCCGGTTGCGGGCCCGTAACCGGCAGTGCGGCGGTCATTGTTGGAACGAATTGAAGCGAAAGAAAGTGGTCTCCTTCTTCAGGGATGGGGACCCATGTGCTTAATTGGCCGCAACAAGGAGCTGGACCGGATCCGTTCGGCAATCCGGGGTCCCAAGGAGACCGCCCTCACCATCAGTGGCCCGCGTGGCGCGGGCAAATCTGCCCTGCTTGCCGAAGTCCCCGGCCTCTCCGGCCACCGCACGGTCTTCCTCGCCGCCAGCGCCGCCGAGTCGGACTGGCCATTCTCCGGCCTTACGGCGCTCCTCAACGGCATGGACGATCCCGTACTCAACGGGATCGCCGATGAAGTCCTGCACGATGCTGCAGGAGCACTCAGCATCCCAACGGTGGGCACTATGCTGCTCAGGGGCCTGCACCAGCGGTCCTCCGCCCGGACGGTTATCGTCATCGATGACGCGGACCAATTGGATGCCGGCAGCCAGGCGGTCATCGGATTCATCAGCCGGCGGCTCGCCGGAACGGACATAGCGTTGATCATGAGCGTGCGCGGGGACGTATCCGAAAGCCCCCTCGGCGGGCCGGCCGTTCTCCACCTTGGTCCTTTGAGCTACAGCGACACGGTACGCATGCTGGAGGCCATCCCGTCGCGCCACAGCACGACGACGGCGGCACACGCGGTTGCCGCAGCCAGCCAGGGAAACCCGCTGGCCGCCGTCGAGCTTTACCGCCGCCTCCTGGACCGCCAGGCGGAGGGGAAGTACGCTATGCCCGTTCCCCTCCCCTGCTGCGGCAGCCTGGAAGCGGAAGCCGCCTCCGCCGTCGCCATGTTGACGCCTGGTGCGCGCCACGTCCTGGACCTCCTCGCCCTGTCCCGCCGAAGTGACATCACCGCCTTGGAAGGCGTCGTCCCGGAATTGTGGGCCGGTTTGGACGAACTCCTTGCCGGCGGCCTGGTGACCCGGTTTGGGCCGCACCTGGGAATCCCTGACCAGTTGCTGCGCGGTTACGTGTTCTCGGCCTTGACGCCCGCCGTGCGCACGGCGGGCCACCTTGCACTCGCACAGGCGTCAGGGGCAACGGATCCCCACGGCCGCCGCTGGCACCTGAGCTTTACCGCGGTGGAGCGGCAGACTCCCTTCGGCCTTCTTCGCAGCGCTGTGGACCTCATCGCGGAAGGGGAGGTCCCATTTGCGGTGGAATGCATCGAGCGGGCCCTCGCCATCAATCCCTGGGAAGCGGAAACCGCTGCCCGCCTCACCACCGTGGCCGGGCTCATGTTCAATCGGGGCGAGTTCGTGTACGCCAGGCGCTACCTGGAGTGGGCGCAACGGGTGACGCGGAACCCTGCCCTGGTCCTGCGGCTGACAGGCCTGTCGTTCGAAATCGAGTTCATCCAGGGCGGCAGTGTCCGGTCAAGCATGGTGCTGCGCCTGGTGAAGGAATTTGGCTGCCATGATCCGGGGTACGCGGCACACCTGCTGGCGCTGGCCGCGCTCTACTTCGCCGAGCGGTGGGAGCTGGGCGATGCCGCCGAGCTGCTGGAACAGGCCACCGGGTTCCAGGAATCTGCAACTGCTGAATGCCTCGCAATCATCGAGCGCGCGAGGATACTCGTTGCCTCCACCAGCGGGGACACGGGCACACTCAGCCGGAAGCACGAACCGGCGGGAAGCGTCAAGATGCTCAGTCTGCTGGTACAGGGGCGGGCCCTCACCTACGCGGAACGCTACGACCACGCGCAGGAGGCGTTCGCCCTGGTGCGGAGCTCAGTGGACGCCGGCAGCGTCAACTGGCGCGAAACCGCAGTGTTCCTGGCAGTGGACAATGAAATCCGGGCCGGGAACGTCCGGGCCGCGGTCACGCTCATCGACGATCTGGAACGCCACGAGCCAGAGAACAAGTACCACCGCGGAATGCGGCATATTTTCCGGGTCTGGCGGGCCCATGCCTTGGGAGACGAGGCGGCGGCACAGGCAGCCGCTTCTGAGGCACTCCGCTATGCAGGCTCTGAAAGCCATCCGGCCATTACCGCCCAGCTGGCCGCCTGGCAGGGCCACTTTGCCCTGCTCCGTGGCGACCTGGCCGAGTCCTTCGCCCAGCTGTCCCGGGCGGCAGAGATCGGAAAGGCTTTCGGCAACCCCGCCCTGCTGCGGTGCGAGGCGGACCTGGTGGAGGTCCTGATCAGGCTTGGCCGCCACCGGGAGGCAACGCAGGCATTGCTGCGCCTGGAAAGCCGCTCCGTGGGACTGAGGTCGCCCTGGCTCATCCTGGCGGTGGCGCGGAGCCGTGCCATGCTGGCCGACGGCGAGCAGTCACTGCAGTTGTTCAGCCAGGCGCTGGAGGGCAGGGGCGGGCATGATTCCGTGCTGGAACGGGCACGGACGCTGCTGTGCTACGCGGAACGGTTGAACGCCTTTGGCCGGGTCCGGGCCGCACGCGACGCCCTGGCCCACGCCAAGGTGATGTTCGAGGAGAAGGGGGCTGCGGCATGGAGCCAGCACGTGGACGCGTTCCTTTTCCACGAGCTCCTGGAACCCGCACGGCGGCAGGACAACCCTGCCATGCTCATGCTTGCGGACCATGAACGTGCTTTGGCCAAGATGGTGGCACGCGGGATGCGCAATAAGGACATCGCAGCCACCCTCTACGTTTCGGTGCGTACCGTTGAGGTTCGCCTGACCTCCATCTACCGGAAACTTGGGGTGGAGTCGCGTGCGCAACTGACTGCCCTTGCCGCCGCCCCGGACGACGGTGCGGCAGCACCCTATGTGCTGCCGGTCCTGTAACAGACTCTCCAGGAAGAGCCCGGAAAGCTAGGCGGCAGTCCGGAAGAACAGCTCCGTCACGGTGGCGAGCCTGTGCGGGTCCTCCACGCCGCACAGCTCTCGGGCGGAATGCATGGAAAGGAGCGGCACTCCCACATCCACAGTGCGGATGCCAAGCCGGGTGGCCGTCAGCGGACCGATGGTGGAACCGCACGGAATCGCGTTGTTGGACACGAACTCCTGGTACGGCACTCCGGATTCGGAACACATCCGCGCCCAGAAGGCGGCTCCGAAAGCATCAGTGGCATACCGCTGGTTCGCATTGATCTTCAGCAGCGGACCGCCGTTGAGCGCCGGCAGGTTGGCCGGATCGTGGCGCTCCGCGTAATTCGGGTGGACGGCGTGGCCGGCATCGGCTGACAGGCAGAACGACGCCGCGATCGCCTGCCGCCGCTGGCTCGCCGAGGCACCGAGGCCGTCGGAGATGCGCACCAGGACGTCCTCAAGGATGGGCCCACACGCACCGGAGCGGGAGTTGGAGCCGATCTCTTCATGGTCGAACGCTGCAAGGACCGCGATCGGCGCCCCCGGGGCCCCGCCGGAAGCGTGGGCAATGAGTGCGGCAAGCCCCGCGTGGGTGGAAGAAAGGTTGTCCAGCCGCCCGGACGCGAAGAACTCCCCCTTGCCCCCGAAAACCGCGGGGGCCTGGGTGTCGGCAATGACGACGTCGTACCCGCCGATCCGTGCCGGGTCCGCGGACGCGCCGGGCACGGACGAAGCCAAAACTGCCAGCAGGTCGAAGTCTGCTGGATTCCCCAGTCCCCACACCGGGTTCATATGCCGCTGCTTGTCCAGGGCCAGCCCCTCGTTGACCGCCCGGTCCAAGTGGATCGCCAGCTGCGGGAACCGCAGCAGGGGACCTGTGGCGGTGAGGTGCTCCGTGCCGTCCAGCATCACCAGCCGCCCCGCCAGCTGCAGCTCCCGGTCCAGCCAGGAGTTCAGGAGGGGACCGCCGTACACCTCCACACCGGCCTGGAGCCAGCCGTGGGCGCCGGTGGTGGGCTTGGGCTTGAGCTTGAAAGTCGGCGAGTCGGTGTGGGCGCCGAGGATATTGAAGCCGGTCGTGGGCCCGGCACCCTCCGGCACCACCCAGGCCATCACGGCACCATCCCGGATGATGAAGAACGAGCCGGGCCCGTGCTCCCACGGTTCCTGCTCGTCCAGCCGCGTAAATCCGGCATCCTCCAGCCGCCGGCCCGCCTCGTGCGCCGCGTGGAAGCTCGACGGCGATGCGCTGACGTAGGCGCCAAGGTCCTGGATGTGCTCTGTGGCGGCGGATTCGAAAGGCATGGTCTCGAGTCTAGAGGGTGACGTTGAGCCCCGCCGTGTACCCCTCCGCCGACGATCCGGTCATGGTGGCGAGCTGGTAGATACCGCCGTCGTTCCGGAACACGCTGTCTGTCCGCAAGGTGGTGCGCCGCATCGACGCCACGCTCCCCTCATATCCTGGCGTGGCGTAGACGTCCTCACAGGCCGCCTGGGTGAGCGCAATCTGTGACACTGCCAGTACGCGCCCGGCCGTCGTGGCATTGCGCATCGACTCGAACACCTCGAAATGGATGTGCGGCCAGCGGCCCGGGTAGGCGCCCGGGAAGATGGATGTGAAGGTGACCTGCCCGTTGGCGTCCGCCTCCTGCACGCCACGCAGGTAGTTTTCGCCCTCCACGCCCGGGTCGTACAGCGAATACCGGCCCTGCCGGTCACAGTGCCAGGCGTACACTGCCGCACCGGCCAGCGGAACGCAGCCGTTCGCGTTGTCCAGGAGCGTCAGGGTGAACGCCAACGGAACGCCCTCCGCCCGGCCCGACGCGGTGCCGAAGCTGGCGCTGATGTCCCGGCGCACCACCCCCGACGCCGTGAGCGCATCCGGGCCGTTCGAGCCGTCTCCCGGGAAAGGACCTGCCGTCTCGCGCGGGATCTCGACGCCGCATTCGGCCAGCGCCCGGGTCACCGTGGGATTCGGGCTGCCGGGGGAGGAGCCGGTGGCCGGCGCCGCGGGTGCCGGCGATGTGGCGGCCGACGGCGACGGCGGGCCCGCCTGGCTGCCCCCGCCGGGCGTGCACGCGGCAAGGGCGGCTACGGCACCGCCTGCGCCGAGGAACCTGCCCAGCGCGCGGCGGCTCATGATCGTGGACAGGTCGAACTCGAGGCCGCGGTCATGGTTCGGGTGCGGCTTCCGGCCGTCCGTGCCGGGACTTCCCGGCGTGCCAAGGGTTGTCATGACTCCATCAAAGGCCACCCGCCCCGGCCTTGCCTAGATCAGTAGTCCGGGTTGCTGGGGACCACAAGGCCCGTCTCATAGGCGTAGACCACGGCCTGGACCCTGTCCCGGAGGTGCAGCTTGGTGAGGATCCTCCGGACGTGCGTCTTTACGGTGGCCTCGGAGAGGAAGTAGCGGTGGGCAATTTCGGCGTTGGAGAGGCCCTCCGCCATTGCCCCGAGCATTTCCGTTTCCCGCGGCGTCAGCTCGGCCAGCAGGGGATCGGGCGCGGGGGCAGCAGGCGCCGGACGGCCGGCGCCGCGTACATACGTTTCAAGCAGCCGCTGCGTCACACGGGGAGCCACAACGGCATCGCCGCTGGCCACCACCCGGACGGCGTGGATGAGGTCCTGCGGTGCCGCGTCCTTGAGGAGGAAGGCGGACGCTCCCGCCTGCAGCCCGGCGAAGGCGTACTCGTCCACGTCGAACGTGGTGAGAATGATGACCCGGGCGCCGGAACCGGCGGCTGTCATCGCACGGGTCGCCTCGATACCGTCCAGGACGGGCATCCGCACGTCCATCAGCACCACGTCGGGCTGCAGCTCCTTGGCCAGCTTCACGGCCTCCGCGCCATCGGATGCTTCACCTGCGATCTGGAGGTCCTCTTCACCCTCAAGGATCAGGCGGAATCCCATCCGCAGCAGGGGCTGGTCATCCACCAGCAGGACGGTGATGGGCGCGTTCTCTGTCATGCCTTGCCTTGCAGTTCGTACGGATGGATTCGTGTGTCGGTGTTGCCGTCCCCCGGCCAGGACAGGACTGCTTGGACCCGCCAGCCGCGTCCGGTCCGGCCGGCCTCCACGGTTCCGGCGTAGATGCGGGCGCGCTCGGCCATGCCCGCCAGCCCCTGGCCGGTGCCGTAGGAGCCGCCGTGCGGGCCGCCGCCCCCGTCATCGGCCGCCTGCCCCGGAACTCCCGCGCCGTCGTCGAGCACCTCGATGGTCACGGTGCCGCCGGATACGGCGATGCTGACATCCACCCGGGCCAGGGACCGTCCGTAGCGGAGCACATTCGTGAGCGATTCCTGCACGATCCGGTACACCGTGAGCTGGAAGGCGGCGTCATCGGGCAATGCAGGGCCGGTGTGCGAATAGTGCAGCGGCAGTCCGGCCGTCCGGAACCCTTCCAGTAACTTGGCCAGGCTGTCGCCAGCGGCCAGCGGCAGGAGGGGTGCCGCCGCCCCGGCGTCATCGCGGAGGACGCCCAGGACGCGCCGCATGTCCGCGAGGGCGGTCCGTCCCGTCCGGGACAGTTCGCCCAGCACCTCCCCGGCACGCTCGGGGCTTTTCCGGACCACGACGGCGGCACCGTCCGAGAGGCTGACCATGACGGTGAGCGAGTGGGCAACGACGTCATGCATTTCCCGGGCGATCCGGTTGCGTTCGTTCACGGAGGCCAGCTGCGCTGTGCGGGCGGCCCACGCCGCCACCTCCTGTTCGTGTTCCCGCCGCTGCTTGACTCCGATGCCGATGCCGGTGGCGATGACGTTCGACAGCGCGATGGTGGCTCCGGTGGCAATGCTGGTCAGGAGGTGGAAATCCCCCGGGTTGACCCCGTGGTCCTGGACGAACGAGTTCTCCATGGGCCCGACGGCGGCCAGCAGGTACAGGAGGGCCAGCGGCGCCGTGGCCACTGCCATGGTGATCAGGGCGAAGCGGCGGGTGTGCACCACAGCAACGGCATAGAGCGAAAACCACAGCCCCGCGGACGCATTGGAGCCCCACGGGTGCAGCAGGGTGACCGCAACCTCCACCACAGCCACGAACGCCACCAGCCCCACCGGATGGGAGCGCCGCAGGAACATGGCTGCCGCCACCGCCACCAGCAGGGCTGCCGCGAGCCATGAGCCGGAGACAATGGCGTCAACCACGGTAGGCGCCACCAGCAGTGCATAGCTGGAAGCCACCACGGCATCCATGATCCGCGGGTGCTGGTGGAGGTAGCGCCGGATGAGCCCCCGGCGCCGGGCCGTGAGCTCGGCGAAGGACGCGTCAGCCTGTCCGGCTGCCGCGTCCTTGGCCGGTCCTTCCAGGTTCATGCTTCCGGGCAGGTCAGACGTCGCGTTTCTTGAGCACGATCAGCGCCGGCACCAGGAACACCAGCACGTAGCCCAGGAAAATCAGGCCGCCCTGCCACGGATCAATGACACCGTCCGTGTGGCCAATGGAGAGGAAGCGGCCGCCGGCGTCACTGGGAATGTACTGCGGAACGTACTTCCAGAACTCACCCGGAATGAGCGTCAGGAAACTGGCCGCGATGGACAGCACGAAGAAGATGCCCACCAGGACGGTGATCCCGCCGGCAGAGTTTCGGAGCAGCGTCCCAAGCGAAAGCCCGATCAGTGCCACCCCGGCAACATAAAGCCCGCCGGTGAAGACGCTGTACAGCACGCCGTCCGTGGACCAGTCGAGGTCGAACCCGATGCCCTGGAAGACCGGCATGGCGATCAGGAAGGTGGCCACGCCCGCGATGGTGGTGATGACGTAGGAGATCACGGCCAGGATGATGGCCTTGGCCACGAATGCCGGAGTACGGCGCGGAACAGCGTTCATGGTGGAACGGATCATGCCGGTGGCGTACTCGGAAGCCATGAACAGGACCGCCAGCGAGCCCAGGACCAGGATGCCGATCTGCAGGCCGGCGTTGGGCAGGTTGTAGAGGTCGAACCCGGATCCTGACGGGAAGGTCTGTTCCATCATTTCCGGTGTCAGGGTCTGGCCCTGGTCCCTGGCGTTGCGGATCATCTCATCCAGGTACGTGTAGCGGATCAGGACGGCCAGTGCGCCCACGCCAACGATTGCCACCAGGGTGAGGAGCAGCAGGATGCGGGTGGACATCAGGGACCAGAGTTTGATCCATTCGGAGCGCAGGACGCCGCCAAAGGTGACCCCGCGGTTCCCCGCGGAGGAACGGGCCGGCGTGGCAGGGGTTGCTGTCTGGGTGCTCATCGTCCTTACTTTCCTGCCGTTGCCGGGGCTACCACTGCGGGTCCGCCGGTCAGGTGCGAATGGTATTCCACTTCGTCCTTGGTGAGGTCGAAGTAGGCGTCCTCCAGGGAGGACAGCTGCGGGGTGAGCTCGTAGACCAGGACGCCGCTGCTCAACGCGACCTGGGCTATCTGGCGGGGTTCCAGCCCCGTCACCGTCAGGGTTTCCGGCTCGCTCTGGTCCACCGTGACGCCGTTGCCCGCCAGCAGGGACGCCAGTTGCGGAGCCGAGTCCGTGCGGACCAGGGTCCTGGCCTGGCGTGTGCCCGCAATGATTTCCTTGACCGGGGCGTCGGCAATGATGCGGCCGCGGCCGATGACGATCAGGTGGTCGGCGGTTTGCGCCATCTCGCTCATGAGGTGCGAGGAGAGGAAGACGGTCTTGCCCTGGTTGGCGAGGTAGCGCACCAGGTTGCGGACCCAGAGGACGCCCTCCGGGTCCAGGCCGTTGACCGGCTCGTCCAGGATGAGAGTCTGCGGGTCCCCCAGCAGGGCTGCGGCGATGCCGAGGCGCTGTCCCATGCCCAGGGAGAATCCGCCCGCCTTCTTGCGGGCCACGGCTTCCAGGCCCGTCATCTCGATGACTTCGTGGACCCGCTTCTTGGGGATGCTGTGGGTGGCGGCCATGGCCAGCAGGTGGTTGTAGGCGCTGCGTCCGGTGTGCACGGCCTTGGCGTCCAGCAGGGCCCCCACCTCGTGCAGCGGCGCCTTGTGCTCCGCATACGGCAGGCCATTGATGGTGACGGCTCCGGACGTGGGCCGGTCGAGTCCCATGATCATGCGCATGGTGGTGGACTTTCCGGCACCGTTTGGCCCCAGGAACCCCGTGACCTGCCCTGCCCTGACTGTAAAACTGACCCCGGCCACGGCGGTCTTCGCGCCATAGACCTTGGCCAGGTCGTGTGCCTCAATCATTCGATGTTCCTCCGGTCGGCAGCGCAGGCTGCGGATGGGTTCAGTTCGGTGGGTGTACCCCTTACGCTACTGAGGCCGCGGCCCCTTTTCGCCTTCCTCAGGGATGATTCAGGGGAGAACCAGGGTAGTCCCCCTGGATGACCGGCAGCGTGGAGATGCAGTGGGTCAGGAGCGGCGCGAGTAGTAGGCCAGTGCCCTGGGGAGCACCCTGTACTCCACGGCGCGCACTCCTGCCACGGCCTCGCCGTCGACAGCCAGTGTTATGGGCGCCCCGCCCGCCTCGATGCGGACTTCCGTGGCTTCCCTCAGGTGGGTGATCTTGGAGCCGGCCACCGTCCCCGTCAAGACGGACCACAGCAGCCGCAACCTGGCAAACGGTTCATCAGCGGTGATAAGCCGGAGGTCCAGCACGCCGTCATCCATGACGGGCCGGAGCAACGGAGCATGGTCCCGGGGGTAATACCGGCCCCGGCCCACGTAGGCGATCCAGACCCGGTGCAGCACGCCGTCCACCGTAAGCGTGACGGGGGTTCCCGTGGCGAAGGTCCGGAACATGGCGATCACCCCGGCTAGGGGCTTGCCCAAAGCCGCCTGCAAATGCTCCCGCCGCCGCACAAAGTTCGGGTACAGGCCGACGCTGGATGTGTTCAGCATGAGCATTTCCGTCACCTCCGGCTGTTCCGGGAGGCCCCGTTCCGCCCGGACAATGCCGATGTCCGCCAGGGCGGCTTCGCCCTTCGATGCGGCGGCAACTGCTTCCTTCAGGCTGCCGGTGCCGGCGTCGCGGGCAAAGTGGTTCAGGGTCCCTCCGGGCAGGACCAGGAGGGGCAGGGAGCGTTCGACGGCGGCCGCGGCTGCTGCTCCTACGGTACCGTCGCCGCCCCACACCCCGAGGGCGAGGGTACCGGGCCAGTCGGCGGCGGCGTTGATGCACTCGAGAAGATCCTCCTCAGGCGGCACCGTGATGATATGCGCTGCAGGGAATACGTCGCGGAGTGCTGCAGCCGTTTCTTCACGAAAAGAGCCTCCCAGCGTATTCACCACGATGCTGAGGCCTTTCCCGCCCGGCAGTTCAGGTGCCTCCGTCCAGGTCCTCGAAACCTCAGGGAAGGGCGGCCGCACCGGCCACCAGCGCCGGGTAACAAGGGCCGCCCCCGCGCCGAGGGCCGATCCGAAGAAAACATCGGACGGCCAGTGCGCACCTGTGTGCACGCGGGAATAAGCCACTCCAAGTGCCGCCGGTGCCAACGCGGCACCGATGGCTGGCCGCACCAGGCCGGCTCCCACGGCAAAGGCTATGGCCGATGCAGAATGCCCCGAGGGCATGGAGGAGCTGGTGGGCTGTGGATGCACAAAGCGGAAGACGGGCAGATGCTCCGGCAGGGGCCGGGTCCGGGGGAGCAGGGTCTTGAAGACTCCGTTGGTTACGGCGGACGCTACCGCCTGGGCCAGCAGGCCATGCAATGCTGCCCGGCGGGTCTTGCCGGGGAAAGCGGCCATCACGGCGGCGGCTGCCATCCAGAGCTTCCCGTGGTTGGCCGAGGCAGAAAGCCTCCGGAAAAAGTCGTCGTGGTTGCCACCCGGCAGGTCCGATACATGCCGCACGAGATATCTATCGAGCCGGCCGATGACCCGGTGGCTGTGACGCCATGAGCTCCCCATGCCCCCAGACTACCCCCAGCAGGCGGGGCATCCTCCGGCACGCTCCGGCTAGTTGCCCTGCGCTTTGGCCGGCAGCGGTTTTGCCGCTCCCGCCAGCAGGAGTGCCAGCACGATGGGGGCCATGATGGCCAGTAGCGCGAGGTGGATCCCCGTGAGGTCGCCGAGGTAGCCCAGGAGGGGCGGGCCGGCGAGGAACGATATATAACCGAGAGTGGATACTACGGAGACGCGGGCTGCAGCGTGCTTCGGGTCGTCCGCGGCAGCGGACATCCCCATCGGGAAGGCCAGCGCGGCTCCCACGCCCCACAGTGCGGCGCCAACGGCCGCCAGCCACACATTCCCGGCCAGGACGAACAATCCCAGGCCGGCTGCCGCGGCCGCCATGCTGGCCCGCAGGACCACAACCCGCCCGTATTTGTCGATCACCCGTCCGCCAAGGAACCGCATTGCCGTCATGGCCAGGACAAAGAGGGCGAACATGAGGGCGCCGGTGGACTCGGAGGTCCCCAGTCCGTCAACGGAGGCCTTGGCAATCCAGTCATTGCCCGCACCCTCCGTGAGGGTAGCCCCGAGGACCACCACGCCAATGAGCAGCGTGCGGCTGTCCCGCCACGCGGACGGACCCTTCGCCTGCTTTGCGTCCCCTTCGGGAGCGACCGCGGGGATATGGGGGAGGAAGTAGCGCGGGGCGATCATCGTCACCAGCACCACCACGCTCACGATCACCAGGAGGTGCAGGGGCAGGTCGACTCCCAGGTTGGACAGTCCTGCCCCGATCAGCGCACCCACAAAAGCACCGCCGCTGAATGCGGCGTGGAACTGCGGCATGATGGTGCGCCGGAGCTTGTGCTCCACGTCGGCGCCTTCGATGTTCTGCGAAACATCCCAGAGGCCAATCGCGATTCCGAAGAAGAAGAGCGCGATTGCCGTGCCGGGAATGGATTCAAGGGACAGGGACAGGGCAATCCCGGCTCCGGCCGCCGCCGCCAGCAAGCCGCCGAACCGAACGGTACTTGCCGTTCCAATCCGGCCGACCACCAGGCCGGCAGTGGGCAGGGCTAGCAGGGAACCGACGGCGGTGCACAGCAGCAGCGTGCCCATTTGCCCCGACGTGATGTTCAGTGTTTCGGTCACCGCCGGTATGCGGGCAGCCCAGCTGGCAAAGACCAGGCCGTTGATGCCGAAGACCAGGAAAGTGGCCGCTGCGGCTGCATTGAGTCCAGCGTCCTGCTTCATGCCCGTATTTGTGCTCATACATTCACTACTTCCACAGAGTATTCATCGAGTTGGGCGCGCTCTCCGGCGCTGAAAACCTTGTCTGTCACCATCACATCCACCCGCTCAAGGCCGGCAACCAGCACCCGCGCGTTGCTGTGCCACTTCGCGGCGGCAGCGGCGAGAACCACCCGCGCGCCCGATCCCAGCCCCGCCCGCTTTACGGCTGAATCTTCGAGGTCATGGGCCAGCAGTCCATCCCCGGTGCTCACGGCGCAGGGGGTGATGATGGCCGTATCGAACCGCAGGGACCGTATGTTGGCCTCGGCCAGGGGGCCGCGGAAGCACAATTCGCCGGGCACTACGTTTCCGCCGGGGACCAGGAGCGCGGGCCGGCCGCCCGCGGCGGTGTCTTCACCGGCTGCGGCGTTCAGTGCGCGCAAGGACATGGGCATCAATGTCAGGTCCCGGCCGGCCAGAGCACGGGCCACTTCCGTGGCGGTGCTCCCGCTGTCCAGCCACACATGTTCCCGGTCCCGCAGCAGGCCGGCAACGGCAGCCGCGATACGCCGTTTGACGTCCTGGTCCTCCAGTTCGCGCTGGCCGTAACCGGGGTTGTCGCCGGGGCCCAGCAGGCTGCGGGCCCCACCATGCACCCGCCGGAGCACCCCGTTGGCTGCCAACACCTCGAGGTCGCGGCGGATGGTTGCTCCTGATGCCTTGCAGGCCAGGGTGAGCTCCTCGACGCTGACTTCTGCCCGCTCGCGCAGCAGGTCTGCGATAGCGCGGTGCCGGTCATCTGTCTTCATGCTCAAATGATAACAACTCTTGAGCAAGTGATCACTAGGGTGATCATCCCGGTCGATCAGCGGGCGCGTTCGACCCGCTTCTCGTCCCAGACGGGCTCCGCCGATTCGTACACTTTGCCGTCAGAGCCGAACACGAGGAACCGGTCAAAGGTCCGCGCGAACCAGCGGTCGTGGGTCACCGCCAAGACGGTCCCTTCGAAGTGGTCGATAGCCCGTTCCAGTGCTTCGGCCGAGTGCAGGTCAAGGTTGTCCGTGGGCTCGTCGAGCAGCAGCAGGGTGGCACCGCTGAGCTGGAGCAGCAGGATCTGGAACCGTGCCTGCTGCCCGCCCGACAGGGACTCGTACTTCTGCTCCGACTGTCCGGCCAGACCGTAGCCGTCCAAAGCGCCGGCTGCGGCTTCACGGCCCAGCCCCGAGCGATGCTCGTCCCCCCGGTGCAGGATGTCCAGCAGTGTCTTGCCCAGAAGGTCGGGCCGCACGTGGGTTTGCGCGAAGAAGCCGGGGCGGATGCGGGCCCCCAGTTTGACGGTCCCTTCGTGCGGCACCTCAGCTATGTCCACATCGGATACGGGCAGGTGCTCCCGCTCAGGGTCGGTGCCGCCGGTGGCCAGCAGCCGCAGGAAGTGCGACTTGCCGGACCCGTTGGAGCCCAGGACGCCCACCCGGTCACCGAACCAGACCTCCGTGGAGAACGGCTTCATCAGGCCGGTCAGTTCCAGCCGCTCCGCAACAATGGCGCGCTTGGCCGTACGGCCGCCCTTGAGCCGCATCTGCACGTTCTGCTCGATGGGCAGTGCCTCCGGCGGCCCGGCCTCGAGGAACTTGGCCAGCCGGGTCTGTGCTGCGTGGTAGCGGTTGGCCATGTCGGAGCGGAAGGCTGCCTTGTTTTTGTACATGTTGACGAGTTCCTTGAGCTTGATGTGCTCCTCGTCCCAGCGTTTGCGGAGTTCCTCGAAGCGGGCGTTCCGGTCTGCGCGCGCTTCCACGTAGGAACCGAATCCACCGCCGTGGATCCACGCTGCAGCCCCGTTGATGCCGGGCTCCAGCGTTACGATGCGTCCCGCGGCATTGTTCAGCAGCTCACGATCATGGCTGATGAAGAAGACAGTCTTCCTGGATTCGTTGAGCCTCTCCTCGAGCCAGCGTTTGCCGGGCACATCGAGGTAGTTGTCAGGTTCGTCCAGCAGCAGCAGCTCATCGGGTCCGGCGAACAGCGCCTCGAGGACAAGCCGCTTTTGCTCACCGCCCGAAAGGCTCGACGCCGGGCGGTGCTGGGCACGGTCGTAGGGGAGTCCCAGCGCGGCCATGCAAACCTCATCCCAGACGGTCTCCACGTCATATCCGCCGGCGTCTCCCCAATCGACGATGGCCTGGGCGTACCGCATCTGGGTGGGCTCGTCGTCGTACTCCATCATGGCCAGTTCCGCCTCGTCCACCTCGCGGGCGGCGGCAGCCAGCGCCGGCGGGGCAGCGGAAACCAGCAGGTCCCGCACGGTGGATTCGTCCCTGACCTGGCCCACGAACTGGCGCATGATGCCCATGCTTCCGGACCGACCGATGACGCCCTCATCCGGGGTGAGGTCTCCGGCGATGATCCGGAACAGCGTCGTCTTGCCCGTCCCGTTGGGTCCGATCAGCGCAGTCTTGGTGCCGTCCGGAACCTTGAAGGTAACCCCATTCAGCAGCTGCGTGCCGTCGGAGAGGAAGTAATCGATACCGGAAACGTCAATATGGGCCACGCAGTCCATCTTCCCACGCCCCACCCCAGGAGTTTTTGTCCAGATATGGCGGCTTGACGGGCTTGGAAGTCGCCATATCTGGACAGAAACTCTAGCCGGCGGCGGTCAGGAATTCCTTGAGCAGCGGGCCGGAAGTGGTTGCCCCCAGCCCGCCGTCCTCCACGAAGACGGCCACGGCAAGGTCGCCGTGCACAGCCACGATCCATGCGTGGGTCTTCGGCGGTACTTCGTTGCCGAATTCAGCGGTACCGGTCTTGGCGCCAACCGGAGCTCCCGGAACCGAGGACAGGAAACCGGCATGGCCGCTGGTGACGACGGCACGCATCATGTCCGCCAGGGAAGCCGCCTCCTCCGCGTTGATCGGCTGCCCGGAAGCTGGTGAAGGAGCTTCAGCAGTTGCCGTGGCCGAGGGCTGCGCGGCGGGAGCAGTGGATCCGCTGGTGGTCCCGGCAGGCGCTTCGCCGCCGTCGGGATTCAAAACGAGCTGTGGCGCAACGGGCGCGCCCTTCGCCACGGATCCCGCCATCATGGCGGCAGCCAGGGGTGACAGCAGGATCTTGCCCTGGCCGATCATGGAAGCGGCATGTTCGGTGCCCGAAGCCTCGCCGGGGACAGAGCCCAGGAAGGCCTCCGCTCCAAGGGTGGGCGCCTCCACGGCCAGTCCCATGGCCATGGCGGCAGACTCGAGCTGGCCCTGCGAGACTTTGTCCCGGGCGGCAATGAACGCTGTATTGCAGGAGTGGGCAAACGCGTCCCGTAGGGTAACCGAGCCCAGGGAACCTTCCGGATACCCCTCCGCATTCTTGAATGTCCGGCCATCCACCGTGAGCGTGGGAGTGCACTCAACCTTGGATTCGGGCGTGAGGCCGTTACGGAACATCGCCAGGGAATCAACCATTTTGAAGATCGACCCCGGGGCATACTGGCCCAGCATGGCAGTGTTGTAGCCGTTGCTTCCCGGACCGGATGCGACAGCCAGCACGGCACCTGTCGAGGGCCGGAGGGCGACGATGGCGGAGGCAGGACCCACCTCCGCCAAGGTGTCTTCGGCAAGCGTTTGCAGCCGGGGATCCAGCGTGGTCTTCAGCGCTGTACCGGGTTTCGGCTCCACCTCGAACAGCACCCGGCGGGGGTCGGTTGCCGAGGACTGGATCTGTTCACGGGTCAGGTCGGCGCGCTGGGCACGGATGACGACGGCGTCAGACCCGCGAAGCTGTTCGTCGTACTGCTGCTGGAGCCCGCTGATGCCGGTCAGGTCGCCGGCAGCCAGGGCCCCTTCGGATGCTTCGATCTGCTCGGCCGTGGCCTCGCCCACGGAGCCGAGTACGGCGCGGGCAAAATTCCGGGTGGGTGCCAAAGGCATCATGGCCGGAATGGCGCGGGCGCCTGGAATGGCGGCGATCTGCTCGTTGGTGATGGTGCGGCCTTCTTCCCGCAGCGTGATCGCCGGAACGAAGGCTTCGGCGCCGGAGGCCTTGACCTGCTCCGTATACGCCGCGGGATCGACGCCCACCAGCGCGGCGAGCTTGCCGGCCGAGTCAGCAGGATCGGCGGAACCGAGCTGGGGCTTGTCGATGCCGACGTTGACCACGGGGCGATAGGTGACCAGGGGGACGTCCCCGGCACCGAGGATATCGGCGCGGGGCGGCGACTGGGCACCCTTGCTCAGGACCTCTGAATCAGCCAGGCCGGGCACCAGCGTGGCGGGGTCCCATACCGTCAGCCACTTATCGCCGGACTTCCTGAACTTGGCTGAGACGGAGTATTTCCATTCCGCTCCGCCGAAGGTCCAGGTGTAGTTCAGCGGCGCGGAGGCGTTGTCCCCGTCGAGGGTGAGCTCACCGGCTGCCACAGAAGGCTTTTGGGGATCGAGGGCCGCGAAGACGGACTTGAGCTGCTCGTTGGCGGCAGCAGCGTCCTTGCCGTCAAAGGCCACGGAGCTGATGTCCAGGCCGGAAACGGCGATGGCGAGCTCAGCAGCTGCGGCTTCCGCTCCACTGCGGCCGTCATCGCAGGCAACGAGCGACGTTCCCAGGATGAGCGCGGCAACAGCAATAGAAAATCTCGAATTTTTCCCCATCGCGCCATTATCCCCTGCTTTTGCCGCCGGTTTGGCCTGCACTACGTCAGCGGCGGATGCTTAGCTTCCGCCGCCTATGTTCAGCCCCAGCGCGGGGACCGGCAGACCGAATATGTCCCGCAAGGCATGTGTTGCCGAATGCAGGCCAGGCATTCCCGTGACCCCCGGGCCTGGCGGTGTTGCGGATGAACACAGGTAGACACCGGGCAGGGGAGTGCGCCACGGGACGCGTGACACGACCGGCCGCCGCAACAGGCCCCGCAGGTCCATCGTTCCCACGCTGAAGTCGCCGCCAATGTAGTTGCGGTTGTACTCGGCCAGCCCGGCAGCGGTAACTGCATTCGACTGCACCACGAGGTCGCGGAACCCGGGTGCAAAGCGCTCCAGCTGGTCGGTGACCGTTTCCGTCATGTCCCTCGTTGAATTAGCGGGGACATGGCAGTAGGTCCACAGTGTGTGGCGTCCCGACGGCGCCCTGCCCGGGTCGAACCGGGACGGCTGGGCCACCAGGACATAGGGTCTCTCCGGATGCCGGCCCGCGTCGACGTCGTTTTCAGACTGCGCAAGCTCCTCCCGCGTGCCGCCCAGGTGCACGGTGCCGGCGTCCGCCAGCTCAGGGGCCTGCCAGGGAACGGGTCCGGACAGGATGAAGTCGACCTTGCAGGAACCGTTGCCGTAGCGGAATGACTCCAGGGAGGAGCGGTAGCGGCCCGGCAGGGAATCCCCGGCCATCTCCAGCAGGCCCCGCGGCGACACATTCAGCAGGACGGCGCGTGCCTCAGGCAGGTCAACCAGCCTGTCGACTGGTGTGCCCGTGCGGATGACACCCCCGTGGGCGGTGAGGTCCTCCGCAAGTGCCGTCGAAATGGCGGCTGAACCGCCGATCGGGATGGGCCATCCCTGGGCATGCCCCAGGGCGCTGAGCATGAGCCCCGCCCCGGCCCCGGCCAGGGATGGCTGATGCGTTATGGCATGAGAGGTCACACCGCTGAGGAGGGCAGGTGCGTACTCCTCACGGAACCTCGCGTTCCATGCCCGTGTCCCCTGTTCCAGGGTGCGCAGGCCAAACATCGCCGCCGTGAAGGGGTCCCCGGGAATCCGGTACAGCTGGTTTTGCGTGAAGTCCATGACGCCGTCGATGTTCCTGACCAAGGGCGCCATCAGCCGGCGGTACGCTGCACCGTCCCTGCCGAGCTCCGCTGCTGTCCGGTCCAGTGACCGGTAGGCGAGGGCTGCGCGTCCACCATCCAGCGGGGAACCATAGGAAATGTCCGGGCTGACCAGCTTCACCCGGCGTGCCAGCTCAAAAGCACGGAAGAACGGGGAGGCCAGCGCCATGGGATGCACTGCGGAGCACACATCATGGAAGTGTCCGGGCTGCATCAGTTCGGAGGTCCGCGTCCCGCCGCCAATGGAGGAAGCGGCCTCGAAGACTTCCACGGACAGCCCGGCACGGGCCATGACAGCTGCTGCGGCCAGGCCGTTGGGGCCGGCGCCCACTACTACTACGTCAGGCATGCGTGGAGTCCTTTCCGGGAAGAACAGGATGTTCGGCGCGGCGCAGGCTGAAGCTGAAGCGGTCCGGAGCACCGGAGAACGGCCCGCCATGCGGGTCATCAAGATGGTGGCGCCGGATGGGGTCATAGGTGGGGTCGTAGATATCCCAGGTGACCCTCGCCATCAGATACGCCACGGCCACCAGGTGGGCGGCCACCGCCAGAACGTAATACGGCATGTCCAGGTTGTGCTGGGAGGAGCCTGCGCTGGTCACCTGACCAAGGTACATCCACACCGCGGCCCAGTGGAGGCCTTCGATGCCCTGCCACACCAGGAAGTCCCGCCAGCGTGGCCGGGCAAGGGCAAGGAGCGGGATCAGCCACACCACGTATTGCGGGGAGTAGGCCTTGTTGGTGAGGATGAAGGCCGCCACCAGGAGGAAGGCCAGCTGGGCAAGGCGGGGACGGCGGGGTGCCGCCAGCGCCACATAGGCAATCCCGGCACAAAGCAGCACAAGGAATGCCGGTGCGAGCAGGTCGACCGCCACCGGACTTAGACCCGGCCAGCGGAGCCTGCCGGCCAGCAGATTGTAGGCAAACCATGGCGACCCGTACCCCGCATCGCGGTCAGCGGTGAACTGGAAATAGTAGGCCCAGCCGCTGAAGTTGGCCGCCGCGAACGGCAGGTTGACCGCTGTCCAGGTCACAGCTGCGGCCGCGCCGGTCACCAGCAGGGGACGGAACCGGTTTGTCCGCAGGCTCAGCAGCAGGATGGCAACCAGGACCAGCAGGGGATAGAGGTTGGTGGCGGTGGTGAGTCCGAGCAGGATGCCGGCGGGCACCAGCCGCTGAGAAGCGAAAAAATACATTCCCACCGCCACCAGGCACGCCGTCCACAGGTCCCAGTTCACGGTTCCTGCGAGGATAATGCCCGGTGCCAGGGCCACCATCGCGGCATCCCAGGGCCGGCGGGCCGAGGTCCTCGCTGTTGCCAGGACCGTGACCACAGCCGCCGCGGCCAGTAGTGCTGCGTTGACGTCGAAGTACGCCAGGATGCGTCCTTCGGGGGCGCCCGTGCCTGGCACCAGCCAGGCGGCAAGCCCTGCAATAAGGGCTATCATTACCGGGTACTCGAACTGGCTGCTCAGGATGGGGAAGGCGCCGTCTGCCAGGCCGCGGTTCCGGAACAGCTCCGGGAAGTCCGAATAGCAAGTGGCGTAGAACTGGGTGGGCGGCTCCCAGCCGTTGGCGCGGCAGTATCCCTTGAGCAGGACGCCGATCAAGGCTGCGAGAACGGCCAGGAGCACCAGGACCCGCTCCACGGTGAAAGGAGCCGGGGAAATCACGCCCGGCTCCGCCCTGCGCCCCATGGGTCCACCGGCTACCTCGGTGAAGTTCCGCAACAGGACATCGCTGCGGCTGGGAACCACCAGCCGGGACCGTGCCCGGCTCCCCGCAGGCTGGCTTTCCTCCATGCAGTCGAGCTTACCGGGATGCCTCAAGGATGATGTCCCAATTCCTGCGGGCCTGTATCGTCGCAAGGGGTGCCGGGAAAGGCCGTACGCTGTGCCGCGAAGCTTCGTCCCGTCAGCCGTCCTTATGACATGCAAGACATGACTTCGGTTCAACCGGCAGTCTCCAGGAGGTAACAGGTGGAAAGCCAGAGGGTCCGCGGCCAAACAGCCTGGCAGGGGTCCGGGCTCGGCTCTGCACCAGATGGCCCCATCCCAATGTGGCGGATGCCGGCCTTTATTGGGCTGCTGGGATTCTGTGCTGCGTTCCTGGGCTCGTGGATCCCGTCCTTTTGGGATGACGAGATCGCCACCATTTCTGCCGCCGGACGGTCTCCCGGCGACCTGATGCTGCTGCTGCAGTCCGTGGATGCCGTCCATGGCCTCTATTACCTGATCATGCATTTCTGGACGTCCGTCTTCGGTTTCTCCGAGGTGTCCATGAGGCTGCCATCGGCTATGGCAGTGGGTCTTGCCTGTGCTGGAACGGCAGTCATTGGACGGAAGCTGGGATCGGAAGCGGTGGGGTTCGCGGCCGGCCTGGTCCTGGCAGTCCTTCCGCGTATGGTCTGGGCGGGAACGGAGGCGCGCCAGTCAGCCTTCACCGCCCTGATCGCCGTCGCCCTCACCCTGCTGCTGCTCCGGGCCTGGAAGTCCAACCGGGTTCTTGACTGGGCTCTGTACGCCCTCACCGCGGTGGTGGGTGTCTGGATGTTCATGTTCTTTGCCCTTGCCGTCGCTGCCCACACGGCAGCCGCCATCATCCTGCGGCGGCGCATGGTGGCCACGTTGGTGGCTGCATCGGCGGCGGGCATCTGCGTGCTGCCGTTCCTCGCCTATGCCCTGGGGCAGAAGACCCAGGTGGACTGGATCCAGAACCGCTCCCTGGCCCAAAACCTGATGACCGCCGCAGTTAAGCAGTACTTCTACGGCGATGACCGGCCCACCGGCAACATGCCTCCCACGTGGATCCTGGCATTCGTGGTGCTGCTGGGTGTGGTGGAGGTTGCGCTGGTGGCATGGGGCCTGTGGAGGGCGCGCGGAGACGCAGCACTTCGTCCGCTGGTTTGGCTGGGCCTGGCCGGCGTGGGCGTGCCCGTCGCGGGGCTCCTGCTGGTCAGCGTCATAGCCCAGCCCGTCTACGTTGCACGGTACCTGACGTTCACAGCGCCGGCCTTTGCCCTGCTGGTGGGACTGGGTATCACGCGCCTTCCGGCTGCCCGAAGGTGGCTGAGGCCCCTTGCGGTGGCCACGGTGGTTGGGTGCAGCCTGGTCCCGCAACTCACGGTCAAGAGCCTGGTCAACGAACCCGCGGACACCGAGCGGCGGATCGCTGCCCTGCTGGACCAGCAGGAACCGCAACCCGCCGCCCTGGTGTTCGACGAGCCCTACCTCCGGGACATGGTCCTCGCCTATCCGGACGGGTTTGAGAGCATGGAGGACCTGTCCCTTGAGGAAAATCCGGCAGAGTCGGGGACCCTCTGGGGTGTGGATGCTCCCGTCACAGCCGCCGAACTGAAAGGCCGCGGGAACGTCTTGTTCGTCGGGCTGGGTGAAGGCACTTCCCATGATCTTTCCGCCTTCGCTGCCGCAGAATGCAGGGAAACCCGCAGCCAGCCCTTCCAGCGCCTGGTCCTCATCTCCTTCGCCTGCTCCTGAGAACCGAAGGCCCGCCAGCAAGCCTCAGCGGAGGCCGGCCATTTGCTGGTGCATCAGGACGAAGACGTCTTCCCGCTGCTGTTCCAGCAGGTTCCTGTTGAACTGCTTCCTGGCGGGCCGCCGTACAGCGGACAGGAGTTTCCGGATTTTCCGGACCATGGTTCTCACCTCCTATTACAGGTATGCCGGCCAAAAGGCAGCCCGAAAAAGGGCGCAGCAAATTGACCGGTGATTATGAGGAAATTGCGGCAACAATTGATGCCGGAAACACCAGGAAAGTAATTAGGGATTTCCGGGCGTCAGAAAAGTGCCGGACAGGCTGCGCACCGCGGGCAGGGCGCAGGCCCACAGTGGGTGCTGGCAGGCAAGGGCTGCGGGGGCAGAAGGCGGGATACCGAAAGCCACGGAGCAAGCGGGAGCCGCGGATGCCGCTGCTTATCCCCGCCGGCTTCCCGCCGTCGGAAATCAGCAGGCCGCGGAACGGCTAGCTGCTAGCAGCCTGGAAAGCCCCAGGACAGGTGCGCATTATGCGCCGAGGCCGGGGCGGCATTGATGGTGGTCTTCCGTCCGCCAGTCAAAGTCATCATTTCTCCCAACCTCCTTTTCTCCTGTTAGCCGCAATGAAAGCGTGCAGCCGGGGCGCTCACCCCGGGCTAATTGCCTTGGGGACAGGAATAAAAGTACACCACTAATCCGCAGTTGACTACCTAATTCCGGAAAACCGGCAGAAGAAATTCGAAAAGGGGAATGTTAGAGGCCCCAGCGCACAATTGCCGGAGTCTTCTTGTCCCAGCCAAGGGTGCAGACTTTCGCCGTTCCAAGAATGAAATGCCGGCCCTCGGTGGGCGGCAATTCGAGCCAGCGGGCGGTCAGGATCCGGGAAAAGTGTCCGTGCGCCACAATGAGCACGTTGTCCATCCCCGATTCCAGGATCCGGCCAATGATCTTGTCTGCCCTTGCCGCCACCTCGTCGAGCGTCTCGCCGTTGGGAACGCCGTGCGTCCAGATGAGGTAGTCGGGATTGTCCTTGCGGATCAGGTCGGAGCTGATGCCCTCGTAGTCGCCGTAGTTCCATTCCACGGCCAGCGGTTCGTGCTGCGCGTCCGGGAAGCCCGCAAGTTCGGCAGTGCGCCGGGCCCGCCGCAGGGGCGAGGTGAGCACCAGGTCGAAGTCCACGGCGTCGAGCACCTTCCGGGCCTCTACGGCCTGCTGTTCGCCTTCAACCGTGAGCGGGAGGTCCGTCAGTCCGGTGTACTGGCCGCTTTTGGACCATTCGGTCTCGCCGTGGCGCAGGATCCAGAGCTGGGGGCGGGGGGCAAGGGCGGGATTAGTCACTTGGTCTCCTCAGAGGGGGAAGGTTCGACGACGGCGGGAGACGCTGCGGGATCCGCTGCAGCAGGTGCCGATTCGGGCTGCCCGGCCCACCAGCGCAGCAGCCGGGCCTCCGCTTCCTCTGTTGGAAGGGGTCCGTGTTCCATCCGCTCGTTAAGGAGGAACTTGTAGGCCCTGCCCACGACGGGCCCGGGCTTGAGGCCGAGCACCGCCATGATCCGGGCCCCGTCGAGGTCCGGCCGCACGGCATCCAGGGATTCCTGTTCCTTCAGGGCAACAATGCGTGCTTCGAGGTCGTCATAGGCGAACGCGAGCCGCTCGGCCTTGCGCTGGTTCCGGGTAGTGACGTCGGACCGCGTCAGCCGGTGCAGGCGCTCCAGCAGCGGTCCGGCGTCGGTGACATACCGGCGGACGGCTGAATCGGTCCAGCCGGCGTCACCGTAGCCGTAGAAGCGCATGTGCAGCTCCACCAGCCGGGCAACGGCCTTGGTGGTGTCCTTGTCGAACCGGAGGGTCTTCATGCGCTTGGCAGTGAGCTTGGCACCCACCATGTCGTGATGGCGGAAGCTGACCGCGCCGCCCGGTTCGAAGCGCCGCGTAGCCGGCTTGCCGACGTCGTGCATCAATGCGGCGAAGCGCAGCACAAAGTCGGGGCCGGGGACAGGGCCGTCCGCATCCGTTTCCAGCTCGGCCGCCTGCTCCAGCACTTGGAGGGAGTGCTGGTAAACGTCCTTGTGCCGGTGGTGCTCGTCGGATTCAAGGCGCAGGGCCGAGACTTCCGGGAGCACGTACTCGGCCAATCCGGTATCCACCAGCAGGTCCACCCCCACGCGGGGGCGGGAGCCGCAGATGAGCTTGACCAGCTCGTCGCGGACCCGTTCGGCCGAAATGATGGTGATGCGCTCGGCCATCCGGGTCATGGCCTCGCGGACGTCGTCGTGCACCGCCACGCCCAGCTGCGCGGCGAACCTGGCGGCCCGCATCATCCGCAGCGGGTCGTCGGAAAAGGACAGCTCGGGCGCACTGGGGGTGGCAAGAACCGACGCGTGCAGGTCCCGGACGCCCCCGAACGGATCCACCAGCTCCATGGAGGGCAGTTTCAGCGCCATGGCGTTAATGGTGAAATCCCGGCGGAGCAGGTCATCGGTCAGCGACGACCCGAACGCCACCGCGGGCTTGCGGGACTGCGGATCGTAGGCTTCGGCCCGGTAGGTGGTGATTTCGATCTGGAACCCGTCCTTGCGCATGCCGATGGTTCCGAAGGCGCGGCCGATGTCCCAGAAGTTGTCCGCCCACTTCTTGATCAGGGCAACCGTCTGGTCCGGAGTGGCGTCCGTGGTGAAATCAAGGTCGGGTGATTTCCGCCCCAGGAACAGGTCCCGCACCGGGCCGCCCACCAGCGACAGTTCATGCCCGGCGTCCACAAAGCGCTGGCCCAGCTCCAGGACCACCGGGTCCACCTTGAAGTCGACGGTGTGGGATTCAGTCTTGTGATGTGCGTGCGCCATAGTTACTTAAGCTTGGCAGAAACCGGCGGCCCGGCAGGCCAAAATACTGTCAAGATCCGAAGGATTCCACCTGCTGGCAGGAAACTGCGTCATATGCCGTCCATGTTGTTGTCATGTTCCGGTCATCACGAACGGGCAACAGTCGTTAGAGTGGACTCCATGGCCCATCCAGTACCGAGCGCTCCAGGCAGGAGGACAAACGCACCGTTGCCGTCGGCGATCGGTGCGCACGTTGCCCCTGCCCAGCATTCGGCCCCGGCCTCGCTGCCCACGGTGGAGGAAGTTTCGGCCGGCGGTGTGGTGGTGGATACGTCCGACGCCGAGTTGAGGGTTGCGATCATCGCCCGCCTTAACAGGGGCGGACGCCTCGAGTGGTGCCTGCCCAAGGGCCACCCGGAGGGCAAGGAAAACAATGAAGAGGCGGCGGTCCGGGAGATCGCCGAAGAGACCGGCATTGAGGGCAGCATCCTGGCCCCCCTGGGAAGCATCGACTACTGGTTCACCGTCAGCGGCCACCGCGTCCACAAGACCGTGCACCACTACCTCCTGCGCGCCACGGGCGGCGAACTCACCATCGAAAACGATCCCGACCAGGAAGCCGTGGACGTGGCATGGGTGCCTATCCAGGAACTGGCCCGGAAACTCTCCTTTCCCAACGAGCGGCGCATCGCCGATCTCGCCCGTGAGGTCCTGCCCGGACACCTTTAGGAGGGCCGCGTCGCCGTCAGGCAATGTGCCTGCCGCGCTGGCGTCCGGGCGTTGCGGCAATAAGCCCCCGCGGGTGAGACGATGAACTCGATGTCAGCTACCAACTCTCCTTCCGATAACGGCGGCCGCCCGGGCGATGCGGTTCCCGAAGGCGTGCCCCCGGAAGCGGGCGGGCCGGACCTTGCCGGGCCGGATACCCCGCAGGTTGCGGCGGGTGCCAGCGAAACCCGCTCCAGCGCCATCATGGCGGCCGGGACATTGGTTTCGCGTTTCCTGGGATTCGGCAAGACCTGGATGCTCGGTACGGCCCTGGGGCTTGGCTCAACAGTCAATGACACGTTCATCAATGCCAACAACCTGCCCAACCTGATCTTCCTGTTGGTCGCCGGCGGCGTGTTCAACGCCGTCCTGGTACCGCAGATCATCAAGGCCAGCAAAGCGCCGGACAGGGGAGCCGACTACATCAGCCGGCTGCTCACGCTGGCTGTCCTGCTACTGCTGGGCCTGACGGCAATGGTCACGCTGGCCGCCCCGTGGGTCATCGACCTGACCACCCAGGGCTATTCACCGCAGCAAAAGGCACTGGCGGTCACCTTCGCTTTCTGGTGCCTGCCGCAGATTTTCTTCTATGGCCTCTATGCCCTCCTCACCCAGGTCCTCAACGCCAATGGCGCGTTCGGGCCGGCCATGTGGGCGCCCATCCTCAACAACATCGTGGCCATCGCCGGCCTGGGGATGTTTATCTGGATCTTCGGCACCAATGAGTTCAGTCCCCACACCCTGGCCAACTGGGGGGACACGCAGACCTTCTTCGTGGCGGGCTTCTCAACCATCGGCGTCGTCTCCCAGACCGCCATCCTGCTGATTCCCGTCTTCCGGCTGCGGCTGGGCCTGCGGCCGCGATTCGGCTGGCGCGGCGTGGGACTGGGCCAGGCAGCCAAGCTGAGCGTTTGGACGCTGCTGACGGCCGCCGTCGGACAGCTCGCTTTCCTGTACGTCATGCGCATCGCCACCATCCCGGGCGCGGAGCGGCTCCGGCTGCAGCAGGCCGGCGACGCCGCCGCGGAACTGCTGCCCGGCAACGCCGTCCTCGAGGTGGCCAGCCAGCTATACCTGCTGCCGCACTCCATCATCGCCTTGTCCCTCGCCACCGTGCTGTTCAACCGGATGACCCGGGCATCGCAGGACGGCAACCGGGACGAGCTGCGCGACGCCCTCTCGCACGGACTGCGGACCATGGCCGTGGCCACCGTCTTCGGGGCCCTGGCACTGTTCGCACTGGCCGGCCCGCTGGGCATGTTCTTCTCCGGCGGCTCCCGGCAAGACGGCGTGATGCTGGCCCAGACGCTCACTATCCTTGCCCTCAGCACGCCGTTCATGAGCGCCAACTTCATGATGTCGCGCGTGTTTTACGCCAACGAGGACGCCCGGACCCCGTTCTACATCCAGCTGCTGCTGGCGGTGGTCTATGTGGCGGGCGCGTTCGCCATCCAGTTCCTGCCGGTGAACCAGATCATCTATGCCATCGCCATCCTTTATATGGTGGGAAACATCCTCTCCGTGGTCATCAGCGCCTACTTCCTGCGCCGGCTTTTGGGCCATTTGGACGGGCCACGGATTGCCAATTCGTACATCCGGATGGGTTACGCGGCGCTGGGCTCGGCGATCGCCGGCGCCGGGGCACTCTGGCTCATGGGCAGCTACAGTCCCGATGGCTTCGCCTGGCAAAACCGCCTGACCGCACTGATCACGGTGGTGGTGGTGGGCCCCGTCATGCTGGTGGCCTACTTCTTCCTGCTCAAGCTGTTCCGGGTTGCGGAGCTGCGCGACCTGCTCCGCCCGCTGCTGGGCCGTCTGGGCCGCGGCACCCCCGCTGCACCTGCCGCGGAAGGCGGGGCCCCGCCGTCGTCCGCTCCGGAGGGGACCCCGTCCGTGGAAGGCGCGTCCGCCGAGGCAGCCGTGCACCGCCCCGAGCGCGCCACCACGTCCGTGGACACCGGCCTAATCCCGAGGATTTCGGGCGAATTTGATGCGGTCTCCTTCCGGGCAGGACCGAAGCCGGAGCGGACGACCGGCGACGCGGGATCTTACGACGGCGGCCGTTACGGCGGCGGCCAGGATAAGTCCGACGACGGGTACCTACCCGGCGAGGACCAGCCCGGCACCGCACGGGGAGGGCTGCTCCGCGAGCAGATCCCGCTGCCCGGGCGCCGCACCTTCCAGGGGAAGGCCGGCGAGAACCCCTACTTCAAGCAGCGGCGGCGGCGTAAAAAGTGAGTTTCCGGCCGCTCCCGAAGGCCGTTGTCCACGGCGTGTCGGACGCAATCCGCTAGGATCGGAAAGGTACAGGGGGAGTTGCATTCGGGGGCAAGCCACTCGGCGGTCCCTGAACGGGGGTTGCATCATCTATGCCGGCGACCCCGGACAGTCTAGGAGGAACACGTGTCCAACCCGATCGATGTCGGATCAGTACTGGGCGGCCGCTACAAGGTCACAGCCACTGTATTGGCCTCCCACGACCACGATCTGGTGCTGGACGGTGTGGACCAGGTCCTGAACCGGCCGGTCAGCATCCTGGTTGCCGGTCCGCAGAACACGGAGCAGGTTGCGCAGAGCGCCCGCGAGGTGGCAACGGGTGAACGGCCGGGCACCGTCCAGGTGCTGGACCTCGGCGTGAGTGATGCCGCCACATACCTTATTACCAACCACACATCAGCGGCGGACCTGCTGGACCTCGTTGTCGCCTCGAACCCGCCCTACGTGGAGCCCTTCTTCACGGACACGCTGGGCAGCGAGATCTTCGGCCAGCCCCGCTCGCGCGAGCCTGAGCCCTATGACGAGGAAGACCACGTCGACGCCGGGTACATCAACTACGGCGACAGGCACCAGAGCCAGGTGGACCCCTACCGGACCGCACCTGTTGTGCCGCCCAAGCCTCCCGCACGTCCCGCCGCTGCACCCGGAAGCGGCCGAAGCGGAGCTTCGGTTATGGGCGGGGCTGCTGCGGGCGGGGCAGCTGCGGTCGCAGGGTCCGCTGCCGGCAAAGCAGCAGCGGGCCACGCGGATCCGGATGCCACCGCCGCCCAGCCGGTGCAGGCAGCATCCAGCGGTTCGGCTCCAACTCCCACCACAGGCCCGGGCAAGGATGCCACGGATGCCGGTACCGGCAAGCCCAAGGTGTCGCTCTGGTCCGACGACGATTACGCCCAGGCGGACCAGCAGGGGCAATACCACGATGACTCAGAGCCGGAAGATGAACCCCAGCCGGTCAACAAAAAGCCGGCCATGTTCGCCCGCGCTGCAGCGCCTGCGGCTGCAGGCGTCTCCTTCGCGGACCCGGGGGATTACGACGGTGACCGGGACGAGCCCGACCGGGAACCCCGATCCATGCGTTGGCTTGTGGGCGGGCTGCTTGCCGTAGTCCTCATTGCCGGCCTCGTTTGGGCGCTGACCGGCCTGGGCAGCCTCTTCTCCCAGCCGCAGGCAAACAACCCCGCACCCGTGGCCACCACCAGTGCTCCTGAAGCATCAGCCGCGGCAACCCAGGCACCCAACTCTGCTCCACCTGCCGAACCGCCCGCAATCGAAAGTGTTTCGCGCCAGGGCAATTTCGACTTTGCCGCGACCTTCGACGGCGACCTGATGAAGGCTTACGACGGGAATGCCGCCAGCTACTGGTCAGACATGGAATTCGCCACCGAAAACTGGGGCGGCCTTGCACCCCAGGGTGTGCCGCTCGTGGTCAAACTCGAGAAGCCCGCTACCGTATCCTCCATCACCCTGTCCCAGCTGGGTGGCTCCGGCGGAAACATCACCGTCTACACCAATGACCGCCCATCCCTGGACGGGGCAAAGGCTGTAGGAACCAGCAGCTTCACGTCGACTGACCTCAACATGCCGCTGGCAGAACCTGCCCAGGCACAGTACGTCATCGTGTCGATTAACTCCGTTCCCAAGCTGGCGGCGCCAAAGACCCGTTATGGGTACGGTATCCGCCTGGCGGAGATCAAGATCCAGTAGCGGCTCCATGAGCGTCCGGTAGTCTTCAGGTAACGGCCCTTTCCTTCGGGGGAGGGCCGTTCCTTTTGTCCACACTGCCGGTGGTGCCCGGCCGAGGTGTCGCATCGCGTCATCTTGGGCCCGGCGGCGTGGCATCCTGTCGTCCCGCGCTCTGGGGGGACGGTAATCTGGAAAGAACGCCTGGAGGGGCTGTACTTTGCCGTTCGCCGGCTGTCATCCCATTTCCAGCGCCGGAATATTCAGCATCCAGTAGCAGTTGTGCCATGTGGCCGGCCTCCACCGAGGCGCGTCAAGTAAGGAAGAGGTTCACCGTTCAGTGACCATCGCAGAAAACACCGCGTCCGAAGTGCGTGATGTCATCATTGTCGGCTCCGGACCGGCTGGCTACACAGCCGCCGTCTACACGGCCCGCGCCAACCTGAAGCCGCTGCTGCTGGCAGGATCCGTGACCGCGGGCGGTGAACTGATGAACACCACCGACGTCGAGAACTACCCGGGTTTCCCCGACGGCATCATGGGTCCGGACCTCATGGAGAACTTCGAGAAGCAGGCCGCACGTTTCGGCACTGAAATCCAGTTTGAGGATGTAACAGCGCTCGATCTTCAAGGCCCAGTTAAGACGGTGACCATTGCAACGGGGGAGACCTTTCAGGCGAAGGCAGTCATCCTTTCCACCGGGTCCGCCTACCGCGAGTTGGGGCTGCCCAACGAGAAGCGGCTTTCCGGCCATGGCGTGAGCTGGTGTGCAACCTGCGATGGTTTCTTTTTCAAAGATCAAGATATTGCCGTGATTGGTGGGGGTGACTCCGCGATGGAGGAGGCCCTGTTCCTCACCAAGTTCGCCAAATCAGTCACGGTAGTGCACCGCCGTGACTCACTTAAGGCATCCAAGATCATGGCAGACCGCGCGCTGGCCCACGAGAAGATCAATTTTATCTGGAACAGCACCGTGGAAGATGTGCTCGGTGAAGACAAAGTCACCGGCCTCAAGTTGAAGAACGCCCTTGATGGTACGGAATCGCATCTTGCTGTCACCGGGGTGTTCGTCGCCATTGGCAACGATCCCCGAACTGATCTGATCAAGGACGTCCTCGACCTGACGCCCGAAGGAACCATCGCCGTACAGGGCCGGAGCTCCAAAACCAGCATTCCCGGCGTTTTTGCTGCCGGAGACGTCATCGACCCCACCTACCGCCAGGCCATTACGGCTTCCGGCTCGGGATGTGTGGCGGCCATCGACGTGGAACACTACCTGGCCAACCTGCCTGCATAAGTCTGCAAATACGAACCGAGGAGAAAGAGAACGCAATGAGCAACGCAAAAGACGTAACCGACGCAAGTTTTGGAACGGACGTCCTGTCCTCTGAAAAGCCGGTAATTGTCGATTTCTGGGCTGAATGGTGCGGCCCCTGCCGTAAGCTCGGTCCGATCCTCGACGAAATCTCCGTGGAATACAGCGAGAAGGTTGATGTCGTAAAGGTGAACGTCGACGACAACCCCTCCATTGCTGCGGAATACGGCATTACCTCGATTCCCGCCGTCTACCTGTTCCAAGGCGGAGAAGTGAAGAGCACGGTCATCGGTGCAAAGCCGAAGCAGTTCTTTGAGAAGGAATTCTCGGACGTCCTGTCCTAGTTCGCTCTTCCGCCGCGAAGCATAGAAGTGGTCATCGCCTCCGGGTAATGGCCACTTTTTTGCGGTCCTCGATTTGGCTGTATAGGTGCTCGCAGACACCGGTAGCCAGCAGCACCTTGGTGGGCGTTTCACGTGAAACGTCCAATTCATGGGTTTCACATTTCGATGGACACCGACGGTCGCCCATAGAAGGAGTCTCCGGGAGTCCTGGCTGCCTCAACCAACCTTGGTTCATGCGACCGCTCGACGCTTGTCGCTCCTGTTTGACAGGAGCCTTGTTTCACGTGAAACGCAGTCATCCTGACGGCCTCAGTCGTACTGCCGGCGCGACTTGGTCTCGGCCGCGGAATGATTTTCCTCGCCCTGCTACTTCGCCGGCCCGGCAAGCACAATCCCGGATCTGCAGATGTAGAACCCAAGTTGAACAGCAAACACGGCGCACCGTTCCAAGGTCGGTCCTGGTGGCCCTCCGGTGCAAGACCGTGTGCGACTTTCGACAGGGACTGGTGACGCAAGAGCACGCAAGCATCGGTCTCCGACGTTTCACGTGAAACAGAAATCTCTAGGTCTTAAAATCGCGTACACCCCCGCCAATGCCTTTCACTTCCACCCGGGCGGCAATCTTACGGGCGAGTCACTGCGCGTTATCCCGCCATTTATTGCGCGTTCTGAATACAAAAATAGATTGTTGTTAGCGGGACCCGAAGACCAGCGTGCTGGAACGATGGCTAGCGACCCGCTGCTCCTGGTCAAAAGACGCAACGCGGCCTGGGATGCGCCGCTGCGGAGCGGACGGAGATGCGGCCGAGCTGCTTTTAAGGGCCAAGCCAGCCCGACGGCGCCGCGTCGGAGAGCAGATGCAGAAGGAGCCAGTTCGGCCCTCGGCGACAATTCCGTGTGCCGGATACTTTCGGCTCAGCACTGCCAGTCGGCGCTCTGCGTTCCACCTCAACAAAGGCTGCAGGATCGCATTCCGCCCAGGAGGTTCATGTGGATACACGCACGACAATGGCAATGGCCCCAAATACTTATCAAGTCAGTCCATTAGCCCTATGTACTCTCTCACTGGTAAGCATGAACACTCGGCGGCTCGGGAGGCAAAGGGCGTCAGTTGCGAAATGAGGTCTGCACCGAAACATAGAGTTTGCTGCCTGGACGAAAACGTATCGTCTGGCAAGCAGCCTAAAAGTGGAGAACTGCATGGACTGAGAACGCGTGGGCTGCTTGGGACATCAGCCTACTGGCGTGCCTCTATATGCAACTAGCTGGCACCGTTCCGCTACGGTCGCTCCTGGCAGGATCATGCAAAGGGGCCGCTCACCTTCCATGGCAGGCCTGACAGCATGTCCACCCATCGTTTGGCGGCTGGATCCTACCGTCGGCGACACCGTGTCATGCAGCAGTGGTCGGTAGTGCATCTTGGAAGGCGCGCGTTCTGTTTCACGTGAAACAGGCCGCATTCCCGATGCTGTGAGGTTAGCCGGGCAAGGCATTCAGTATTGCTAATCCAATGCACACTGCAATTGGAGGCAGGAGCACGAGGATGCCAGCACCAGGAAGTCACACGCACTTCCTGAAACAGGCCTCGGAACCTGGCCCGGACCTATCCGCCGGGCCCGATTACCAGGGAACCTATTGTATTCTTCATCCAAGCGCTTGCAGTCGCAGCCTCTGGCTGCCGGTGAGGTTACCCATTCAGGGCACCAGGCGATGCAATCAACGGCGGCCGCGTAAGCCATCGCCTCTGCCTCTGCTTGCCTTTGCAGGAACAGTTGGCGTGTGCCGCGGGAACATGGGGTTCACCAAGACTATGCTCACAAGCGCTGTGATGGTCCGGTCTGCGCTTACCAGCATGCACAAAGGAAAGCAGGGATTCATCCTTCGGGCACGACCCTCTAAAGCATTGGTGATTCCGGTCCAACCCACCAGTGCCTTTGTCCCGGTGGGAGCATGGGTACAGTGGGATGTCGCCTGCTCATCAATTGCAGCTTCGGCGTGTGAAAGATCAGTATCTTAGGGCTGACCGAGTTACTGCAGGATGCCACTGCGGCGCTCGTAACGTAGTCCTGAGGTGCACCGCGTAAGGTGCAGAGCCTGCTCTTGTGCGGTTCTTACACATCAGCTCTCCCTACGGTCCACAACTTATCCACAGAACCCTAGTGATGTTATGCACACTGTTATCCACAGACCCAGGGGATGAGGTGTGGGCGTCTGGGGAGCCGCAGTAGCAGTCGTACTTGTGGCGCTCCCCGTGCTGGACTCGCCCTCAGCTCGAGCAAGAGTAGTTATTGCTCCATGCGCGCGCCCTTCGGTGCCCGAGCAGCCGCTCTAAATAGCCGAGAAATCAACCGAGAGCGCTGGGGCGGCGCGTTTAATGCGGGTTCTAGTGCCCCTTCCAGACGGCCGACAGTGTTTCACGTGAAACACTTGGTAACGGTGAAACGGTCGAAGGAACAAGTCGACTGGGGGTGACCGGCACATGCCTATCGGCACGACGGCGTTTCCCTCCGGAAAGGAACAGAGAAGGGGGCGAGTTATCCACCGAGTTATCCACAGCGATATCCACCGACAAAATTTATCTTTCTCGACCTGCGTACGGCCGGCGCAAGGGACGGCTGGCTCACTAAGGGTCATCACTGGGCCTAGGCGAGCGACCACGGGACACGTGCCGTCACATGTTTCACGAGAGTGGGGAGTCCCTCTGAGAGCCAGGCAGGCGGTCATTTTTGGCACCAACGTACAGCACTCAGCACGTCGTAGGGGGCCCCCGGCATGGTGGGCCACGATTCATCCTGCTTGCAAGGATGACACCAAGGCCTACACGGTGCCCATCATTATGTTCCTGACAGGCCGACCCACGTGTAGTTCGTTCCCATGGTCTGCGGGCGTGGAAGACATCAATGCTGCACCGATGTCGTGGCTTCAGGCGGCACGGCGAGCAACGCAGCGCGGCGGGGGGCAGCAGTCTTCGACTGAACCCCATTACGGAGTCCAAATGGATGTGCCAGCCCCTGGTGGTTCAGCGAGCCGGGCTCCTCTGGTGGATCCTCGGGCCGCAGTGCTACGGCGTGACGCCGCGGGCAGCTCGAATAGAAGTTCGTGAAGCTGCGGGCAGCTCGAATAGGAGTTTGGGGCTTCAGCTCCGCGCGCACCGGAACGTGATAAGTCTGTCTATATGGTGACAATCGAGATTGGACGGGTCAGTAGGAGTCTGTACATGCGTCGCTGGGCGTGGCAGGTCCCTGCCCTCCGAGTATGCCCCGCAGGACAGGAGTGCTGCTGTTCTAGGTTCATATTGCATGACTGCTGTCATGTTCTGGTCCTGGCCGAGCCAGCCACCTGTTTCACGTGAAACTTTGCCACACCAGTGTCAGCGGCAGCTCCGGCACCGGTCTGCTAATTCGGCGCACACCCGTGTAAGGGGCTTGTGCCTGTAGTGATGCTTAGCGGCAGTCGTATTGAGGAGCATGTGCAAGAGAGCGGCAAACGGCCTTCCTACTAGGAGGAGATATCTGGTAGTAAGAGTTCGTACATCCCGCAACTTGGTGCGGCGCACATTCTTGTTCTCACATTGCTCGCCGGTTTGGTCCCGGACTTCGGGCCCACTCTTGATCACCCCAGGGAGGAACCTGCCTTGGCGTAAACGTTCACTGAAGGGTCGATTCTCCCGGACTAGCCAGCCGCCGTTTCACGTGAAACACGCACCACGATCCGAATTGCCACATTGTTCATACTCGCAGGTTACAAAGTGACGGCAAGGAAAGTGCACGGACCGCTCGATGATCGGCAACGCTTCACGGCGAGTGTCTACATACGTACGTGTCCCTAGACCAACAACTGTCCGGCTGAAGGGAGAACCGGGATCGCAGATTGAATTCTTCAATGAACTCTCGCCGCGCCTTCCTTCACTGCAGCACGCGGGACGGTTATGTAAATGACTAATTGAGTTTCTTGTAGCCGAGCGGCGATTGTCCAACAATTAGGGCTGCTGGGGAGGGCTTCCTAGCGCTAGCCAATTCCATCCCCATATGCTCACAGATTCATCAAGTCCCGCTCGAACTGCCCTAGAATCGCTGGTGTTCATTCACTCGCCGCCGCTGGCAGACAGCTGAATCTCCTGTGTACTGCGGAACGACCAATGCCACCGTGGATGAGGGCGCTGCTTTGGCCTTCCTTTCTGTCCCGTCTTGCAGTGATAGACGGGGTGTTTCACGTGAAACAGTTCGTTCCCAGGGACGAAGGGGACACCGTCTAAAGCTCTAAAAAACCGTTGAAGCCCGAGCTGCACATGGTTAGGGGACAGGCGCGTCAAAACCCAAGCCGCCCTTCCAACCGCGAGAAGAGAGTAAAAATATGAGGGCCAACAGAACAGGCGATGGGCGGTCCAAAATCCAGTTTGGTTCGCGGCGCAGATTTTGGCGGAAGCCGGACATGCGCCGGGCGGTTCAACGCGCCCTAGAAGACGCAAAAAGGCCCAATTCGTAGTGAATCGGGCCCTTCAGAGCGCGGACTAATTCGTCGAACCAGGAGCCAAAACATCCATGATGCGGTTCAGGTCCTCAACGCTCGCAAACTCGATGCTGACCTTCCCCTTTCGGACACCCAGGGAGATTTTCACGTTAGTATCCAGACGGTCAGACAGGGAGGACGCGAGGTAGTCGAGCCGCTCATGACGTGCACCAGGACGGGGAATATTGTTCTTCACGGGCTTGGCGGGATCCTGGTACAGCGTGACAGCCTCTTCCGTGGCGCGCACGGACATACCTTCGGCAACAATCTTCTGGGCCAGCCGTTCCATCGCCGCAGCATCCGGAAGGGAAAGCAGGGCACGGGCATGCCCCGCAGAAAGGACTCCGGCGGCAACGCGGCGCTGGACCAGGGGAGGAAGCTTCAGCAAGCGCAGCGTGTTGGACACCTGCGGGCGTGAACGCCCGATCCGATCTGCCAGCTGCTCGTGTGTCGTGCCGAAATCCTCAAGAAGCTGCTGGTAGGCCGCCGCCTCTTCCAAGGGGTTGAGCTGGCTCCGGTGGAGGTTCTCGAGCAAAGCATCGCGAAGGAGGTCATCGTCAGTGGTATCCCGCACGATGGCGGGAATGGTGTCCAGCCCGGCCGCTTGGACTGCCCGCCACCGGCGTTCACCCATGACGAGTTCGAAGGGCTCGCTACCGGATTCCGTTGATTTTCGGACAACAATTGGCTGCAGGACTCCGATCTCACGTACAGAGTGGACCAGTTCCGCCATGTCGTCCTCATCGAAAACGTTTCGCGGCTGTTTCCGGTTCGGATGGATATCCGTGACCGGTATTTCAGCAAACCGGACGCCCGGGACCTCAACGAGCTCTACACCGTCGTCGATCACCGCAGGGGAAGCTACCGGCTCAGCTGCCGACTCCTCCGGCGATGCGTCGTCGCGGGCTTCGGCTTGGACCGGTTCCTGGTCATCTGCCTTGGCAGGCGAACCCTTGGGCCCCGTACTCTTGGATGCAGCAGCAGCAGCGGCGGAACCGGCCTGCTTCCTGGTCCCGGCAGAATCGGAAGCGGAGGAAGAAGTGTCTGCATCCCGCGAATCGGCATCCTGCTTCTTCGAAGGCTTCGACGTGGACCTGGGGGCAGGGGAGGCAATCAGCTTGTCTGCAACGGACTGCGCAGAACCCGCAGCATCATCCGGCGAATCAGTTTTCTTCCGTCCTTCGGGAAAGAAGAGGTCAACCGGGCGGGATACTGCTGCACCGTTGCCCTGCCCGTTGGATGCGGCGGAACTTGGAATCAGCGCGCCAAGACCGCGGCCTAGGCCCCGTCGCTTCTCGCTCATGGATAAATCCCTCCAGTGGTAGAACCAGGCAATGCCGGTTCCGGTCGTTGCAGTTTGAAGATTTCTAGCGTTCTGCTATTTCAGCAGCGGCTTCCAGGTAAGACAGAGCGCCACTGGAGGATGGGTCATACGTCATGACAGTCTGCTGGTAGCTCGGCGCCTCCGAAATGCGAACCGAGCGGGGTACTACAGCGGACAGCACCTGTTGCGGAAAATGCGTGCGGACTTCGGCAGCAACCTGGGCAGCAAGGTTGGTGCGGCCGTCATACATGGTGAGCAGAATGGTGGAAACTTCCAGTTCGTCATTGAGGTGCTTCTGGATCATCTCAATGTTCTTCAGGAGCTGGCTGAGTCCCTCGAGCGCATAGTACTCACACTGAATCGGGATGAGGACCTCGTTGGCAGCACAGAACGCGTTAACCGTAAGAAGGCCAAGGCTTGGCGGACAATCGATGAAGATGTAGTCGAGCCGCTCCTCACCGTTCTTTTCACGCGTCTTGGCATAAACATCAATGGCCCGGCGCAACCGCTGCTCGCGCGCCACCAGCGACACCAGTTCGATCTCTGCGCCTGCAAGGTGAATGGTGGCCGGCGCGCAAATGAGCTTTTCAATGTCGGGGCACTGGGCCACCACATCTGCCATCGGCACGTCGTTGATGAGGACGTCGTAAATGCTGTCGACATCCGCGTGGTGCTCAATGCCCAAGGCCGTGGATGCGTTGCCCTGCGGGTCGATATCGATCACCAGGACGTTCAGTCCGGCTGCTGCCAGTGCGGCCGCAATGTTCACGGTGGTGGTGGTCTTTCCCACCCCACCCTTCTGGTTGGAAACAGTAAAGATCCGGGTCTTCTCCGGCCGGGGAAGCTTACGACCCATGAGGCGCTCCCGGCGCTTGGTTTCGTGCGCGAGTTCGCGCGCGATGGGGCTGGAATCATCAATTGCATCAATGATGTTCGATCTACCGGCGGGGGTTGTTTCACGTGAAACCAGGGAGGCCGAGCCCGAATTCGCTACCGGTTGGGGATGATTACCGCCTCGGCCTGGGGCAAGGCCCGGCCCAGTGACGGAACGAGCTGACCCCAATGACACAAACGGCGGTATCCGTTGTGCGGAGGCTTCACTACTGGTCACTGGGGCACACTCACTCTCGTTCAGCCATTTTTGCTGCCGTTGACTAGCCTAACTGCTCGACCCGGCAGACTACGGCTACCGGGCCAGGACTAGGACTTCTTTTGGGACTTGTTTACAACGATGCGCACTACCGTGGTGGGTTCCTCAAGCAGGTTGTCACCCACGGTCAGGACTGACGTTTCAACGCCGCCCAGTTTCCGGATCACCTTGGCGGCTTTTTCGATCTCTTCGCCGGCACTCCGTCCCTTGATGGCAACAACTTCGCCCTTGCCGTTCAAGAGGGGAATGGTCAGCCCGGCGAGGTTGCTCAGTGCGGAGACTGCCCTTGCCGTCACCACGTCGGCGTCAACATGCCCAACAGCCAGTTCTGCACGCGTTCGCATCACGGTGACATTGTCCAGCGCGAGATCGTCCACCACCTCCTGCAGCCAGAGGACCCTGCGTTCCAGGGGCTCGATGAGGGTCAGTTCCAGGTCGGGCCGGGCGATGGCGAGGCAGAGACCGGGCAGGCCGGCCCCGCTGCCGACATCGGCCACCTGGCTGCCCTGCGGAATCTCACTCTCGATGACGGCGCAGTTGAGAACATGCCTGCTCCACAGCCGGGGGATTTCCCGCGGCCCGATAAGGCCACGTTCAGTTCCCGAGGTGGCAAGATGCTCAACGTAGCGCTTGGCCAGATCAAGGCGGTCGCCGAAGATTTTTTCGGCGGCCAAAAGCTCAGTTGCCGTGATGTCAACCATGTTCAGCGGGCCAGCAATTCTCTAGTCTGCGGATACAACAATGTGGCGTCCGCTGCCTTCGCCCTCGGACTCACTGACAAGCCCCAGATCTGCAACGGCGTCGTGGACGATCTTCCGTTCATAGGCGCTCATCGGCTCCAATGCCACCGGCTTGCCGCTTTCCTTTACGGCAGCAGCGGCGTCCTCAGCAATCTTCTGCAGGTAGCCGGTGCGCTCCTGGCGGTACCCGTTGATATCAAGGACCAGCCGCGACCGGTTCTCAGTTGCGGACAGCACCGCAAGGCGTGTGAGCTCCTGGAGTGCTTCAAGAACCTCGCCGTCTTCGCCCACCAGGCTCTCAAGGCCTTCAGTTTCTTCCTCGGCAACAATCGAGATGTAGGTGCGGCCATTGCGGACCTCGATGTCGATATCACCGTCGATGTCGGCTATGTCCAGCAGTTCCTCAAGGTAGTCCGCCGCGACGTCGCCCTCTTCATCGAGACGGCTGACAGCGGACACCTTCGGGGAGGCAGTCTCTTCGTTCACGGACTCGTCCTGGTCTTCGATCATGTCTTCAGAAAGGGCGTGTTCGGTGCTCTCGGCTGACATTACTTCTTCTTCCTGTTCTTGCGCTGTGGCTGGACACGCTGGCCCTTGGGTTCGGCGATGGCTGCCGCCGCGGCGGCATCGGCCTCGTCTTCCTTCTTGCCGCTGAGGATGGACAGGGCCGGCAGGCCCTTGGCGGCACGGCGCTCGGCGAGGGCCTTGGCGGCGGGGGATCCCGGCGTCGGCATACGGCGGATGACAAAGAACTGCTGGCCCATAGTCCACAGGTTGGTAGTGGTCCAGTAGATCAGGACACCGATGGGGAAGTTGATGCCACCCACTCCGAAGACGATCGGCAGGATATAAAGCATCATCTTCTGCTGGCGCATGAAGGGGCTGGCCATGGCTTCTTCAGACATGTTCTTGGCCATGATCTGTTTCTGCGTGATGAACTGCGAGGCAGTCATGGCGAGAATCATGATGATGGAGAGGATCCAGACCGCGGTCAGGTTGCCTTCACCGCCGTGCAGGAGTGACGCGGAAAGTGTGGCACCGAAGATAGTTGAGTCATCGAACTGCACTACCTGGTCGTAGCTCATCGCGCCGATGCCCTGGTTCCGGTCCCTCGCCGTCGAAATGCCGGACAGGACAGTGAACAGCGCGAAGAAGAACGGCATCTGGATCAGCATCGGCAGGCACGCGGAGAACGGGTTGGTGCCATGCTTCTTGTACATGGCCATTTGTTCCTGCGCCATTGCCTGGCGGGACAGCTGGTCAGTCTTGCCCTTGTACTTATCCTGGAGCTTTTTCAGGTCGGGCTGCAGCAGCTGCATGCCGCGCTGCGCCTTGATCTGCTTCACGAACACGGGAATCAGGGCGGCGCGGATCACGAGCACCAGCCCGATGATGGAAAGAGTCCACGTCCAGCCCGATGCCTCGGGCAGGCCGATGGCAGTCAGGCCCTCGTGGAAGCCCACCATGATGATGGACACAAGCCACTTGAACGGAAACATGATTGTTTCAAAGAAGTCCATACTTATCCCTATTCGTCAGGCCGCACTGCGGCCTTCTCCATCAGTCCGAGCAGCCAGGTACTTGTCCGGGTTGTTCAGCACAACAATTGTGGGGGCCTGGCTCTCCGGCCAGTCCCGCTTCCCGGCGGGGACGTGGTCCACACCGCCGGCGTTCCATGGATGGCAGCGGCCGAGGCGCCGGACTGCGAGCCAGCTTCCCTTGACGGCGCCATGGACAGTGACCGCTTCAAGGGCATAGGCCGAGCATGAAGGGAAAAAACGGCAGACCTGCCCGTACAAGGGTGAAACCACCTTGCGGTATACCTTGAGCAACACAATCAGGATGTTCCGGGGAATGTTCCACAGGAACATTCCGACGGCGGCGGCTACAGGTCGGATACGGGCGACGACGGCGGTGGCGTTACGCACGCGATGTCCCCTCCTGTGTTGTACCAGCCGAACCGTTCGCGGCCGCCTTCGCGGGGCGGCCGGCCAGCCGGGTCAGCGTCGATTCCAGTGCAGCGTTGTAGTCCTTCAGCAGCTGATCCCAGCTGGCAGAGGCGGACGCGGGAAGCGCCCGGACCACTATGGCGAAACCGGTGCCATGCTCGCGCAGCGAGGCGGCACCCGCTTCCCTCAGTCTCCGCTTAACGAGGTTCCTGACCACAGCGTTCCCTACACTCTTGGAAACGATGAACCCGATCCGGCTGGGTTCGTCGGCAGCAATGGCTGCCGCATATAACACTACGTTCCGGCGCCCATTGCGGACACCGGAACGTACAGTTGTTGAAAAATCGGTAGCAGTCCTCAGGCGGTTGCGGGCGGCCAGCACCTTAAACTCGCAAAGGGATGTCTACCGACAAGTCAGGTTATTTAGGCCGACAGCTCGGTGCGGCCCTTGCCACGGCGGGCTGCCAGGATGGCACGGCCGGCACGGGTACGCATACGAAGGCGGAAGCCGTGCTTCTTGGCTCGACGGCGGTTATTCGGCTGAAAAGTCCGCTTGCTCACGTTAGTTACTCCAGTGGATCAAAGGTGCGCCCACCCGATCAGTATGGGGAAGAACTGGCCGACGCTAAGTTTTGTATATGCACGCTTCCCCCGGCTGCCCAAACGCGGAGCGTCTGGGAGATTCAGATGGGGCCAAAAAGCGGACACAAAGGACTTCACAACGTTAGGGCAATTCAAGCCCTTGCGTCAAACCGGGACGGCCCCCGGGCGCTATCCCCGGCTGTTCCTAACTACCCCCCAAAGCCTGTGGATGAAGTGGCTCACAGCCCCCGTTTGGGAACCACACCCGTGTAATTATCCACAAGCAACTGGCCAGCTATCTTCTAGGCTTTTCATCCCCTAGAGTGGCCCAGTAGCCGATTATCCACGTACTGTGCATAACCCTGTGGATTAAGCTGGGCCAGCATCCTGGTTCCGGACTTTGGGCTGCAGGCATTGCAGGCAAAGCAAGTTTTGAGGGAACCCATTGATGACAGTAGACGAAGCCAACCACGCCAATACTGTCGGAAGTTCCTGGCGCCGCGTTGTCAGCCTGCTGGAGCAGGACCACCGCGTTTCCCCGCGGCAGCGCGGCTTTGTCATCCTCGCCCAGGCCCAGGGCCTGATCGGTTCCACCCTCCTGGTGGCCGTACCCAACGAACTCACCCGCGAAGTGCTCCAGACGCAGGTGAAAGATGCCCTCGACGATGCCCTGCACAGCGTCTTCTCGGAAGATATCCGGTGCGCCATCGACGTCGACACCGATCTGGTGCCCGTCCACGAAGAGCCCGAACCCGTCGTCGAACCGTCCTTCGTCTCGGACCAGCTGGTGGAGCAGAAGCCGCAGCCAATGCTGCCCAGTACGTCACACGAGTTCGGCCGGTTGAATCCCAAGTACGTTTTCGACACGTTCGTGATCGGCTCGTCCAACCGCTTCGCGCATGCTGCCGCAGTAGCAGTTGCCGAAGCGCCGGCCAAGGCTTACAACCCGTTGTTCATCTACGGCGATTCCGGGCTGGGCAAGACGCACCTGCTGCACGCGATCGGCCATTACGCCCGGCGCCTCTACAGCGGAATCCGCGTCCGCTACGTCAACTCGGAAGAATTCACCAACGACTTCATCAACTCCATCCGGGACGACGAAGGCGCCAGCTTCAAGACCACGTACCGCAACGTGGACGTGCTGCTCATCGACGACATCCAGTTCCTGGCCGGCAAGGACCGGACGCTGGAGGAGTTCTTCCACACATTCAACTCGCTGCACAACAACAACAAGCAGGTGGTCATCACCTCGGACCAGCCGCCCAAGCTGCTGGCGGGCTTCGAGGACCGGATGAAATCCCGCTTCGAGTGGGGCTTGCTAACGGACATCCAGCCACCGGAACTGGAAACCCGCATTGCCATCCTCCGGAAGAAGGCCCTGAGCGAAGGACTTTCGGCACCCGATGACGCCCTTGAGTACATCGCCTCCAAGATCTCCAGCAACATCCGCGAACTCGAAGGCGCCCTGATCCGCGTCACGGCGTTCGCCAGCCTCAACCGGCAGCCGGTGGACGTGGCCCTGGCGGAAATGGTCCTCAAGGACCTCATCACGGACGACGGCGCCCAGGAAATCACGTCCAGCCAGATCCTGCAGCAGACAGCTGACTACTTCAAGCTCAGCATGGAAGAGCTGTGCAGCAAGTCGCGTACCCGCACGCTGGTGACGGCGCGGCAGATCGCGATGTACCTGTGCCGGGAGCTCACCGACATGTCCCTGCCCAAGATCGGCCAGGAGCTCGGTGGACGCGACCACACCACGGTCATCCACGCAGACCGCAAAATCCGTGAACTCATGGCCGAGCGCCGTGTGATTTACAACCAGGTGACAGAGCTGACCAACCGGATTAAGCAACAGCAGCGCGATTCCTGACCCGCCACCTATACCTTATTAACAGGTGCATGTGGATAAGGCTGTGGATAGTTAAGGGGACAACCGCGGTTAATGGGCTTAAAACCCTTAAGCCGCCTGTGGATCGCGAAAATGGCGAAAATTTCTATCCCCATCCACACCCTGTTTAAAACCTGCTCCACCCACAGTCCATGAACAGGGCTTAACCCCTCGAACCCGGGCCGAAGCACGGTTATCCACAGTTTCCACAGCAGTTATTAACACTACTAATCCCTAAAAATCGAAGTCCCTCAAACAACAAGATCGATCCGCACACCTCTGCCGGGCGGGCCAGGCGGCCCGGACCCCTTGGGGCCGGACTGGGGGATGGGTTAATCCCTGATGTTCCGGCTAAGCTGTCAGCAGCGCTCCCATCCCTGGGTCCGTGCGTGGTCCGCCCAGTGCAAACCATGCGCCAAACAGGGCGGGGACAACACTTTTCAGGGACTCCTACCGCGGGAGTGCCGGAACCCAAACGCAGCAGCAATGAAAGGCGGCACCCTTCCGTGAAGTTCAGAGTCGACCGGGACGTCCTGGCAGAAGCCGTCACCTGGACAGCCCGGTCCTTGTCTCCGCGGCCGCCCGTACCCGTCCTGTCCGGCCTCCTCCTGAAGGCCGAAGCCGGCACCGTCAGCCTCTCCAGCTTTGACTACGAGACCTCCGCACGGCTGGAAATTGCCGCGGACATCCGGGACGAAGGCACCATTCTGGTATCAGGCCGGCTCTTGGCGGATATCTGCCGCAGCCTTCCCTCCGCTCCGGTCGACGTCGAAACCGACGGCAACAAGGTGACACTCACCTGTCGCCGAAGCAGCTTCCACCTGGCCACCATGCCTGAAGCCGAATACCCGCCCCTGCCCGCACTTCCCGCCATCAGCGGCACGGTCCCCGGCGATGCCTTCGCCCAGGCCGTTTCCCAGGTGATCATCGCCGCGAGCAAGGACGACACCCTCCCCATCCTCACCGGGGTCCGGATGGAGATCGAGGACGACCTCATCACCCTCCTGGCCACGGACCGGTACCGGCTGGCTATGCGCGAAGTGCCGTGGAAGCCTGTGACGCCCGGTATCTCCACCAGCGCCCTGGTCAAGGCAAAGACCCTCAACGAGGTAGCCAAGACACTCGGCAACAGCGGGGACATCAACCTCGCACTTTCTGACGACGACAGCCGCCTGATCGGCTTCGAAAGCGGCGGACGCACCACCACTTCATTGCTCGTGGATGGCGACTACCCGAAGATCCGTTCGCTTTTCCCGGAATCCACTCCCATCCACGCCACCGTGCAAACCCAGGAACTGGTTGAGGCGGTCCGCCGTGTTTCACTCGTGGCCGAGCGGAACACCCCGGTACGGCTTGCCTTCACCGAAGGCCAGCTGAACCTCGACGCCGGCACCGGCGAGGACGCCCAAGCCTCGGAAGAACTGGAAGCGCAGCTTTCCGGGGACGACATCACCGTTGCCTTCAACCCGCACTACCTGGTGGAGGGCCTGAGCGTGATCGAAACCAAGTTCGTCCGCTTCTCCTTCACTTCAGCGCCGAAGCCGGCAATGATCACGGCACAGGCAGACGCCGATGGCGAGGACCAGGACGACTACCGCTACCTGGTGATGCCGGTCCGCCTCCCCAACTAGTCCCCACCGGCCAGGGAACCCTGGCGGCGTGGGCCCAGAGTTGTTGTCGTTCTGGGCCGCCCATAATGAAGCCCGCCCCCTCGCGCAGAAAAGAGTTCCTGATGCACATTGGACTGATTGGCCTTGGCAAAATGGGATTCAACATGCGCGAGCGGCTGCGCAAGGGCGGGATCGACGTCACAGGCTACGACCGCAACCCGGACGTCACCGATGCTGCCTCCGTGGATGAGCTGCTCGCCGCAGTTCCTGCTCCCAGGCTGATCTGGGTGATGGTTCCCGCCGGCGCGATTACCGATGCGGTCATCACGGAGCTTTCGGACAAGCTGGACCAAGGTGACCTGGTGATCGACGGCGGGAACTCCCGCTTCACCGAGGACCAGAAGCACGGCGAACTCCTTGCCGCCAAGGGCATCCGCTTCGCCGACTGCGGAGTGTCCGGCGGAGTCTGGGGGCTGCAGAACGGCTACGGCCTGATGGCCGGCGGGGATGCGGCGGACATCGAACGCGCACTGCCGGTATTCGATGCCCTACGTCCCGAAGGTGAACGCGCGGACAGCTTCGTCCACGTCGGCGGGATCGGCGCCGGGCACTACGCCAAGATGGTCCACAACGGAATCGAGTACGGCCTGATGCAGGCGTACGCCGAGGGCTACCAGCTGCTTGCATCCAAGGACATCATCAACGACCTGCCCGGCACTTTCCGGGCATGGCAAAAAGGCACTGTGGTGCGGTCCTGGCTGCTTGACCTGCTGGTCAAGGCGCTGGAGGAAGACCCCGGCCTGCAGAATATCGATGACTACGTGGAGGATTCCGGGGAAGGGCGCTGGACGGTGGAGGAAGCCATTGCCAACGCAATTCCCGCCCCGGCCATCACCGCCGCGCTGTTCGCCCGCTTTGAGTCCAGGGAGGACAGTTCACCTGCCATGAAGATGGTCTCCGCCCTCCGTCACCAATTCGGCGGCCACGCAACCCGTCCCGCAAAGTAGCACCCACCGGGGGACCGCCGTCGTCTCCAGAATTGTCGAAGCCCGCGTGTACCTGGAACACCTCTCACTGACCGATTTCCGCAGTTACGCCCAGGTTGACCTTGCCCTGGAGCCGGGCGTCACCGTCCTGGTGGGATACAACGGCATCGGCAAGACCAACCTGATGGAAGCCATCGGGTACCTCGCCACGCTCAGTTCCCACCGGGTCAGTTCCGACGCCCCCCTCCTGCGATTCGGAACCGACCGGGCGCTCGTCCGTGCACGGCTGGTCCGCGGGGACCAGACCACCATCCTGGAACTTGAGATCAATGCCGGCCGCGCCAACCGCGGGCGGATCAACCGCAGCAATCCCGTCCGGGCCAGGGACCTGCTGGGGATTTGCCAAACGGTCCTGTTTGCTCCCGAAGATCTGGCTCTGGTAAAAGGCGATCCCGCCAACCGCCGGCGGTTTCTGGACGAACTGCTGGCCAGCCTCGTTCCGCACCACGCCGCCACGCGCAGCGACTACGACCGTGTGCTGAAACAGCGCAACGCCCTGCTCAAATCGGCGCGGTCCGGAAAGTTCACGTCCGGGCACGAGGCAACCCTGGATGTCTGGGACCAGCACATGGCCCGGGCCGGTGCCGAGCTCCTCCACGCCCGCCTTGAGCTGGTGGAACGCCTCCGGCCGCACCTTGCCCGCGCCTATGCGGAGCTGACTGACGCATCCAAGCCCGCCGATGCCACGTACCGTTCCACGCTCCAGAACCAGATGGACGACGACGGCGCCCCCCTGCCGGATGCGCCGCGCGACCTGCAGGGGGACGCCGTCGGGACGGAGGACCTGCGCAGGCTTTCCGTCGAACAGCTCACGGAACGGTACGTGCGCGCCTTTGCGGAGTCCCGGAAGAAGGAACTGGAACGGGGCATTTCGCTGGTGGGACCGCACCGCGATGAACTGGAACTCGTCCTGGGGCAGGCCCCGGCCAAGGGCTACGCCTCGCACGGCGAAACCTGGTCCATGTGCCTGTCCCTGCGCCTCGCTTCCTACTACGTGATGCTCGACGACGCCCGCACCGGCGGTTCTGCGCCAATCCTGATCCTTGACGACGTTTTTGCCGAACTGGACGTCCAGCGCAGGCGTAAACTGGCGGCAATAGTCTCCGGCGCGGAACAGGTCCTGGTGACCGCCGCCGTCGATGCCGATATCCCGGAAGAGCTGTCCGGCCGGCGGGTGAAGGTCATCCCGGGAGGTATTGATGAGCAGGGACGGTGACAACGGAGGCGGGCTGCAGCCCGGCCGCGATCCCGACAACATCGATGCGCCGCAGGCGGCACTGAACCGGATGCGGGAGGCCGCCGCTGCCCGGGGCGAAGTCCGCAGGAAGGCCGTTCGGCCGGGCTCCCAGAAAGCCCGGGGCGGAATCCGGGATACCCGCGGCTTCAGCCAGTTCCATTCCACTGGCCGTGATCCCCTGGGCCTTGGCAAGGTGGTGGGCCGGCTGGTGGCTGAACGGGGCTGGACGTCACCGGTGGCGGTGGGCTCCGTCATGGCGGAATGGCCTGCCCTGGTGGGGCCGGAGATTTCCGCACACTGCACCCCTGAGAGCTTCACGGACACAACCCTGCACGTCCGGTGTGACTCCACGGCGTGGGCCACCCAGCTCCGGCTGCTCAGCACCAGCCTGCTGGAGAAGTTCCGCGTGGAACTCGGCGACGGGGTGGTCACCAGCATCCAGGTCCTGGGCCCTTCCGCGCCCAGCTGGCGCAAGGGCGGCCGGACCGTCAACGGCCGTGGGCCACGGGACACCTACGGGTAGCCTCCGGCCGGACTATTGAAAATGCTCCCAACGCCGTGTAGAGCGCTGGAAGGGCCGGTGGGTGTATAGGCCCCCGGGGACGGTCCTTTTGGAGCGCCCTAGGCGCGGCCAGCGGCCGGGCACAGCCATGCAGCTTCCCGTCCACGGCCCCGGAATGCGGGAATATGGACTGTTTCCCGGTAGAATCGTTGTAGATAACTGGGCGCGGGTGAAACGTTGACTGAGTCCGTTCTCCGGGTGCTTTCGGCACGCGGGTGCGGACCCCCACCGTCAGCAAGCCACCCGCGCCATAAGTTTGTGCCTGTTGGCGGGTGCCTTTTCCGTTTGGAGGAGGAATCAGCCGGCCATCATCGAGAACAGAGGAGTCGACAGCGCCTGTGGCTAACGACAATACAGATCTGGCAGTTGAACCCGCAGTCGAGGATGCCCGTACGCCTGACACTCCTGCGGAATCCGCGAAGCCGCGCGAATACGGGGCCAGCGACATCACTGTCCTTGAGGGTTTGGAAGCCGTCCGGAAACGTCCCGGCATGTACATCGGCTCCACCGGGCCGCGCGGTCTCCACCACCTGGTCTACGAAGTGGTGGATAACTCCGTCGACGAAGCCCTCGCTGGCTACTGCACGCATATCGAGGTGGTCCTGCAGGCCGACGGCGGTGTCAAGGTTGTGGATGACGGCCGTGGCATTCCCGTGGACATGCACCCCACCGAGCACAAGCCCACCGTCGAAGTTGTCATGACCATCCTGCACGCCGGCGGCAAGTTCGGCGGCGGCGGCTACGCCGTGTCCGGCGGCCTTCACGGCGTGGGCATCTCCGTTGTCAACGCGCTGTCCAGCCGAGTGGATACAGAGGTCCGCCGGCAGGGCCACGTCTGGCGCATGTCCTTCGCCAATGGCGGCAAGCCCCAGGGCAGCCTGGTCAAGGGCGAGGAAACGGACGTCACCGGTACCAGCCAGACGTTCTACCCGGACCCGGAAATCTTCGAGTCCACCGAGTTCGACTTTGAGACCCTCCGTGCCCGCTTCCAGCAGATGGCGTTCCTGAACAAGGGCCTGCGCATCACGCTGACGGACGAGCGCACGCCCACCGCTGAAGACGCCGACGCCGACCTGGATCTCGATGCCATCGCCACCGAGGGCGAGGTCAGCGCGGAGCACAGGACCGTGGTGTACCAGTACGACGACGGCCTGCTGGACTACGTCAAGCACCTGAACTCCGGCAAGAAAGTGGACGTGGTCCACGAGGATGTCATCGCCTTCGAAACCGAGGACACCGAGCGCAAGATCGCTGTGGAAATGGCGATGCAGTGGACCAGCGCGTACTCCGAAAGCGTGCACACCTACGCCAACACCATCAACACCCACGAGGGCGGAACCCACGAAGAGGGTTTCCGTGCAGCCTTGACGTCCCTGATCAACCGCTATGCGCGCGAAAAGAGCATCATCAAGGAAAAGGACGATAACCTCACCGGTGACGACATTCGCGAGGGCCTGACGGCCGTCATCTCCGTCAAACTGTCCGAGCCCCAGTTCGAAGGCCAGACCAAGACCAAGCTCGGCAACTCCGAAGTGAAAGGCTTCGTCCAGCGCGTGGTCACCGACGGCCTGGGTGACTGGCTGGAACGCAACCCCGGCCCGGCCCGTGACGTGATCCGGAAGGCCATTTCCGCCGCGCAGGCCCGCATGGCGGCGCGGAAGGCACGTGACAACGCGCGCCGGAAGAGCCCCCTGGAATCATTCGGCATGCCCGGCAAGCTCTCGGACTGCTCCTCAAAGGATCCGGAGAAGTGCGAGGTCTACATCGTGGAGGGTGACTCGGCAGGCGGTTCCGCCAAGCGCGGGCGCAACCCCGAAACCCAGGCGATCCTGCCGCTGCGGGGGAAGATCCTGAATGTGGAGCGCGCGCGCCTGGACAAAGCCCTGGGCAACGCCGAAGTCCAGTCCATGATCACCGCCTTCGGCACCGGCATCGGCGAGGACTTCGACCTCTCCAAGCTCCGGTACCACAAGATTGTCCTGATGGCCGATGCCGACGTGGACGGCCAGCACATCACCACCCTCCTGATGACGCTGTTGTTCCGCTACATGCGTCCCCTGATCGAGAACGGCTACGTGTACCTGGCACAGCCGCCGCTGTACCGCATCAAGTGGTCCAACGCTGCGCACGATTACGTGTACAGCGACCGCGAACGCGACGCCAAGCTCGTGGCCGGCCAGGCCGCTGGCCGCAGGATCCCCAAGGACAACGGCATCCAGCGCTACAAGGGCCTCGGCGAGATGGACTACACCGAGCTGTGGGACACCACCATGGACCCGGACAACCGGACGCTGCTGCAGGTCACCATGGACGACGCCCTCGCCGCCGACCAGATCTTCTCCGTCCTTATGGGCGAAGACGTGGAGTCCCGCCGAAACTTCATTCAGCAGAACGCCAAGGACGTCAGGTTCCTGGATATCTAGGGCACCGCGCAAAATATCCGGACTTCGACATATACCTGAAACGGAAATTAATAGATGAGCGACGAAACACCCGAGAACCCGGCGCCTGACGCCGGAACCCCGGACACCGTTCTTGAGGGCGACGTGCTGATTGACCGCGTGGAGCAGGTGGACCTGCAGACGGAAATGCAGCGGTCCTACCTGGACTACGCCATGGCCGTCATCGTGGGCCGTGCCCTTCCCGATGTCCGTGACGGGCTCAAGCCCGTCCACCGCCGCGTCTTGTACGCGATGTTCGACGGCGGCTACCGCCCCGACCGTTCCTTCAACAAGTGCGCCCGCGTGGTGGGCGAGGTCATGGGCCAGTACCACCCCCATGGCGACACGGCGATCTACGACGCCCTGGTCCGCCTGATCCAGGACTGGACCATGCGGTACCCGCTGGCGCTGGGCCAGGGAAACTTTGGTTCCCCGGGCAACGACGGCGCGGCAGCTCCGCGTTACACCGAAACCAAGATGGCACCGCTGGCCATGGAAATGGTCCGCGACATCGACGAGGAAACCGTCGATTTCCAGGACAACTACGACGGCAAGAACCAGGAACCCACCATCCTGCCGGCCCGGTTTCCCAACCTGCTGGTCAACGGTTCGTCCGGCATCGCCGTCGGCATGGCCACCAACATTCCGCCGCACAACCTCCGCGAAGTGGCCGACGGCGTCCAGTGGTACCTGGCCAACCCCGGCGCCAGCCGCGAGGACCTGCTGGAGCAGCTCCTGCTGCGCGTCAAGGGACCCGATTTCCCCACCGGCGCCACCATCCTGGGCCACAAGGGCATCGAAGACGCCTACCGCACGGGCCGCGGCTCCATCACCATGCGCGCGGTGGTGAACGTCGAGGAACTACAGGGCCGCACCTGCCTGGTGGTCACCGAACTGCCGTACCAGGCCAACCCGGACAACCTGGCCATCAAGATCGCCGAACTGGTCAAGGACGGCAAGATCCAGGGCATCGCCGACCTCCGCGACGAAACGTCCGGCCGCACCGGCCAGCGCCTGGTAATTGTCCTCAAGCGGGATGCCGTGCCCAAGGTTGTGCTGAACAACCTCTACAAGCACACCGAACTGCAGAGCAACTTCTCCGCCAACATGCTTGCCATCGTTGACGGTGTACCGCGCACCCTCAGCCTGGACGCCTTCATCCGGCACTGGGTGACGCACCAGCTGGACGTCATCGCCCGGCGCACCCGCTACCGGCTGCGGAAGGCGGAGGAGGAAGCACACATCCTCCGCGCCCTGCTCAAGGCACTGGACATGCTCGATGAGGTCATCGCCCTCATCCGTGCCTCCAACACCACCGAAGCAGCGCGCGACGGCCTGATGGAATTGCTGGACATCGACGAGCTCCAGGCCCGGGCCATTCTGGACATGCAGCTGCGCCGCCTCGCCGCCCTGGAACGCCAGAAAATCCAGGACCGGCACTCAGAACTCGAAGCACTGATCGCCGAATACAACGAGATCCTTGGCTCCGAACAGCGCCAGCGCGAGATCATCAGCACCGAACTCGGCGAGATTGTGGACAAGCACGGTGATGACCGCCGTACCAAGATCCTCATGGGCTACGACGGCGACATGTCCATGGAGGACCTCATCCCTGAAGAGGAGATGGTGGTCACCATCACCCGCGGCGGGTACGTGAAGCGGACCCGCAGCGACAACTACCGCTCGCAGCAGCGGGGCGGCAAGGGCATCAAGGGTGCCCAGCTCCGCGGCGACGATGTGGTGGAACACTTCTTCGTCACCACCACGCACCACTGGCTGCTGTTCTTCACCAACCTGGGCCGGGTCTACCGCGCCAAGGCCTATGAGCTGATGGAAGCCGGCCGGGACGCCAAGGGCCAGCACGTGGCCAACCTGCTGGCCTTCCAGCCGGACGAACACATCGCCCAGGTGCTGGACCTGAAGGACTACCAGCAGGCGCCCTACCTGGTGCTGGCCACAAAGCGCGGCCTGGTGAAGAAGACCAGGCTCGAGGACTACGACACCAACCGCTCCGCCGGCGTGATCGCCATCAACTTGCGGGACGAAGATGAACTGGTGTCCGCGCAGCTGGTTTCGGAGACGGACGACCTGCTCCTGGTCTCCCGAAAGGGACAATCGATCCGGTTCACCGCCACCGAGGATGCGCTCCGGCCCATGGGCAGGGCAACGTCCGGTGTCACCGGCATGAAGTTCCGCGAAGACGACGAACTCCTGGCCGCCAATGTGATCACGGACGGCTCCTTCGTCTTCATCGTGACCGAGGGCGGCTATGCCAAGCGCACCGCCGTCGAGGAATACCGGCTCCAGGGCCGCGGCGGCCTGGGCATCAAGGTGGCCAAACTTGCCGAGGAACGCGGCGACCTGGTGGGAGCACTCATCGTCCAGGAGGAAGATGAAGTGCTGGTGGTCATGGAGGGCGGCAAGGTTGTCCGGTCTTCGGTGGCCGGTGTTCCCGCCAAGGGGCGCGACACTATGGGCGTCATCTTTGCCAAGCCGGACAAGAACGACCGGATCATCGAAGTGGCACGCAACAGTGAACGGGGCCTTGAGGGCGAGGAATCGCCTGAGGATGACGTAACGTTGGCTGAAGATGGCGGGGCCCCTGGGGAGTCCGCCGGGTCAGGAATGGCAGACGAATCACCGGCCGTTGAGTCAGAGGACGCCTCGGGCGACGCTGAGCCGAACGAAGACACCACGGAGGTAACGAGTGAGTAATCCCGACTCATTTCCCAAGCCGAGCAGCACTGTTCCCGACGGAAGCCGGCCCTCAGCGGCACCCCGCGTGAACGCCCCGGTTCGTCCGCAGCAGCGGCCGGCAGCGCCTGCCGCCGCCCCAGGCCAGCGCCCGGCCGTTCCCGGCCAGCGTCCAGCCCAGGGTCCCGCACAGGGGCAACCGGCCCAGCCGGGCCAGCGGCCAGCACAAGGCGCCCGCCCTGCCACAGTGGGCCAGCGTCCCGCAGGCGCTCCGGCGCAGGGCACTCCCGGCCTGGTCAAGCCCGCCCCCAAGGCCAAGGTGCGGCGCGCCCGGCTGCTGATCAGCAAGGTTGACCCTTGGTCCGTCCTGAAGATGGCCTTCCTGCTGTCCGTAGCCCTGGGCATTGTCACCGTGGTGGCTGCCATTGTCCTGTGGACCGTTTTGGACCTCACCGGCATCTTCGACCAGGTGGACAGCCTGCTCGGCACCCTGGCCGGCTCCGAAGGCGGCGGCTTCGAACTGAAGAAGGTCGCTTCCCTGGGCCAGGTCGCGTCCTTCGCCACAATTATCGCCGTGGTGAACGTGGTCCTGCTGACCGCACTCTCCATGTTGTCCGCCGTGCTTTACAACATTTCGGCCACCCTGGTGGGCGGCATCGGCGTCACCCTCACCGACGATTAGGACCCGTTTCCGCCGGTCCCGGACCGGCGGAAACACCCGATTTGAGATCGGGCCGGGATGTGCTGTAAAGTCATGTCTCGGCCCGATGAGGCATCGGGGCGTATAGCTCAGGCGGTTAGAGCGCTTCGCTGATAACGAAGAGGTCCCAGGTTCAAGTCCTGGTACGCCCACGGAACCTGTGCAGGTTCAAGTGGAGGTTTGGTTCGGGTTAGCCCGGAGCCGGACCGGAACGGGGAGCATGTGAAGAAGTTGCTGGTACTTGCAGCTGCAATCGCAGGCATCTTGGTCTACCGCAAGGCACAGGAATCCGAAGCCCGGAAAACTGTCTGGAGCAAGTCCACCGATTCGGTTGACTAGCCAGGGCGCCTGGAATGTAAGCCGGTAAATGGCTCTCCGGTTCTAGGGTATGATTGACGGGTTGCTTCTTATGGGGGCATGGCGCAATTGGTAGCGCACCTGCTTTGCAAGCAGGGGGTTCGGGGTTCGAGTCCCCGTGCCTCCACCATAAGAAAGTCCCGGTCCGCGGAAGCGCGGTCCGGGACTTTTGCTTTCTCCCGGCAACCATATCGACGAGTCCGGACAGCACCGGCAGTTAGCCGTCAGAGCGCCCATTAGGGTTGTCCAGTGACCTTCTTCCTCGCGGCCATGGGCGTCCTGGGCGTTGCCTCCTCCGGCCCGCTGATCGCGGCCACCCTTGGTGCCACCAGCGTCAGCGCCCTCGCCATCGCCTTCTGGCGGAACGCCATTGCCGCCGCCGTGATGGCCGCACCCACCCTCATCCGGGAACCCCGCCAGTTCCGCACAATAACCCGCCGGGACTTCACCTGGTCCCTGGTGGCGGCCGCCGCCCTGGCCCTGCACTTCGCCTGCTTCATCACCTCGCTCCAGCTGACGTCGGTTGCCGCGGCCACGGCCCTGGTCTGCCTGCAGTCGGCCTGGATCGCGGTGTTCCAGCTGTTCCGCGGCGTCCGGCATCGCTGGCAGGTCCTCGCTGGGCTCGGCACTGCGTTTGTCGGCGTCGTGGCCATCACAGGTTTCGACATGGGATCGTCGCCGCAGGCCCTGCTTGGCGACCTGCTCGCGGTGGCCGGGGGCGCACTGGCCGGCCTTTACACACTGGCCGGCGGCAAAGCGCGGCAGAACATGACCACCAGCAGCTACACCACGCTGTGCTACGGGGTCTGTGCCGCCCTCGTGGCGCTAATGGCGCTGGTGGCCGGACAGCCGCTGGCCGGCTTCGAGGCCGCGGGCTGGCTTGGCATCGCAGCTATCACCGTCTGCGCGCAGCTGGTAGGGCACACGGCGTTCAACCACCTGCTCGCCACCATGAGCCCCCTCCTGGTATCGATGATCATCCTTCTCGAAATACCGGGTGCTGCGCTACTTGCGGCATTGTTCCTCGGGGAGACCTTGCCGGCCGGCACGTATGCGGGGCTGGGGCTGATCCTGGCGGGGCTCGCCGTCGTCGTCCTGGGGCAGAAGCCCGGAAGGACCGGCAGGCGCCCCACGGCACGCGGGGAGGAGCCGCCGTCGGAACGGCTGGCGGAGCTGGGGACGGACTAGCTACTGGCCGCCACGGCGGACCGGCTGCGCCGTGTTCACGGTGTGGATGGCGCGCAGGAGCTTGGCCGGGAAGTAGACGGAGAAGAAGACCACCATCGGTGCCTTCAAGGCCATTTTCTTGACGTTGTGTGCCTTGTATGTGCGGTCGAACCGGGTGACGTAATAGCGGTAATCCCGCGGTGAATCCTCCAGCCGGCGGGCCGACATCCCGGACACCATCTGGGCGCAGTACTGCACTTTGAGCTCGTGGTCGGCCAGATGCAGGGACAGGTCGATGTCCTCGTGCATCTCGTCTTTCTCGTCCCGGCACGTCTCGGCCCGGATGGTCTCCCACGCGGAGGCCCGCAGCGCCATGTTGGAGCCGAACAGGAAGTGGTACTGGTGCTTGGCCAGCTTGAGCATGAGCTGGCGCATCTTGTCGTCCGCCTTCAGCCCAAAACGGCGCATCGGCATGTCGTAGTAGACCACGGGGCCTGTGGCTGCCTGCACCGACGGGTCAAGGAACGCCTTCTGCACCTGCTCCACCCAGTCCGGCTCCAGGACGGAGTCAGCGTCGATCCGTCCCAGGATGTCGCCGGTGGCGTGGTCCAGTCCGAAGTTGCGGGTGGGAATCAGACCCTGCTCGCGGTCCTGGCTCAGCAGGATGATAGGGCTTTCCGGATACTCAAGCTGCATCTGCCGGACAATGTCGGCGGTCCGGTCCTTCGAGAGGTTGTCCACCACGATGATCTCGTGCGCCGGGACGGACTGGTAGATGGCAGCGATGAGGCACTGCCGGATGACGCCCTCCTCGTTATACGCCGGGATGACGATGGACACGCGGGGCAGCTCGGCTGCGTCGTTCAAGGCATCCCCAAGGGATTGATCGGCTGACATCACTTCAAATCTAGCACCGCAGGGCCGCCGTGCCCGGGACCGGAACCAGCGTCCTGGACCCGCCGCGTCGGCAAACAGCAGAAGGGGCCCCGTCATGAGACGGAACCCCTTCGCGGTGTGTGCGGGTGACTAGGCCTGGCTGGCGCCCTTGTCCCCGTTCATGTTGGCAGCGATATTCTTGGTGGCCGTCTTCGCGTCAGTGGCAATCTTGGCCGTGGTTTCGGCAGCATCATCCGCCACGTGCTTGGCCTTGTCCGCCACGTCCCCGGACTTGTCCTTAACGGTGTCCGCACCCTCGGACACTGTGCCCGCACCTGCAGCGGCAACCGAAGCCGAGGCGTCGCTGGCCTTGTCAGCAGCGTCAGCCGTGGTTTCCTTGACCTCGTTGACAGTGGAGGCTGAAACCGGTGCCGGCGTCGGAGCTGGAGTCACGGGTGAGGGCGTCTTCCACGGGTCCTCAACGGGCTTGGAGGCCTTCCAGGCGGCAACGCCAGCAGCCACAGCCGCAGCAATGACGCCGAAGACCAGCCAGCCGCGCTGCTTCTTGGGCGGTTCCGGCTGGGCCAGCTGAATTCCGACGGTACGTCCGGCTTCCGTTGCGGCCGCCTTCAGCTGGGTGCCGGTAGCCTGGGCCTGCTCTTGGAGGGCGTGGATGATTCCAACGTCACCGAGCTTCTGGGCGACTGCATCCACGCGGGCCGGAGTGCCCTCCAGGGTGCGGTGGACGGCGTCGGACGCGTGGCCGATCTGGTCCGAGAGCCGTGGAAGGTACTCCACCACAACGCGGTCGCGCGCGTTCAGGACCACCGGGGTGGCCCTGTCCAGTGCCTCGTGCAGGCGCGGTGAGGCGCCCTCGACGGCGTCGTTGATTTTCGGGGCTAGCTGCGCCAGGCCGTCCTGAATCCGGGGGGTCACGGTGGCAACCCCGTCGGCCAGGTTGTGCGCCGCCGTCTTCAGCCCTTCCTGGATCTTGGGAGAGGCGGTATCCAGGCTGTGCTGGAGGCGGGGAACCGCCCAGTCCACAGCTGCTTCCACACGGGGGGCGGCCCAATCCTTGGCATTCTCAACTGCCCCGATGACTGACAGCTCAAGGTCACGGGCAATACGATCCGATTTCTTCACAACTACCTCCCGATTAATGTGACGGTCTGTGGTTAGCCTACGTGGCTTGATCTTCACCTGCTATTCCCACCGCGGATTTCAGGGCGATTTCACCCAGCGCGGAACTGCTGCAGCAGCCGCAACCGGCAGGGACCGGCGTGGAAGAATGGGCCCTATGACTGCAATCGCAACCGCAAAAGCAACCATCCACACGAGCCTCGGCGACATCGTTGTTAACCTCTTCGGCAACCACGCGCCCAAGACCGTCAAGAACTTCATCGGCCTCGCCACCGGCGAGCAGGCGTGGACCCACCCGGAGACCGGCGAGGACAAGACCGGCACTCCGCTGTACAACGGGACGATTTTCCACCGCATCATCAAGGACTTCATGATCCAGGCCGGCGACCCGCTGGGCCGCGGCACCGGCGGACCGGGCTACCGCTTCGACGACGAAATCCACCCCGAGCTCAGCTTCAACCAGCCCTACAAGCTGGCCATGGCGAACGCCGGCATCCAGATGGGCAAGGGCACCAACGGTTCCCAGTTCTTCATCACCACCATCCCCACCGACTGGCTGCAGGGCAAGCACAGCATCTTCGGTGAAGTGGCTGACGAGGAATCCAAGAAGGTTGTCGACGCCATCGAAGGTGTCCGCACCGGCATGGGCGACCGCCCCGTGGAGGACGTCACCATCAACAGCATCGATATCGAGCAGCTGTAACACCAGACCATGAGTTACGGAATTCCGTCGGCTGAGCCGTCCGCCCAGGTCCCGGTATGCCCCCGGCACCCTGACCGGCCGTCCTATGTACGCTGCCAGCGGTGCGGGCGCCCCGCATGCCCCGACTGCCAGCGGGCGGCCGCCGTCGGATTCCAATGCGTCGACTGCGTCAACGAGGCAAAGCGTACGACGCCGGAGGTACGGACTGTTTACGGCGGCGCCGTCGCGGCCGGCAAGCCAAGGGTGACGTTCGGGATCATCGCCGTGTGCGCAGTCCTGTACGTCCTGCAGTGGCTGATCCCCAATGACGCCATTTACCAGACCCTTGGCTTTGCCAACATCTACGCCGAGCCCCGGTACGGCCAGTTTGAGCCGTGGCGGATGCTCACCGCGGCGTTCCTCCACTCGCAGGGGTTCATCCTGCACATTGTGCTGAACATGTACATGCTGTGGGCCTTCGGGCAGGCGCTGGAGCCCCTGCTGGGACGGGCACGGTTCCTGGCGCTGTACCTGATCTCGGCCATCGGCGGCTCGGTCGGCTACCTTCTGCTGACCCCCCTCTACGAACCCGGCAGGCCTCTCTATGGTGTAGTGGGCGCCTCGGGAGCCATCTTCGGACTCTTCGGGGCCATGCTCCTGGTACAGCGCCACCGTGGGGGTGACACCCGCCAGCTGTGGGTGCTGATCGCGATCAACGGCGTGATCGGTTTCGTAATCCCCCAGATCGCCTGGCAGGCCCACCTTGGTGGCCTGGTTGCAGGCGGGCTGTGCGCGGCAGTACTTGCTTATACTCCCCGCGGTCCTCGCCAAGGCATGCTCCAGGCGGCCGGGCTGGCGGCTGTGCTGGTCCTCCTCGCCCTAGCGGTGTGGGTACGCGTCACGCTATAGCCGGACCCGCAACGGGCAAAGCCCACAATCTCGAACGAGGCGCAAGACCCCCGGCACCCGCAGGTGCCGGGGGTTCTGTTTTTCCACAGCCCTTATCCACAGTGTTAATAACTTACATCCGTGTCATTCACGACCGCTTCGTGCGCCAGCGTCCGCTTTCCGGGACTTTTCCAAACGGCAGGGCGCTTTTCTCCACACTTGTGGATAACTCTTGGGGATAGACCTGTGCTTAAGTGGACAAACCGCGCCTTTCCGGGTGGTTTGTGGATAAAGCCTTGGATACCCTGGCTTCCAGTGGAGTGATGACCGCAGCAGGCGATCCTTTCAACAGTCTTATGCACACTGTTAGTAACTTCTGCCGGTGTAGTTCCGGTCGCCTTTTCACCTTGGATCCCAGCGTGCAGGCCTTGGCTGGCAAATAATCCCCAACCGGTTTCCACAGCTGTGGATAACTTGTGGGTATTGGAATGTTGGTAAGTGGATAAGCTTCAAGTGCCGCTTGCCCATCCCGCCCTTCCAGGAGGACCTTCCTTGACCGCCACACAGCACATCTTCCTCGACAAGCAGCACCCTGCTGTCTGGCGCGCTATCAACGGGCTGGCCCTGAAGGTCAAAGAAGCGGCCGCGGACGCCGGGATAGACGCCAGGACCCTGGAACTCCTCAACGTGCGTATCTCCCAGATCAACGGTTGCGCCTATTGCCTGGACCTCCACGTCCGGGAAGCACTCGAGGCCGGGGAAACGTCGCAGCGCCTGGCGGTGTTGCCGGCATGGCGCGATACGGCGCTGTTCACCGAGAAGGAACGTGCCGCGCTGGCCCTTGTGGAAAGCATTACTGAACTCCCCGGCCAGCACCTCCGCGAGCAGGAGGAGGGCACGGCCAGGAAGTCCCTGACGGAGGAGGAATTCTCGGTGGTCAGCTGGGTGGCGGTCAGCATGAACGCCTTCAACCGCATCTCGATCGTGAGCCACCATCCGGTCCGGCGTGACCGCCAGGAAAGCTAGCTGCACTTCCCCCAGCGGGGATTATCCACAGGGTATTCCACAGTGTTAATAACCGAATGGCAGGGGCATGTTTTACCGCCTGGCCCCAGTGGGCGCCGGACGGTGGATAAGAGGCAGCGTTATCCGCAGGTTTTTCAACATTGTGGATAACTTTCCCAACAGTTGGGGAGAACGTCCTAGCTGCCTGGTTCCGGCCATACCCCGGAGGAACCCCGGCGGTGGCTGTCCAGGAGGTGGGTATCCACCATTCCGATTGCTTCCATCAGGGCGAACATGGTGGTGGGCCCCACGAAGGCGAAGCCCTTCTTACGGAGGGCTTTTGAGAGTGCCACCGACTCCCCGGACTGGGTGGGGATATCGGTGTGCACAACCGGGTGCGGCGTGGACGCGGGGCGGAACTGCCACACGAAGTCCACCAGGCCGCCCTCTTTCCGCAGGGCAATGGTGGCCTGGGCATTCTTGATGGTGGCGAGGATCTTCATGCGGTTCCTGACGATGCCAGGATCCTGCATGAGCCGCTCCACGTCGGCGGCAGTGAACAGCGCTACCGCGTCCGGACTGAAGCCCTCAAAGGCGGAGCGGAACGCCGGCCGCTTGCGCAGGATGGTTGCCCAGGACAGCCCGGCCTGGAAACCCTCCAGGCAGATCCGTTCGTAGAGGCCCTGCTCGTCGGTAACGGGAAGGCCCCACTCCTGGTCGTAGTACTCCCTAAGCAGTGGATCCGATGATGCCCAGGCCGGGCGGGCGAGGCCGTCGTCGCCGACTATCGCCGAGCCGGCAGTGTCGGCAGCCATCCGGTTCCTCCTGGAGTCCGTCGGATTGTTGGAGAAGAAGGCCTAGGAGCGCCAGCGCGTGGTCATCAGGAAGCCAATGATGGCAATGCCGAAGCCGGCCACGATGTTCCAGGATCCCCATGCCTGGACCGGAAAGAGACCTTCGCTGATGTAGTACGTGATGATCCAGAACAGCCCAATGATCATCAGCCCGAACATGACGGGCTTGAACCATACGGGGTTCGGCTTGTACGCCTGCGGGGAAGCCGGCTGGACGGTGCTGTCGGTCTTCTTTCGCGGCTTTGACTCGGGCACTGGGTCTCCTTGGCGGCTGGGCAAGCTCGGCGTGCCGGGCTTGATATCCTGCAAGAAGGAAATTGCCAGCGGTCTGCGCGATCTTGGACAAATCTTGATTCTTACTAGCAGCCAATTCTAGCCGGACTTCCTGGGCCCCCGGTGCCCAGCGGAACCGCCCCGAGGAGAACGCGTGGTATTGCAGGAGAAGGCGAGGCCCGCCGTTGCCCCGGCTGCCATCGTCGGAATAGTACGCATGACCATCCAGGTACTCGGCGAACTCCTCATCACCGCAGGCATCATCCTCCTGTTGTTCGTTGCCTGGCAGCTGTGGTGGACCAACGTGGAATCGGATGCGCGGCAGAGCGAAGTCATCAAGGAGTTTGCCCAGGACCTCGGCAACCCGCCGCCGGCCCCCGCCCCGCAGGAAGCAGACGGACCCGCGCCCGCCGAGGATTTCGGACCACCGGTGGTGGGAGCCGCCCCCGGCCACGCCGGAACCATCGGCATCATGTACATCCCCCGCTTCGGCACCAGCTACACCCGGCCCATCGTGCAGGGCACCACCAGCGACGTCCTGGACACCCTTGGCCTTGGCCATTACGCCACCACGGCCATGCCCGGGGCGGTGGGAAACTTCGCCGTCGCCGGCCACCGGCAGACGCACGGCGCAGTGCTGGACAACATCCATACCCTGGTTCCAGGCGACAAGATCTATGTGCAAACCAAGGACGGCTACTACGTGTACGTCTTCCGCAACAACCAGATCGTGATGCCCAGCCGCACCGACGTCCTGGAGCCGGTGCCAACCCTTCCCGGCGTCACACCCACGGAAAGCTACCTCACCATGACCAGCTGCAACCCGCGTTTCGGGGCGGAAGAGCGCATCATCGCCTACGCCCTGCTGGACAGCTGGCGGCCGGCCTCCGCCGGTCCGCCCGCCGAAATCGCCGCGCAGGTGGCGGCAGCGATAGGAAAGGGCTGAGCATGTACGGATGGATTTTCCGCCACCTTCCCGGGCCCTTGTGGCTGCGGATGGTCACCTCGCTGGTGCTCATTGCCGTTGCACTGGTATTGATGGTCCAGTTCCTTTTTCCGTGGATGTCCGAGTACACCCAGTTCACTGACTCAACGATTGGTGCAGCAAACCAGCCATGACCACAACCAAGATCCTCGTGGTGGATAACTACGACAGCTTCGTCTACACCCTGGTGGGCTACCTCCAGGAACTCGGCGCCGAGACCACCGTGGTCCGCAACGACGACGTCACCCTCGCCGAGGCCATCGAACTGGCCGGCACCCGCGACGGCGTCCTGATCTCACCCGGTCCGGGCAACCCGGCCGAGGCCGGTGTCTGCATCGAGCTGATCCGGTGGTGCGGGGAGAACAGCGTCCCGATGTTCGGCGTGTGCCTGGGACACCAGGCGCTGGCGGAGGCTTTCGGCGGCAAGGTGACGCATGCCCCGGAGTTGATGCACGGCAAGACGTCACAGGTGGAACACATTGGCACCAGCGTCTTCGCGGGACTCCCCTCCCCGGTCACGGCCACCCGCTACCACTCCCTGGCTGCAGTGCGGGAGACGATTCCGGATGTCCTGGAAGTGACGGCAGAAACTGCCTCCGGTGTGGTCATGGGACTCCAGCACCGTACCGCTCCGCTGTGCGGTGTCCAGTTCCACCCGGAATCGGTCCTGACTGAGGGCGGCTACCAGATGCTCGGCAACTGGCTCGAGTCGCTGGGCATGAAGGGTGCGGCCGCACGGGCTGCCAAGCTGAGCCCGCTCATCCAGCACTGACGCACCCGGCGCTGGCCTAGAGCAGGCCCTTCTTGCTGGGCGTCGCCGTAGCCGTCGCCGTCGGCGTCGGGGTTGCGGTGGGCGACGGCGGGGGTGGAGGCGGCGCCTTGGTCACCACGATGCTGATCGTCTTGCCCTGCTCCACGGCGGCGTTGACGGGATCGCTCTGGTCCGTCACGCGCCCGGCCTCCACCTGCCCGTTTTCCACCTCGATGACATTCGGGACCAGGCCCAGTTCCTTGAGGGCAGACTCGGCCTCCTCCCGGGTGCGGCCGCGCAGTTCGGGGACTGCCACCTTGCCCGTGGAGACCACCAGTTCAACAGTGGTTCCAACGCCCACCATCTGGCCGGGCGCAGGGCTGGTGGTGATGACGATTCCCGCCGGGACCGTGGCGCTGTTGGCGGTGGTGGTGGACGGGGCGCCCACCAGCCCGCTTTGGCGCAGAATGTCCCGGGCAGCAGCCTCCGTCTTGCCGGGAAGGCTCTCCGGAATCTTGACGGCGCTGGGACCTTCCGAGATGTTCAGGACCACCTCCGTGCCCGGGTTCAGGGCTCCGGACGCCGGTTCGGTGCCGATGGCGGTTCCCTTGGCTACGGTGTCATGCTGCAGCCGGACAATCCTGGGCGGGAGGCCGGCCTTGTAAAGTTCCTGCAGGGCGGCGGACTCCGTCATCCCGGCTACCGCCGGGATTTGCACCTGCACGATGGGCGCGGGCCGGTTCACTGTGTCGTAGAGCCACAGGCCACCGCCGGCCAGGACCAGCAGGGTGACCACCACCAGGGTGGCTATCCACGCACGACGGCGGGACGTCTGCCGCGAAGTCCGATCCCGCTCGGGAGCAAACCCCAACGGCAGGGGCGCGGCGGCCGCGTTCTCCTCCTCAGGGGCGGGCAGGGCGGCGGTGCCGCGGTCGGAGTAGGCGGAGGTGGCGGCCAGCCGGCCGGTGGGAGCGTCATCCAGGAAACTCGCACCGGTGGCAGCGAAGGCCTGGGTTGCCGGCGCCGCTGCAGGCACATAGTCGTTGGGGTCGGTGGGGGCTTCCGAGGCGGGGACTGCCATGACCGGAATTCCGGACCTCGCCGCGCGAAGGGCGCGCCGGAAGGCGGCGGCGTCCTGGAACCTGTCATCCCGGTTTTTCTGCAGGGCCTTGGCCAGCACGGAGTCCAGTGCCGGGGACACGTCGGGGTTCACGCTGCTGGCGGGCTCCGGTATCTCCCTGACGTGCTGGTAGGCCACGGAGACCGGGCTGTCGCCGATGAAGGGCGGCCGGGACGTGAGCATTTCATAGAGCAGGCAGGCAGCGGAGTACAGGTCGCTGCGCGCATCCACTGTTTCGCCCCGGGCCTGCTCCGGCGACAAATACTGGGCCGTACCCACCACGGCCTGCGTCTGCGTCATGGTGGCTGAGGAATCGGCGATGGCACGGGCGATGCCGAAATCCATCACCTTCACCGAGTCGGAGCCCTCGCAGTACATGACGTTGGCCGGTTTGATGTCGCGGTGCACAATTCCGGCCTTGTGGCTGTATTCCAGTGCGGCCAGGACGCCCAGGCAATAGTCGATGGCCTCGTCGATGGTGACGCGGTTGGCGCGGATGAGCTCGCGGATGGTCTTGCCCTCCACGAATTCCATCACGATGTAGGGCACGCGGACGGATTCGGCGGATCCGTCCGGCACCAGGTGTTCCCCGGTGTCATAGATGGCAACAATGGACGAGTGGTTCAGCGCCGCAACCGCCTGGGCCTCGCGCCTGAACCGGGCCTGGAACTGGGGGTCCCGGGCCAGGTCGGGGCGCAGCAGCTTGATGGCCACTGTGCGCCCCAACCGGGTATCGGTGCCACGGTAGACGTCAGCCATGCCACCGCGGCCGATCAGGCCGCCCAGTTCATAGCGGCCGTTCAGGACACGCTGGTTGTCCACCGGGAGGCTGTCCTCCCGGTGCATTGGGGTGCGCGGTGACTCATTCACTGGCTGTCCTGGGGCTACGGCTTGCAGGTTGGCGGGGCACCCGGAAGTTCACCGTCTGCGCAGTCAGGCAGCAGCGACGTCGCGGTGGGCGCTGCCACCGACGACGTGGTGGGAACCGGCGTCGGTGTCTGGGTGGGTGTTGGGGCCGGCGGGGCGACGGCATAGGTGACAGTGATGGGCGATCCCACCGGCAATGGTCCGGTCGGGTTCAGTCCCACTACCCTTCCCGGTGCGGCCTCATTGGTCTGCTGCGGCTGGACCGTCACTGCGAGGCCCAGGCTGGAAAGTTCCGACTGGACTTGGCGGTAGTCCTTGCCGAGGTATGCCGCCGGAATCACGTTGACAGTTGCCGGCTGGGGCTCCTGGGTGGGCGTCGGTGTGTTCCTCGTGACGGTGGGCGTGGGCGAGGCCCTTGTCGGGGTGGGGCTGGCGGTGGTGGTTTGTGGGCTGGACGACGGCGGGCTGGACGTTGCGCCGTCTGACGGGAACAGGATCCCCCGCTGGTTCAGGAAGAACCCCACCAACGCGAACAGCACCAGCAGGATCAGGGCGATGAGGGGCCAGGTCCAGGGGCTGCGGCCCTTCCGCTCGGGCTCATCGGCGGGCTCGTCGTCGTACGTTGTCTCTTCCGGCACCCAGTTGCGCTCGGCAGCCAGCGCGTTGGCGCGGGCCAGCGGACCCTGCGGGCCGTCCGTATCGGCGGCGGACGCCCCGGCAGCCCCGGCGGCGGCACCGGCCGCGGCCGCTCCAAGAACCGGCAAGGCGGAGGTGGGCGTCGGGGACGAGTCCCGCGAAGCGCCGATGACGCCTGTGGGTGCGGTGGCGGTATCGACGGGGGCGGTAATGGGGCCGGTTGACGCATCGAAAAGAAGCATGCCGGGTACGGCGGCGCGTGCTGCGTTGATGTCACCGTTGCGGATTGCCTCCGCGGCCTCCGCGAGCTTGATGGCGTTGGCCGGGCGGTCCTTGGGATCCTTGGCCAGCATGGACATCAGCAGTGCTCGGACCGGTGCGGGCAGGCTCTCCGGCAGGGGCGGCGGCGCGTCGTTGACCTGGGCCAGGGCGATCGCGATCTGGGACTCCCCGGAAAAGGGCCGGTGCCCGCTGAGGCACTCGTAGCCGATCACTCCCAGGGAGTAGATGTCCGATGAACCGGTTGCGGTCTGGCCGGTTGCCTGCTCCGGCGCCAGGTATTGGGCCGTGCCCATGACCTGGCCGGTCTGGGTGAGCGGAACCTGGTCCGCGAGCCGGGCAATGCCGAAGTCCGTGACCTTTACCCGCCCGTCAGGGGTGATCAGGAGGTTTCCGGGCTTGACGTCGCGGTGCACCAGGCCCTGGGCGTGGGCAACGGCCAGGGCACGGGCGGTCTGGGCGATGATGGACAGCGTGCGGTCCGGGGAGAGCACCTGCTCGCGCTCGATGATAGTGCTCAAAGGCTGTCCGGGAACCAGCTCCATGACCAGGTAGGCTGAGCCCTCCTCCTCGCCGTAGTCGAAGACGTTGGCGATGCCTACGTGGTTCAGGAGTGCGGTGTGGCGGGCCTCCGCGCGGAACCGCTGGAGGAACCCGGGGTCACCGGTGTATTCCTCCTTGAGTACCTTGATCGCGACGATGCGGCCCAGGACGAGGTCTTTCGCCTTCCAGACTTCCCCCATGCCGCCAATCGCGATCCGCGTGGTCAGCTGGAATCTGCCGCCGAGGGTGATTCCGGTTGTAGGCCTCACTTATTCAACACCGCCTCAAAAATTCTCTTCGCGTTCGGACTGGTCAGCTGTGCGCCGGTGTTGATGTCTACGCCCTCCATGACGATGGTGACACCCACCTGCGGATTGTTTGCGGGGGCAAATCCCGTAAACCATGAGTTGTTGGTTCCGTTGCCGAGCTCCGCCGTTCCGGTCTTGCCCGCCACCTGGACGCCCGGGACGCCTGCACGGTTTGCAATGCCTTCGCTGACCGCGCTGACCATCCAGTCCGTGATCTGGTTGGCGATGGCGGGAGTGGTGGACGTGCGGAGCGTCTTCGGCTGCGGTTCATCGATGACCCGCAGGTCCGGGGCGCGCAGGGCCTTGATGAGGTTGGGCTGCATCTGCACGCCGTCATTTGCGATGGCCGCGGTCATCATGGCCACCTGCAGCGGCGTGGCGCGGACATCCTTCTGGCCGATGACGGACTGTGCCAGGCCGGGGCCGTCCAGGTCATCCGGGAAGGTGTTGCCGCTGGCGTAGTCGAGCTTCAGCTGGTCACCCATGTCCTGGCCGAAGCCGAACTTCTCGGCCTGCTCGGCGATGGCGTCCCGGCCAATATCCAGGGCGATGCTCGCGAAGGGCGTGTTGCAGGACTGCTGCAGGGCGAAAGCGAAGCTGGCCGTGTTCCGGGTGTAGCAGTTGCCGCCCGCATAGTTGGGCAGGCGGTACTGGATACCTTCGAACGGCAGTTCTGCCGGATTGGGAAGTTCGCTGTCCTTGTTGTACTTCCCGGATGCCAGGGCCGCGGCGGTATCCACCAGCTTGAACACGGAGCCGGGGGCGAGCAGTTCACCGGTGGGCCCGCTGACGTTCGGGTTCAGGTTGATGCCGGGCACCTTGACCAGTTCGTTCATGCTGGAAGCGGCGGCGGTGAGGTCCTGGGTGGCCACGAGGTTGGGGTTGTAGGAGGGCTTGGACACCATGGCCAGGATGGCGCCGGTCTTGGGGTTGGTGACCACGATGGATCCCCGCTGACCGTCCGGGATCAGGCTGTAAGCGAGCTGCTGGAGCTCAGGATCGATGGTGAGCTCCACCGATGCCCCCTTGGGCTGGTTTCCAAGGAACAGTTGTCCCACCCGGTCCAGGAACAGCTGGTCCGAGTTGCCCGCCAGTTCGCCGCCCATGGACTGCTCCAGGCCGGTGGCGCCGAAGTTCTGGGAGAAGTACCCCGTGATGCCGGCGTACAGCTCCGGCTGCGGGTACGTGCGCTGGAAAGCACAAGTCTCCGAACCGCTTTCCACGGACTCCGCAACCGGGGAACCGCCAACAACGATGGCCCCGCGGTCGTTGCAGAAACTTTGCAGGACCGCGCGCTGGTTCCAAGGGTTTGCCTTGAGTTCGTCAGCGCCGATCACCTGGACGTAGCTGATGGCGCCGAAGATCAGGGCGAACATGGCGACGGCCGCCACCCACGAATGCCGAATTGCCTGGTTCACAGGTGCTTCACCGCCTCGGTAGGAGTGTCAATGCCGGTTGCTTCGGCTCCCTTGGCCGGCGGCAGGGGTGTGGTGTCCACGGGGCCGCGGGCGGTGTGCGAAATCATCAGGAGCAGGCCAACGATGATCCAGTTGGCCAGCAGTGACGAGCCGCCCGCAGCCAGGAAGGGCGTCGTCAGGCCTGTCAGGGGGATCAGGCGCGTCACGCCGCCGATCACCACGAAGCATTGCAGCGCCACGGCGAAGGACAGGCCGCAGGCGAGGAGCTTACCGAACGCGTCCCGGGTGCCTAGTGCGGCACGGAAGCCGCGGGTGAACAGCAGGAGGTACATCAGGACGACGGCGAACAGGCCGATGAGCCCCAGCTCCTCACCCAGGGACGCGATGATCATGTCGCTGTTGGCGAACGGGACCAGGTCCGGCCGTCCCTGCCCCAGTCCGGTGCCCACCAGGCCGCCGTTGGCCATCCCGAAGAGGCCCTGGACGATCTGCAGGCTGCCGCCCGGGGAGCGTCCGTAGACCTCCTCAGTGAAGGCGTTGAGCCAGCCGTAGATCCGGAGCTCCACGTGGGAGAACACCTGGGCTGCAACGAACCCGCCGCCGGCGATGAGGGCCAGGCCGATCACCACCCAGCTGATCCGGCTGGTGGCCACGTAAATCATCACGATGAACAGGCCGAAGAAGAGGATGGAGGAGCCCAGGTCGCGCTGGAAAATGAGCACGCCGATGCTGACCAGCCAGGCGGTGATCATAGGGCCCATGTCCTTGAACCGCGGGAACTGAAGCGGGCCGACCTTACGGCCTGCCAGCAGTATGAGGTCACGGTTGGAGGACAGATAGCCGGCGAAGAATATGGCCAGGGTGATCTTGGCAACCTCGCCCGGCTGGAATGTCATGGGGCCGAGCCGGATCCATACCCGGGCGCCAAGGATCTCGCCGGCGCTGATGCCGGGCACCAGGGGCAGGATCAGCAGGAGTGCACTGGCCGCCAGGGAGATAAACGTAAAGCGGCGGAGGATCCGGTGGTCCTTGAGGAACCAGATCACGGCGATGGCCACGGCCATGGCAATCAGGGTCCAGCGCAACTGGTTGTTCCCGGTGTCCTCGCCCGGCGCGTCCAGGCGGTGGATCATTGCCAGGCCGATCCCGTTCAGGGCGACCACGATCGGAAGTATTACCGGATCGGCATATTTGGCGCGGAATCGAAGGACGCCATGGAAAACCAGGGCCGCCACTGCCAGGAGGCTGGACTGGAACCAGAAGTCGGAGTCGAAGGCCTTTTCCTGGTCAACGCCGACCAGCATGTTGGCGCCGATGCCTACGGCCAGGGCCAGCAGAAGCAGGGCGAGTTCAACGTTGCGGCGCGGTTTGGGAGTGGTGCTGAGCTGGCTCATTGGCCCACCTCGCAGGTAACAGTGGGTGTGGGTGTGGGTGTGGGTGAGGGGGACGGGCTGGCCGGAGCCGGCGCGGCGGGCTCGGTGGCGGCCGGCGACGCGGAAGCCGTGGGTGCCGGTGCGGGTGTTGAGGGCGCGGCGCTGGCCGAAGGGGACGGGCACTCGTCTTCGGGGGACGTGCTGCCCGTCAGCTCGAGGTTCTTAACGATGCGCTGTGCGTCGTAGAGGTCGTTGGCGGGCACCGTCTGGCGGACCCGTTGCTGGGAGAAGGGCGGTAGTGAGTCCATCCGGATCTCAGTGACCGTTTCGAGGCTGGACAGCTGGATGGGCCCCAGCCGCTGGGAAACCCCGTTGAAGATCGCGACCCGGGAATCGTGCTCGCCGATGTAGTAGCGGGTCTGGGTCCAGGCATAGCCCAGCCATAAGCCTACGGTCAGGACCACCAGGAGGGCGGCCGCGATGGTCCACGTGACCCATCGGCGCGGCTTCAGCGGAACGAGGGTTTCGTCCTCGTCGCCTGTGAGCGGCTCTGCCTTGTGGGTGAGGAGGGTTGCGGCGCGCCGGGCGACAGTCCGTCCGCCGATAGTGGGGATGGAACCGGACTCCGCGGCAGCCGCTGCGGCGCCGACAAGCTCATGCGGCCTGCTGGAAAGTTCTTCGCGGAGAACCTCGGCGGTCAGGTGCTCGCCGAGGTGCGGATCCGTGGAACCGGGCTCCACCACGCCCGACCCGGAATGTTCGCCGTCGGGCTTATCTTCGCCCTCTCCTTGGGAATCGTCATCCTTGCCGGCGTCCGAACGCCTGGCTCCGGTTCCAGGGATGCCGGACCCCTTTGGCGGAGGGGTTTTGCCGGTAGGCGCACCAGGGTCATCCGTGGCGGCAGCGGGCTTGGTGCCCACAACGGGAGGGATGACGTCGACGGCGGCGGTGCTGACGTCGTCGGGCGTTTCTTCCACGATCTCCACCATCACAACGGTGACGTTGTCCGGGGAGCCCGCCTCGAGGGTCAAATCAACGAGGGTTTCCACGCACTCGCGGAGGTCCCTGGTTTCCTTGACCGTGCGCTCCACGGCATGTCCCGCCACGTAGTTAAGGCCGTCGGAGCAGAGCAGCCAGCGGTCGCCAGCCTTAACATCGAGAGTGCCAAGGTCCAGTTCGGGGCTCGCGTCCACGTCGCCAAGGACCCGCATGAGCACGTTCTTGTGCGGATGGCTTTCCGCTTCCTCGGGCTTGAGCCGGCCTTCGTCGATGAGCCGCTGGACGAACGTGTGGTCCACGCTGACCTGCTTGAACTCGCCGTCGCGGAGGCGGTAGGCGCGGGAGTCGCCGATGTGGGCGAAGTGCAGCTTGCCCTCGGCGAGCAGCAATGCCGTGACCGTGGTGCCCATCCCGGCCAGCTTCGGGTTGATGTGCACCAGCTCGGAGAGCAGGGAGTTCGCGGTCTGGATCTCGTCCGCGAGGATGGTGCCCGCATCGCCGTCGTAGTCCGAGCGGTCCAGGTGGATCATGTCCAGGACGGTGGCGGCAGAGGCGACGTCGCCGCCCGCATGGCCGCCCATGCCGTCAGCCACGACAGCCAGGTGGCGTCCCGCGTACGCCGAGTCGTCGTTCTTAGACCGGATCCGGCCCACATCGGAGCGCGCGGCGAAGCGCATGATGAGGGGCCGCTCCGCGGGCTTCTGCCCGTCTGCGGTGTTCTCTGGGACGGCCACGGCTATGGCCTCAATTCGATGACCGTCTTGCCGATTCTCACAGGTACGCCTGGCTCAACGGGGAGGGCACGGGTCAGTTGCTGGTCCGCGAGGTAGGTTCCGTTGGTGGAACCCAGGTCCTCGATGAACCAGCGGCTGCCCTGGGGGAACAGCCTGGCGTGACGGCCCGAGGCATAGTCGTCCTCGAGGACCAGTGTTGCCTCCTGGGCGCGTCCCAAGAGGATGGGGCTGGCGGCAAGCGGCACCGAGGTCCCCTTCAGCGGTCCCTCGACTACCACCAGCTGCCGGGCCTGCTGCTTGGCGGGTGCCGGCGGGGTATCGGCAAGATCCGGGTTTTTGCGGACCTGCCGGGCAGTGGGCGCCCCGGACGCTGCCTTGCGCCCCACCATGAGGTCACGGCGCATGGCAGAGACGATGCTGAAAATGAGCACCCACAGGAGCAGGAGGAAGCCAAACCGCAGCGCGGTGATGGTGAGGTCGCTCATGCGGGGCCACCCGGGCTGGCTGGAAGCAGGCGGAAGATAATCTTTGTCCGTCCCATCGTGATGGTGGAGCCGTCGGTGAGTTCGGTGCTTCCGGAAACCTTTTGGCCGTTGACGTAGCTTCCGTTGGTGGAGCCCATGTCCACCGCCGTGGAGACGCCGTTCGCGGTGCGGATCTCGAGGTGGCGGCGCGAGACGCCCGTGTCCTCTACATGGATATCGGCATCGGACGACCTGCCGAGCACGATGGACGGGGCATTGAGGGAATAGCGCTGGCCGTCGATGTCCAGGACGGGCTGGAGCCGGACCGGCTGGCGGCTGGGCGCGGCCGGAACGTTGGGCCGCGCGGGAGGAGCGGCCGGAGCGGCGCCTGATTTCTCCGTGGAGGAGACGATCTCGAAGTCTCCGGCCCGAAGTTCCGTGTCCCGGCGGAAGGAGATCCGCACCGGGCCCTGCAGTGTGTAGCCCTGGCCGCGGACATGGTTGATGACAACGTCACAGAGTTCCTCTGCTAGCGGGGTGCCCCATTCCTGGGCCCGCCGGAAGTCATCGTCGCTGAGCTGCACGTCGAAGACGTTGGGTGCCAGTGTCCTCCCGGCGGTGACGGTCAGGGACCTGTGGTCCACTTCCCGGCGCAGCCGGCTGGCGATTTCCACTGGCTCAACCTGGGCTTTGGATCCGGTGGAGAAGACGCCCCGGACAGCCTTTTCAATGCCGCGTTCAACTTTGTCCAGCAGGCCCATGGTTCTTCTCCTTTCCCCCCGGATACGGGGCAGTCCTAGTTCCGGAACTTCTCTTTGCGTGCAGTTCACAACCCGGCAGTGCACCTGCAGGACGCAGCCGCCTCTACATCCGATACTACTGGGCAGGCCTGTGAATGACCTTAATCCACAACGGCCCGCCGCCCGGAAAAGTTCGTGCCCCGGGATCCCGGAAGCCGTTCCTGACGGTCGTTTCACCTGCGGCAGGACAGGGAATCCCGGCTGTCCGTATGGGGTTCCACACAGCCTCCGGCAGGCCAATTGGTGTTTTGCGGCATCTGTCCGTTATGCTTGATCTCGCTGCTTTTACAAGACTGCGAATCCGGGAAACCGGAGTGGTCCGGTGGAAGAAGTTGCGCGCGAGTGGCGGAACGGCAGACGCGCTGGCTTCAGGTGCCAGTGTCCGAAAGGGCGTGGGGGTTCAAATCCCCCCTCGCGCACGCAAATGGAAGAGCCCCGGTCTTAGGACCGGGGTTCTTTTGCGTTGTCTTCTGGTGTTGATACCCGTGCTTGTTCGCGCATCAGTACCTTCGGATTCCGATGCGCGAACACGCTTAGGTGCGGCGGTGATAGGGCGGCGCGACGGCGGGAGGCCTCCACGGTGCCTGCGCCCGCTCAGGCGCTGCCCCGGCTTAGCCGGACGCGCGTGCGGAAGCCTTGAACCGGCGTCGTGAGTTGGCCAGGTGGCTGCGCATGGCGGCGGCGGCCGCGGCCTCGTCGCCATCGCCGATGGCGTCGGCGATGGAACGGTGCTCCTGCACCACTTGGTCGAAATGATCGCGGGCGTAATGCTCGACGCCGGTCATCAGGCGGGTGCGCGGCATCGCGATCATGGTCTGCCCCAGGGCGGCGAGGCAGTCGGAGTAGTACGGATTTCCGGAGGCGGCGGCCACCGCCCGGTGGAATTCGAAGTCGGATCTCATGGCGTGGGCCGGGTGCCCGGCGCTGGCGGTGAACTCCTCGAGTGCCGCCTGGACAGCCCGGAGCTGCCGGTCGGTATGGTTCCGTGCGGCCAGCGCTGCAGCCTCCGTTTCCACGCCCATCCGGAACGCCAGCAGGTTCAGCCGGTCCTCGGTGGTGGCCACCGGACGGGCGCCCGGCGCTGCCGCGGGCCCGTCCGAGGGCGGAGTAAGGGCGAAACTGCCGCGGCCACGTTCGGTTTCCACCAGTCCCTCGGCCTGGAGGCGGGTGAGGGCGGCGCGCACCACCGTGCGGCTGACGCCGAAATCGCTGATGAGCGTGTTTTCGCTGGGCAGCTTCTCACCGGGCTGGATGATGCCGTCAACGATGCGGTTGCGAAGGTCGGCGGCAAGGTCCGCGGTGAGGTTCCGGCTCATGGGTTCAAGGTTACGCGCCGAACTCCACGGATTCGGTGGTCCAGGCGCGGGCCTGGTCGCTGAGGGTGACGCCGAGTCCCGGGCGGTCTGGCACGATCATCCGGCCGTCCTTGGTTTCCAGGCGCTCGTTGAACAGCGGGTCAAGCCAGTCGAAGTGCTCCACCCACGGCTCCCGCGGGTAGGCCGCAGCCAGGTGCAGGTGGATCTCCATGGCGAAGTGCGGGGCGAGCCCCAGTCCGCGTTCGTCCGCGAGGGCGGCGAGGCGCAGGAATTGGGTGATGCCGCCGACGCGCGGGGCGTCGGGCTGGATGATGTCGCAGCCGTTAGCGGCGATCAGGCCCTTGTGCTCGGCCACGGAGGCGAGCATCTCGCCTGTGGCGATGGGCGTGTCCAGCACCTGCGCGAGGTGGGCGTGGCCTTCGAAATCGTAGGCGTCCAGGGGTTCCTCGATCCAGACGAGGTTGAATTCCTCAAGCTGGCGGCCCAGGCGCAGTGCGGTGGCGCGGTCCCACTGCTGGTTGGCGTCCACCATGAGGGGGACGTCCCAGCCGATGTGTTCGCGGATGCCGGCCACGCGACGGAGGTCCTCCTTGCTGTCCGGCAGGCCCACCTTGATCTTGATGCCGCCGATGCCTTCCTCGATGGACTGGGTGGCGCGGGCTTTTACCTCCTCGAGGGTGGCGTTCAGGAAGCCGCCGGAGGTGTTGTAGGTCTGGACGGAGTCGCGGTAGGAGCCGAGGAGCTTGGCCAGGGGAAGCCCGGCGCGCTTGGCCTTGAGGTCGTACAGGGCGATGTCGATGGCGGCGAGGGCCTGGGTGGCGACGCCGGACCGGCCCACCGAGGCGCCGGCCCACAGGAGCTTGGTGTAGAGCTTGCCGATGTCGTTGGGGTCCTCGCCGACGATGCCCTCGGCGACTTCCTTGGCGTGGGCGTACTGGGCCGGGCCGCCTGCCCGCTTGGAGTAGCTGAAGCCGAGGCCGGTGTGGCCCTGTTCGGTGGTGATTTCGGCGAAGAGGAAAACCACTTCCGTCATCGGCTTTTGGCGGCCGGTGAACACTTTGGCATCGCTGATGGGCACGGCGAGCGGAAGGCGGGCGGTGGACAGTTTGACGTGCCGGATCAGGTCGATGGTGCTCATGGATTCTCCTAGTGGGGGTTGCTGGGCGCCATCGCCCACCTTCCTATGATACAAGTAACTAACTTGTACTACAAGTATAGCCGTGGGTCGATTGGTCACGTCCGGCAGTGCAATGTAACGTTTAGGTCACCGGTCGGAGCACACGCCCGGCGAAGCATCCATGCTGCTTCTGCGTGCTATGTCCCCCACGGGGGTGCCCCTGCGTTCCCAGGCCGGAAACCGTTCCGGGCAGGGAACCTCTCGAGGCCTGCCGCTCCGCACTCCCATGAAGAGGCTTCGTTTTCCATGCGCAGGAATCATCTGCTGGCCACCGGTACGCTTGTTGCTTTGTTCGTGACAACCGCGTGCACCGCACCCGACCCCATGGCAACCGCAGACCCGGCTCAAGCCAAGGCCACAGCCAGCACCGCCGCCCCTTCCGCTGCGGTGGGCACTAGCCAATTGGCGGCGGCCGAGAGGGCCAGGGCTGCGGCCGATAGGAAGGCTGCGGAAGAGGCTGCCGCCAAAGCGAAAGCAGAAGCCGAAGCGAAAGCAGAAACTGAGGCGAAGGCCGAAGCTGAGGCGAGGGCAGAAGCCGCGGCCAAGGCGCAGGCCGCCGCCGGTCAGGCGCAGGAAGCGGCTGCAGCCGGGCAGGTACCCCACGTCGAGGGGACACCTCCCGGTGCCGGCGGCGAAGCGGCCGCCGCTTCCCCTGCTCCGGTATCAGCGGCGCCGGTGGCGACCGGCCAGCCGGCTGCGCCGTCCCCCGCGCCCACCCCCCGGAGTGCACCGGCAGCGGGCACTAGCGCCACGCGGCCGACCGGCACAGGATCCGCCGGGCAGGACGCAGGAACGGGCGACGCCACGTGCCTCCAAGCCCTGACGGAGGTTGGAGCGGTGATCGGTGGCCTGTTGGGTGAAAACGATGATCCGGATGCGGGTCTCCTCGGGGACGTCAGCTGCAACATCACGGATGGCAGCGGGACCGCCGGGCGCTAGGTCAGCCCGCATGCCCCCGCAGCGCCCCCAGCCCCGAGATGAGCGCCTCCAGCCCCAGGCCGAACGCCGTGTCGGCGGGGCGTCCGGGGCCGACGGAACTGCGCACGGCGGCGGTGAAATGCGGGTTCGCCTCCGCCATGGACCCTGGCTCGAAAATGTCCCCGGGGGCGGTCACGTCATAGGCGGACCCGAAGATAAAGGACTCCAGGGCTACGATCGCGGACACAATCCGCTCCTCCGGGAAGCCTGCGTCCAGGAACCCCTTGCTCACCGTCTCGTACATCGCCAGGGTCTGCGGGGCGTCCGTGACCGGCAGCACGGCGATGACGGGAATCAGGGGCGTGTGCTCGGCAAAGACGTCCCGGTAGCTCCAAGCCCAGGTGCGCACGGCATCCTCCCAGGACTTCGAGCCGAACGCCGAGACGTCCACCAGTGACGTCAGGTGGTCCTCCACCAGCAGCAGCACGTCGCGCTTGGACGCCACGTGGTTATACAGGGCCGACGGCGCCACCTCCAGCTGCTTCGCCAGCGCTGCCATGGTGAGCCCGTCATAGCCCTTCCGGCTGACCAGGTCCAGGGCCGCCGTCGTGATGCCTGCCTTGTCCAGCACCGCCGCCGATGGCCGGCCGGCCCGCCGGCGCCCCGTCCCCGCCCCGGTTCCCGTGGTGTGTCCTTCTTCGGCTGATACTGCCGGCATTCCTGCCCTTTCTTTGGTGGTCCCCAGCATTATTCCACCCGGGCACTTCCCGTCCCGGCCACAAGCAGCTATAGTTCTAATAAATGAACGACATTCATTTAGTGCTCCCGGTCACTTCGCGGGAGGCAGAGAGGACATCATGCTGAACCTGAACCGCGACGTCGTCGTCGTTGGAGCCGGTCCCTCCGGGCTCACCGCAGCCCGGGAGCTGAAAAAGGCGGGGCTATCTGTCGCCGTGCTCGAGGCCCGCGACCGCGTGGGCGGCCGCACCTGGACCGATACCGTGGACGGCGCCATGCTCGAAATCGGCGGCCAGTGGGTCTCCCCGGACCAGACCGTGCTCCTGGACCTCCTCGGCGAGCTCGGCCTGCAGACCTACTCCCGCTACCGCCAGGGCGAATCCGTCTACATCGGCTCCGACGGCATTCCCGTCCGCTACACGGGCGACACCTTCCCGGTGGATCCCAACACCAAAGCCGAAATGGACCGCCTGGTCGCATTGCTGGACGGGCTCGCCGCGGAAATCGGCGCCACCGAGCCCTGGGCCCACCCCAAAGCGCGGGAGTTGGACACCATCTCCTTCCACCACTGGCTGCGGCAAAACTCCGCCAATGAGGAAGCCTGCAAGAACATCGGCCTCTTCATCGCCGGCGGCATGCTCACCAAGCCCGCCCACGCCTTCTCCGCCTTGCAGGCCGTGCTGATGGCCGCCTCGGCGGGCTCATTCACCCACCTGACGGACGAGGACTTCATCCTCGACCGCCGCGTAGTGGGCGGCATGCAGCAGGTACCGCTGCTGCTCGCGCAGGAGCTGGGCGACGACGTCGTCCTCAACACCCCGGTGCGCACCATCAACTGGGAGCCGGACGCCGACGGCGGCCACTGCGTCACCGTAGAATCCGACCGCGCCACAGTCAACGCCCGCTTCGTGATCATGGCCGTCCCACCCAACCTGTACTCGCGCGTCTCCTTCAACCCGCCGCTGCCCCGCCGGCAGCACCAGATGCACCAGCACCAGTCCCTGGGCCTGGTCATCAAGGTCCACGCCGTCTACGACCGTCCCTTTTGGCGGGACAAGGGCCTGTCAGGTACCGGCTTCGGCGCCAACGCCCTGGTGCAGGAGGTCTACGACAACACCAACCACGGCGACACCCGCGGCACCCTGGTGGGCTTCGTCTCGGACGAGAAGGCCGATGCCGTCTTCGAACTTGATGCCGAGGACCGCAAGAAGGCAATCCTGGCCTCCATCGCCGGTTTCCTCGGCGACGAGGCACTCACGCCCGAGGTCTACTACGAGTCCGACTGGGGATCCGAGGAATGGACCCGCGGCGCCTACGCCGCCAGCTACGACCTGGGCGGCCTGCACCGCTACGGCAAGGACCAGCTGACCCCCGTCGGCCCCATCTACTGGGCCTCCTCAGACCTCGCCGCCGAAGGCTACCAGCACGTGGACGGCGCCATCCGGATCGGCCGCCAGACCGCCGCCCGGATCGCCGAAGTGGCAAGGGTGGCCGTCGCCGTCGGATAGCCAATAAGCATGCTTACTAATAGGCTTGCGAGTGGGGAGCGTCCCCTATGCAGACAAGCGAGGTGAGACATGACTGACGCCCAGGGCATCAGCAAGGTTACGGACATCATCAACGATTCCAAGATCGGGATGTTGACCACCATCAACGAAAAGGGCGCCCTTGTGAGCCGGCCGCTGGCCGTCCAGGAGGTTAAGGACGACGGCGACATGTGGTTCTTCACCGGCCTGGGCACGTCGCAGGTCGCCCACGTCCGGGCCGACGCGCGCGTCAACGTCGCCTTCGGCAAGAACACCGAGTGGGTTTCTGTGGCCGGGACCGCCCAGGTTGTGACCGACCGGGCCAAGATCCACGAGCTGTGGAACCAGGCGGTCGAAGCCTGGTTCCCGGACGGGCCGGACACCCCGGAGGTATGCCTGCTGCACGTCGATTCAGACTCCGCGGAGTACTGGACCAGCCCGGGCGGCACTGCCGCCACGGCGCTGCAGTGGGTGAAGTCCAAGGTCACCAACAGCCGCATGAGCGTCGGCGAAAGCGACACAGTGGAACTGTAAGTTTCCTGAAACGGTAAAAGCGGGGCGGCAGCCCCGCCTTTTCCTTTTTCCCTTATTCCGTGACTCGGGTTGTCCTGCAGGAAACCGCTCGCTTATCTCGGCACTGCCTTCAGTGCCATGGACGCACTAGCCGCAATCGGGGAAGAACGACAGCGGGACGCTCTTCCCTGGTTAAATGCCTCTGTCTCGTATCCCTAGGGAATTGGAACACACAGGTTATGAGACATGGACAGGCAGGGGCCCGCCGCCCGCACTAGGATTCCTTCGCCGGACGTTGTCGGTGGCCCCTACGGCAAGAGGACTTGGCGCACTTCTTTTACTCGCTGATCGGGTACATCGCCGAAAAGATGCTTATGCAGCAATGCGCTTGCCAGTGCCCTGACCTTCGCAACTTCATTCTCGTCCACGGCTCGTACGTTGCCGTGCAGCAACCCGCTTCGTTCTCCGTAGAGTCGCCCGATTGGCTCCTTCACGTCATCTTCACTGCAGCCGAGCATTGCAGAGAAGGCCACGCGAAGTGGCCGGATGTTCGAATTTTGCCCCAATTCCAGAGCTTCCAACACGAGCCAATACGAAGCGAAACCTAGGCCGAGATCAGATTGGTCTTCAGCCTCCCAATACCACTGTGCGGCGACCCTGGCCGCAGCACGGCTCTCGTCGCTGAGCTCTAGCTGACGATCAACTGCTGTGCGTAGGCCGTCGGACAGCTGGTGGCCGGAAATCGTCTTCATGTTCGCCCGAGACTCAAGGGCGACAGTGCGGCCGCCGAGCCGTCGGTTCCAGTGCCAATCTCCAAAAAGCTCCCCAACTTCCTCTGTCAGTATCGGACCCAATAGCCGATCTCCATAGGACAAGTCCAGCATGGCAGTAAAGGGAGCTATTCCGGCTCTACCTGCTGACAGCGAGGCCTCGTACGTAGATGCGACCCCGTCGTTCAACACATAAAGCACCTCTACATAGTTGCAGGCTGGGTAGGTATCCTGCGCGGCCTGTACATGAATGTTGCGGTTGACGGCATATTCGTACTGCATCCCGTTTCCGCTCTCGTCGAGGGTGGCTGACCCCCACTCGGGCACGACAAAGTGACCCGACTTCCTCGAACCAAGGGTGCCGTGAAAGATTGGCCTGCCGATGGTGACCTCACCGTTAGTAAATTTCACGAGAAGGTTAGGCATTTCTAGCCTCACCTGTGGTACAACGATTGTCCGTAATGTCTTGTAAACGATCCGGTAAGCAGGGCGGCCACCCCCAGGGGGGTGCTCGTCGTCTGACATTTGCCAGCCTTCGAATGTCAGCGGTGACGGCGTCTCTACTTGAGGTTCCCAAGTTTCACTAAACTCGTCCAAGCCCTCCACTAAGTTGGCCTCTACTGGTGTTGCCTCGCCCGTCTCGATGTTGTGAAGAGTCACCCTTGGGTCGTATGTTTTATCGCTCTTGTCGTCGGTCATTCACTGAAGCTAACCCTGAGCAATGGGGCCGTTCGGACTTAGCATCATGGGTGCCCCTGCAAAAAAGACGCCCCGGATGGGGCTAGGGCTGTTCAATATGGATTTGGTCGATTTTGAACTGGGGAACGGAGGACGCTTGCTGTATGACTTCCTGGGCGTCGGAGACATCCCAGCTGATGAAATCCAAGGACTGATCGCAGCACTTCGAGAAGAGCCGAAAGAAGAAACAAGCGAGCAAACGTCTGCCGAATGAACAGCTACAGGTGCCCAACCTGCACGGTTGTTCGTGGTCCCCTAACTCTAGGGATTCGGGACACATGGGTTATGAGACACCGGCGTCCTCAGTGGCAGCCAGCCCCGTTGTAGAACTTCGAGGGATCCCTGAGCACTTGGTTGAGGGTCTCCACCGGCACAGCGACGTACTGCCCGCCACCGCCGGCGTAGGCCACGCCCACGAGCTTCCCCGACGAATCGATGAGCGGGCTGCCCGAGCTGCCGGGCTTGATGGGGGCGTCGTTGTACATCATCTGAAACGGTGATTCGCCAAATGGGTCCCGGCCGTAGCGCAGAACGTGTCCGCGCGTGGTGGTGAGTGGGCCACCCTCCGGGTACCCCACCACGGTCACTTCAGCGCCGACCGGCGGGTTCGACTGCGCGAACTGGAGCGTGGCCGGGAGCGATTCCTGCGTCCAGACCAAAGCGAGGTCGGCGACGACCACCGTGCCCACGGCGTTCACCATGATGTCCCTGCCGTCGTAGGTGCTCACCTGCAGAAGCAGCGCCCCCTCGGCGACGTGGCGGTTGGTGACGAGGACGTTCCCCGTGATGGCGAACCCGGACCCTCTTGAGACTCCCGTACTAGAGCTGCAGCCGATGTTGCGAACCCGCAGCGCGGCGCGCTCATAGGCGCTGAACCCCGACGCGGTGATGATGGGTGCCGGAGCGGCCGGTGCAGCAAGCGGCGATGCCGCGGAGCGTGTCGGTGTCGCGCTCGTTTGGGACGGCGGCGGAACAGGGACGAGCCCGCAGCCGGACAGCGCCAGCAGGCAGAACACGACAGCGCCCGCGACGCGCAGGCCCCCTAATGTCAACTCAGCCCCTGAATCGCCTGCGTGAGCCTGTCGCTGTCTGCCCGCGCGGTGTTGCACTGCGAGTTGACGCCCCGCGCATAGCTGATCAGCGAGGCCGGATCGTAGTCGGTGTAGTTCACCAGATAGGTCTGCAGGTTCTGGAGCTCGTCGATGCAGGTGGACATATTTGTGCTGACGTTTTGAGACGCTGTGACCAGCCCCTCCAGCGTCTCATTGCTCAGTATCAGGTCAGCAGTTTTATCCCCGAGTTGGGCCTTCTCATTCGCGAGTGAGCGGATCCGGGCACTGGCGTCGTTGAGCTGGGCTGTCGTGTCGTTCAGCTTGCTGGTCGTGTCGCTCAATTGGGATGTCAGGGACGTGTTCTTCTCCGCCAGACCATCGCGCTCGGCCGTCATCGAGACGAGGTCACGCGAGGTCTTGTCCGCAGCATCCCGCCATTGGTCGGCGGAGTTCGTACTGTAGGCATATCCGGCACCGAGGCCAAGCACGCCGACGGCCAACACGACGATGGGCACAATATATGGCCATTTCCGCGGCCTGCGCTCCACGCGCTGGAGGGGCCCGCCAGCGTCCATCCCGGGCACCAAGCCCACGGCACGATCCCCGGCGTGCTGCAGCCCAGACTCTGGCTGTGGCGTGACCACGAAGGATGGTTGGGTGGACATCCGACTGACAGGGGTCAGCGGCTGCAAGGAGCGGTAGGAGCGGATGAGGCCGACGATGATCCCGGCGGCGCCCAACACGAAGAGGCCCAACCACACGAAGGCCATCGGGATAGCGGCCTCTTTACAGGCTGCGAGCGTGCGGATGGTGCGATTGACAGTGCCCTGATCCCCGAATGCACCCGGACAGTCCTTCGCCACCGGCAGCAGGAAACCGCCAAGGAGCGCGATGACGATGAGCGCGAGGCCCGCGAGGGTAGGCCAGAACGTGCGCAGCATGGATGCCCAGCGGCGCGGCTTGCGCTCCCCCGGTAGGGGAATCGGAGGCCGCTCCACTGGTGGACGGCCTCCGGGGCCGGGCTCTTCACTCATTTCATCCCCCATCAAGGTGCGCACCAACAGATAGGCAAGATTATGCTGCCCGAACGGCCCGAACGGCGAAACTACGTGCCTCCCATCCCGGCGGTTCCATTGCCCGGTTGTGGTGACGCGGCGTGTGTGTACAGTCGGACAGTTGGGTCAACAAGTCCCTTCAGACGAGGCGGAACGCCCTCCGGATGACGGCATGATGGGGCGATAGGAGGGTCAGTGCCCTGGTTCCAGTGCGACTTTTACCCGAATCCGACGAGGACTGTTCCCGTGATTCGGTCGATGAGCCTCCGGTATATCCCATGTTTCCGTGTTCAACGTAATGGGAAAACGGAGTTGAGGACTGGTGGAGCTTGGGACTGAAGTGATGGCGAGGCACGGTTTCCTTTCCTTCGGGGAGTCGCTTTGGAGCGGATCCTGCCCGCCCTAGTAGGGCCTGCGTCGACGAGCTACCTCAGTTTTGTGCTGCTGTGACAGCCAGAGTCAGGGGATCAACCGGTTCTCTCCCTAAGAGAGTTGTGAGGTCTGCGGAGGTGGTTGCGAGGAATCCGTGGGCGGCGGCCGAGTGGATGGAGGTCAGCATTGCGGGCTGAAACGGCAGGAGTTCTGCTGCATCAAGGGATCTTCTCAGTTCCCCAAGTGTGCCGGGGCGGTAGGTCACACCCAGCCGGTCCGCGACGGCCCGTCCCGTTATGACCTGGTTCCCGACCAGGTTGTAGGTTTTACCGCCATGCACACCCGGACTCCTGGCGACGATGGCGGCCGCTTCAGCGAGGTCCTGCCGGGCAACGGCAGCTACTCCACCACTGCCGAAAGGAGCCGTAATGACGCCGTTCTGTGGCGCCAGAAGATGACCGACCAGTTCTGCATACAGCCCGTTTCGGAGAATAGTCCATCCGGTGTCGCTGCCCCGGAGGCGCCTTTCTGTCCAGCGGTGGGCCAGTGCGAAGCCAAGATGGTCACCCTCCCCGGCCAGGCTGGTGTAAACGATGTGCCGGACTCCGTCTCGTTCTGCCGCGGCGATAGCGTTTTCGTGCCGGTTGATGACCACGTCATCCTCAGCTGTGCCGGCGGAAATGAGAACAAGCGTGAGGATCCCCTCCAAATCGAGAGTTCCCGGATCGTCGAAGTCGATTTTCCGGAACCTCCTAGGATCTGCAGGGTTTCGGGTTCCGCCCACCGCCGATGCGCCGGACTCGGCAAGATGTTTGAGGACTTGTGTGGCGAGTTGACCTGAGGCCCCTGTAACGAGAATCAATGCGTGCACTCTTTCGCTGGTACTTTTCGATAACCAGACCCATCGTCGGTAACCACGATGAAACGCACAAGGAGGCACTTTGGTGTTAGAGAGTCACACGGAAGTAACCGCTGTGCTTGAGCCGTGTGGAGAGGTTGAGCACCCGGACTGCGGTATCCGTGATGTGTTGGACCGGATCGGTGACAAGTGGTCGGTGCTTGTCATTGTCGAGCTGGCCTCGGGAAGCAGGCGTTTTAGGGAGCTGCAAAGAGCCATAGATGGCATATCGCAGCGGATGTTGACGCTTACCGTTAGACGCCTCGAAAGGGACGGTCTCATAAGCAGGACCGTTTACCCGAGCGTTCCTCCCCAGGTGACCTACGAGCTCAGCCGACGCGGAAGCAGCCTCACTCACCTGGTCAAACAGTTGGCGGACTGGTCACTGAAAAACAAGGAAGCCATCGGAAGATCACGGGACCTGTACGACCAACAAAATCCTGGCCATGACATTCGGTAACCACGTTCATTGGGGAACCCGGAGAGGAACTTACCCAAATTAGCAACGCACTCGACGAGTTGCTGGCTCACGCCGCGGCCAAGCAACTTTCACACCTTGGCCGCGTTGCTCCACACTCTCGGGCCCCAAAACCCTAGACGCAAAGTCTGGTTGGACTGCAAGCGTGGGGCCTCCGGTAGGGGATCCTCTTGACGGCATTGGGGTGGCACCCGTCTCATGCAGCGGCTTATTTCGCCGCCCAGAGCAGTTCACGTATCAGTCGATGCAACACCCGGCGGTCAACTTCTGGATGGGTATCCGCCCAGGCAACAAGGGCATCAGAGTAGTTGCCGAGAGGCCCGCCTGGATCGGGTACACGCCGCGCTTCGGCGTGTAGTGCGTGAATGGTGGGCAAAAACGTCTGACCTCGCTCGGTGCCGAAGTCCGCTAAGAATCGCTCGTCCGGTGTGGGCCTTTCACCAGGTTTGTGGGCCCGTTCCTTTTGGTACTGTTCCCACGCATCGCGGTAACTCGCCAGGGCTGCGCTGAGTTCTTCATCAACCATCCCCTCAGAATAGGGCGGTGATGAAGAGCTCATGTCCGCAAACCGGTCGCTATGAGGACAACTCCTCCTTAAGATTCTTGCCGAAGTAGGACCTGCGTCGGGGTGCCCGCATGCCCTGCCCGCCTTTTCACCGGGAAGGTGCCGTCGGGCGTCGCAAAACCCTTGGGATACAAGGCGTCTTATGGCAACGGGGAAGGGACCGCAGTCATCGCCCAAATTCCAGCGGTCCTCTGTGATGCCGCTAATGACCGGCGATTCCCGTAACTATGTCTCGTAACCTTTTCGCCGGAACGGGATAGCACTTGTTCGTTATGACACATGTCGGAGCAGCCAACGAGGAGCCTGATGCCACCGCCGTGGTACGGGGTTGGCACTGGAGACAAAATCTCTGGCTAGTCCCGCCCGGTCAGGGCACCGAGCACGGCGGGAAGCAGTACGCCGTTGCGTCCCCACACAGGGTCGAGGATCTCCACGTACCAGGAGTCGGCAAGCAGTAGCGCCAGGGCGTCATTGGTCTCGTCGGCCCAGTCGCGGATCTGGGCCTCGTCCACCGGGTTCTCGCTGGAGCCCAACACGGTGGTGACTTCCGTCCCGGCCAGGGTGACCGGGATGGACGCGCTGCTGGCCTCACCCGGAGCGTGGGCCACCGTGACCAGGTCAGTCCGGGTGGACAGCGCCAGCAGGTCTCCGGCAACGGCAGCGCTGCAGAAGCCTGTCACGTACTCCCGCTGTGCAGCAGACTCGGTTTGAACGCCTGGCTGGGACTCCTTGGTGAACAGCCCGTTGCGGTTCAGTTTTGCCAGGGCTGCGGCAATTGGTCCGGTCTCCTCATCAAAGGCGGCTGCAAAGTGTCCGGGCTGGTAGGAGCTGCCGCCCTCAAGCCAGCGGGCGGTGAGCTCACCGGCGGCTTCCAGGGTGGTGGCCTGGCGCCACACCCCACGGTCCTCGAGCAGCCGGCCGAACTGGTCGCGCTCCGGCAATTCCTCTGGCTTCATCTCCGGATGCTATCGCCGGTGCGGCGGCACCTTCCACCGCACCGACACACCACTTAACGTTCGGTCCTACGCCTGCCCGGCGGGAATGCCCGCCGCCTGCTCGGCAGCGGCGAGTGAGGCAGCAAGGCGGGTGACGGCGTCGGGATAGTCCTGGTGCGCATGCACGCGCAGCTGGTCCGCGGTCCGCATCGCCTTGATGAACGCCGAGGTTTCCGGCAGGCGCACGTCCGTGAGGGCGGGATAGTCGATGCTGCACGCCGGGTCCAGCTCATAACGCCGCCACCTGGCAACAACTTCGTCGTGCCGGGCCGCGGCTGCCAGGTGTGCGGACTCCTGTTCGCGGCTGTTCTGCCGCGCCTGCCGCCGGCTGAGGTACCGCGGGGTTCCCCGGTAGGCGGCAACCGCTGCGGCCACCCCGGCCCCGCCCAGGAACAGGCCGGTCCAAGGGGAGACCAGCGTGGGAATTAAAAGCGCAGGGATAGCGACGCAGGCGCCAAGGAACAGGTCCCAGAAGAGCTGGTCCGACCGTTCCGGCTGTCCGTCCCCGCCGGCAAGGGCACGGCGCCGGACCACAAAGACGGTGGCGGCAACACTGCAGACCAAGACAGGCCCCGCAAGCAGCAGCGCCCACACCCCTTGGACCAGACCCTCAAACAAGGATTCCCCCATGGCTGACACCCGACCCTTAACAGCGCCCGGGCCGCGGAATCCCGGGCTGGTCATTTAATTGCACAGTGTCCGGCGTGCGGGGTCAATGGCTGGTCTCTGAGGTTCCCTGAAGCGGGACCGGCACGTACGGTGAGGAACATGAGACTCAAAATGTGCAGCATCCACGTCAAGGACCCCGCAGCCGCCCACACTTTTTACACGGAAACCCTGGGCTTCGAGACCCTGATGGCCATGCCGGAGTACAACCTGTTCATCATCAAGGACCCCGGCGCGGACGCTAGTTCGGTGGGCCTGCTACTCGAACCCAGCGACAATCCGATCGCAGCCAACTACATGAACGCGCTGCACGACGCCGGCCTCCCGGCCATCGTCTTTGGCGTCCCCGACGTCCGGGCGGAGTACGACAGGCTGATCAATGAGGGCGTGGTGTTCCGGGGCGAACCCGCCGAGGATCCCTCAGGCATCAGCGCCGTGTTCGACGACGGCTGCGGCAACTTCGTCCAGTTGCACCAGGACTGAAATTCCTTAAAGAACAGAGGCTTGTCCGCGGATCCGAGCCCTCAAGGGGCAGACCAGCGGACAAGCCTCTGATGCGGGAGAACCTAGTTAGCCTGCGCGCGGGCTTTCTTTGCAGCCTTCTTCGCGGCCTCTTCCTTCACCCGCTGGGCTTCGGCGCGGACTGCGGCATGCGTGGCGCGTTCGGTGACCAGCCACTGCGGGGGAGCCTGGAGCAGCGCGGTGATTTCCGCCGTCGTCAGCGCTTCCTCAACGCCGCCACGGGCGAGGCCGCTGATGGAGATGTTCAGCTTCTGCGCCACCACCGGGCGGGGGTGCGGGCCGTTGCGGCGGAGCTCTGCGAGCCACTCCGGCGGGTTGGCCTGGAGTTCGGCGAACTCCTCCCGGGTGATGGTTGATTCCTGGAACTCCTGCGGTGTTGCGGGCAGGTAGATGCCAAGTTTCTTGGCAACGGTGGCCGGCTTCATGGACTGGGAGTTTGCAGAGGTCATGCTTCAAGGGTATCCGGGCGGGCGGTACTGTGAAGACGTGCCCACTGACAACACCACCCCGCCCGACGCTTCCGAGGACTCCGACGCGGGGGAGCAGGCGGCGCCGCGGACCCTCCGCATTGCCTACGTGCCGGGGGTGACGCCCGGGAAGTGGATCCGCCGCTGGGAAGAGCGGATGCCGGACATTCCGTTGCAGGCGTTCATGCACGACGGCGGCGCACACGTTGACGCTGTCCGCGGAGGCCTGGCGGATATGGCCTTTGTCCGGCTCCCCATTGAGCGTGACGGCCTGAGCGTCATTCCGCTCTACGAGGAGCAGCCGGTGGTGGTGGCTCCCAAGGGACACGAGATCTCCGTGTTCGAGGAGGTGGCGCTCGAAGACCTGGAGCAGGAGTCCTTTTTGGATGTTGCCGGCCTCGGCGGGCCGGAAGCCGCGCTCCAGGTGGTTGCCGCGGGGGCCGGGCTGGTGGTCCTGCCCATGTCCGTCGCCCGCCATTTCAACGTTAAAGACACGGTGGCCCGCCGGCTCAAGGGAGCCCCGGGAACCGGGATCGCCCTGGTCTGGCCGGCGGACGCCACGGACGAGGTCCTGGAGGAGTTCATTGGGATTGTCCGTGGGCGCACCGCCCAAAGCTCCCGCCAGCCGTCCGCCCAGCCGGCCAAGGTAAAGAAGGATCCCAAGCCTGACCGCCGGGGCGGGGGAGCCCGGAAGCCGGCACCCAAGGTGGCCCAGCGCTATGCCCCCAACCCGGACAAGGGCCGCGGCAAGGGATCACGCAAAAAGGGCAAGCGCTAGCGCGCGTGCCCCCCGACCGGGGCCAAGCCTAGTACCGGTTCCGCGGGGGAACCCGGCCCGCGCGGGCCTGTCGCGCCTTCCGGGCCCGCATGACGCGGCTGACGATGGTGGGAAGCAGGGCGACAAGCAGCTTTTTCATGACGTTGTTGCTCCTTGGCTTAGGGCGGGTAAAGCGAGGGCCGCCCTTCCGGACGGAAGAGCGGCCCTCGGCGGTTTGTCCTAGGTGTTTTGGACGTTGGTTTTGGCGTCGGCGGCGCGGTCCTTGACGTCGGTGGCGGCGTGCTGGCCCTCGGCTTTGACGTTTTGGGCTGCGTCGGTTGCGGTGGCTTTGACGTTTTCCATCGCTTCCTGGGCCGGTTCCTTGAGGTCCTGGACCATGTCCTTGGCGGCGTCGGTGACCTTGCCGGCCAGGGGCTGGGCTGCGGTTTTGAGCTGGTCCGCGGCTTCGCGTTCTTTCTGGCTCGGCGGGATCAGGGACGACACGAGCATTCCGGCGCCGAAGGCGATCAGGCCTGCGGCCAGCGGGTTGCCCTGTGCCTTGGCTTTGACCTGGTCCGGGGCCTGGGAGATTGCGGTGCCGGCATCGGAGAGTTTGGCGGAGACGTTGTCCTTGGCGCCGTGGAGGGTGTCCCCGGTGCTGTGCAGGGCGTCGCTGGTGTGGCCGGTCCCGGAGTGCATGGTGTCCTGCACGCGGGTGGTGGCGTGGTCTGCTGCTCCCATGATTCTCTCCTTGACCCCGGTCACGGCGTCTTTGACCTTGTCGGTTTGGCGGTTGACGATGTTGGACGGGGTGACCTTGTCCGCGACGGCGTCCACGTTGGTGCCCAGCCGTGCGCGGGTTTCTTCTATGTTCTGGCGGATTGCGTCAGGGTTCTCGCTCATCGGTTGACCTCACCTGGTTTTAGGGTTGGGGGGATTTCGGAGAGGGTTTCGCCGGTCTGCGGCAGGCCCTTGATCTTCTTGAGTTCCTTGCGGCCAATGGAGGCCAGGATCGCGGCGATGATGGCCCAGAGGACGGCAA